>NZ_AOMA01000064.1 GCF_000337895.1 Halobiforma nitratireducens JCM 10879
CATTGGGTCAGCACTGCCGATAGGTGGTCAGTTTCTGGTCTGCCCGTCCCGTCCGGCGAACTAATCTTGAACGTGCAACAGGGTATCTGTCATCAGGTTCAACAGATAGGTCGTCACCGTTCGTGCCGTCGGCGAATCGAATTTCTCCGCCAATTTCTGTTCAAGCGATTGAATTTCTTCTTTTTGTGCTTCGGTCAGCCGGATATTTCCATTGCCGAGGATCGACTCGAGTTCGTCTTCTAACTCGTTTGCCTTCTCCACCGCCTCCGGATACTCTTTTTGCAACTTCGCCTGCTCGTGGACGACGTCCATCGGCGACTCGTCGTCGTCAGCCACCTCATCGAAGTCAGCACTTTCGTCGTCCCTGGCACCGAGTTCCACCTGTGCTGCGTGTACTTTCTCACCCCATTCGGCACTGGCGAACTTGTCTTCGGCCTCTCTGATCAGTTGCATTTCCTCTTTTTTCTGTGCAGCTGCCTCGCGGGCTTTCTCGAGGGCCTTGATGTTCAGTTCGTCGTGGCCAGCTGCCCCGTCGTACTCCGTTCCGGGAATCTCTTCGGCAACTTCGCTTTTGATCCGTTCGATGTCCTCGGTGTCGAGGTCATCAGACTCTCGGCGTATCGCATTAATAACGCCCTCGTAAAATTCAGCAGTCCGATCATTTTCGAAGCGCTGAATGTGCACGTCCGTCCCCATCCGACTGACCGTCAACGGCTCCTCACCCGACAGCGCCTCTTTGGCCGTCTGGTCGGCCTCCCGCTCGAGTTGCGGGTCAGGATCGATCTCCAACTCGGCGTTGGGCTTGGGCATCATCGAGATGGGTGCGCCGCCGTGTTGCTGTTTGACGTGGGCGAGTTCGTGGGCGAGCAAGAACTGTCCCTCTGGAGAAGATGGGTCGTACTCGCCAGCGTTGAACACGATCGCGTTGCCACAGGTGAATGCTTTGGCGTCGATCGCGTCGGCCGCTTCGGCGGCTTTCGGGCCCGTGTG
>NZ_AOMA01000065.1 GCF_000337895.1 Halobiforma nitratireducens JCM 10879
GCCGACTCCGGAGACGCCGTGTCGGCCTCGGCCCAGTCCACGCCAGGGTACGTGCTCGGAGTGTGATCGACGCAATTTCCTGCTGTCTTATGCATGTCTTTCCTTCGGCGATTTTGTTCCGCTGATACCACTGTTTATGTTGAAAACACGTCAATTGTGATGTCTCAGCGAGTAGTCACCTGACCAGGCCCCCACACTCGAGGGACGTGTTCAGGCGGGGTCCCAGGATGTGATTTCTGCCTCGCTAGACCAGTAGTTCTCGTAGAGGTTGAAGGCAGACTGTGAGNGTGAGAGGAACCCTTTGTACGATCCCCACCCGGAGACCCGGAACCCGGCAGGCGGTTGCAGTCCCATCAACAGGAAGCAGTCCCGGATCTGATAGGCCAGATGCGAGACGACGTAGTGCTGGAAGGAGTCGATTTCCGCCGGATCGAAGGCCATCAGTTCTACCCGCACGTCTGGTTTCCGGCCGACCCCCGGCTGGCCGCCACGTTCGTACTGTTCGTTCCCCGCTGAGTCGTAGTGAAGCACGTGCATGTCGGAGACGGCTTCGACATCAAAGAGCAAGTCGTCCATCGCTTCCTGTGGCACGTCCCCATTGGCGGCGACTGCCGGTGTGTCCGGATCACCATCGAAGCGGGCGAGGAACTGATCGAGTACCGGCGGCTCGAACGTGAGTGGATCAGGCTGGATGTAGACGTCTTTCTCGTAGATGATTGTCTCGTCGGGATCGGCGTCCTCGAACGGCAGCTCAACCGGCTCGTCGTTGTAGTGGCGCTGGAGTTGTTCCTCGAGATCCCCGAAGTACTCGGTCTGTCTCTTATACACATCTNGGCTGGATGTAGACGTCTTTCTCGTAGATGATTGTCTCGTCGGGATCGGCGTCCTCGAACGGCAGCTCAACCGGCTCGTCGTTGTAGTGGCGCTGGAGTTGTTCCTCGAGATCCCCGAAGTACTCGGTGAACTCTTCGGATGACAGTGCTGCGACTGCCAGCAGGCCGGCCATCAGCACGTCGGGGTTTTCTCGGCGTTTGAGTGTCTCGTAGCCGCGTTCGCGGTAGACGTGCCACTTGGCGAACCGACGGACCTGGCCTGTGTGTGCGTTCTGGGTGTTCGTCCGTTTGGCGGACTTATCGGGATAGCCGTCCTGTTCGTGGTACTTGATTTTGCCCGACTCGTCCATCTCGATGAGATGTTCGACATCGTTGTTATCTCTAAGATTAACACCGATACGCTCTGATTCACCTGTGATTACAGCTTTCATAGTTAGACATGACCTCCTTCGGCATCACCAGTCGAGTCGCCCTCGCCAGTGTCGGCAAGTTCGTCGAGATCCACTTTGCACTCTTCGAGCCACTCTCTGGCGTCGTCGCGGACAATCTCGAAGATTTCGGCCGCACGTTCTTCCAGGGAGCCGTTAGTCTGTGTCCAGACGTCCTTGAGGTCCTCGATGCTCGAAATCTCGCCTTGCCGGAGTTGGGAGATTGTCTGGACCATCCGCTCGTTGACGTCGAACTCTTTGGCCTCTGCACCGACGNTCCTTGAGGTCCTCGATGCTCGAAATCTCGCCTTGCCGGAGTTGGGAGATTGTCTGGACCATCCGCTCGTTGACGTCGAACTCTTTGGCCTCTGCACCGACGTCTTTGGCGGTCAACACGTCGCCACCATCGAATGCCTCGGCGAGATTGGCTCCTTCCAGCAGCTTCGTGATTCCGGTCGCGACCAGCAGCGGCTTGGCGATCGTCCAGGAGATATCGTCGATTTTGTCGGTCTCGACGTCACCGCTGAGCTTTCTTCGCTGGTCTTCGGTCAAAGCAACGTCCTCGAGTTTGTCGTCGAGTTTCTCGCTCAGTTCTTTGAGATCGCCTTCGAGTTCCTGCTCGGTCCGGTCGATCCGTTTCTGTAACTCGGCCGCCACGGCATCAGGATTGTCCATCTGGGCGATCTCTAATTTCGTCTGGTCTTGCTGTTTCTCCACGATGTCGTCGACGATCCCCGAGAGGTATTCGAGTTGGAGGCGGTTATGTGACTCACGGTGGTCGCTGATATCGCCGTCGTCTATCTCCGCTTCGAACATCGCCATCGCTTGGAGTGCCTCGTCCTCGGCAACCCGCTGAATGTGCACGTCCGTCCCCATCCGACTGACCGTCAGTGGCTCCTCACCCGACAGCGCCTCTTTGGCNCGCTGAATGTGCACGTCCGTCCCCATCCGACTGACCGTCAGTGGCTCCTCACCCGACAGCGCCTCTTTGGCCGTCTGGTCGGCCTCCCGCTCGAGTTGCGGGTCGGGATCGATCTCGAGGTCCGCATTTGCTTGCGGCATCATCGAGATGGGCGCGCCGCCGTGTTGCTGTTTGACGTGGGCGAGTTCGTGGGCGAGCAAGAACTGTCCCTCTGGAGAAGATGGGTCGTACTCGCCAGCGTTGAACACGATCGCGTTGCCACAGGTGAATNGGCGTCGATCGCGTCGGCCGCTTCGGCGGCTTTCGGGCCCGTGTGAATCTGGACATCCGAGAAGTCGGCGTCCATTCGGTCCTCCAGCGCCTGCTGGACGGTGCCATCGAGTGACTGACCCGAGTCTGCGAGGACATCCAGCACTGGCTCCGGAACCCCGTCGGGATCAGTGTCGGTGCCTTTGACCGCGCGATAGATGTGAGACTGTGCCTCCGGACCGTAGCCCCGACTCTCGAAGGACTGGGGCGTCTGCTCGTGGAACTGCAGTTGCGTTCTGTCCGCCGACTCCGGAGACGCCGTGTCGGCCTCGGCCCAGTCCACGCCGGGGTACGTGCTCGGCGTATCGGTCAGCGGATTCCGCGTCTGTGGTGGCTCCAGTACGGGACTGCTGGCCGCCGGCTGTCTCGTGGCCGTCTCCCCGTCGCTCGAGCGCGTTCGTGCCGACGCGGTCGACTGTTGCGTTTTCGTCTCCTGGTCCGAGCTCGTCGTTCGGTCCCGGTCGGACCGTCTGCGACTCGTGTGCTCACCCATTCAGACCCCCTCACAGCGAAGCGACGCCACAACTTTTCTTCGATCCGGGCGAGGTAAATTCATTGAGTGTCAATTCAGAGTGGCGAATAATAACTGTTTCTCTCACCACGGACCGGTTCAATCGAAACCATGATCCGGCCTCCGTCGTGTTGCACTGGAGTCTCCACCTCCTACTAGACCAGCATCCTCTACACCTACGACAAAATATTTTGACGAAGCTCCTATCACAAAACGTTACTTCTCCGAAACAGAAACGGTGTCCATGTACGACCATTTCGGTGATCACCTCGAGGCGGAGTTCGAGCGTCTCCTCTTCGTCCTCGAGTCGATCCTCGAACGCCGTCTCGCGGCCGATGGGGCGGGGGCACTGTCCGAGGGGGATGCGACCGGACCGTCGACCCCGGAAATCGGGCGCGAACTCGCGACGATCGGCTCTCGAATGCGATCGCTCACCGGTGAGAGCCAGCGCGCCGATCGCGAGGAGTCCGCACTCGCACACCTCGATCGTGAACGGTTTGCGGAACTCACGGCTGCCATCGAGACCAACGTCGAGGAGGCTAGAGAAGCCGGAGTTTCGCTCCGGCTCGATCACCTCGCGACCGAGTTCGACCTCTCGCGGACGGATCTGGACGTGCTCTTGCTCGCCCTCGCACCCGTGTTCGACCGGAGTATCGGCATCGCCTACGGCAACATTCAGGGTGTCGACCAGCCACGACTCCCGACCGTCGACCTGCTCGAGGAGATTCTGGTCTTCATGTACGACGACGAGTCGGAACCCGAAGACGAGGGATCGCCAGGCAACTCCCTCTCGCCGTCGTCGCCGCTGTTCCAGCACGCATTGGTCGACCGACTCTCTCGAGACCCAGGGTATCCGGAGAGTTACGATCTCGTCACCGTCGACGAGCGTATCGTCAAATATCTCAAAGGCGATGACAGTCTCGACCAGCGCCTCGAGGAGTTCGTCTCGGTCGAACGACGCGACCGCTCGCTCGCAGGGCTCGTCTTCGACGACGACACGACCGCGAAACTCACTGCGATCGACGCTCGCAGCCGTGCCGCCGACGACCCGACCGTCTTCTACGTCTCCGGCGAGGACGGCACCGGGAAAGACCGGCTCCCCGCTGCGCTCACCGGGTCCAAAACACCTATTCTCCGGGCCGACGCCACAGACGTTCTTCGCGACGAGGACCTGCGTACCCGTTTGCTACGCGAGGCAACCCTCCAGGAAGCCGCGATCCACCTCGAGGGGCTCGAGGCGGTTACGGGCGACGATGGCGGGCCGACGATCGACGAGGAGGGCGGCGAACTCGAGATTACGACGGGGGACGGGGTCTCCGTCGACACCGTGGTCGAACGCCTCGACGATGCCCCTGNTTGCCAGCCCGCTCAGAGATGTGTATAAGAGACAGGTGGAAACCCGACGTCGACCTCGAGACCCACCGCGTCGAGACGGTCCACTGTCCGTTCCCGGAGTACGAGACGCGACTGGCGATCTGGGAGGAGTACCGCGAGGAGTTCGCCGACGACTATCTGCTCAGTAACGTCGCGACGAACTTCCGGCTGCCACAGCGGGACGTTCGTCGCGCGGTCGAAACCGCACGATATCTCTGTCGAACCGGAGCCGATGCCGCGGACCTTGAGGATGTCGACGACATAGACGACCTCAAAGACCAGCGTGACGCCGACCTGTTCGCCCCCGTCGAGGAAGCACTCGAGCGCGAGCACCTGTACGAAGCGTGCAAGCGATACTCGGCGAGCAATCTCGAGGCGCTGGCGGAGCCNTGTTCGCCCCCGTCGAGGAAGCACTCGAGCGCGAGCACCTGTACGAAGCGTGCAAGCGATACTCGGCGAGCAATCTCGAGGCGCTGGCGGAGCCGATGGAGCCGGGGTACACGTTCGACGACATCTATCTCAACGACAAGCCCAAGACCCATCTGCGGGAACTCTGTGGCCACCTCCAGTATCGGGGGCAGGTCACCAGCGAGTGGGGGTTCGGCGAACCCGGGGATCGTGGCGACGGCGTCGTCGCTCTGTTTTANGGCCACCTCCAGTATCGGGGGCAGGTCACCAGCGAGTGGGGGTTCGGCGAACCCGGGGATCGTGGCGACGGCGTCGTCGCTCTGTTTTACGGCCCGCCGGGAACCGGGAAGACGATGGCCGCCGAGATTATCGCCAACGAAACCGGCCTCGATCTCTACCGGGTCGACCTCTCTCAGATCGTCAACAAGTATATCGGCGAAACTGAGGATCGACTCGGCGCACTGCTCGAGGAAGCCGAACGCTCGAACGCCATCCTGTTGTTCGACGAGGCCGACTCGCTGTTTGGCGAACGGACCGATGTCGGCGACTCGACCGACCGTTACGCCAACAACGTCACCAACTTCCTGCTCCAGCGTCTCGAGGCGTTCGACGGGATCGCTCTCCTGACGACGAACAAGCGCTCGGGGATCGACGCGGCGTTCAAACGTCGAATCGCTCACTCGATCCACTTCGACGTGCCACAGGAGCGTATCCGCCGGCGGATCTGGCGAGACATATTCCCCGACGAGGCTAACGTCGACACCAGCGACTTCGACTACGGGTTCCTCGGCCGTATCGTCGTCACGCCAGCCGTCGTTCGAAAGATCGCCAAGTACGCCGCCTACATCGCGGCCACCGAGGCCCACGATGGCCACCCCCTCGAGGAGTCGTCGACCGATTTCGACGGCGTGACGATTACGTTCGATCACGTGATTCTGGCGCTGCAGTACGCCGAGGAGGCCGGCGGCGTCGCCATCGAAAGCGAGTTCTTCCAGTACGAGGACAAACTACGCAGCTACGAGAACCACGGCGTCAGCAGGGAGTGGGAAGCAGAACTCACACGAAAGTACGGCGACGAAATCGGCACCGACTCGAGGACGCCCGATTCGAGTGGCGGAGAAAACGGCTCGGATGGCGAAAACAGCCCGGCTGCCGACGGGTCCCACTCGGGGACTCCACCGACCGATGGGAAATCCCCCGAAGCGGTTGTCACCGAGTTCGTCTCACGGTTAGCCGACGGTGACGATAGTGCACACGAGTTGTACCACCCCCGGACGAATGCGGACGAATTCAACAGTAAGGACCTCGCAATACTGGAGCACGGCGACATTTCGATCGGCAGCGATATCGAACGCATTCGTGACGCCCCAGATCAAGTCCTGCTGGGACTCGATCAGGAGTTGACTGCCGAGGACATCCCTGAACGGCCCGATGGGGTTCCGACGAACGCGGCCTACGAGTTACGTCCGGCGGAGGGTGAGGGATGGCGTATCTTCTCGATTTCGGAACGATAGTCTCCGTCCTCCCGTCTTTCTAACACGCCCGATCGAGTTCCTCTCTCTCACGGATGCTCGCGAGCGGTGACTCGAGGGCGACTCACAGCGCAATCAGTACCAGGAACCCCTCAGCGGTCGCTCCAATCGCCAGGACTGGGCCCAACACTCCCGCCGACGAATTGCCATTATCCAGGTTTCCAAGCGTGCTCAGGTCCCAGCGGTTCACCTTCAAGTCGTTCGTACTCCGCTGAATGTGCATCTCTGCCGCCCGATTGCTCATCCAGGAGCTGATCAGCGGCTCCTCGCTAAATAGTGCCTGCATCGCGGCACCCACCGGGAGTTATGGGTCGGAGTCGATCTTCAACTCGGCGTCGGGTCTGGCCATCATTGCGAGTTGCCCGCCGCCGCCGTATTACTCATTGCTGTGCGCGAATTCGTGCGCCAGCAGAAACTGTCTCCCCGTCGAACTAGTACCGCTCTCGTCTGAATTGAACACGATCGAATTGTCAACGAGCACGGTTCGGGTCTACTGTTCTCGAGAGTCTTCAATGGCCACTGTCGTTGTGTTCTAAGCGTTCCTAAGTGTCGAAAAGCGAGAGGAACTCTTTGACTCCCGTCTCGATTTCCGGATGGTCTTCGAGGCCGAGTCCGACAGTGTAGCCCGGAATGTCTGCATGCAGTTGCGTGTAATCGTATTCGTACCGACCGTCCATCTGATACCGTGCTGCAAACTTGTACTTCCCGAAGCCGAGGACGCGGTATTCTTCGGGAGGCTCTTCGCCCATCGAGATCCAGAAGTCACGTACCTGGCATCTCGTCTGGTGGACGACGAGTTGCTGGAACAACTCGATGGAGGGAAGCGGTACCGGCTGGAGGTCGATCCGAGCGTCCGGAACCCGCTCGGCGTCTTCAGGTGGTGACTCGAGATCGTCTTCGTAGCCTTCGTTACTGGGAATAATTGGCTGCACCTCACCCGTCTTTTCGATACTGTCGGTCTCGTCGAGCCACACGTCGATATAGTGTGCGTTGGCTCCCTGAACTGAACTAATGAGACCTGCCAACCTATTGCTGCCGTCAGTATCGAGGGACTCGGCAACAGCCTCGTAGAACGCTCCGAAGTACTCTTCGAACTCGTCCGGTGAAAGCCCCTCGATGGCCTCCCCGACCGCCTTAATTCGAGGCAGATTTTCGTCCCATCGGAGGGTGTCGTATCCACGTTCCTCGTAGACGTGCCACTGTGCGTACCGGCGTGCCTGAAGCACGTGTTCGTTGTTTTCGGGAGTACGATTGGCTGTGTTATCCGGATAGCCATCCTGATTGTGGGCAGTTATTTCTCCATTGGATTTTCGAATATCGACTACATGTTCTACGCCATTATTGTCAATGACGCTCAGACCCAACAGATCGTCAGTTTCCCCTGTAATTTTCACATCCATAGCCCGTTGCACGCTTTCGAAATTAGCTCCGACCTATCGCGGTGTAGTCACTAGCGTCTAAAATAGTCACTTTAACTAGACTAGAA
>NZ_AOMA01000066.1 GCF_000337895.1 Halobiforma nitratireducens JCM 10879
GACGCAATTTCCTGCTGTCTTATGCATGTCTTTCCTTCGGCGATTTTGTTCCGCTGATACCACTGTTTATGTTGAAAACACGTCAATTGCGGTGCCTCAGCGAATAGTCACCTGACTAGGCCCCCACTCGAGGGACGTGTTCAGGCGGGGTCCCAGGATGTGATTTCTGCCTCGCTAGACCAGTAGTTCTCGTAGAGGTTGAAGGCAGACTGTGAGAGGAACCCTTTGTACGATCCCCACCCGGAGACCCGGAACCCGGCAGGCGGGTGCAGTCCCATCAACAGGAAGCAGTCCCGGATCTGATAGGCCAGATGCGAGACGACGTAGTGCTGGAAGGAGGCGATTTCCGCCGGATCNTCGAGGGACGTGTTCAGGCGGGGTCCCAGGATGTGATTTCTGCCTCGCTAGACCAGTAGTTCTCGTAGAGGTTGAAGGCAGACTGTGAGAGGAACCCTTTGTACGATCCCCACCCGGAGACCCGGAACCCGGCAGGCGGTTGCAGTCCCATCAACAGGAAGCAGTCCCGGATCTGATAGGCGAGATGCGAGACGACGTAGTGCTGGAAGGAGTCGATTTCCGCCGGATCGAACGCCATCAGTTCCACACGAACGTCGGGTTTGCGGCCGACTCCCGGCTGGCCGCCACGTTCGTACTGTTCGTTCCCCGCTGAGTCGTAGTGAAGCACGTGCATGTCGGAGACGGCTTCGACATCGAAGAGCAAGTCGTCCATCGCTTCCTGTGGCACGTCCCCGTTGGTGGCGACTGCCGGTGTGTCCGGATCACCATCGAAGCGGGCGAGGAACTGATCGAGGACCGGTGGGTCAAACGTGAGTGGATCGGGCTGGATGTAGACGTCTTTCTCGTAGATGATNGTCCGGATCACCATCGAAGCGGGCGAGGAACTGATCGAGGACCGGTGGGTCAAACGTGAGTGGATCGGGCTGGATGTAGACGTCTTTCTCGTAGATGATGGTATCATCGGGATCGGCGTCCTCGAACGGCAACTCAACCGGCTCGTCGTTGTAGTGGCGCTGGAGTTGCTCCTCGATATCCCCGAAGTACTCGGTGAACGCTTCGGATGGCAGCGCTGCGACTGCCAGCAGGCTAGCCATCAACACGTCGGGGTTTTCTCGGCGTTTGAGCGTCTCGTAGCCGCGTTCGCGGTAGACGTGCCACTTGGCGAACCGACGGGCCTGGCCTGTGTGTGCGTTCTGGGTGTTCGTCCGTTTGGCGGACTTATCGGGATAGCCGTCCTGGTTGTGGGCCGTTATTTTCCCGTCCGACTTCCGAACGTCGATCACATGTTCTACGCCGTTATTATCGATCACACTCAGACCAAACAGGTCGTCAGTTTCTCCTGTGATTTTTCCATCCATTATTGAACACCGTCGTTACTTCGACTGTTACCAGCGACATTGTCGCCCTCGCCAGTGTCGGCAAGTTCGTCGAGATCCACTTTACACTCTTCGAGCCACTCTCTGGCGTCGTCGCGGACAATCTCGAAGATTTCGGCCGCACGTTCTTCTAGGGAGCCGTTAGTCTGTGTCCAGACATCCTTGAGGTCCTCGATGCTCGAAATCTCGCCTTGCCGGAGTTGGGAGATTGTCTGGACCATCCGCTCGTTGACGTCGAACTCTTTGGCCTCTGCACCGACGTCTTTGGCGGTCAACACGTCGCCACCATCTGTCTCTTATACACATCTCTGATG
>NZ_AOMA01000067.1 GCF_000337895.1 Halobiforma nitratireducens JCM 10879
GAGCCGTTCGATCCGCCGACTGTTCGGAGCGTCTCAGTCGTTCGCTTGGGCTCGTTGGCTCCTGACTCCGATGCCGTTCCACCGGCCGATGCGGTTCTCGAATTTCTCGTCCCGCACGTGCTCGAGCGCGCGTCGTGGGGGGCCCTCGATTACTTGCTCGTCGTGCTCCCGTCCGGGACGGACGCGCTCCCACGCGTTGCACTGGAGGACGTCGGACTCGACGGAACGATCGCGGTCGGTGACGTACGCGATGGGGGTGATTTCGAACGGGTCCGGGACGCCGTTCGGGAACTCTCCTCGGCTACGTCGGTGATCGGGGCTATCGGAACCGCACGCGGGGACGCTCCTGGCGGACAGGCCGGACTCGCGGACGCAAGCAACGTCTCTCTCACGGAATCTGCCTCCGGGTTCGTCCCTGCGTGCGCCAAGAATCCGGCCCGTCCGTGCGTTCACCGGGCCGTCGATGCGGATATCGATCGTCCGTATCTCGGAACGCTTTCACTCGAGGAGACGACCGACGGCAGCCGGGAACGAGCGAACGGGACATCGGCTGGCGGCGATCGAGCGGCGGCGACCGGCTGCTTGACGAGTCGTTCCGACGGGGACGAACCGGGGTGTGATCCGACTCGAGCGGTCGCCATCGCGGTAACGGACCTGATCGGACTGGTCAATCGCCGCCACGTCGCTCGCGGCCAGACCGCGTGATACGTCGCCGTTCGGTAGCTTCAGCTTCGCCGTAGAGAAACTGGTCTCGTCACGCAATATAAAAACGTGAACCTGTGAAGGTAGTTCTCGAACGACTGGAAATGCCATCATAAAGTATCTCCGTCAGTCGCCTACCGTAGGGTGTGGTGATACCATGTCATGGACGATAGTCGTCGGGGTCAAACAGGTACCCGACGCCGACGAGGTCGGTATCGACCCGGACACGGGTCGGCTCGACCGGGCGAGTGCGCCCGCGGTGATGAACGGGCCGGATCGGGAGGCCCTCGAGGCCGCCTTCAGGATCCGGGATCAGGTCGGCGGCGAGGTAATCGCGATGAGTATGGGGCCGCCGAACGCCAAGACCGTCCTCAAAGAGGCCGTCGCGATGGGCTGTGACGACGCCGTGTTGATCTCGGACCGTGCCTTCGGTGGCAGCGACACGTGGCCGACGAGTCTGACGCTCGCCCGGGCGGCCGAGGCGCTCGAGGCCGATGTCGTCATCTGCGGCGAGGAGACGACCGACTCCTCGACGGGCCAGGTTCCTCCGGGAATCGCGGCCCACAACGGCTGGGCACAACTGACCTACGCCGAGGCCGTCGACGCACGGCCCGAGGAGGACCGGCTCGCCGCTCGTCGCGACGTGGAGGGGGGACACGAACTCGTCGCCGCGGACCTTCCCGTCGTCGTCGCCGCGGCCTACGGCGAGTTCGATCCACGTCCCGCACCGTTACACCGGAAGATATACGGCGAGAACGACTTCGAGCCGACGGTCTGGGATGCCGAGGATCTCGAGATCAAAGACGAGGTCGGCCTCGAGGTGTCGCCGACCTCCGTCGGTGGGATGGAGACGGTCGATCCGGTCGAGCGCAAGGGTGAGGTCGTCGACGAGATCGACGACCTCGCCGACTCGATCGAGGAGGTGGTAGCATGAGCGACGACGACGAATTCGAGAACGGCGTCGTCGACGTCGAGGAGTACGACGACGTCTGGGTGTTCGTCGAGGAACACGACGGCGAGGTCATGTCCGTCTCGTGGGAACTGCTCGACGAGGCCGAACGGCTGGCCGACGAACTCGGCGACGATCTCGTCGCGCTGGCGATCGGCGAGGACCTGGACGACGTCGCCGAGGAGGCCCTCGAACGGGGTGCCGACCGCGTGCTCGTCGCCGACGACCCGGTGTTCGAGCCCTACCGAGCCGACCCCTACGGCGAGCAGTTCCGCGCGATGGTCGAAAAGCGCAAGCCTTCGATCGTCCTCATCGGCGGAACCCACACCGGCCGGGACTTCGCCGGCCGCGTCGCGGTGCCGGCCCACGCGGGCCTGACCGCCGACGTGACCGAACTCGGCGTCGACGACGACGGCCTGCTCGAGGCCCGTCGCCCCGCCTTCGGCGGCGACGTCTTGGCGACGATCCTCTGTGAGGAACACCGGCCCCAGATGGCGACGATCCGGCCCGGCGTCTTCGAGGCCGCCGAACCCGACGGAGACGCCGACGGCGAGATCGTCGAGGCCGATGTCGTCGTCGAAGAGGACGACGCCATCAGTGAAGTCCTCGAGCGCGAGGTCGGCGACACCGCCGACATCACCGAGGCCGAGCGGATCGTCGCCGTCGGACACGGTATCGATGGCGACCTCGAGCCGGCCCGGAAACTCGCCGACGCCCTCGATGCGGAGATCGCGGCGAGCCGTGCCGCGGTCGACGAGGGCTGGGTCGACGGTGCGCGACAGGTCGGCCAGACCGGCAAGACCGTCCGCCCCGAACTGTACGTCGCCGTCGGTATCAGCGGCGCGGTCCAGCACCTCGAGGGGATGAACAAAAGCGAGACGGTCGTCGCGATCAACAACGACCCGAACGCGCCGATCTTCGAACACGCCGACCACGGGATCGTGGCCGATCTGGTCGACGCCTGTCCCGAACTCGCCGAACGGTTCGACGAAGCTGCGGAACCGCAGGAGGTGGTACAATGAGCCCAGAACTTGAAAGCGACACCGTAGCCGACCCGAACTACGATGACGAGTTCGATGCCATCGTCGTCGGTGCCGGCCTCGCCGGGAGCGCCGCCGCCCTGACGATGGCGAACCGTGGACTCGACGTACTGCTGATCGAACGCGGTTCCTCGCCGGGAGCCAAGAACGTCTTCGGCGGGGTGCTCTACACCCCGACGATCCGCGAGTTGACCGACTTCGACGACGCACCGGTCGAGCGGTACGTCGCCGAGCGACGGTTCAGTATGCTGAGCAAGGACGACGAGACCGCAGTCTCGCTGCGTCCCGGCGAGTGGCACGAGAAGCCCCACAACGACTCCTACACCGTCCTTCGCGGCGACTTCGACGAGTGGTTCGCCGAACAGGCCGCCGAGGAAGGTGCGACCCTGCTGAACTCGACGACGGTGACCGGGCTGATCCGCGAGGACGGCCGCATCGCCGGCGTCGAGACCGACCGACCGGACGGGACCATCCGCGCGCCGTACGTCGTGCTCGCTGAGGGTGGCAACTCGCTGGTCAGCGAAGGAGCGAACCTCAAGCAGACCGAAACCCGCGAAAACGTCGCCGTCGGCGTCAAGGAAGTCCTCGAGTTCCCACAACGGGACGAGGTCATCGAGGATCGGTTCCGGCTGACCGACGAGGCCGGCGTCTCCTATCACTACTTCGGCGAGGGAGCCGTCGGCGACGCCTTCGGTGGCGGGTTCATTTACACCAACGAGGACACAGTAAGCATCGGCGTCGCCTACCGGATCGAGGACGCCGCGGCCCACGATCAGTCCCCGGAGGAGACGCTGAACGCGTTCAAGTCCCATCCGGCGGTCGCGCCGCTGGTACGGAACGCCCGAACCGTCGAGTACAGCGCGAAGACGATCCCCGAAGGCGGTGCCGAGAGCATCCCCGACCTCGTCCACGACGGCGCGGCCATCGTCGGCGACGCGGCCGGTCTGGTGCTCAACAACGGCGTCCACCTCGAGGGGACGAACATGGCCGTCGAGAGCGGCTACCACGCGGGCAACGCGATCGCCCGTGCGGCGGACAAGGGCCGCGTCGGGGCCGACGCCTTGCAGGCCTACCCCGAGTCGCTCGAGGAGTCGTTCGTCGTGAAGAACCTCGAACACTACCAGTGGATGATGAACGCGGTCGAGGAGGACCGTGACCTGCTGTTCGAGGACCTACCGCGTGCCTTCGCCGACGCCGGCACGGAGTACTTCCGGATGGATCGCCAGCCGAAAGAATCCCACGCCAAAAACGCGAAAAGCGCCGTCCTGAGCGCCGTCGGCGGCTGGACTGGCGCTGCAAAACTCGCCCTGCGATACCGAAAGGTGGTGACCTGATATGAGCGTTCAACCCCAGACTCCCGACCTCGACAACGACTCGATGGAGGATCGCCTCTACACTGTCAAGTACGAAGACCCCGGGGACTCACACCTCGACGTGAAAGTCGAGGACGTCTGCATGCAGTGTGAAACCAACGACTGCGTGCGCGTCTGTCCGGCCAACGTCTGGCGCGAGGGCGACGACGGCGTTCCCCACATTGCCTACGAGAACTGCCTCGAGTGCTCGAGTTGCCGGTTCGCCTGCGAGTACGACAACGTCGTGTGGACGTACCCGGAACGCGGTGCCGGGATGACGTTCAAACACGGCTGAGCAGTGGTCCCCGACGGCTGCAATCGTCCACCCCGTTCCCAATCACCGGGAACCGGTTACCCGTTTATTGGGTGAGAAACACACACGAGACAATAGAGGGAGATCTCCATGACCGACCGACTCGCCACCGACGACGGACCCGAAATCGCGACCAAAGAAGACGCCGCCGTGACGGCCTACGACGCACTCAGCGACGCCGGCTGTGAATCCGTCGTGACGTCGATGCCCCAGCGGACCAGATCGACGTGGATCGTTCCCGCAACCAGCGAGGAGAGTACCTGGCGCGTCCACATCGATCCACGGACCGGGAATACCCGGATCGTCGAAACGCCGGAGTGAGAACCCAACAGGACTCGCCTCGCCCCTTGATGTCCTCCCATCCCCGAAAGGGTGGCTTCCGCACGTTATGTGTCAGATCGGGTGTTCGAGCGACTCCATCAACACCTCGACGTTCGCCGACTCCTCGGCGAACGGCTCCGGATAACTGCCCAGTACGACGAGCAGATCGTCGTCGTGGAGGAACGAACTGACGACGACATCGACGTCGACGGTCCGGCCCTGGAACTCCGTTTCCCCGACGAACGCGTCCACGTCCCGTCCCTCACCGAGGATCGGGAGCTGGAACGTCTCGTCGTGCTCGAGGTCCTCGAGGGCGAACCCGTCCTCACCCTCGCCACCCTCGAGCTGTTCTAGAAACTCCTCGAGCAGTTCCTCGTTCGAGAGCCCGTCCAGCGGGTTGACCGAGTAGCCGGCCACCTCCATCCCGGGAACAGAGACGGCGGCGAAAACGCTTGCCTCGTGGGTCTGGCCCTCGAAGTCGCGGTCTTTCGTGTAGACTGACGTCCAGATCCCGGCCCGGACCTCGCGCTCGAGGCCGGCGACCTCGACGGTCTCTTCGAACGACTGTTCCTCGACTTCGTCTTCGACGTACCCCGTCCCCTCGAGCGTGGCGTCGCTCGGTGCGGCCCGTCGGGCCGTAAACTCGAGAGGTGCGTTCCCCAGGGCGAAATCGAGACAGCCTGCGGTCAACGCGAGCGTTCCCGTCGCGCCGGCGGCGAGTAGCGATCGGCGAGATGTAGTCATCACGTCAGTGGTACGCCAGGGGATGCATATTCCTTACGGCTCCTGTGATCGTGGAGACAAGATTTTCCGTCGTTCTGATAGCCCAACGACACGAATTACGGGTCGATCGTGACAGTTCCGGTGTCACGGAGCGTGAGACGGTGTGGGCAAGAGCACCAACAGTTATCGGGGTCGCCCGCACCTGTCTAAACATGACCGAGTTCGCAGACCGGGTCGAACGGGTTTCGATCAGCGGCATCCGCGAAGTGTTCGAAGCAGCGGGCGAGGACGCGATCAACCTCGGGTTGGGCCAGCCCGACTTCCCGACACCCGAACACGCCCGGCAGGCGGCGGTAGACGCCATCGAAGACGGAAAGACTGACGCCTACACGTCGAACAAGGGGACCCGAGAGCTCCGGGAGGCGATCGCCGGCAGGTACGACCACGACTACGGCCTCGAGGTCGATCCCGAGAACACGATCGCCACCTCGGGCGGTAGCGAGGCACTGTTGCTCGCGCTCGAGGCCCACGTCGATCCCGGTCAGGAAGTGATCTTCCCCGACCCGGGCTTTGTCTCCTACGACGCGCTGACGAAGATTGCCGACGGGACGCCGAAGCCGGTGTCGCTGCGGGAAGACCTGACCCTCGATCCAGCGACCGTCGAGGACGCGATCACCGACGAGACGGCCGCGTTCATCGTCAACAGCCCCGCGAACCCGACGGGGGCCGTCCAGAGCGAGGCGGATATGCGGGAGTTCGCCCGCATCGCCGACGAGCACGACGTGCTCTGTCTCTCCGACGAGGTCTACGAGAAGATCGTCTTCGATGGCGAGCACCGCTCGCCGATGGAGTTCGCCCAGACGGACAACGTCGTCGTCGTCAGTGCGTGCTCGAAGACCTACTCGATGACGGGCTGGCGGCTCGGTTGGGTAATCGGTTCGAACCGTCGAATCGAGCGGATGCTGCGAGTCCACCAATACGGGCAGGCCTGCGCCTCCGCACCGGCCCAGTTCGCTGCCGAGGCCGCGCTTACCGGACCGCAAGACCCTGTCGAGGAGATGGTCGACGCCTTCGAACAGCGTCGGGACATCGTCGTCGACGGTCTCGAGGACGCCGGGCTCGAGGTACCGACTCCCGAAGGCGCGTTCTACGCCATGCCGAAGGTACCCGACGGCTGGGTCGACGAAGTCCTCGACCGAGACGTCGTCGTCGTTCCCGGCGACGCGTTCGGCGAACACGGCGACGGCTACGCCCGGCTCTCCTACGCGACCGCGACGGAAGACCTCAAGGAGGCACTCGAGATCATGGGGAACGCGACTCGAGCGGTCCGATAGCTGACTGGCCGGCGATTTCGATTCGCGTTCGCTGCGTTCGATACCTCGGTCGCTCTTTCTCGTGGCCACTCGAGGGTGGACTTAAGCGTTCCAACTGTGCAGCGAGACGGGACTCCGAGTGACTTTCGCTCATCCACCAGGAGAGCAGTTGTTCGTGGACGGGGTCGCCGGTTTCGGCCAACTTCCGGTTCAGCGTCGATTGATACGACTGGACAACAGTCAGTACACACCCGATCGCGTCTCGACGCCCGTCGCGGAACTCGACGGCGTCTCGAGTGCGATCGGTGTGTGCATGGTTTTGTCCGGCAGTATGAACCGACCGATCCTGTTCGACCGTCACATTGACGAAGCGAATCCCGCTTTGCTGGAATCACTACGAGACCAAAACGGTGCGTCGGTACCTTCCGACGACTCGAGGCTCGTGGATCGAAACTCGAGACACGAGACCCGAAAACCCGGCAGGAACGAGACGTTCGACCACGGGTCCCGAACGCAGAGCCGTGGTCCCTTCGTACGAACCCGCTTCAGCGGTGACTTCGCAGGAACTCCTCGAGTTGGGCTGCGACGCCCGGTAACGACTCGTACTCGAGGACGTCGACGGCGTCGTTGCCCCGGATCATGGCGGACAACTCGTGGTCGGCGTCGGGCCGGTACAGCCCACAAACGGGTGTCCCTCGAGCGACGAGGCGACCGATCTCGTAGCCCACGCCCAGGCTGGGGATGGTCACTTCGGCCACCGCGACGTCGGCTTCGCGGAGCCAGGCCATGTCCTGCTCGTAGATGTCCGCGTCGGTCAGCCCTGCCTCCGCTTCCGACTCCTCGACATCTTCGTCGGCGACGTGCTCGGTGAGGACGGTGCCGTGCTCCTCGAGGAGATCGATCAGATCCGCGTAGAGGTCGACGTCCGAGCGGCCGCCACGGATCGAACCGGCGAAGTAGATTTTCATGCCGGCGCGGTTCCGACCACGAACGTATCAACGTTTTGTCTCCGGTCGAGTTCGATGGCCGCGATCGAGGCCCGCTTTTCGACCGCACGACGGCCTCGCATTCGGCCGGTCGAACGGTCCGCATCGATCCTGCCGGGGGCGAGGTCGTCGCGACTGCAACGAGCGGCGTGAGGGGAAGAGGGGAAGAGAAGGGAGACAGCGCGGAGAACAGGACCGCGGGGGTCGCTACACTGCGTCGACGACCGCTTCCATCGTCGTTCGCTTTTCTTCCTCGGTTATCCCGTCGACGAAGCCCACGCGGACCGCGTCGACGCCGTCGATCGCGGCGTACTCGGCGACCCACGAACGAACCTCCGCTGGCGTTCCCGCGGGTGCGAGTTCGTCGAGCACTTCCTCGGAGAGCGAAGCGGCCATCGCGTCCGTATCGCGGTCATCCCAGGCCGAACGAATCTCCTCGACCACGTCGGGGTAGCCTTGCTCCGCGACAGAGTTGCCGTAGTACGGGCCGTACGCGCCGATCATAAACGCGATCGTCTTGCGGGCCTTCCGGCGGGCTGTCTCTCGGTCCTCACTCGCGATCCCACGGACGATCGGGGCGACTCGAAGCTCGTCGAGGCTCTTCCCGCCGAGTTCGGCACCACGCTGTAGGTCCACGAGTCGATCCTCGAGCCCGCCCGTCGTGAACAGCTGAGGGGTCCAGCCGTCGCCGAACCGCCCGGCCAGCTCGGTCGCTTTCGGGCCGAGCGTGCCGACATCGATCGGTGGCGGCGAGTCGGGGACGCCACGCTCGTAGTCGAGCCCCGCGATTTCGAATATCTCGCCGTCGTACTTGGGGGTTCCGTCCTCGTAGACCGCCCGGAGTACCTCGATCGTCTCCCGCGTCCGCCGGAGCGGACGGTCGAACTCCCGGCCGTGCCACCGCTCCGTGATCGCGGGTGAACTCGGACCCAGTCCGAGCCGAAACCGGCCGTCGGCAGCGTCTTGCAGCGTCAGCGCCGTCTGTGCCAGCATCGCCGGCGAGCGGCCGTACGGGGAGACGACGTCGTTCGAGATACCCAACTCGTCCGTTCGGTCCGCAGCCAGCGTCAGCGGCGGCACGACGTTCCAGCCGGTGGTCTCGCCGGTCGTGAGACGATCGAACCCCAACCGTTCTGCCTCGACGGCCCGATCGGCCACGTCCTGTGGGCGGTCGTAGTCGTTCAACGAGACCAGGAGATCGATTTCCTCGCTCACGGGTACACCCTCCGCGTCGCGTCTCGGTCGGCTCGTGGCGTTGCCATCACCCTCGAGCGCGGCACCGAATCACATAAAACGTCGGGCTCGTGGCGACTCCTGCGTTGCACGCACAGCCTACGTCCCCGCGTCCCCGCCCGTTCCGTTCGCGTTCCCGAGAACTACGTCGCAGTGTTCGACCGCCGCTTCGACGTGGGCCCGTGCCTCCTCGTGGTCGACCCCCTCGAGTTCGTCGAGCAAGTCGCGAACGGTCTCGACTCGCTCGCGGACGATTTCGTCCTCGAGGTCGCTCACGGCGGCGTCGCGGGCGACCGCTTCGGCTTCACCGAGTACGCGGCTGCTCGAGCGTTCGATCGGCAGTTCGCTGGTCGCCTCGAGGTGGCGGGCGAGTTCGGCGACGTGTGCCCGGTCCGAATCGTTGTCGGTCACGGCCGTTCTACGGCGGCCGCCGTCGTTATCGTTTCGCCGATGTCGGGTCAGTAGCCCTAACGAAACAACTGCACCGATTTGCACACTGATCGCCGAGCCGTCCGGCGAGCAGGTCAAAATGGCTTGGAGTGGCTACTATAGCCGTAGAGCCTTTCTAAACCGATACAGCCACTCGGCACCGTCGTAGACGAGTGTCGCCTCGAGCGTGCCCTCGGTCTCCCGCCGGACGGGTGCCACAGTAGTACGGCTTCCCGTGTCGACCTGCCGTAGCCCACGGTATTATACGACAGTTCGTCGTCACACGAGGTATGTCGCTCGCGAGAACCGGCGACGGTCCCGGGGCGACGCTGCGAGCGTACTGGTCGCAGGTCCACCCCGTCTTCATGTTGCCGCCGCTGGCTGCCTCCCTGTTCGGTGCGGTCCTCGCCAGAGAGGTCGTCCCCTCGATCGCGACGGCCCACGTCGTCGCGATGTTCGCGGCGGTCTACACCGCCCACGTCAAGGACGGCTACGTCGACTTCCACGTCCGCGGTGAGGACGACGACCACCCGCTGACCGAACGCGGCTGTCGGGTCGGGATCGCCCTCTCGACTGCCCTGTTCGCGGTCGCCACGCTCCTTTTGACCGTCGCAGCCGGTCCGATCGCCGCCGCGCTGACGGTCCCGACCTGGCTGATCGCGTACCACCACGCGCCGCAGTTGGATACGAACCCGCTGACGGCGACGACCGGATACCCACTCGGAATCGCACTCGCGTTGCTCGGGGGCTTCTACGTCCAGGCCGGGACGCTTTCTCCCGTCTCCGTCGGTTTCGCGGTCGTCTTCCTCGTGTTGCTATCTGGAGTCAAGGTGATCGACGACGCCCAGGACTACGCGTACGATCGGTCGATCCGAAAACGGACGGTCGCGGTGATCGTGGGGCCCAGGCGAGCCTACGGCGTCGCGTACGGGCTGATGGCGACCGCGTTGCTCGCGGTTGCCGGTTTCGCCGCCGTGCGGGTTTTCCCGCCGTCGTCAGTACTGGCGGCGCTCGCGTTTGCGGCGGTCGCCGTCCTCGCCCGGCGTGCCGACCCGACCGTCGCGACGATGCTGCTTATTCGGGGGTCGTACGTCTTCCTCGCGGTGCTTGTCGCGGCAGTGTGGTTCGAGCCGCTCGCCCGAGTCTGGTGAGACGGCCCGACTCGAGGCACGCTACACTGCGAGTTCGATGTAGCCGAACTGCCAGAGGGCCAGCATCGCGAGCCACAGCACCACGTTCGCCGCACCCACGGCGGCGAAGACGAGGCCGACCCAGTTGCGGTGCATCACCTTCTTCACCTGGAAGCCGCTGTAGGCGGCGATCAGCCCGACGATCGGCAGGAACATCGAAATCGCGGCGGAGGCGATCGCTCCCCACAGGTGCGTGGGGCTCTCGCCGTGAGCCCGTCGAATGTCGTCCGTCAGCGACAGCGTTTCGGTCGTCATTGCTCGAGCGTTGGGGCCGAACGAATATAAACTGACCGGTCAGTCAACACAGGCCGCTTCGTGCTCTCTTTTCGGAGGTATCTTCGGATCGTGAACATCGATATCGACGAGGGCAACCGGAGTCGAGGTCACGGTACGGCCGTTATCGAGCGTGTGAAAGAAATAGCTCGCGGGCGAGGGTGTGACCATATCAAAGTCTCTTGTGAGTGGCAAAACGAGGGTGCACGCCGTTTCTACCGCAATACGGAGTTCCAACCGAAACAAGTCGACTACGTACAGTCACTGAAGTAAGTCGAAGTACGCCTCTGACTGCTCCAAGAACCAATGAGTAAATAGTTCGGCACTGTCTAGTTGAGCCAGTTTGAGAAGTGAGCAGGTCGTTGAGTTAATTTGGACTAATGCTCGCAGACCTGCTCAGCGAGAGCTACGACGCGAATTTAGAAGAATCTTGGGAGAACGAGCGGACGGCGACGCCCGTCAGGGCGTTCGCCGTCCGTCTCCATCAGACAGGTTGTTCTCTTCGGGAGACAGCAACGATTCTGGCTGAATTAGGCATTGAGCGCTCTCACGGAGCGGTCTGGAACTGGGTACATCGGCTGGCTGACAGCGGACACGACCCGCCTGAGGTGCAGCCGAAGCGGGTCGCAGTTGACGAGACCGCTGTCAAAATCAACGGCGAGTGGTCTTGGTTATACGCTGCAATAGACACCGAAACGAAGCTGATTCTCGATGTCGCGTTGTTTGGTCGGCACGGAACCGATCCGGCAGCTGCGTTTCTGCATCGACTTAACGAGAAATACGATCTCTCCGACACCGTATTTCTCGTCGATCAATTCGGATATCGGACTGCCCTTGCTCGATTAGGGTTAAGCGGTCGGGTCAACTATACCGAGCGAAACCTCATCGAAAAGTGGTTTCACACCCTCAAAGTGCGCATCGACCGCTTCCATAACTCGTGGGTGGGCAGTCGGGCGAGTGCACGCGAATGGTTTGAACAATTCATGCACTACTACAACCGCCAGAGACCGCATCAAGCTCTCGATACCCTGTTGCACGCTTTCGAAATTAGGGCCAAAAACCAGATGATGTTGCAGGTTTCTCTGAACAGGGTTGGCTACTAATGCCCACATCCGGGTACCAAGCATCAACTAATTTTGCACATGCAACGGGCTACTCGACGGAAAGACGCCGATCGAGGAGGTGCAGAACTAGACGGTGCCAAATACTAGATTTTGTCTATTCTGAATGACTAGCTTGATAGTAAACTTACAAGTAAACTTCTGAGTTTACCGAGAGGGAGACCCCCCACTCCACTGTTTCAAGTGTCGATCTATACCGGGGAGGAGCTACGAAGGAATGAAGACAAAGGACGGTGAAGAACGATCTGGGCACGGATACGAGCGTTTCATCAGGCTCAACCATGGTCCTTCGCACGGTGCCGGGACGCAACTTACGTCCCACTCCTTTCCGTGTCCCCTTACTCGTCTTCAACGGATTCGTCGTCTAAATACTCAACAAGACGATTCTCAACCCTATCCACCTCACCTTCATCCAGTACATCAAACCGGACAAACTCATCACGATTATCCTCCAATTTGGATAGATTACCCGCTACTTTCTCACGTTCAATATCTACATCGTCATCAATACCGTTCACACATCCTTCGATAGTGATTTTGAGTGCATTCAAACGTTCCTTATATACATCGCGATGAATTGAACATTGATAATATTTCTCCCCATCATTTATGGATTGGTCAACTGATCTATATGTGCGGTCAAGCAGTAACGGTACATATTGATCTACCTTGTAATCCGACGCTCCAATCGTCTCCTTCAACACATCGACAAAATCACTCTCCTCGATGGTACCATCTTCGTTAAGACTGTGTACAAGGAGATCATCATACATATACCGCGCACACGCCATCACCACATCAGCCGTTTTCTCTACGCTATTGGGGGTTGAGGTCCAGTCAACATGTTCAGGATTTATTACAGCATCCTCGTCATCCGATGTATGATTAAGTATTGTACGTTGATCCGTTGAGTCAAGCGTGTATTCATGTGATTCAGCGTCTGGATCATACGATTCCGCCAATGGCCCCGATGATGAAGACGAAGAGGACGATGTTGAACGAGAGGTGTTCTCTTTTTCTTTTTCCTTCTGCTGAGAAATAGCCCCCCCACCGGGGGTGGTGGATGAATCCTTTTCGAGAATGTCCTTGATTTCCCGAATTTCCTCCTCAACACGGCTGTACCGGTCGTTATCCAGGTATTCTATCATCGCACGTTCGAGATGTTCGTTCGGATCACCTACTACGTTTTCACAGAAATTCTCGAAGTCACGAATGAGTCCTTTGTCTACTGACCACCAGAGTTGTTCCCTGTTGCCAGAGCCTTGATACCGGTTAGTGCGATTCTGTGAGCTATTCTCCGACGATTCGTCGGGATTGGTTGGAATTTCCGACATATTGGATAATTGGGGTTGGTGGGCCTTAGTTCTTATCCAGTTTGTACATACTACTACTATACTTTTACATAGCAATTAGTTAGTTAGTTAGTTATCTTGTTTTTGGAGAGAAGGAATAATTGTTCTCGGGTGGTATTCACAACCACCCTCCTAATCAAGCAAATACTTCCCGTTTACCCGCAATTCATCTCATAACACCCCCTACCGGGGGAGGGGAGCTCATTCTCTGAGAAAGGAAAAAGAAAAAGAGAACAAGAAAACAGTCCTCTCCATATTTCCCAGCCTTTCCACTTCCTCACTGTGTTCCTATTCGACTTCGATCTCTTCTCAATCTCTCTTTCGTGTTTGTGTTTCAGTTTTGTACTAAAGGGATTCAGAATCGTGTGTGTTAGTTTTGTTCACTAGTTTGTGCTGATGATCTTGATCACGTCGCTCTCCTCGAGTTCGTAGTCCTCGCCGACCTCCCGGTTCGATTTGGCGTCGACGGCGTGAAGATAGCCGTCGCCGATATCGGAGTGGACGGCGTAGGCCAGGTCGACGGGAGTCGAGCCTTCCGGAAGTAGGTGGGCGTCCGGCAGCACGTTCCCGCTGCCGTCGGACCACTTCGAGGCGTCCTCGACCGGGTACGCGGTCAGGTGATCGAGCAGGTCGTAGACCGCGTAATCGAGTGCGCCCTGAACGCCCGTCCCGTTGTACTCGGCCATCGTCTCGGCGAGGTCCTCGAGTGCACCCCGCTGGGCGTCGCTGACGTCGTCGCCGATCTCGAGGGTTTCGTCGCCGGGATCGTAATCGACGAGGTCGTTGTCCGCCGCTCGACGGAGTGCGAGTTCTCCCTCCGCAGTAGTTGGAATCACGGGCTTGTCGATCTCGAGCAGTTTCTCGACGTGTTCCTCGGGAGCGACGTCGATCTTGTTCGCCGCGACGACGATCGGTTTGGTCCGTTCCCGGACCAGGCGTGCGAGCTCTTCTTTGTGGTCGTCTTCCCACTGGATGGGGTCCTCGGGGTAGTCGAGTTCACGCAGGACGGTCGCGATCTGTTTCGGCGAGGCTCCGAACCCCGAGAGCATCTCCGAGAGGGCGTCGTCGATATCGAAGTCGGGCGAACGGGACTTGCGCTCGACTGCTTCCCAGTTGCGCTCGACGATATCGGCCAGCCAGAGGTCCATCTCCTCCTCGACGAAGTCGATGTCCTTGAGCGGGTCGTGCTCGCCGATGTCGACCGGCTCGCCTTTCTCGTTTGTCCCGCCGGAGGCGTCGATTACGTTGACGATTACGTCGGCGTTCGTCAGTTCGTCGAGAAACTGGTTGCCCAGCCCCTTCCCCTCGTGTGCCCCCGGGACGAGTCCCGCCACGTCGAGCAACTCGATGGGGACGTAACGCTTGCCGTCCTCGCAGTTGTCGGCGTTGCAGCGCTCGTCGCGCTCGAGACAGGGACACTCCGTTCGGGCGTAGCTTACGCCCCTGTTGGCGTCGATCGTGGTGAACGGGTAGTTCGCGACGTCGACTTCGGCCATCGTCGCCGCGGTGTAGAACGTGGACTTGCCGGCGTTTGGCTTTCCGGCAAGCGCGATCGAAAGCATGGGAAGGGGTAGCGCCGTCGTCTCAAATTGTCTTTCGATTCGGGAGCCGACGGTGTCGACCCTCCTCCTGAAGCGGCTGGACCACGAACGAGCCGAAACCGTTTGAGGCCTTGAAGCGAACGAATCGCGGGACGATATCTCTCACGCGTGGTTCGTTCTTCGTTCGCCGGAGCGTATCGACGACCACCGATCGGTCGCCACTCGTTTACCGATCGTTCCCAGCGTGTCGAAACTCGCCGACCCTCGCTGCGGATCGGCCGTAGCGCTGAACTTCACCCACTGGGATACTCGGATAGAATGGGAGGAGAGTCCGACGCTGGGGTCGAGCGATCTGGGAGGGGTTCGGAAACGGGAACGGGGAGGGGGTCCGACTCCGACGAACTCTCGATCGAACCGTTTCTCGAGGGGTCGACGATCGACGCCGACGGACGCATCGAGATCAGTATCTTCGTCTCGGGGAAAGGGAGGCTCGCGGAGAACGAACTCGACGTGTTCCTCAAACGATCGCGGATCGATCCCGGTGATCGGATCGAACTCGGGGTCTTCGCGACGGGAATCGACCGCGTCGAGGAGAACGAACTCAGCGTGTTTCACGGCCACGAGGAGGTGATCGACCTCGAGGAGCCGGGGCTCGTTCGCCGGAACGCCACGCCGGCCGATAGCGGCGACGAGGCAGCCACGACGGCCGATCGGGGCGGAATGGACAGCAGTCGCCTGACAGGGGAAGTGGCCGATCGCAGCGCCGACGGGGACTACGTCCACCCCGTCGTCTTTCCGGACGACGACGAACGGATCGGCGAGGAAACCGACTACGCTCTCGAGGGGACGACTCTCGACGGGAACACCGACGAGAATCCGGCGTACATCTTCGAACTCAACACGCAGGACGGAGCACCGCCGGGGGAGTACTCGCTGCCGATCGTGTTCACCTACCGCTCGCCGGACGGCGTCAAACAGGTCAAGAACGCACCGTCGGTTCGGATCAACGATTGGCGAGAACGGTTGGAGCCCTGGCTCACACGCGGGCTCGTCGGCGGGGTGGCTGTCCTCGGTCTGGTTCTCTGGCTGGCGATCCTGTAATCACAACGAATAGGGCTCGAGTCGGCTGGGGATCGGGAGCTATCGACGTCGCCGTTCCGTCGGTCGGACTGTGTTTCGTACCGGCAGGGCACGAACCGAACCGTCGTCGGCGTTTCGATGCCCAGACACGCGGGCGGCGAGGAACCCGGACGTATCGGTTCGGACTCGCGGCGAGACTTGAGTGTCTCTCCGAAAACACGATTCCGACGGGCGCGACGGCAACTGTCTGCTGCCAGGAGTCGTGACGGTGATCGTCTCAGAGTTCGACCGCCATCATCACCTCGTCGGCGTACCGCCCGTTGAGCTTGTAGTGGTCTTCGCGGACCGCCTCGGTCTCCCAGTCGTGGGCCTCGAGGAACTCGATAGCCTCCTCGTTGCTCGAGGGAACGCTGTTGTAGACCTTCTCGTAGCCGTTCGAGCCCGCCCACTCGAGCCCGCGGGCGAGCAGGTGAGAGCCGATGCCGTGGCCGCGATAGCCTTCGAGAACGCCGACGGTGAGCTCTGCGGTGTGGCTCAGTTTGTCCAACTCCGGCGCGTAGAGGTGGACCCAGCCGACCACCTCGTCTTCGACCGTCGCGACGAAGAACATCCGCGACTCGAGTTCGTTGTGTCGCAACAACGCTTCCTCGCGATCGATTTCGTCGGCGACGGTCTCGGCGACGATGTAACTTTTCTCCTCGGCGACCTGCCGGATCGCGCCGACGATCCCCGAGAGGTCCTCCTGGCGGGCCGGCCGGATGTGAAACTCCAGCTCCTCGCTTACGTACTCCTCCTCGGCACCGGCCTCGATCGTCACGCGCAGTTTCCCGTCGACCTCCTCGAGTCGCTCGTCCCGCTTGAGGATCGCGACGTGGTGGCGGAACCCACTGGGATCGATCCCCAGGTCCTCGCGGGTTTCGTCCGGATCGGCGGCCCCGTGTCGCTCGACGTACTCGTAGATGCGTTTCCGGTCCTCGTGCCCGAACTCGAGTGTTTCGCCGATTGACATGGTATGTTATACCAGACCACAGTACTTAGTCCTTCGCTCGGCCCGCCCTGGGACTTAATAGACGAACAGGTAAATCCCGCCGACCTTGCGGATTCGCTCCGTCTGGACGGATGCGTGGGAAGCGTCGGTGGAGGAAACCCCGCCATAGACGTCGCCCGGCGCAGGATGAATGATCGAACCGGAGCTCGTCGTCGCCGGATTCGCCCTCCTCGGAACGGTAGCGCTCGGTCTGGTGGTTCACGAGTGGACCCACGCTGTGGTGCTCCGACTCGGCGGGATCGACTACGCGATCGCTTACGCCCCGAATCGCGGCCCCGGCGTGCTCGGGGTGCTCGCGAGCTGTCCCTGGGCGGTCGTGCGGCCGAGACCGACCGGACGCGAGCCGGCCTGGGTCCTCCGGTGTGCCGCGCTCGCCCCGCTCGTGCTCGCCGTGCCGGTGTTTCTGGTCGGGGTCGCTGGCGACGGTCGCCTCGCCTCACCGATGGCGACGGCGATCGCGATCGGCTGGCTGGCCTGTTCGCTTCCCAGCCCGCAGGACTTCTCGGTGGCTTTCTACGCCCATCGAGCACTCGAAGACCGACGCCGGAGGATCGCCGCGACGCCGTCATCCCGCGCCGACTGACGGTCGCCGGGTGGCGTCGCCGATCCCGATACGCATCGTTTCCGGACTGGTTTTGCCCTCGATCGTTACTCCGGAAGACGGTTCGGGGAACCCGAAACTACATACTGTCGAAGTGTGATCCTACGTCACACAATGCAAGGGGGGGACACTGGAGTCTGCGGTCACGGAACGGTCCGAAACTCGTCGTAAATCGATCGCTCCGGGGACGGACGCGACCAGCCTGGAACGGGCGCTCGGATCGGTGAGTGACCGATGATCGCCGAATCGACGGTTTTCCTCGCCTCGAGCGCCGTACTCGGCGTGCTCGCACTCTCGTATGCAGTCTGGACCAGCCGACTTCCGGCGTCGGTTCGCCGGTACGGGGGTGCCGTGGTGGTCGGGACCGCCAGTATGAGCGTCGCCTACCTTCTCATGGCAGAGGGTTTCATTACCGTCCAGACGACGGGGAGAGAGCAGTCCGTCGCACGGTTTCTCGGGTACACCGTCGCCTGGGCAATGTTCGCGTATCTTCTCGGGGCCGTCTCGAACACCGGCCGACGGTACACGGCGGCGCTGCTCGTCTCTATTCTGTGGATGCAGTGGGCGGCACTCGTCTCCTGGATCGTCGCCGGAACTGCCGAGACGCTCGTCTCGGTGAGCATGGTCGCAGCGCTCGCAGCTATCGTCTCCCTGCTGTTCGGTCAGTTCACCCGACGAGCCCGGCAGACGACCGGCAGTCGATTCCTCCTCTTTTCGAAGCTCAAGTACCTGACTGTGCTCGGCTGGACCGGGCTGGTGACCGCCGCGGTCGTCTCCGAGCAGAACCTCGCGCTGGTCGATATGTTCGTCGGACAGGCGATGGTGACGTACATCGACGTCGTCCTGCTTGCGGGCCTCGGCGGTATCGTCCTCCGACACGTGGACGCGCTCGAGGAGACCGCTGCCGGAGTGGTCGATGGCGGTGATATCGACGGCAACGGTGGCCACGACGACGGGGGCTCCAGCATCGATTCGGAACCCGGAGTCGCGGACTGATCACGGCCGACGAACGAACCCTCGTCTCCTCGGACGCTCTGTCGAGCCTAGATCGGTAGCTCGGGGTCGATCGACGGGAACGAAAGAACGGCGGGTCGTGGCCACACAGCCACGGGTAGCCACGACGCCGCTCGAGCACGAGTGTTCCACCGGCACTCACAGGTTCGTTCGGATGCGATGCGTCGGGGCGTCGGCGGCTCGCCGACACTGACACCAAGGACACGTCCAATAATAAATTTACTCGTTGGCGCAACTACGTCACTAAATCTCAATATGGTTGACGATCGGGGACCTATGTGGCATATTCTGTCGAAAAACTCGAAAATACTTCCCAGAGTACGACCCGGAGTAGAAGAGCGTCAGAACGAACGGGTACCCCGAGCGAAGGACCATGCTCGAGTGTCACGTCGAACGCGTCGTCGAGGCGGAAGCGATCGGCCTCGTGACACTGCTCGGCGCGGAGACAACGTGACGAACGATCGCCCAATCCAGAGTCAGAGGTCGATCCCGACCGGAGAGAGGCGGTCCGACAGTTCGGCGCTGATGAGCGCGGCGTGGCTCCGACGGAGCCGCTCGGACAGCGCCTGATGGGAGACGTCGAGTTCGGCGGCCAGTTCCTCGAGTGTGATCTCCCGTGGCACGTCGAAGTATCCCAGTTCGTGTGCAGCGACGACCGTCTCGTACTGGGTGTCGGTCAGCGGCGACTGCTCACGATCGAGGTTTTCGGGGCTGTTGATGCGCGTGACCTCGACCTCGAACTCGTACTGTTCGAACAACCCGTGACTCTGTGAGACCGATTCGCGGTCGTGATAGAGCAACTGCAGGGACCACCGATCGTCCCGCCCCTTGGCTGCCAGGATCGCACCGTCGTTCTCACGGACGATCTGCTGAAACAGTTTGAATCCGTCGTGGAACGCGAGTCGGTACAGCCACTGTCGCTGTTGGGCGGCATCGACGTCGACGTTCCCGTCGGCGACGGTGGGGCTGGCACTGCCGCCTCCGGTCGGCTCGTTTCCGTTCCCTCCCCCGTTCGAACGTCGGTCGTTCGGCCGGCCGGCAGTCGGACTCCCGCCGTCCGCTTCGCGGTTCGGCACGCCGGCCCGTCCTGGAGTCGTCGACGGCGACCGCGAATCGGTAGACGCACCTGCGACTCCGGCTGGCCCGTCGCCCACGTTCGCGATCACGTCCACCGAGGGATCAGTCTCGAGCGCGCGGTCGACGGTACGCCGATCGGGGCCAGTCAGCCGAACCAGCGGTGCGGAGCCCCCGACGAGCCCGCCGATTCGGAACTCGAACGTCGACACGCGGTCGAACGTACGGGCGAAACCGAGCCGTGCAGCCGGAGCCTCGAGTTCGACGACCGTCGTCATCAGAACAGTCCACCACGAATACGTATAGACGAATTTTGCTTCCGGTAGCCTTTCCCGCCACCCAATCGCGGTGAGAGTCACCTCGAGCCGACGGTTGTGCTCGGTGACCGATCCGACGAAAATAATAAACCGTCTCACACCTGCGTGGGGACCACGGTCGGCGAAAACGAAACGACCGAGTGGTCGCCCTCGACAGCGTCACACATGGAGTCGTTCGTTGCCGACAACCTCGAGTACTACGCCGAAACCCAGGGCGTGCTTCCGAGCCGCCTCGAGGAGTTCGGCGAGACGTACCGCGAGCAAGGCTATCTCACGCGGGATCAACTCTACGACATCGCCTACGAGTCTTCGACTCGCAGCGCCTACCACGTGGAGACGAATCCCGACGAGCGGTGTCGAACGGTGACCGAGAACGTTCTCGCCGTCGACGACGATTTCTCGAAGGTCCAGCTGCTGACCGGGCTCTCGGGGTTCAAGGCACCGACAGCATCCTGCGTGCTCGCCGCGTACGACCCCGAGCGCCACGCAGTCGTCGACACCCGGGTGTGGGCTTCCCTCGAGCGGCTGGACTACCTCGAGGGGCGCAAAGAGTCGTTCGACGCCGACGACTACGTGACGATGATCGACCCGATTCGAGACATCACAGCGGAGACGGGATACAGCGCCGCCGAAGTGGGGTACGCACTGTTCGCCTACGACGACAAGGTTCGGGAGGGAACGCTACACTGACGGCCACGGACGAGACGACCCAGCTATTCGATTCGCAGTTCGCCGCTCCCGTCGCCGTCGCCAGCGTCCTCGTCCCACTCGAGTTCGAACTCGATACTCAACTCGCCTGGACTGTCCGTCGGACCCTCGCGTTCGGCTTTCACCTCGAACGTCGGCCGGGCTGGCGGCTCCATCGTCACCGACTGGTCTCCCGCCGAGAGGGAGATCGGCTCGCCGGCCTCGAGGTTGTCGGCGACCTGTCGGAGATACGCGGCGATGTCGGCGCGGTCCTGGCTGCGTTCGGTCTCGAAGAGGACTTCTTCCGGCATACTCCTCTCTACGTGACGGGTCGATATATACTCTCGCCACGGAACTGGTCGGGGATAGTTGCTCTCTCGGGCTTTCGCTGCGAAGGAGAGACGAATTACGAACCGTCGCGAACCGTCGCGAGTCGTCGCGAACCGTCGTGAGTCGTCGCGAGCCCCGAGACGCCACCGACGTGGTCAGTGATGTCGCGACCGCGGGTCCAGTACTTCGACCGGGTGGACCGCGTCCCGGGCAAGCAGGTCCTCGAGTTGGTCCTCACAGGAGGTGCCGCTTGCCACGACCAGCCGGTCGCTCGCTTCGGGCGTCGTGAACTGGTCGGCCAGCCGGTCGCCGACGTCCATGCTCAACTCGTAGTACTGCTCCTTGTAGCCGAACGAGCCGGCCATTCCACAACACTCCACGTCGCTCTCGAGGACGTCGTACTCGAGGTCCTCGAAGATCGCACGCGTGTACCGGTCGAGACCGAGGGTCCGTTGCTGGCAGTGGGAGTGATAGGCGAGGTCCGGCCCGCGCTCGCCCGTTCGCAGCCCCTCGCCGTCGGCCCCGTTCTCGAGCAGCCCGTAGACGTACTCGCAGACCTCGTAGCTCCCCTCGCGTAGTCGTTGGGCGGATGCCTCGGGGAGGAACTTCTCGTACTCCTGGCGGAACATCGCGAGGTCGCTGGGTTCGATCACGACCACGTCACGGTCGGCGTCGAGGTGTTCTGCGAGACCGCTGAACACCCGACTTGCCTTCTCGTCGGCCGTATCGATCATCCCCTGAGAGAGCGGCGCGCGCCCGCTTCCGGGAACGTCCGGAATCCGGACGTGGACGTCCAGTGCCTCGAGGACGCGAACCGCGGCCTTCCCGCGTTCGACGTCGATGTAGTTGGTGTAGGTGTCGGGATAGAGAACCGCTTCACGCTCGGCGTTGGCGGCCGAGACGCGCGGGCCGCGGGCCTCGAACCAGTCGACGAGCGTCTGCCGTTCGAATTCGGGGAGTGGCCGGCGACGATCGACCCCGACGGTCTTCTCCATGAGCGTGCGGACGGGACCGAGCTTCGTCGTCCAGTTCGACAGCGGTGCGGTTGCGGAGGCGAGTTTCGCGAGCGTCTCGTAGTTGCCAAACAGCCGCTTCTGGAGGTCGACGCTGCCGGGCTCCTCGTCCGGGGTGAGCCCCTCGACGAGGAAGTCGAACTGGCCGTCCTCCTCGCGGTTGATCCGGTCGCGGACGACGGTGTTGATCCACGGGATGTCGATCTTGACGGGACAGGCTTCGACACAGCGCGAACAGCCGGTACAGAGGTCGTTGAACTCCGCGGCGCTGTCGGTTCCGTGGACGCCGGCTTCCCAGCCCGTCGCGATGCCACCCGAGTACGTCTCGCCGCCGAAGGCGTGGCCGCCGACGGACTGGAAGTTTGCGCAGGTGTTCGCACAGGCCGAACAGCGGATACAGTAGAGGGTTTCCCGGAGGTGCTCGTCCTCGCGCATCGCCATGCGGCCGTTGTCGACGAGCACGAGGTGAAACTCGCGGTCGTCGTCGCGGTCGGCGAACGCGACGTCCGGGTCATCGACGTCGACGACCGGCGAGTCGACCGGCGGGGTCAGCAGGGAGACGTAGGAGGTGATGTCCTGGCCCGTCCCGGAGCGGCCGATCAGTTCGATGAAGGGTGCCAGGTCCTCGACGGAGGGAACGATCTTCTCGACGCCCGCGACCGCGACGTGGGTGTCGGGTACGACGGCCGTCTTCCGGGCGTTGCCCTCGCTGGTTACGAGCATGATCGAGCCCGAGTCAGCCGTGACGAAGTTCGCCCCAGTCATCCCGATGTCGGCGTCACGGATCAGCTCCCCGAGCTGCTCGCGGGCGAACATCGTCAGCTCCTCGGCTGTCTCGAGCGGTTCCTCGGGATCGAACTGGGCGTTGAACAGGTCGGCAATCTCCGCTTCGGACTTGTGGATCGCCGGCGCGACGATGTGAGAAGGGGCCTCGTCGGCAACCTGGAGGACCCACTCGCCGAGGTCGGTCTCGACGACGTCGACGCCGTCTTCCTCGAGTGCTTCGTTGACCTCGAGTTCCTCGCTGGTCATCGACTTCGACTTGACGACGCGGTCGGCCGCCTGCTCCTCGGCGACCTCGCGGATGTACCGGTTCGCGTCGGCAGCGTCGTCCGCGAGGTAGAGCGTTCCGCCGTTTTCCTCGACAGTCTCCCGCAGCTCCTCGATCAGCTCCGGCAGTCGCTCGATCGCGTCCTCCTTGATCGCGCGGGCCTCGTCTTTCAGCTCCTCGTACGCCTCGAGGTCGGCGACCGATTCGTAGCGACCCTCGTTGAACCCGATCGTGTTCTCCTCGACCGCTTCGCCCTCGGTCTCGAGGAGGTGACGGATGCGCTGGGCTTTCGTCTTGCGGGCGTCGCTGCTCATGCCTTCCCCCCGTTAGCTGCGGCAGCGTCGTCGTCCTCCGGGCCCTCCGTGTCGGTCGACCCGTCCTCGAGTAACACGACGTGAACGTCTTTCGGACCGTGTGCTCCCGTCACGAGCGCGCCCATGTCGGCGGTCGCGCTCGGGCCGGTCGCGACGATCGCGCTCCTGCCCGCTCGCAGTTCGGGACCGAGCCGTTCGATCGCAGTGGGCATATCCGCCACGAGGTCACTCTCGCGGAGGACGGGCACGTGTAACTCCGGGAAGAGACTCACCGGCTCGCTCCCTTCGGCCGTCGACGGGAGTACGACGCTGCCGTAGTCCGCGATACCGAGCGACGCTGCGGTGACGCCGGTCGTCGCCGTCTCCAGTGTCTCGGGCGTCGGCTCGTCGTCGACCCAGTCGGGAAGCGACGCCGACGAAAACGGGAGCGGCGTTCCGACGACCGAATCGGTATCGTGGCCGTGCTCGGTGACGACGGTCTCGAGGCACTGGGCGAACTCGTCGTCGGGGTCGATACGAGTAATCGAGACCTCGAGGGCCGCGAGCGTGGCTTCGAATCGCTCGACGGGTGACGGTGATTCGACGCTCATTACGTGGTGGTTCGAGTCCGCGCATTTGTCTGTTCTGTTCGGGGGAGACTCGTTGACACTGATCGAGTAGTGCCGTAGCGACGTGGGCCGTTGTGGCCTGCACTGGATATCTGTGGTCGGCCGTTGGTGATCCGCCGGAAGGCAGCGGGCTGTTCTGCTCGCGCTTCACGGGGTTTGGTGGTCCAGTCGGAGAGTGGCGGCGTTTCAACGACGAGCCACCTCGTCCGACCACCTGGTTGTACAATTGGGCACGTTAAGGTCATGGTCGACCAATATGTATTAAAATATTACAAAGAATGCGGAAAGACTCCGATAGATATACGGTACCATACCATCGAAATTCGTTCGATGGCGGTTCCTCTCGACCCACTGGACGATCCGAGGCAGGACGCAGAGGGGGATAAGTACGATATCGAACGGAGGCGACGATGACGAGCCTCGTAGAAATCGGGGCCGCGCTCGCCCCGCTCGTTATCGTTGCCGTGCTTCTGGTCGGGTTCCTGTGGCCGGCCGAGCGATCGATGCCAGTCGCGTGGCTCGTCGCGGCGGTCGTCGCCTTCGCGGTCTGGGACATGCCACTCGAGTGGATTATGGCGGCGAGTATCGGCGGGGCACTCGCCGCAATCGAGATTCTCTGGATCGTCTTCGGCGCGCTCGTGTTGCTCTACACGCTGATGCGCTCGGGGGCGGTCGACCGGATCAACGAGGGGTTCGCCTCGATCAGCGAGGATCGGCGCGTCCAGGTCGTGTTGCTCGGGTTCTTCCTCGCGACGTTCATCGAAGGCGTCGCCGGGTTCGGGACGCCCGCTGCCGTCGTCGCGCCGCTGCTACTCGCGCTCGGGTTCCCGGCGCTTGCCGCCGTCATCGCGGCGCTTGTCGGCCACGCCGTCGCGACGGTGTTCGGTGCGGTCGGCACGCCGATCATCGTCGGCTACGAGCAGCCGTTAGAGAGCGTCGAGCCGACGATCGCAGCCGAGGGGATGACTGTCGGGGCCTACTCCGCCTCGGCCGGTGCCTGGGCCGCCGTGTTCAACGCTATCCTCGGCGTGTTGATGCCACTCTTTGCCGTCGGGATGGTCGTCTACTTCTTCGGTGATCCAGAAGAGCGGTCGCTGGCTCCGGTCACGAGCGTCGTTCCGCTCTGTCTGTTCTCCGGGGTCGCGTTCGGGGTCCCGTACGCGTTGACGGCCTGGTTCATCGGCCCCGAGCTTCCATCGCTGTTCGCCGCGATGGTCGGCGGAGCCGTCGTCGTGTCCGTGCTCCGTGCCGGCTATCTCGAGCCCGACGACACCTGGACGTTCCCGCCCCGCGAAGAGTGGCCCGACTACTGGGTCGGCACCATCGAACCGGGGAGCGACGAGACCGACGCCGCGATGGGTGGCGAGGAGTCGATGTCGCTGGTGCGTGCCTGGTCGCCGTACGTGATCCTCGTCGTCCTCCTGATCGCCACTCGCGTGATCGAACCTATCGCCGACTTCCTGCAGGGCGGCCCCATCGCTGCCCTCGATACCGGTGTCGGCGAGTTCTCGATCGGCCCGGCCCTCGAGTGGTCGGCGATCCTCGGCACCGAACTCGGCGGTGCGGTCGACTGGGCCTACGTGCCCGGCACCTGGCTCGTGCTCAGCGCACTGCTTGCGATCCCGCTGTTCCGGATGGACACCGATCAGGTCGCCGGCGCGTGGCGGGAAGCCGGCAGCAAGATCGTTTCGCCCCTGATCGCGCTCGTGTTCGTCATCGCGATGGTCGAGATCATGCTCGAGACGTACTCACACGTCGAAGCAGATGTCGTGGCAGCCGCCGCGGTACCCGACGGGAGCATGATCGTCGTCCTCGCGGAGGCGACCGCCTCGGCGATCGGCCCTGCGTACCCGATGATCGCGCCGGCAGTCGGCGCGCTCGGCGCGTTCATCGCGGGCTCGATCACGGTCAGTAACATCACGTTCAGCGCGTTCCAGTTCGAAGTCGCCCAGACTCTCGGAATGCCGACACAGCTGCTTGTCGGCGCACAGTCGATCGGCGCTGCGATCGGGAACGTCATCGCGATCCACAACGTGATCGCGGCACTGGCGACCGTCGGCCTGGTCGGGAAGACCGGACGCGTGATCCGACTCAACCTCATTCCGCTCGCTTACTACCTGATCGGGGGCGGGCTCCTGACGACGCTGTTCGTCTACGTGCTGTTCCCGACGGTCTTCTGACCGTCCGCGAGAGCGGCGGTCGACCTCGGGGCGGTTCGCTGGCCGATACGGCCGTTCGGCGACAGCGACGATCTCGCCGTAACCCGTGTCCGTATCCGGCTCCGACTCCAACACCGAACCGACACACGAACGTACCGGAACCGAACGCGAATTACGTCCAACAGCACTCGCTGCTGTATCCGACTGCCGACTCGACACTGCCATATGACGATCACACCACCCACACGCGGAGACCCAGCGGACGATCCGAACGCCGACTACGACTACCGTAGCGACGATGTCGAACGACCCGACCTCGTCGCCGAACTCGAGCGTCGCGTCACCGGCGACGTGCGGTTCGACTCCTACTCGCGACAGCTGTACGCCACCGACGCGAGCATCTACGAGGTGACGCCGATCGGCGTCGTCTTCCCGAAGACGACCGCCGACGTCGCCCGCGTCGTGACTTACTGTGCCGACGAGGGGATTCCGGTCCTGCCGCGGGGCGGGGGAACCAGCCTCGCGGGCCAGACGGTCAACGAAGCCGTCGTCCTCGATTTCACGACGTACATGGACGATGTCGTCGAGATCGACCCCGACGAACGACTCGCGACCGCCCAGACTGGAATCTACCTCGAGTCGCTCAACGAGAAACTCGAATCGCACGACCTGAAGTTCGCGCCCGACCCAGCCTGGGGCGACAAGAGTGCCCTGGGCGGCGCGATCGGCAACAACTCGACGGGTGCTCACTCCCTGCAGTACGGAAAGACCGACGCCTACGTCGAGGAAGTCGAGGTCGTCCTCGCGGACGGTACCGTCACCACCTTCGGCGAGGTCGACATCGACGACCTCCCCGAGTTAGCCGACGGCGACGACCTCGAGGCAGCGATCTACGCAGAGGTCGCACGGATTCTCGAGGAGAAAGGCGACCTCGTCGAAGAAGTGTATCCGGACCTCAAGCGAAACGTGTCGGGGTACAATCTCGACTGGCTGGTCGATGATGCACGAGGCACCGAACGCGGTATCGGCGAACCCGACGCCGAGGGCGGCACGGTCAACCTCGCGAAACTGCTCTGTGGGAGCGAGGGGACGCTGGCGATCGTCACCGAAGCGACCGTCTCGCTCGAGACCGTCCCGGAGGAAAAGAGCATGGCGTTGCTGGCCTACGATACAGTGCTCGATGCGATGGACGACGTCGAGCCGATCGTCGAGCACGACCCCGCCGCAGTCGAGGTACTCGACGACGTGATGATCGACCTCGCACGGGAGACGCCCGAGTTCGCCTCGGTCGCGGAGATGCTCCCCGAGGGGACCGCCGCGGTCCTGATCGTCGAGTTCTACGCCGACGACGTCGCGGACGGCAAACGAAAGGTCGCGAACTTGCTTGCCGACCGCTGTCCGGACGCCGATCCCGAAGGCGAGGCCGACGACGAGGACGACGACGCGCGGACGATTACCGACGCCGACGCCCTGGCGTTCGACGCCCTCGAGGCCTACGACGCCGACAGCCGCGCGAAGATATGGAAACTCCGCAAGTCCGGGCTCCCGATCTTGCTTTCGCGGACGACCGACGAGAAACACGTCGCCTTCATCGAGGACACCGGCATTCCGCCGGAGAACCTCCGGGAGTTCGTCGCCGACTTCCAGGAAGTCCTCGAGGATCACGAGACCTACGCTAGCTTCTACGCCCACGCCGGCCCAGGCGTCCTTCACATCCGTCCGCTGGTGAACACGAAGACCCAGGGCGGACTCGAGGCGATGGAGGCGATCACCGACGACGTGACCGACCTCGTCGTCGAATACGACGGCTCCGTTTCGGGCGAGCACGGCGATGGCCGCGCCCGCACCCAGTGGAACCGGAAACTGTACGGCGACGAGATGTGGGAGACGTTCCAGGAGCTGAAGACGGTGTTCGACCCGGACTGGCTCCTGAACCCGGGACAGGTCGTCTTCCGCGAGGAGAACCCGACGGACATGACGGAGAACCACCGGTTCGGCCCGGACTACGAGTTCGACGCCGGCTTCGAGTCGAACCTCGAGTGGCACAACGACAATGGGTACCAGGGAATGGTCGAACTCTGTCACGGCTGTGGCGGCTGTCGCGGCGAGCAGTCGACTACCGGCGGCGTGATGTGTCCGACGTTCCGTGCCGAAGACGAGGAAATTCTCTCGACCCGCGGGCGTGCGAACGCCCTTCGTCAGGCGATGAGCGGTGAACTCGACGCCGACGAGCAGTTCAGCGACGAGTTCGTCGAGGAAGTGCTCGACCTCTGTATCGGCTGTAAGGGCTGCAAACACGACTGTCCAAGCGGGGTCGACATGGCCAAGATGAAAGCCGAACTCACCTACGAGCACCACAAACGCCACGGGACCTCGCTCCGGGACCGAATGTTCGCCAACTTCGAGAGCCTGGCGAAGCTCGGCTCGGCGACCGCGCCGCTGTCGAACTGGGCGACGAAAGTGCCCGGAAGCGGCCTCATCGCCGAAAAAGTCCTCGGCATCTCCCGCGAACGCGACCTGCCGACGTTCCGCCGGAACACCTTCGCGAAGCGGGTCGCCGACCACCGACCGGCGGTCTCCCCGACCGAGGCCGACCACAAGGTCGTCCTCGTCCCCGACGTCTACACCAACCACGAGTACCCCGAGGCCGGCGAGGCCGCACTCGAGGTGCTCGAGGCCGCCGGCGTCCACGTCGAGATTGCCGATCCGCGCGATGTCGGCCGACCGGCATACTCGAAGGGGATGCTCGACGAGGCAGCCGAGAACGCGAACGACACCGTCCACGCGCTGTTGCCGTACGTCGAGGACGGCTACGACGTGGTGTTGATCGAACCGTCCGACGCCGTCATGGTCCAGTCGGACTACCTCGATCTCTTCGACCACGATGAGGTCCGGGCCGTCGCGGAGAACGCCTACGGCATCTGTGAGTATCTCGACCGGTTCGATCTCGATCGCGAACTCGCGTTTGCCGCCCCCGACGATCACCTCGCGTACCACGGCCACTGTCACCAGAAAGCCCACGCGAAGGATCACCACGCGGTCGGGGTTCTCCGCCGGGCTGGCTACGCCGTCGATCCCCTCGACTCGACGTGCTGTGGGATGGCCGGCTCCTTTGGCTACGAAGCCGAACACTATTCGATGAGCATGGCCATCGCAGGCGTGCTCTACGATCAGGTCGACGAGAGCGAGGGCGACCGCGTCGTCGCCCCCGGCGCGTCGTGTCGCACCCAACTCGAGGATCGACCCGGCGAGACCGCGGAGCCGCCGACGCCGATCGAGGTCGTCGCCGAGGCCCTCGAGGGCGGAGGCGTGGCCGGAACTGGGTCCGGGTCAGGGTCCGGAGCCGACGGCATCGGCCGCTAACCACCGTCCTCGGCTCCTCTCGTATCTCGAGTATCTCGACGGTCGACTGGTGCCCGACCTGCTTCCTCGGTCGTCCGTACGCTTGCTACATTCGAAACGACAGCGAAGCCGATCAATCGGGTCGGTCCGGCTCGATTTCGCTTCTGACGATGACGACGTCGTAGGTTCGCTCGGCCGCGACGGTCGCACCCACGCTGCTGATGTTGTTCACGATCCGGCCGGCGTTTTCGCTCCCGATGAACACCATCGAGGCGTCGACCTCTCGAGCGACCCGTCGAAGGCGCGTCGCGACCGTTCCCGGCGACGCGTATCGATCGACGACCACGTGTCGAAAGTTCGCCTGGGGTACCGTATCGACGACGTCTTGGTGAACCCGGGACAGCACCGTCCGCAACGAAAACGATTCGTCGTCCTCGAGCCAGCCCTTCTCGTGGGCGTACTCGGCGTTGCCCTTCGGGACGACGGTTACTGCGACCACGTCCTTCTCGAGGACTGTGCTGAATCGATCGGCACGCAACAACGCGGCGCGGGATAGCGCCGTCCCGTCGAACGGGACGACGAACGTCATCGCCCGATCACCTTCATCGCGTCGTGACGATGTCGTTTCGGTATCGGTGCATCCGTCTTGGCGCTCTCGAATCGTGTTCGGATCATCCTGGTGTGGGTGGTCGGACGTGGGCTTCGGTCGATCGGTTCGATGTGTCGCGGCGAGTTCGAAGGGACGGAGTCTCCGGACTGCGGTGTCGGGCGACGGTGTCGTCGATCGCGTTCATGCGCGAGCGTCGGCATCGCGGTCGTCGGTCGTCGCCTCCGCGATCGGCAACCTGACGACGAAAATCGCCCCCCGCGGCTCGTTGTCCTCGACCCAGACTTCGCCGCCGTAGTCGTCGACGAGTTCTCGGACCAGGTACAGGCCGATCCCGGTGCCGTCGCTTCTCAACCCCTTTTCGCCCTTGCCGAAGATTTCCTCCTTCTGAGAGTCCGGAACGCCAGGGCCGTCGTCCGCGATCCGGACGTGGACGTACCCGTCCTCGCGGTTCGAGTCGATCGTGACCGTCGGCACCGACGTATCGTTGTGCTGGATCGCGTTTTTCAGGAGATTCCGAAACACGGCATCGAGCATGTCGTTGCCGACGACCTCGACCGACGGCAGCGGTTGCTCGATCGTGACCGCAGCGTCTGGATAGGTCGAGCGAATCTCCGAGAGCTGGCGCTCGAGGGTCGCATCGAGTGCGATGCGCTGACTCTCGACCTCCGATCGGAGCATCACGTCCGCGAGATCGCGTGCAGTCGCCGTGAGTTCGATCGCGTTCTCGGTGCTTTCCCGGACGATCTCGAGGTGGTCTTTGCCGTCCTCGTCGACTGTTCGCTCCAGCATCTTCGCGTAGGCCTGGACGAGCTGGAGATCGTTGCGGATGTCGTGGCGAACGACCTGGTTGAGCACCTCGAGGTCGTCACGCTGCTCTTCGAGCTCCCGCTCTCGTTTCTTGCGTTCGGTCACGTCCTTGAAGACGACATCGAGGTACGTCTCCCCGTGTCGCTCGCGGCTGATGACGGTCACCTGTCCCCAGATGGTCCGGCCGTCGAGCGTCTCGAACGGGTGCTCGAACTCGACCGAGCCTTCCTCGAGCACCCGTTCGAACGATGGGGTGTCGTCGTCGCCCCAGAAATCGGCGACGGATATCTCGAGAAGCGCCGATTTGCTCTCCGCACCGGAGAGTTCGACCAGCCGCTCGTTGGCGTCGAGGATCCGGCCGTCGCCGGTCGGATCGAGCTGACAGACGCCGATCGGGAGCTGTCGCCAGAGGCGTTCGTAGCGTTCCAGTTCCCGGTTGCGCTCGGTCCGCTCGGTGATGTCGCGGGCCATCGTGATGAACCGCCGTTCGTCGCCGGCGTCGAAGTCGGTGACCCACACCTCCACGGGATACGTCGTCCCGTCGGCACGCTGGTGGACCCCTTCGAGGGAGAAGGTCTCACCGGCCGACAGCGATTCCCAGCCGTCACGCAGCGTCTCGGGGTCGATCCCGACCGCTATGTCGAACACACTGGTTCCGATCAGTTCGTCCCGCGAGTAGCCAAGCAGCTCCGTGGCCGCGCGGTTCGCGTCGGTGATCGTACCGTCAGCGTCGTGGACGATGATACCGTCCGGAGCCTCGTCGAACAGCCCGCTGAGCCGGCGTTCACGACGCTCGAGGGTCTCGACGTACTGTCTACGCTCGAGTTCGTACCCGACGCGTTCGGCCAGGGCCTCGACGATCGACCGCTGGAGTTCGATCTCGAGATCGTCGCGGGGTTCACGATCGGCGAAACAGAGCGCGCCGTAGCAGTCGTCGTCGACGGTCACGTGTGCCCCGACGTAACACCGGAGCCCGAACCGTTCGAACGCCGGATCGTCGTCCCACCCCTCCGCGAGCGCGTCCTGGAGGACGATCGGTTCGTCGGCCTCGAGCGTGTGTCGAGAGTACGTCTCCTCGAGTGGGTCGACCGCGCCGGGGTCGATAGCAGCGTGATCGCCGACGGCTGCGAGTATCTCCTGGGAATCGCCCTCGATCCGCGTCGCGTAGCCGATCGGATAGTCGAGCTGTTCGGCCGCAGTCTGCAGGAGTCGACCGATCGTCTCGGCTGCATCCCGATCGGGGTCGCCGTCGACCCGCTGTACCGCCCGCAAGGCCTCGGTCGCGCGCTCGAGTTGCTCGGTTACCGCCCGGTCGTCGACCGGTTCGTCCCGTTCGACGGACGACGGCCCTCCGTCGATCGCCTTCGAGGCGACGGCAGTTCGAACGCGGTTCAGGAGGACATCGGCACGGCTTCGGATGTCGACGGCTCTGACGAAGGCGGTCACGTCTGACTCGAGCAGCGAGGGCGACGGTGCACCCTCGGTGACGGCGACGATCGCCGGCTCGCCACGAATCCCCTCGAGCCGGATCGACGGCTCGTCGTCGGTCTCGACAACGGCCTCGGCCGCCATCACCACGCAGTCGATACGCTGGTCGGACTCCGTCTGTGAGCCCGCGAGTCGTCCGTCGACGAGATCGGCCGACCGCACCCGAACCTCCCGTTCCGACAACTGCGATTGAGTTGTCGGTGGAACGGCATCCCCGACCGTCAGTACCTCGAGCGTCCCCCTCATGCCTACCAGTACCGACGTTACGAACAAAAATCTAGTAGTTTCTTCTCGGCATCCAAGAGGCCGTGAAGTATTTCCATAACGTGTGTTGAACGAATAGCTGTACTGGTTATTCGATTCGAGAAAGACGCGGCTGTGGAGAGACGAGTGAAAACCAGGTGAGAGTTTATAGCGGCGACCGCGGGTTCGAGAGGGGGCCCAGAGTCGGCGATGGTGGGAAGTCGGTCCGCTCACTCGAGTTCCGATCTGAACGCGTCGATCGCGTCGTCGTCACCGGCGGGCAACAGGTTGTCGCCGCGCCGGAACTCGAACGACGGCGCGGGATCGGTGACGATCTCGTCCGACCGTTCGACCGCGATGAGTGTCCAGTTCAGGTCCGGAAGCGACGTGTTCGCGACGGCTCGACCCGAGAGCGGATCGGCTTCGAACCGGACGATCTTCAGTTGTCGGTCGTAGGAGATGATCTCCTCTCGGAGTACGTCGACTACGAGCAACCGACCGATGATGTCGGGTAGGGTGAGAACGTAGTCGGCTCCCGCCCGGCGCACCTTGGTTTCGTTCGTCGAATCGTTTACCCGAACCACGATATCGATGTCGGCAGTCAGTTCACGCGCGACCAACACCCACCACGACGTGATCCGCGAGGTCCGTCTCCGTCGGCAGCGACGGCGAGAGCGTCTGCTCGAGGACGGGCTGGAAGGTACGGGAGAACGATAGACGAGATCAGGCCGGTACTGAGGTCCATCGTGACGACAAAGAGGTTGCCGACGACCGACTCCAAGGGGGAGTCGGAGCCGTACCCGGTCCCGGTAAACGTCTCGACGACGACCTGCGTCGAGTGAAAATAGCTCGGCGAGCGGCCCTCGAAGACGACCATGATGTAGTGATAGACCAGCGACGTGAGGAAGACGAGCACGACGATACCCGCGATCGTCTTCACCGCGCGTCGTTGCACCGTTCCATGTGGCTCCGTTCTGTTCTCACGAGCCCGTAACGAACGTTCGTATCGACTGTCAGACCTCCTCGAGTCGGGACTCGCGGCTCCGTCCCGTTACGCTTTACCGCCACCGGCCCGAATCGGCGGGCAATGACTGCCCAAACCGTCCAGCAGGGCGACCTCGTGACCGTCATCGGCCTCGAGGTCCACGTCCAGCTGGAAACCGACACGAAGATCTTCTGTGGCTGTTCGACCGAGCCGACGGCAGAGCCAAACGAACACGTCTGTCCGGTCTGTCTCGGCTTACCCGGCGCGCTTCCCGTTCTCAACGAGGGGGCCGTCGAGGCAGCCGTCAAGATCGGCAAGGCGATCGACGCCGACATCCCCGAGGAGACGCGGTTCCACCGCAAGAACTACTACTACCCTGACCTGCCCAAGAACTTCCAGATCACCCAGTACGACGAGCCGATCTGTGCCGATGGCGAACTCGAACTCTCCGTCGAAGGTGATCGTCGCACCGTCACCATCGAGCGTGCACACCTCGAGGAAGACCCCGGAAGCCTCCAGCACGTCGGCGGGGGCGGGGGGATCGACTCGGCGGAGTACACACTGGTCGACTACAACCGTGCGGGAACGCCGCTGATGGAGATCGTCACCGCGCCCGACTTCCGCAGCCCCGACGAGGTACGAGCCTTCCTCGCCGAACTCGAGGAGGTACTGGAGTATCTGGGCGTCTTCGACGCCGAACGCGACGGCAGCCTGCGCATCGACGCCAACCTCTCGATCATCCCCGGAGCGGAGATCGACGGCGACGATGTCGACGGGATCGGCGAGGACGCCCTCGAGGCCGCGAACCGCACGGAGGTCAAGAACATCTCGAGTCACAAGGGTGCCGAGAAGGCACTGGCCTACGAGGAGACGCGACAGAAAAACGCCATCCAGCGGGGCCGCGCGGTCGAACAGGAGACCCGCCACTGGGACGAGTCCCGCGGGATCACCGTCTCGATGCGCTCGAAGGAAGAGGAGAAAGACTACCGCTACTTCGAGGAAGCCGACCTGCCGCCGCTGCAGGTCTCGGACTGGAAAGAAGAGATCGCGATTCCGGAACTCCCGCGGGCCCGCCGCGAGCGGTTCCAGGAAGAGTACGGGCTGAACGAGGAAGCCGCCTCCAAACTCACGTCCACGAAGCAGGTCGCGGACTTTTACGAGACCGTCGCGAGCGAGTTCGATCCCGACCTCGCGGCGACGTGGGTCGCGGACAACCTGCTCGGGGAACTCAACTACCGTGACATGGAGATCACGGAGATGGAGGGTCGTCTCGAGGAAGTCACTCGCCTCGTCGAACTCGTCGCCGAAGACGAGATTACGGCGAAAAACGCCCGCGAGACGGTCCTTCGGTCGATGCTCGACGACGGAAAAGGGCCCGACGAGATCGTCGAAGCGGAAGGACTCGGCAAGACCGACGAGAGTGAGGTCCAGGAAGCGGTCCTCGCGGCGATCGAGGAGAACCCCGACGCCGTCGAAGACTACGAGTCGGGCGACGACGGCGCGATCAACTTTCTCGTCGGCCAGGTGATGCAAAAGACCGGCGGCAGTGCCGACCCCGGCGACGTCAATCAGTTGCTCCGGGCCGAACTGGACGGCTGATCCCGTCGGTCGGTCGACCGTCCGGCCGAGACGTTGCTCGAGTTCGAGTCGGTGTCTCCCATTCGTTCGATCGCTCGCCGGGAGCGGTTACCAGCGTACCGTCCTGATATCCGTCGAATTAATATCGTCAGGCCGATTGGCTGGCACATGGACCGCATCTCGCTGGGCAACGAGGAGTTCGAGGGGCGCAACAATGCCTACTTGCTTGCGGACGACGCCGAGGGGTCGCTGGCGCTGGTCGACACCGGAGTCGCGACCCCCGGCGTCCGTTCGGACCTCCGGGAGGGGCTTGCCGAACGCGGCTACGAGTACGCCGACGTCGACGCTATCGTCCTGACACACTTCCATCCGGACCACTCCGGGCTGGCGGGCGAAATACAGGCCGAGAGCGATGCCACCGTCTACGTCCACGAAGCCGATGCCCCGCTCGTCGAGGGCAGCGCCGACGCTCTCGAGGCTCTCGACGAACGTCGTCGCGAGTACCTCACACAGTGGGGCGTCCCCGAAGAACCGCGGAACGAACTGCTCGCGTTCCTCGAGGCCTCCGAGGGGATCGCGGGCGACCCCCTCGAGGCGACGCCGATCGAAGACGGCGACGTGCTCGAGGTCGGCGGATACCGACTCGAGGCCGTCCACGCGCCCGGCCACGCCGCCGGCCTGTGTTGCTTCGAGTTCGAAGCAGACGGCGGCCTCGAGGCGTTCGTCGGCGACGCCGTCCTCCCCGTCTACACCCCGAACGTGGGTGGTGCGGACGTCCGCGTCGACCGCCCGCTCGCGAAGTACCTCGAGACGCTCCAGCGGATCGCCGACCGGGAGTACGATCGGGTCTGGCCCGGCCACCGCGACCCTATCGACGACCCGACCGACCGTGCGCTGACGATTGCCGAACACCACCGCGAGCGTACCGCGAACGTCCTCGACGTGCTCGAGGAGCACGGCCCGGCCGATCCCTGGACGGTTAGCGCCCACCTCTTTGGCGATCTCGAGGGTATCCACATCCTCCATGGGCCCGGCGAAGCGTACGCGCATCTCGATCATCTCCGGCACGAGGGGGCCGTCGCCCTCGAGGATGGGGCGTACCGACTGCTCGAGGAGACCGACGAACTCGATCTCGACGACGTTCTATCGAGGCCGGAAACAGAGCCGAGAGCCTGATACGGATCGCTGTAACTGTGTACCGCCGATTGCTAGAACGGGGTCGGCAATCGATTACAGTAAACCGTATGAGACGGGTCCTCGTCTTCTCGTTCCTGTCCCTATCCCTGTTCCTGTCCCTATCCCTGTTCCTGTTCCTGCCCCTGTCGTTGGCGCGACGTTTCCCATCTGGCAATGCCGGCCTCACCACTATCGGTCGGCGCGTCGACACGGCGGTATGGTCGAGTTCTCGACGATCGTCATCCTGATCTGGATCGGTCTGCTGTTCGTCCCAATTCCGCCGGTCGCTACGATCCTGGGTGTCCTGGTAATTCTGGCTGGAATCGCGTTACGGGTGCTGTTCGGTATATGAGCTGCAGGCATTTCGCTTCGCCACCGCTGTAACGGAGTCGATCTACAGGCGGAGCAGGCCGAGTGCCTCGGGGTCGGACGGGAATCGTGAACCGACGGGACCGGGACACCACGCAGACACGTCCAGCCAGTTCTCGAGCGGCGCGTCACCAGCTGTTCCCAGTATAGTGGAATCCGAACAAGACTTAAGCGATACCGAAACGTCGGTTCCGGTATGGCAGGCGACGAACTGACGACGTACGAACTGACCGGCGAGCGACAGAGTCCGAAACGAATGCGGATCGACACCGACGACGCCGAGTTCGTGGTCGGCAAGGACGTAAACCCTATCGAGTACTTCCTCGGTGCCGTGCTTGGTTGTCTGAACTCCACCGGGACGATGGTCGCGCGTGACATGGACATCCGGCTCGACGATCTGACGGTCACCGTCGAGAGCGGCGTCGACTACGCCGCCTATCGCGGTGAGGAAACCGACGACCGTCCAGGGCTCCAGGGCCTCGAGGTCTCCGTCGTCGTCGACTCCGACGCCGACGAGGAGACACTCGAGGAGTGGCTGGCAGCCGTCGAACGGCGGTGCCCGATCACCGACAACGTAGCGAACGAGACGTCGATCGGTCTCACACTCGAGAGCGAATCGGCCTGACGGCCGCCGCGACGTTGCGTGGTTTGGTCCACGATTTTATACCTCGCTACCCAACAGCCGGGTATGCAGTCGACTCCGCACGTGATCGTCGTCGGTGGCGGACTCGCAGGTCTCGTCGCGTCGCGGCACCTCGCCGGTGCCGGACTCGAGGTTTCCCTTCTCGAGCGAAACGACCGCGTCGGCGGTCGCGTTCGGACGATAGAACGGGACGGGTTCCGGTTCGATCGGGGCTTCCAGGTGCTGTTTACCGGCTACCCGGCCGTCGAGCGGGAACTCGACCTCGAGGGACTCGATCTCCGACGATTCGCTCCGGGGGCGACCATCGCCAGGCCGAACCACCGGTCGACGGTCGCGGACCCGTTTCGGAGTCCGGGGACACTCCCCGCGACGGTGCTCAATCCGGACCTCTCGATCGGTGACAAACTCCGGGTAGCCAAACTCCGGCGGACGCTTCGCGGGATCGATCCGGGCGAGATTTTCAGTGGCGATAGTGATACGGCCGACGACGAGTCGATCGCGGCCTACCTCCGGAACCGAGGGTTTTCCGATCGCTTCCTCGAGAACTTCGCCGCGCCCTTCTACGGCGGGATCACCCTCGATCGCTCGCTGTCGACCTCGAGTCAGGTCTTCGAGTACACGTTCCGGACGCTCGCCGACGGCGAGACGGTCGTCCCGGCGACGGGAATGGAGGCGATTCCGGCCCAGTTGGCCGACCGCGTCGCGGACGAGGGGGGAACGATTCGGACGGGTGTGACCGCCGACGCGGTGACGGCAGGGAACTCCGACGGCGAGAGCGACGGTGACGTGACGGTCTCGAGCGACGACGGCACGCTCGAGGCCGACGCCGTCGTCGTCGCGACTGACCCTCCGACCGCTCGCGACCTGACCGACATCGAGGCGATCCCGACGGAGGCGAGGGCCTGTGTCACCCAGTATTACGCCCTTTCGGCGGGGATGGACCTCGAGACGGGCAAGCGACTGTTGTTGAACGCCGGCGGCGAGAACGGCGAGCGCGAGGGGCCCAACCACGTCGTCCCCCACAGCGAGGTCGCGCCGGAGTATGCACCCGACGATCGGACCCTCATCAGTGCGACCTACCTCGGCGAGCGCGAGGAGACGGACGAGGAACTCGCCGATCGCACGCTGCGGGCCCTCGAGTCGTGGTACCCCGAACGAGCCTTCGACGGGTTCGAACCTCTCCACACGGCGCGCGTGTCGTTCGCCCAGTTCGACCAGCCGCCGGGCTTTCACGAGGGTCTTCCGAATCCCCGCGATCCCGACGGGTCGGTCTACCTGGCCGGCGACTACACCCGCTGGTCGTCGATCCAGGGCGCGATGGAAAGCGGTCGTCGGGCGGCCAGTGCCGTCGTCGAGGATCTGTCGAGGTAGCTCGTCGACGGCGGCACCGTCCCGCGTCCAGCACTCACAGTATGTTATCGTGCGAGAACGTTCGGATATGGCCCTCCCCTGCTTCGACGTCGCCCTTTCGGACCGACAGCGGCCCCGGCTTCGCGTCCTCGAGGTTGCCGCCGCCGTGCTGTTCCCGCTCCTGTGGGCGTCGATTTTCGCCCCGGCACTCGAGTCCCTGTTCGCACCACTCGAGTCGTTCGTGGTGTCGCCGCTGCTCGCCTCGGCGGTCGTTCCGGGGCTGCTCTGTCTCGTCGCGCTCGCCGGTGCGGTCGCGGACGGGTTGGGAATCGATACGGCCGTCGTCGGGGTATTGGTCGCGGTCACGTCGCTGCTGATCGCCTGGGACGTCCCCGTCGTCCTGTTTCACACCGGTGGTGGCGTCCACGTCGCACCGCTTTTCGTCTTCGTCTCGGGAACGGTCCTCGCGGTCGTGGTGATTCGCCGGGCACTCCTGGCAACCGTTGCTCCCGGTGGCGTCGTGGGATGGATTCGCGGCCGTCGAAGCGAATCGTAACTGACGGTTCGGATCGACCGCAGTCTGCTGGTCGAAAGCGGCCAGAGACCACCCGAAAGCACGCCGCTTTTCAGAGCGGGACCGCAGCCGTGTCGTATGGTCAACGTCGCGATCGTACTCGCGTTGGGCGCGCTGGTCCTGTTCGGTGGCTGGGCGGTCTCGGCCGGCGTCGCGACCCGGTCGCTGGCTCCGGTCAACGCCGTGTTCCTCTCGTACGTGGCGAGTCTCGCCATCGTTGGCGGCTACGTCCTCTTCACGCGAGAGCCCATCGTCGGCACCCGTATGGAAATCACGTTCGCGCTGCTGTCGGGCGTGTTCCTCGCCGTCGGCACGATCAGCTTCTACGCCGGACTCACCCACGGCAACATGGCTATCGTCTCGGCGATCGCCGCGCTGTACTTCGTCATCCCCGCGGTCGTCGGGGTCCTCTACTTCGATGCAGCACTCTCGCCGACCAACGTGGTCGGGTTGCTCCTCGCGGTGATCGCGGTCGTGCTCGTGTCCTCCTGATCACGGGCGCACAAACTTCTCGCCCCGAGTCCGAGTCGAGGTCGCTCGAAATCGGGAAGTGAGCCCCAGCGAGCGCTCCCGTTCGGCACCGCTCAAACGAAAGTCACAACAGCCGTCGACACTCCCCCAGCGGCGGAAACCACAGCGTCTCGCCGCGCTCGGAATCCCGTACCGCCGGGTAGCAGGCATCGGCGTCCGTAACGAGCGGCGACTGAAAGTCTCGAGCGCACATTCCGTTGACCGTCGCGCCGCTCGCGAGTCGCGTGAACGCCGGGAGAACGAGCACGTCCGCGCCCTCGTAGATGTCGGGGCCGTAGAGGAAACAGGGGCGTTTTCGACCGTCGATCGACAGCGCCGGGTGGTCGTGGCCGACGACGTACCGGGTTGCGCTCGCGTCCCCCGCTGCGTTGGACGGGGATTCGTGCCCGTGACAGACTACCGTCTCGCCGTCCTCGAGCCGGTACGTCGGCGACGTCTCACCGTCGAAGACCTCCGAGAGCATCGTGTCGTGGTTTCCGGGCGTCACCACGAGCGACGCACCGTGGGTCTCGACCGTCGACGCGAGGGCGTCGAGGTCCCGCTCGAGCCCCCGCGGGACGCGGTCGAACGAGTGCAGCAGGTCGCCGGCGACGACGACCGTCTCGGGCACGGTGCGCTCGAGCAACGCGGCGAGTCGATCCCGGATGTCCGTCCCGTCGTCGATCGGTGCGTCGACGCTCGAAGCGGCCGCGCGTCCGAGATGGAGGTCGGCGACGATTAGCGCGTCGGCCTCGGGAACGTAGACTGCACGCTCGAGGAACGAGAACGGGACGTCGACGTCGATTCGGTCGTCGGTCACGGGTGCTGTCGGGCGTCAATCGGCCGCCCGAGTCTCGACTCGTGACTCGGGTCGGTACTCCTCTTTTCCGAGCGCCTCGAAGAGGTCGTACTCGTTGCCCGAAAGGATGTAGAGCACCTCCTCGAGCGGTGCGAGTATCTCGGGGAGGATACGGACGACGAGGTAGGTGATGCCGATCAACGCGATGACCGACAGCAACTGGGAGATGTAGTTGTGTGCAACGAGGTACGAGACACGGTTGGCCTCGGCACCCATGTAGGTCGTCATAAACGAGACGAGCCAGTCCTGCTGGAACCAGCCCCACGGGGAGGCCAGGCCGATGAAGACGTTACGCGTGAGGTTGAGGAACCAGATGACGCCGATGGCCGCCGCGAGGGCGACTACTTTCCGCTTTAGCGGTGCGGAGACGGCCCCGATCAGCCCGCCGAAGATCGCCATGCTCCCGATTCCGGTACAGGTGAGGACGATGTAGGTCGTTCGGCCGGTAACCGTTTCGTCGGGATCGAAGTTGAACCGGCTCTGATAGCCGTCAGGACCCTCGTTGATTCCGGGACTGTGGCCGAGCAGCTCCATCCCGTAGTGGGTCTGGACCGCGGTCGTCTCGATCAGCCACTCCCGGAACACCGGAATCGTCTCTGCCGGCAGGTAGATCAGTCCCATCAGCGCGACCGCTTTCGTCAGCAACAGCAACGACTGACGGCCGCCAACGAGGAGATAGCCGGTATAGGCACACAGCGGGAGTGCAGCCAGCGAGAGCAGCGTCTGGAGCGGGCTCTGGATCTCGTAGTAGTAGTACGGAACCATCGTCAGCCAGAAGAGCCCGAACAGCAACCAGGCTGCAGCGCCGATCCGACGGGCGGCTCCGCCCGCCCCCTGCCACTGGGCCAGCAGTGCCACGAAGAACGCGCCGATCGAAATCCACGCGAGCGCGTCCGTCAGGCCGACGCCGGCGAGTACGGCGGGGGCGACCGCGACTCCATCGAGGCCGAGAGTCGAACTCGAGTCGGTGGCGAGTCCGGCCACGGCGAAGGAGGACGGCATGTTCACGTTATCCAATGAACTCTCGCGCTATCAACCTGACGTATCACTCCGGGTGTTCGAGGCAGTCGATCTGCCGCTACCGACGAAACGTTTAAGGAATATAATGACATTCGATAACATAGATCATGGCTTCCAGCGAACTGTCGACCAGCGACCACCTCGACCGGCGGGTGACGCTTCGACGCGTCGACGAGATCGATCCGACCGCAACCGTCCGTCACGTCGATCAGCTCGAGCCGGACGAACGCGAACAGTTCTACGAGTTATGGGCAAACGGTGGGTCGATGCCGATCGGGGAGACCGACTTCGAACTCGAACTCGAGCTCGAGGTCGGCGAAATAATCGTCTTCACCGACTACGTCGTGGTCGACGGCGTGTGAAGCCACCGCCTGCGAGCGGGCGTTCCCGGTTGGTCGCACGTATCGAAGCCGTTTTCCCCGGTGCGGCCGTTCGATCGGGTATGAACGGCGATACGGACATGACCCTGGCGTTCGAGCTCGAGGCGCTGAAGGAACTCGCCTCGCCGGAAAACGTCTTCGAGGACGCCAGAGGGTGGACCGAATACATCGGCGTCGTCTCCGAGAAGCCGACCTACGTCGTGACCAACTTCACTCGCAAGAACCGCATCCGCCAGGACTTCTTCTCGGGACCCCGCGGGAAAGCAGAGAGTCTCGAGGGCGTCAAAGACCAGTTCGACACGGAACGCTACGTCTACATCGGTGCCGACGAGGAAGACGAACAGCTGGCCGACGAGGTCGACTGGGAGTACCTCGACGTCGAGGACGCCGCGGACGCCGCCGACTGGATCGTCGCTTCCCGAGTCGACGAGGGTGAAGACGAGGACGAGCAGGTCCGAGACGACTGGCCCTGATTTCGATCTTTCCTAGCTGCTGACTCCGAGCGGGTCCGTCTCGAGCAGGTTCGACACGATCGCCACGCCTGCCCGAGCGGCGTTGTCGATCGCCAACTCGAGACTCGCTTCGGTACCGTCGAAGCTCTCCGTGACCGACTCCCCAGGGGCAGACCGATCGTAGTTCGCGACCGCCCGCACGGACAAGTACCGTTCGAGCGTACCGAACCGTTCGAGCACAGTCGCGGTCGCGGCGTCTTCCATCTGGGTCGTGAAGTAGGGAGCGACGCCGTAGCGGTCACAGAGCCACTCGACTTCTCGGGCGTACCGTGGGCCGTGCCAGAACTCGTCCCCACAGACCGTCGTCCCGCGTTCGACTGTCGGCCCGTCCGCAGGTGCGTCGGGATATCGACGCTGGGAGGCCAACACGTCCGGGTCTTCGCGAAGGTCGACGCTGCCCACAGCAGCGACGGCGTCGTCGACGAGCCGTTCCTCGAGGTGGTGGACGTACTCCCGAGGACGGTAGGCCAGGCGGTCGATCGGGGGAGTGTCGCGCCCATCACCACTCGAGTGGTCGGAGTCGCCGTGGTCCCAGCGATGTTTCCGATCCCAGTCGACGACCGCGTCGGCGACGACGACCGAACCCAGCGCGAGACGCTCGGGTGCGCCGCCGGCGATCCCCGCCGAGACCACGTAGGCCGCGGAGAGGTCGATCGTGGGTGCTCCGAACAGCGCGGCGACGGTCGCCGCCGCGTCGCTCTTGCCGATGCCAGTCGTCGTGATCGCGACTCCCGCGTCGTCGGTCAGGTAGATCGGCGTATACGCACCCGGTACCAAGACTGCACGCTCGAGGTCGGCCGCGTAGTGCTCGAGCCAGGCCCGGCGTTCGTCCAGCGGGGGGTCGGCGACGGCGGGCAGGACCAGCGCGGAGGGCTGCAGGGCCGGTCCGGGCCCGTCGTCGGCGAGTCGTTCGAGTGGCTCGGGCTCCGGGAGATCGAGGTCGTCGGTCATCGCCGAACTGTCGGCCCGCACGGACAAAGAAACGCGGGGCCGAACCGACGAGCCACGACTCCCGCGGAACCACAAGCGATTCGGAGCCGGCCTTCGATCCACCTGCCGTGACGGACGGTCCCGGGAACCACGACCGACGCGACAGCCGTGGAACGGACGAGACCGCCGACGCGGACGCACCGAGTGACTCGCCGACCGTCGACCACGAAATCATCGCTCGCGCTCGCATCCACGCCCGCGAAGTGGTCGACGGGGAGGAGTACGACCTGCCAGTCGACCGGTCCGCTCTCGAGTGGACGACCTCCGCGCGGGCCCGCCGACGCGCCGGCGCGTGTCGATGGGACGCCGACCGCGAGGTCGCGACGATCGTGCTCTCCCGGCTGGCCTACGAGCACTACGACTGGCCGGAGTTCGCCGCGGTCGTCCGCCACGAACTCGTCCACGCCTGGGAGTTCCAGCAGTTCGGTGACTCCGGGCACGGGCAGCGTTTCCGCGAACGAGCGGCGGCCGTCGATGCACCACGTCATTGTCGGTCGTTCGCCGACCCCAGGTACGTCCTCCGGTGTCTGACAGACGACTGTCCCTGGCGGGCCCAGCGCCACCGTGCCTCTCGGCCCGTGAAGACCCCGGATCGGTACCGCTGTGGCGCTTGCGGCGGCGACTACGAGGTCGAGCACGTCGAGAGTGGGCGAACGTGGACGACGGCGAGCGGATACGGCGGAGCCAGGGCCGCGCTCGGCGACGACTGGTGACTCCCCTCCCGCGACGGTCGCAGCGATCCCGGCCGCGTAACACGTCGATACTCAGCGTACGCTGTGGTTACGGGCGTCTCGCGTCCACACAGCGCGGAACACTTATTCGAGTGTCGATACCTGTTTCGCGTATGGGCATACTCGATCTGATGCTGGGCAAAACGGGACCCGGCGAGCAGGGCGTCGAGTCGGCGTCCTACACGCTCCCGAAGGACACTCACGGCTTCGTCTATCCGGTCGCCGTTCGCCGCGCCGAACTCGAGGCCTTCGACCGGCTGATCGACGCCGAAGCCGACTCCCCCTACCTCGAGGAGCGAACCGACGACCTCCAGGCCGTCTTCGACGACGTACTCGAGGATGCCGATCTCGACGCGTCGGAGTTGGTCGAGCGAAAGCGCGGGATTCGACGGGCCGTCGAGCCCGTTCTCGAGCGCTGGCGCGAGCAAGTTAGCGAGGACGAAGACGTCGGCGTCGTCTACGCGATCGCCGGCACGAGCGACGATCTGCGAGCGTTCGTCAAACTCTGTAAACAACGCGACGAGGACGCCGACGATCCGTTCGACCTCCCGGAGGGGTTCCCCGGGGCGGCCGCGCTACTCAAGCGGGTCGACGAGGCGACCGACTCGCAGTACCGGGCAGTCGTTCACGAGGACCTGGTCCCCGGCAACGCCGAGTAGCCCACTGCGGTCCGTTCCCGAACCCGTATCGCCGGCGTCACTGCCGTCGATCGCGAGTCGGGCGTCGTCCGCTGTCCCGACTGCGAGAGCGGAAACGAACTGAGAGATACGCACCTCTCTTTCGCCGTTCCGCGGGCACCGATCGACGACGGATCACAGGACCCGCTCGAGCATCTCGAGTGACGACAGTTCGTACGTCGGCCGGTGTTCCGACGACCGCTCGCGATCGCCCGCGACCAGCGCCGAGTCGATCCCCATCGCGTTCGCGCCGGCGACGTCGGCGTGGGGCGAGTCGCCGACGTGGATCGCCATCGCAGGGGTCGCTTCGAGGGCTCCGAGCGCCCGCTCGAATGGCTCGGCGTTGGGCTTCGGGTAGATTCCGGCGCTCGGCTCGGTGAAAACGCGAACGTCGAAGGCGTCCTCGATGCCGAGCGCCCGCAGCTTTCGCGTCTGGGTGGCCCGGCCGCCGTTGGTGATCAGCCCCACGTCGCCGCGGTCGGCCGCGTCCTCGAGGGCCGCTTTCGCACCCGGCCGGAAGCGAACCGCGGTGGGATCGCGCAACTCGAGGTAGGCGTCCGCGAGCCGCGAGGCGATCGCGTTTCGAGTGCCGAGTTCGACGTTACTGTGGCTCGCGACTTCGTCGAACAACTGCTCGAAGAACTCGCGATCCGTTTCGGTCGTCGGCATCGCCGGAATCGCCGCCCGCAGATCCGCCGGCGTACAGAACGTCGGGATACCGGTCCGGTCGAACGCGGACTCGAGCAACGTCGCGTCGTCCTGCGTAGACTCACACAGGGTGTTGTCGAGGTCGAAACAGATCGCGTCGTAGGCGGCCATCTACGATCCGTACGGGCGTGAGCGCCCTCAACGTTTCGCCGGGAGATGCACGCTTTGCACGCCCGCTGTAAGGACCGAAAGCACCGCCGCCTGGCCTGGACGCGGCAAGCTGTATCTCGTTCGACATCATCGGAAGTTATTGTACCGGAGTCGGTTGTCGGCGTATGGACGTCGTCAAGCGAGTACACATCGTCCCCGTCGGCTTCGAGTACGACCGCATCCTCGAGCCCGTACGGAGCCAGCGGGCTGACCTCGTCTACCTGCTCGAGGGTGGACCCGAAGGAAGCGACGGCGACGAAGCCGATCACGACAAGCGTCGATCCGATACCGCGACCGACTCACAGCTCACCAGTCCCCGTGCGGAGTATCACGACGAGTTACGCGCCGAACTCGAGCAGTTCGTCCCCGAGGTCCGGACCCGGCGCTGTGACCTGGGGGACGTGTACGCCGTCCTCGGGGCAGTCACGACGATCGCGTCGAACCACGCCGGCGACGACGTCTACGTCAACGTCTCGAGCGCGGGCACGATCGCTGCGATCGGCGCGACGATCGCGTGTATGGACGTCTCGACGGACGCCCGGGCCTACTACGTCCAGCCGTCGGAGTACGCCCACGACGGGACGACGGAACCGGCCTCCGTCGGTATCGAACGGACCGAACCGATCCCGACCTATCCCATCGAGTCCCCGACTCGGGATCAGGTCGCTATCATGGAGTTCCTCCGCGAGCCGTCGGCCTGGGACGGGTTCGACGACATCCGAACCGCGCCGCCGAAGAAGAAAGACCTCATCGAGTACGCCAGGGATCGCGGCCTCTCGTTTATGGCCGATCGTCGTTCCCCCGCGGACCGGAGCGGCGAGGACAAGGGCGCGTTCCGCGTTCTCGATACCCACGTGCTCGAGCCGCTGGTCGAGGACGGGTACGTGACGGTCGAATCGGTCGGTCGGCGACGTGTCGTCGAACTCACCGAGCAGGGTGAAAACGCCTACCGAGCGTTCAAACACAAACTCGACGGCGGCGACGCGGACGGTGGTGGATCGAGCGATCGGAGCTAGTATCGCCACTGTAGCGAGCGAAAGCGGGGAACGCGGTTTCAGCGGCAGTCGAACTGGAGGGCCGAAACGGTTCCGACGGAACGACAGCAGGCAGCGAGCAGCGGGCAGCGAGCAGCAGGCAGCGGGCAGAGCCGACGCGGGGGCACACGTCGGCGGTCAGCGAAGGCCCGTCGGTAATCGAGCGGACGACCGTTCAGCGCACCTCTTCTACCGCGGCGTACAGGGTCGTCCCCAGCCGCGCGAGCTCGAGGTCCGCCTCGAGTCGGTCGATGTGGGCCTGGAGGGCCTCTTCGAGTGTCGACGCCTCGATGTCGTCTCGATCCTCGAGATCCTCGGGATGGCCCGCGAGGCCGTCGACTCGCGCAAGCAGGTCCGGCGCGGCGTCGGCGAGATAGGAGCCGGGCAGCTCCGGCCGAGGCCGACCGCTCTCGCAGGCAGTGCGGATCTCGTGGGCGACGACGAGACGGCGACGTAACGTCCGGGTCTCGTCCGGATCGGCCGGCGGGGAGAGGGTTGTTGCCAGCACCTCCTCCGCGCCGACGATCGGATCGCGACCGACGCCGAACGCGTCGGACAGGTCACGGACGCCGATCGTCGGTCCGTCCGTTCGGCGGCTCGCGAGTCGGACGGCGGCCAGCACGGTTGCTCCGCGGCCGAACCGATCGATCGCCGGTTCGCCCGCACGCTCGAGGGCTGCTCGAGCGACCGCCGTCGCGGACTCGACTCCGAACCGACGTGCGGCGTCTTCGATCGTCGGCCCAGCGGTTTCGTGACTCGTCTCTGATTCGGTTTCGGAGCGGCATCGAGCCATACTCGTGGATACGAGCCATCAGATATTATGCACTTCTACAAAAGTATCAAAACTATCCATACTATTCGTACTATTGATACTTAGGCTACTATCGTCCGTACTGCACTTTCGGCTCCGATCGGACAGTGTGGACTGGAGTGTCGGTAGCAGTGACGAGGGTCGTCGGATCGAACGGCCGGTGCTGCCCGATCCGCCACGTTCAAGCCGGTTCCCTTCGACCGTCGAGTCATGACGCGATCTGTCTGGGTCAAAGCCGACGACACCGTCGGCGACTGGGACGACCGCCGGGCGCGGATCACGGCCGCGCTCGAGGCGGGTGCCGACTGGGTACTGGTCGACGAACACGACGTCGAGCGCGTGCGGGAACTCGGCGACATCGGCGTCGCCGCGTTCCGGACCGACGGTGACCTCACTCTCGTCGACGACGCCGAGAGCGAGGTCGACGACATCGATGCGGTCGACGCGGAGCCCGATGCCGTCGTCGTCGGCAAGGACGGTGAAGGCGATGCGACGATCGACCTCCCCGAAGACTTCTCCGGTTCGGCTGACCTCTCGACGCTCCGGCGGGACGGGGACCAGGAACGGGGTGCCTACGTTCGCATCCTCGGCAAGGAGTACGAGGAGTTCGCCGAAGCCGCCGCCGACGAGGCCGAGCACACGATCGTCGTCGGCGAGGACTGGACGATCATCCCCCTCGAGAACCTGATCGCTCGCATCGGCGAGGAGACGAACCTCGTCGCTGGCGTCACCAGCGCCGAGGAGGCCAGGACGGCGTTCGAGACTCTCGAAATCGGGGCCGATTCCGTCCTGCTGGACTCGGCCGATCCCGACGAGATCCGCAAGACCGTCGAGGTTCGCGACGAGGCAGACCGGGAGACCCTCGAACTGGAGTACGCCGAGGTACTCGACGTGGAACGCGTCGGCAGCGCCGATCGAGTCTGTGTCGACACCGGGAGCCTACTGGACCACGACGAGGGAATGCTGGTCGGCTCGATGGCCCGTGGGCTGGTCTTCGTTCACGCCGAAACCGCGGAGTCGCCGTACGTCGCCTCTCGTCCGTTCCGGGTCAACGCGGGCGCGGTCCACGCCTACGTCCGTACCCCCGACGGAGGGACGAAGTACCTCTCGGAACTGCAAAGCGGCGACGAGGTCCAGGTCGTTGACACCGACGGCCACACCCGAGAAGCGATCGTCGGCCGTGTCAAAATCGAGAAACGCCCGATGTTCCGCGTCGCCCTCGAAACCGACGACGGCGACCGCGTCGAGACGCTGTTACAGAACGCCGAAACGATCAAGGTCCCGACGGCCGACGGCCGGACGGCCGTCACGGACCTCGAGGCAGGCGACGAACTCCTGCTGTACTACGAGGATACGGCACGTCACTTCGGCGAGGCTGTCGAAGAGAGTATTATCGAGAAGTAAACGCTCGACTCGCTTCGCTGCTGTCTTCCATCCTCGAGATTCGAGACGAGCGCCATCGTGCTCCCTCACTACTCAAAACGGCGGTCTGTTAGACGAAGAGACACATGTTGCTGCGTAATATGAAACATCTACAGTAATTTAGTCTCCCTGTAGACAAAACCTATTGTAGTCCATGTGGTGCGAGCACATGGAACAATGAGCGTCCCGAAAGAGCAGGTACGGCAGTTCGAAGTACCGGAGTTCGCGGTCACTCTGCGTAACGCGGGCGTGGCTGGTGCAGGCGGCGCAGGGTTCCCATCGTACGCCAAGTGGGACCGTCTCGAGGAGGTCGACGCGCTCCTGGTCAACCACCAGGAGAGCGAGCCGAACTACTACATGGACAAGTGGCTGGGTCGCGAGCGAACCGACGAATTGGTCGCGTTATTCGATGGACTGCTCGAGTCGGCACTCGATCGGATCGTCGTCGCCACCAAAGAGACCGACCGCCAAGAGTGGGTCGAACCGCTCGAGGAGGCGACCGACGCGACGGTCTACGAGCCAGCGGCCCTTCCGGTTGACGAAGACGACACGGGCGTCGTCGTGGCCTACACCGACGACAGGTACGAGTACGGGATGGAAAGCGTGCTGATGCGGCTCGTCGCTGGCGTCGTGATGGAGGGCGAGGAGTTGCCGATGGACCACGGCTGGATCGTCCAGAACACCGAAACGCTTTGGAACGTCTTCCAGGCGTTGACCGACGGGGACCCGATGACCCGGAAGTTCGTCCACGTCGACGGGCGGGTCCCCCAACATCGGTTTCTCGAGGTGCCGGTGGGAACGCCGGCGACCGAACTCCTCGCGGCAGCGGGCCGAACGGACGGACTGGATTCGAACGAGGTACTGCTGGATGGCGGTCCGGGCTGGTGCTTCGAGATCGACCGCGAACCGGACCGGTTCGGCGTTCGCAAGCGAACGAACTGCCTGCTGGTGATGGAAGAGTCGGTCGTCGCGGAGAACCGTCTCGGCGGCGGCCGCGTCAACGTCCTGGCACCGGCCGCCTGGAAGGAGTCGACACAGGAGACCGAGCCGACGGAGACTCTCCGGCCCGACTACGTCGAACTCCCTCGGATCACGAACCCGGCACTCGAGGGGATCGTGACGCCGAGCGAACCGATCGTCCGGCCCGACGACGAGGTCGAAACCGGCGAGATGGTCGCTCGGCCCGGCGAGGGGATCAGTATCGCCCAGCACGCACCAGTCGACGGGACGGTCTCCGAGATCGACGGTGGAACGATTCGTCTCGACGCGTCCGGACGCGAAGCGACGGCTGCAGCCGACGAACACCGGATCTACTGGACCTGGTGTGGCGACTGTGGTCGGTACCTGCCGGAGCCACAGCTCACGGCGCTCGATACGGACACGTTCGTCTGTGCTCGGTGCAGATGACGTGACAGGGAATCGGTTTCGGCCTACCGCGGACACGTCGACAGATCGCTCGCCCGACAGCGGACCCAGGCCGACGCGTTCCGTCGATCACAGATCACCAGCCCGTCTTCGTCTTCGTAACACACGTGCCGATCGAAGTCGGTCTCGAGCGGGCGCTCCCGCGCTCGAGGCTGTTCGTCGTCGTTTTGCGTTCTCATACTGGACTCTCACCGACGAGGCGACTCCTCACGGCCCGTCAAAACTGGCGAGCGCGGATAAACGCTCCGCGAGGACAGTACTAGGGTGGTTATATGTCGCGGCTGGTGGTCACACGGCACATTGCTGGTCGGCCGAGTTCGAAAACGAACGCAGATAGCGAGGAGTTGCTCGACGCCGTCCGGTCGGTCCGGTCAATCCGATCGCGTCCCGACCGGTTCTTCCTCGTCTTCCGTCTCGTCGTCCGGGTGCTCGAGGCGGGTCGTACACCAGTGACAGAACTCGAGGTCCTCGTCGAGTTCCTTCCCACACTGGGGGCAGGTCGGCCCTTCGGTCGCGTCGGTGGTGTCCGGCGGGAACCCAAGCGCCCGGAACGTCGCGTCGATCGCCGCAAACAGGACGATAAACGAGAGGGCGAACTGCCCGATCGTGTCTGTTTCCTGCGTGGCGGCTTCCATACCCTCGGTTATCGATTCCGCCGCAAGGAGCTGGTCGGTGGGAAGAAAGATCACGATCGCCGAGAGATACAGGCCGGCGAACACGAGCGCTCGAGCCCAGTCCCGAAGAACAGCGTGACCCGCCCCGGGGAAGAGGATCGAGAGCCCGCCTGCGGCGAGCGCGCGAAGCCATGTCATCTTCGTATCCCATCCTAGGAGAGGCGACGGGTTAACATTCCGATTCCTCGCCGCGGTCGCGAGATCGGTCCCACGTTCGTTTCGACCGCTCTCGTCCAGTCTCGGCTCGGGGAGGCGGTACCAGTCGTCACTCGAGTCGGACACGTGGCTGCCGTACGTCAGACGCACGTCAGAAAATGATCCCCCGTACTTTTCTATCGGAACGGTGGAGGCGGCGTATGGAACGGGGTATCCCACCGAGTATCGCCGTCGTCCGCGAGGTCGCAGCGCGCGAGGAGACCGAGCCGACGGAACTACAGCCGCCGTTGCACACCGTCGTCGATACGGACGCTCTCGATGCGCTCTTCCTGACCGACGGGCGGCCTCGAACAGGATCGAGGCTGGCACCGGAGTCGGACCTCTCGGTCGAGTTTACCTACCTCGAGTATCGAGTTCGGGTCGGTGACTGTGGAACGGTTCGAGTGACCGACGAGACCGAGCGAGACGGGTTTTCGCGGTCGGCCGGCGAGAACTAGTACTCGTCTTCGGCGGCAGTGGCGAGCTCTCACGCGCCGTCCCGTCCGAACACGAGCGCCCAGACAGTTGCGGAGACGGACCGTGAACCTCGCTCGGGACCGTTCCTGGATCGCTCACCGCGTGGATCGATCGAGAAACTCGTCGACGTCGTCGGACTCCTGTTCCTTGGCGAACTCGAGGTACGGCTCGAGCCATTCTCCACGTTCGGTGAGCGTTACCGCCCCCGTATCGGCATTGAACGTGACGAGGTCGTAGTCGGCTAACTTCGGCAGGCTCGCGTGGACGAGAGACGTGCGAGTGTGCCGTTTCATCTCCTCGGTGAGCAAGTCCGAGGTGGTTTCGTTTTCCCACGCGGTGAGTTGCGCGGTGAGTTCGGAGAGCGGGACGGTCCCACCGCGCTCGTACAGCAGATACAGCAGAAAGCGATCGCGTCGGTCCGCGAGAAGCCCGAAGACGACACCTGGCGTGAGCGTCACGTCTTCGCCTGCGTCTGCGTCGGGATCGAGGTCGGCGTCCGCGGTCGACTCCGGACGGCGATCGGCCTCGTTTTCGTCCCCGTCGTTCCGATCAGTTCCCCCGTTATCCTCCGGCATTGTTCACATGTACCAGCGTCGCCGGGATAACCGTTTGGATAACGACAGGTTTCGAACCACTACAGTGCTCATTTTCCGGCCGTCAGGTGGAGAAACAACGATTCTGTCGAGTCCGATCGATCCGGACTGATACGTACTATGCCACATTGTTCGAGATAACCGGGACGCCGCTACCGGTGCGATGGGTCGGGGACGGAGAGTACGACGAACCCCTCAGTCACAGGTACTGGGTTCGGGCTTCGGCGTGAGGACGACCAACGCCGTGCTCTCCTCGAGCGCGTACGGCGAGACCGTTCGGTCGCCGTCGAATCGGACGAGATCGCCCGACTCGAGGTCGTAGGTCTCCCCGTCGAGGTCGAGGGCGACATCGCCGGACAGCACGTGAAAGAGGACGGTCGATTCGGGGTGACGATGCTCCGGGACCCGTTGCTCGGCCTCGAGTTCGAGCCGGACCGTCCGAGGATCGTTTTCGAAGGCTACCGCGTGGGGCGTCTCGGTCAGCGACTCGAGGGACGTACGTTCCGGCATGAGAGACACGTCTCCGCTCGGATACTTGTAGCTACGGCAGGCTCCAGACGTGCGGGAAACAAAGCGACCCAACGGCCGCGAGTCGACGGCGATCAGATCGCACAGCCGACGTCGCGGTAGAGCCAGTGAGTCATCACGTAGACGCCCAGCACGATCCCAACCGCCGCGATGAACGAGTGTACCGACAGCGAGGCGATACCCGAGTAGATGTTCCCGATGTTACAGCCCGGTGCGAGCCGCGAGCCCGATCCCATCAGGAATCCGCCGATCGCGGCGTTGGGGAGCCGTTGGAGTTTCGGCGTCCGTACCGCGAAGTCGCCGCTCCAGAAGGCGGCGATGCCAGCGCCGACGATCACCATCGCGATCATGATCATGTCGACGGTGACGGTGACCCCCTCGCCGGCGAAGAGGATCGATCCCCAGTACTCGTAAGATTCGGCGTCGACCCCGGCATGCTGAAGCAGGTAGCCGGTCCAGCGGGCTTCCGGACCCGTCACGCCGACGATCGAGACCTGCGAGAACCAGATCATCGCGACGCCGGTGATTCCGATCGCGGCCGTCCGCGGGTCCCACGGCTGCTTCGAGGCAGCAACCCAGTCGTCAATCTCCCGGAACCCGCGGAGGTACGAGCGCGTCCCCTCGAGGAGTTTCTCTGCGCCGAGGACAGGTGTTGCGAGCACGACCGGCCGGAACTCGGCGACCTGCTCGCGATCCGTTCCGGTCTGACCAGCCTCGCGCCCGACGACAGTGACGTACGCGAGGACGATCAGCCCCGAGGCAAGCACCGCGAGAAGTGGCGCGGGAAGCGACGACGACTCGAAGAGCGTGACGCCTTCGCCGACGGTCAACGGCTCGAAGTACGTCGCCTGCAGCGTCGGGAACACGACCGAGAAGGCCGCGTAGCCGACGCCCATGAAAAGCAACGTCAGCCAGAAGTGGAGGTAGCCCTGGCCGGCACGATAGAGAGTGCCGCTGGCACAGCCGCCTGCATAGGTCATGCCGACGCCGAAGATGAATCCGCCGATCAGTCCGGTGAGTCCCCAGTCGGGCGTCCAGAACCCCTGATAGTAGCCGAACTGATAGAGAAGGCTCCAGCCCACCATCGTCAGCACGACTGCGACGAGAACGCCGTTCGTTACCCTGGTGTCTTTGAACGCGAACAGGTCGCGAAAGGCGTGAACGAAACAGAACCGCCCCTTCTGGAGAAAAATCCCTAATCCGAGGCCCACCACCGCTGCGACGAGCAGTGTCGATGTCATCGTCGGCTCTACTCACTGATCACCCTAAATCGGATTCGTTACGGGGACCTCTGCACGGATCGATGACGGACGGTATTCGCCGATCCGGCGGCTGCGGGCGTCTCGATTCGACTTCGTTCGATCCGCCCGGAATCGACGATCTGAGATTCCGGCAACACTGACCGGTAGCTACGATCGGTAGTGTCACGACCGCTGGCTCGATATTTCGTCGTCGGACGGTGTCGCTTAAGGAGCTGTACTCCACACCCACGAGCGTGATCGAACTCGCTCGCTCCGTGTACGACGAGATCGTCTATCAGGCGTACGACGGGAACGAAGCGGAAGTCTGTGGCATCCTCGCCGGCGAGTACGACGCCGAACACACCGTCATCACCGATGTCTACCCCGCGGAGAACGCGGCCGACGACCCCGAAATCCGGTACGCGATCGATCCCGAAGAACAGTTGGCACTCACCGAAGCAATCGAGGACGCGGGACTCGAGGTCGCGGGCTTCTACCACTCCCATCCCGCGGGTCCGACCGAGCCCAGCGAGACGGACGCGGCGCGGGCGACGTGGCCGGACTTCTCGTACGTCATCGTCGCGCTCGACGGCTACCCGTTCGTCGGTTCGTGGCGCTGGCGCGAGCACGAAGACCGGTTCGAGGGGGAGCGGGTGAGGGTGGCCTCGAGTAGAGGCGAGTGGGTCGAGAAACGAGCGAATTAGTCGTCGCTGGCTTCGATCTCGGGTTCGTCCGCGGTACCGTCGATCGAACAGGAGGCCGTGTACTCGACATCGTGGACGGAGTCGATCGTCGGATCGTCACTACAGACCGGACAGTCGTCTTTCTTGGTGATCGCGACGGTATCGAACTCCATGTTCATGGCGTCGTAGAAGACCATCCGGCCGTCGAGCAGTTCGCCCTCGTCCAGCAGGAACTTCACCGCTTCGGTAGCCTGGATACAGCCGACGGTTCCGGGGAGAACCCCGAGCACGCCCGCTGTCGCACAGTTGGGTACCATCCCAGCCGGCGGCGCTTCGGGGAACAGACAGCGGTAACACGGCGAATCCTCGCTGCCCGCGAAGGTGGTGATCTGTCCTTCGAACTTGAAGATCGAGCCGTGGGAGAACGGAACGTCCGCGAGCGTACAGGCGTCGTTGACCAGATAACGGGTCTCGAAGTTGTCCGCCCCATCGATCACGAAGTCGTAGCCGTCGATCAGGTCGTCGACGTTGCCCGGCGAGACGCGGAGTTCGTGTTTCTCGACGTCGATGTCGGGGTTGATCGTTTCGACGTACGCCGCGGCGCTGTCGACCTTCTTGCGGCCGACGTCGTCGTCGCCGTGGATGACCTGGCGCTGGAGGTTCGAGAGTTCGACCTCGTCGTCGTCCGCGATTCCGATCGTCCCCACGCCGGCGGCCGCGAGATACTGGATGATCGGCGATCCGAGCCCGCCAGCGCCGATCACCAGCACGCGCGAGTCGAGCAAATCGCTCTGTCCCTCGGGACCGACATCGTCCATGATGATGTGTCTCGAGTACCGGTCCAGTTGCGTCGGCGAGAGATCCAGATCGGTCATCGCTCAAGGTTGGCACCGGCACGGAATAAGGGACCTCCCGACGGCGGCATCTGCCGGCATCCGCGACGAGAGCCGTTCTTGCCGAGGGCGGGTGCCTTTTAAGATGGTGTCGCCAACCGCCGGGTATGCCCATCATCAAGGTCCCAGCCGTACTGAGCGGCGGGGGTGCGTCCGACCGAGTCGACGTCGAGGGAGCGACCCTTCTCGAGGCCTTCGACGCCCACGCCGCCGAACACGGCGATTCGTTGCGAGACAGCGTGATCGACGACGGCGAGATCAAGGAGTTCATCAACGTCTACGTCGACGGCGACGAAGTCTCGGATCTCGAGACCCCACTCGAGGACGACTCCCAGATTCGCGTGATTCCGGCCGCCAGTGGCGGTACGCGGGCGTAACGATAACTCGTTCGTCGGTCCTTGCTTTCGGTGCTCGGTTTCCTGTTTCCTGCTCGATTACTCCTCCAGCGTCGCGTAAAGCTCCGCGAGGCGCTCGGTTCCCGCCTCGGCGTAGCCGCCGTGATAGCAGACGACGCCGTCGATCTCGAGGGCGGCGAGATCGCCGACCGATTCGATCGCACGGTCCATATCGAGCGTGTACTCCGGTTTCGGCCCCTCGAGGGGCACGTCGCCGTCGGCGACGAGGGCGTCGCCGGCGAGTAACACCTCACTTTCGGGGAAATACAACGACACGTGCCCGGGTGCGTGGCCGGGCGTCTCGACGACCACCATCGGCCCCGCGAGCGTCGGCACTCGAACGCCATCGGCGAGTTCGAGATCGACATCGACCGGGAGATAGCGGTCCCCCTCGCTTTTGATCGGGTCGCGTTCGCCCCTGACGTACGGTGCTTCCTCGCGGTGGGTGGCGACGATCGCATCGGTGTGGTCGAGTAGTTCGGCGAGTCCGCCCGCGTGGTCCGCATCGTGGTGGGTCAGGACGACCAGCCAGACATCCGCGAGGTCGTACCCGATCCCCTCGAGATGCACCTCGAGTGCACCGACGCTGCCCGCTGGTCCGACATCGACGAGCACGAGCCCGCGGTCGGTCTCGACGGCCATCGGTGTGATCGTGAGCGTCTCGTCGGCCTCGATCCGGGTCGTGAGTGCGTGGACGTGTGCGTCCGACAGCGCGTTCGACATGCGTTTGCGTTCGCGTCCGTACCTCAAAAATATCGGCCGCCTCGAACCCGACGGGAACGGTCCAGGAACACACTCCTGTGACGGCATAGTAACAACTGCAACGACTTGCACACTGATCGCCGATCCGTCCGGCGATCAGTGCGCACTGACTTGCAGTAGTTACTATAGTTCACCGACGTGTCAGACGCCGAGACGCTCCTCGAGCAGGTCCGCGAGTCCCTCCGAGAGTTCGACGAGGTACAGCGTCCCCCAGGCCGCGACCAGTATTGCTCCGAAGACGTTGAAGATCATGTCGACGATCGTATCGTCGATGCCGTGCTGAGCGAGCACCGGGTCCAGTCCGAGCGCGAGCGCGCCCTGGTCGGCGACGAACTCGAGGATTTCCCAGACCACGCCGATCGCGAGGATGAACACGATCAGGAACGAAAACATGGCCCACGGAGGGAAGTGGATCGATCGTTCGTGGAGCTGGATCGCGCGTAACACGGCGTAGCCGCCGGCTGCGACCACCGACGCGGAGAGCGTATGCGTGAGGTGGTCGTACGGAGCGATGGCATCGTACAGCGCTACCGTCCCGAGCGTATGCAGGAACACCGCGCTCGTAACCCAGAGTGCGAGTCCGGGCTCGATCGGCAACGCGTAGTTCTGTCGTAACATCGCGGGAACGAACGTGATGACGATGGCAAGCGCCGCGTTCGTTATCACCGGCAGATCACGAACGAGCAGTCCGTAGAAGAGAATAACGACTAACACGAGTTGCATTACCCGAACGAGCGCGTGCTGTCGGTCGGTCGGAATGCCGAGTCGGTCGCTCAAGACGACCGCATCGACCGACCGGGCCGCCTCCGCGTCAGGCTCGGGCGACGGTGCCGTGCCAGCCGGTGAGCCGACGGTCTCGGAGAAACGGAAGTGTGCGTAGACGACCATCCCGGCGAGAAGGCCAGCAACGACGGCGTAGCTGAACTCGATCATCACGGCCGCATTGATCGCGTCCTGACTGCGCCCGTCGAGCAAAAACGTCGTTCCGAACAGCGTGTCCGACGACCACCGGAGGACGTTCAACAGGCCGATCATCGCGAGCGTGAGGACGACGGTGAGAACGACGCTGAACCACGGAACGAGCCGAAGCGACGTGAACCGGTGGAGTTCGACGACGGCGAGGAGTCCGAGGGTCCCCATCGCGAGTGCCGGCACGATGCCAGTGACGAGTGGCTGTGGGCCGAACGCTTCCCAGAGGACGGGGAGTGCGATCAGGAACAGGAAGTACCACGGCGGCATGACCGTCAGGCTGCGGAACTTGATCGCCGGCGCAGTGGCAATCACGATCGCGGCGACGGCGAACAGCACCGACGCGTACGCCTCGAGCCAGCCACCGCCGATCGCGACCACCGCGAGGACACCCACGAGAAGCCACGAGAGAACGGCGTTCCGTGACGAGCTGGGAAACATCGCCGCGAGCCTGTCGACGTTTTCCATCACCGATCACCCCCGTCGGCATCGGGGTAAGCGAGCAGCACCGAAATCTCGGACTCGCGGACGATCTGTGCGGGAGTGCTCCAGAAGAGATAATCCCGTACCTTCGGCGTCTCCTTGCGACCGAGGACGACGAGATCGGCGTCGACCTCCTCGAGAAAGGCAAGGGTCAGCGTCTCCTGGTCGCCACGTCTCACCGTGGTCTGGACGTCGACACTCGAGTCACCGAAGACGTCGGTGGCGAGCTCTGCAACGCGACTGCTGGCTTTGTCGACGTCGACGACCGCATCGACGCCGAACAGGTAGCCAGTCGCGGGAATGACGTAGAAGAGATGGACGCTCGAGCCGATATCGGCGGCGAGGTCCCGTGCCTGTTCGGCGGCAGTTCTGGCTTCGGGACTGCCGTCGACAGGGACGACGATCGTATCGTACATCGTCCCGGTGATGAAAGGCAGGGGAAATAAATCTACTCCGTTCGGTGCTGTCAAACTCCGAGACAGCCGATCGGAGTTTATTTTCTCACGGTCCAGTCCGGCTGCAGGTCCCGGTCNCGATCGTATCGTACATCGTCCCGGTGATGAAAGGCAGGGGAAATAAATCTACTCCGTTCGGTGCTGTCAAACTCCGAGACAGCCGATCGGAGTTTATTTTCTCACGGTCCAGTCCGGCTGCAGGTCCCGGTCGTGGGAATCAGTTCAGTGCCGCCTCGAACGCCCCCTCGAGATCCGCGATCAGGTCGTCGACGTGTTCGATCCCGACCGAGACCCGGATCAGGCTGTCTTTCAGCCCGGCTTCGAGGCGCTCCTCGCGTGGAATCGCGGCGTGGGTCATCGGTGCGGGCTGTTCGATCAGACTCTCGACGCCGCCGAGACTCTCGGCGAGCGTAAAGACCTCCGTCGAGGAGACGACCTCGCTTGCCTCCTCCAGGCTCGCGTCGAGTTCGAAGCTCAACATCCCGCCGAAGTCGTCCATCTGCTCGGCGGCGAGTTCGTGGCCGGGGTGAGAGTCGAGGCCCGGATAGTAGACCCGTTCGACGTCGGGGTGGTCTTCGAGCCAGGACGCGATCTCGCTGGCGTTCTTGCAGTGGCGGTCCATCCGGACAGGCAGGGTCTTGGTGCCCCGAAGCACGAGGAAGCTCTCGAACGGACCCGGCGTCGCGCCGACGGAGTTCTGGTAGAAGCCGAACTCCTCGTCGAGGTCCTCGTCGTTGGTCAGCAAGGCACCACCGACCACGTCCGAGTGACCGCCGAGATACTTCGTCAGCGAGTGAGAGACGACGTCGGCACCCAACTCGAGCGGGTTCTGGAGGTACGGCGTCGCGAACGTGTTGTCGATCGCACAGAGTGCGTCGTGGTCGTGAGCGATCTCGGCTGCCCCCTCGATGTCGACGATCGACATGAGCGGATTGGTCGGCGTCTCGAGCCACAGCAGTTCCGTCTCCGGACGGAACGCCTCCTCGATCGCCTCGAGGTCGGTCATATCGACGAAGCTAAACTCGAGGTCGTAGTCCTCGTAGACCTGCGTGAAGATACGGTGGGTGCCGCCGTAGACGTCGTTGCCGGTGACGACGTGGTCGCCCGCCTCGAGCAGGTTGAGGACGGTGTTGATCGAAGCCATGCCCGACGCGAAACAGCGGCCGTACTCGGCTCCTTCGAGACTCGCGAGGTTCTCCTCGAGGTCGGTCCGTGTCGGATTCCCGGTCCGGGAGTACTCGTAGCCGCGGTGGTCGCCGGGGGCGTCCTGTTCGAACGTCGAGTTGGCGTGAATGGGTGTCATCAGCGCGCCAGTCTCTTCGTCGGGTTCCTGTCCGGCGTGAATCGAGCGGGTTTCGATCCGGAACTGGTCGTCGTCCATGCGTGGGCCGACGGGTCGAAGGTAGGTTACGTTTGTCTTCTTCGACGGCGGTCGGCAGACCTCGTGCGCTCCGTTCGACTGGGGACTCGAGTCGGCCGACGTGTTCCATCGTGGATGCGGAACGTGCGTTTTATAACGGTCACCAAGTAAGAGGGTCGTACGACTATGCCGAACTCTAATGGCCCTCGTCAGGGAACCCGGAACAAACTCTCGAACGATCCACGAGAACGCGGTTCGTCGCCGCCACAGCGCGCGATTCAGGACTACGAGGAGGGAGAGAAAGTCCACCTCAAGATCGACCCGAGCGTCCACGACGGTCGCTTCCACCCACGCTTCGACGGGCTCACCGGCGAGGTCGTCGGCAAACAGGGCGACGCGTTCAAGGTACAGGTCAACGACGGCGGCAAGGACAAGACGCTGATCGTCACCGCCGCTCACATGCGCGCCCAGGAACGAGCCGAGGACCGGGTCTGAGCGTCTCGCACCCAACACAGCATGACGATCTTCAAAGAGATCGTCGACGAGGAGTTCCTCACGGTTTCGGAAACGAAGGAGCTGCTCGCCGACATCGAAGCGGAACGCGCGTTAGACGAGAACCGCGAACTCCCCTACGAGCTCGCGCGAGCGGTCGAACACGTCAACCGCTTTGCCCACCTCGAACCGGAGGAGGCCCAACAGCTCGTCGACGACCTCCAGGACCTGGAGAAAGTCGACGAAGCGACGGCGTACAAGATCGCTAACCTCCTGCCGCGCAACCGGGACGAACTCCGGTCGGTGTACGCACAGCAGCGCTACTCGCTGTCCGGGGACGAACTCGACGAGATTCTCAACGTCGTGGCGCAGTACGCCTGATACGGTTTACTGTCGTCAATTACGCACCTGATCGCCAGACGGGTCGGCGATCAGCGTGCAAATCGTTGCAGTTGTTACTATACTCCGTCGAGAGTCGTCACGACCGCTCGCTTCGGGGTCCGTCTCGAAACCGGCCACCGCTGCCGTTACCGGTCGGACGGCGGGCCGATTCTTTAAGTACGCCGTCCCCGTACCTATCCGTTATGAGCGAAGCCGACAGCGATGGGACGGACGCGGACG
>NZ_AOMA01000068.1 GCF_000337895.1 Halobiforma nitratireducens JCM 10879
ATCATGGAAAATGAGAAACATCCACTTGACGACTTGAAAAATGACGAAATCACTAAAAAACGTGAAAAATGAGAAATGCACACTGAAGGACCTGGAATATGGCGAGAAAACTGAAAATCACGGAAAATGAGAAATACACACTTTAGGACGTGAAATATGGCGAGGAAAACTGAAAAAGGTGGAAAATTTAGAAATGTCCACTGTAGGACGTGGAATATGGCAAGAAAACTGAAAATCATGGAAAATGAGAAACATCCACTTGACGACTTGAAAAATGACGAAATCACTAAAAAACGTGAAAAATGAGAAATGCACACTGAAGGACCTGGAATATGGCAAGAAAACTGAAAATCACGGAAAATGAGAAATACACACTTTAGG
>NZ_AOMA01000069.1 GCF_000337895.1 Halobiforma nitratireducens JCM 10879
AAACCGACGCACATCCTCATTCAGCAATAGCTTTAGTCACGTCGATCCAGCCACCGCTGAAACATGGCTGCAAGCCTTCGCAGTCTGGTGGAATTCGCTTAACTAAACACGATGATTTCGGTAGACGTAACATCTAATGTGGGGGCTGCAGTAGGGACGGCTGGTGGTTTCGAATGGTAACTCACGGTAGGTGGTCCGGGGATGCGTGAAACCGAACGAACGTCGACGACGCTAACTACGGAGGCGACGCCATCGCTCGATCGCGTGTTCGACCTGCTATCGGATCGCCGGCGACGGTATGTACTGTACTACTTGAACGACCGGGACGACGGTGTCGCGACCATCGGCGAGATTACGAACCACATCTTGTCCCTCGAGCGTCGAGAGAGCGGTTCCACCATCGGTAGCGGTACCGAGGTCGACGCCGGTAGCGACTCCGAAACGGGAAGCGATATCGACGCCGGGACCGACTCGGCCGAACGAATTCGCACCGAACTGTGTCACGTCCACCTCCCGAAACTCGAGGAGGTCGGCGTCGTCGAACACGATCAACGAAGCGAAACCGTTCGGTATTGGACCCAGCCGTCGCTCGAGGAGTGGCTCGAACACGCCGAACACAAGGAGTTGTAACGGGTTCTCGCAGTGGTCGTGTCTCCGGAGAATGTGTCGATCGACGGGTGGCTCTGTCCACGATACGAACCCCTCCTCTCGTTGCTGAAAGATTTAAGAGTGCGTCCGTGGTGTAAGTCGACGCAACGCCGCCCACGAGACCGGACATCGGATCTCGTGAGCCGTGATATCGTTTCACTCCTCAACGTTTAACAGGGGTGGAACCATAGAACTGTCACAGGTGTGTACCTATGACTGACCACGAATTACCACCGCTCCCATACGACTACGACGCACTGGAACCAGCGATCTCCGAGCAGGTCGTCACCTGGCATCACGACACCCACCATCAGGGATACGTAAACGGTCTCAACGCCGCCGAGGAGACCCTCGCCGAGAACCGCGAGTCCGGCGACTTCGACTCGACGCCGGGCGCGCTCTCGAACGTGACCCACAACGGCTGTGGTCACTACCTCCACACGCTGTTCTGGAAGAACATGTCCCCGGACGGTGGCGGTGAACCCGAGGGCGACCTCGCCGACCGTATCAAGGAGGACTTCGGCTCCTACGAGGGCTGGAAAGGCGAGTTCGAGGCCGCTGCCGGCGCTGCCGGAGGCTGGGCGCTGCTGGTGTACGACCCGGTCGCCAAGCAACTGCGCAACGTCGCGGTCGACAAGCACGACCAGGGTGCACTCTGGGGCTCCCATCCGATCCTCGCGCTGGACGTCTGGGAGCACTCCTACTACTACGACTACGGCCCCGACCGCGGCAGCTTCATCGATGGGTTCTTCGACGTGGTCAACTGGGACAAGGCCGAAGAAGAGTACCAGACGTGTCTCGACCACTTCGAGTAAGCGCACGCGACGAGTAGCCGCTCCGACGACACGGTCGATCCCGATTTCTTTCGGCAGTTACACGCGAGCAACCCCGGGTGCGTTCCCGTCACAGAGGCCGGTACGAAGCTGGGCCGACGGAAGCGGTGGGTCGGATCGACCGGGCAATTTCTGGGGGTTCGGCGTGGTCGTCCCGTTCCAGTAGTCGACGTTCAGCGTCGTCGCCGACTTCCCCGAACTCGGCAGTCGGTACCATCGTTCGTGCCCCAGGGCATGGAGTTCGACGGAGTCTCGGGGCAGGTCCCGGAAGCGTCAAACGAGTAACTGTACGTCCGATTCGGCCATGTGCTGGAGGGCTGTCGCCGCGCCGACGCCGGTCGTGACCTCGTCGTAGAAGTCGTCTTCGTCGTAGTCCATCAACTCGACGGTCATCTGACAGGCCTGCAGGTCGACACCCTGGTCGAGCGCGAGGTCGACCAGTTCCTCGATGGTAGCAGTGTCGTTGTCGTCGATGCGCTTTCGCATCATCTTCGTCGCCATCGCATCCATCCCCGGCAGCGCGGCGACGGCGTTTGGCATCGGCATATTCGGGTTGCCGACCGCACTCAGCTTGAGGTTCTTCGAGTGTTCCTCATGAAGGATGTCGAGCCCCCAGAAGGTATGGAAGACGACGACCTCCCAGTCGAAGGCCGCCGCCGTACTCGCGAGGATCAGCGGCGGGTACGCCATATCGAGCGTGCCCTTCGTGGCGACGATCGTCATCTTCTGTCCGCCGTCGTCGGCCGTCTCGGCGACCGACTCCTCGAGTTCCGCGACCCGTTCGCGCAGGGCCTCGAGTTCCGCGGGGTCGAACTCGTCGGACGATGCCGTAGGGGTGTCCGTACTCATCGTCTTAGCTCGTCTTCTTCACGTAGTGTGTGTACGTGTCGTCGCCCTCGACCTGCTCGAGCAGTTCGACCCCGGCGGTTCCGTCGGCCCAGCCCTGGATGTCGCTCATACTTCCCGAATCGGTCGCGACGACCTCGAGCACTGCACCGGTCTCGAGATCGTCGATGGCCTGTTTCGTCTTGACGACGGGCATCGGGCAGGACTGTCCTTTTACGTCGAGCGTCTCCGTGGTATCGTGTTCCGAACTCATGTGTAATCGTCCCGCTCTATATTGGAGCTAATACACAATATTGCGTGTGGCTATAAAAGCGTGCCGGTCATTGTCCATCGCCTGAACAGCCGTCGTTCGACGGAACGTATTTTCTCCCTCGAAATAACTTCTCCGGCGATCTACCGTCAGTTCGCTGGTTTTGACTGTGGGAGGTGTATTGCTCTGTTGTTGAAATACCACACAAACGCTTAAGTGAGCGTAGCCGGTAGAAGGGAGTATACTCATGGACGAGTTCGACTTCCCGACGCCGGACGTGCCGGTCGACTCGGTGACGCCCGGCGAGTTGAAAGCACGTCTCGACGCGGCCGAAGCCGTGACGATTCTCGACGTGCGGATGGAAAACGAGTACGAAGAGTGGCGCATCGACGGCGATCCTGTCGAATCGATCAACGTCCCGTACTTTCATTTCCTCGACGAGGATATCGACGACGACGTTCTTGCACGAGTTCCGGACGACCGGGAGCTGACGGTCCTCTGTGCGAAAGGCGGCGCTAGCGAGTACGTCGCCGGCACGCTGGACGAACACGGGTACGAGGTCGACCACCTCGAGGAGGGAATGAACGGCTGGGCACGTATCTACGAGGCCGTCGAGGTCGAGCGGTACGACGGTCCCGGGACGGTCTTGCAGTACCAACGTCCCTCCTCGGGTTGTCTCGGCTACTTCGTCTACGACGACGGCGAGGCGGCCGTAATCGACCCGCTGTGGGCGTTCACGGACCGGTATCTCGAGGACGCGAACGAACTCGGCGTCGACCTGCAGTACGCGATCGACACGCACGTCCACGCGGATCACATCTCGGGGCTTCGTACACTCGCTGCGGAGGGCGTCGAGGGCGTCGTCCCCGAAGCTGCCGTCGATCGCGGCGTCACCTACGCCGACGAGATGCTGCTGGCCGAAGACGGCGACGAGTTCCAGGTCGGCGACGTCACCATCGAGACCGTTTCCACGCCCGGTCACACCTCCGGAATGACGTCGTACCTGATCGGCGACGCGCTGCTTGCGACCGGCGACGGCCTGTTCGTCGAGAGCGTCGCCCGCCCCGACCTGGAGGAGGGTGACGATGGCGCGCCAGAGGCGGCTACACAGCTTTACGAGTCGCTTCAGGAACGCGTGCTCACTCAGCCCGACGAGGTGCTGATCGGCGGCGCACACGTCAGCGACGCAGCCGACCCCGCCGAGGACGGCACCTACACCGCACCGGTCGGCCAGCTCGTCGAAGAGATGGACGCGCTGACGATGGACGAAGACGAGTTCGTCGAGTTGCTCCTCTCGGACATGCCACCCCGGCCGGCCAACTACGAGGACATTATCGCGACGAACCTCGGCCGACACGAGGTCGACGACGAGGAGGCGTTCGAACTCGAGCTCGGTCCGAACAACTGCGCCGCCAGCCAGGAATCCCTGGCCGGTGACTGACACGCTTTCTCCGCCGAATGGGACCTGAACTCTTCGCACCTGCGCTGTACGAGACGCTGTTCCCGGTCGGGATCAGCCGCTACGCCATCGGCGGACTGCTCGTCGGCCTCGGGGCGACCGTCATCTATCTCGGCACCGGCATTCCCGCAGGGGCGAGTACGTTTCTCGAGTCGACGCTGTCGTACGCCTCGGACCAGTCGCGGTTCCAGCAGTACGTTTCCTCACGGGACTGGCGGGTCGTCTTCACGCTCGGGATCGTCGCCGGCGCGTTCGTCTACGCGCTGACCTTCCAGTCCGGGCTGGTCTCGAGCGGGCTCTACGAGTCAGGAACGACCGGCCGGCTGTACGATGTCGGCGGGCTCTCGCTCTGGCTGACGGATGTCCAGCCGTGGCGGCTGTTCCTCGGGGGCGTGCTCGTCGGGATCGGCACGCGGCTCGGCAAAGGCTGTACGTCGGGCCACGGCGTCTGTGGCGTCGGCTCGGCTTCGAAGACGTCGATCGTCGGCGTGATCACGTTTCTGGTCGTGGCGATCGTGACGGCCCAGGTCGTGCTGGCACTGGGGGTGACGCCGTAGCCATGGCTGGCAGACATCCCCTGTTCGTGCCGCTGATCTTCGTCGGCGGCCTGATCTTCGGGTTCGGACTCGGATTTAGCCACATGGCTCGCCCCGAAGTCGTCCTGCAGTTCCTGCAGTTCGAGGACTTCGGCCTGCTGTTCGTCATGTTCGGTGCGGCGATCGTCACCGGAATCGCCTTCGCGGTGATGCCGCGGCTCCGCGATCGTGCGCCCCTGACCGACCGCCCCTACGGTCGGCGACTGAAGTCGCTCGATCGTAACGTCCTGATCGGCGGCGCGATCTTCGGCGTCGGCTGGGGACTCTCGGGAATCTGCCCTGGTGCGGCCTACGCCAGCCTCGGCGTCGGCAACGTCACGATCCTCTGGGCACTGGCCGGCATGTTCGTGGGCGCGTACGTCCAGGGCGTCGTCCGTTCCCAGCGGACGACGACGAACCGGGGCGTCTCGAGCGACGATTGAACTCCGCCACGTTCGCGAGCCGTTTGTGATTTTCATCAGATGGGAACGAGAGGGGGGACGATTGTATCCGGTATTCGTACATCCAACCATGAGCCAGCCGGCAACTGCAGACAAGGGGGGAGGGGGAGCCGCCGAGAGGGTCGAAGATCGGACGCTCAGGGTCGTCCTGGAGATCGTTCGCGGCGGGTCCTGTTTCATGGACGACCTCGACGGCGAAATCATCGACGCCGACGTCCGGTTCGAGAACGATCAGTGTCACTGCGACGTCTCCGTTCGCAAAGAGGACGAAGAGGGAGACCGAATCGAAACGAAGTTCGGCTCCGAGGAGATCTGCACTCACTGCCCAGGGGTTCTCTTCGCCAAGCACGACTGTATCCCGCGATTTCTCGGGATCGGAGATGGGTGGTTCGTCGTCGAGACGTACGCGGCTGACACGGATACCGTCTCGTCGCTGGTAACGGACATTCGACGGGCCTGCGAGCGAGTCACGGTCAAGAGTCTCGTCTCGACCAGCCGCGACGAACACGACGACGTCTGTACGATCGATATCTCGCCGCTGACGCCGAAACAGCGGGAGGCGGTCCACCACGCGCTCGAGTCGGGGTACTACGATCCCGATACGCGGGTGCCACTCGACGACCTGGCAGCGCAACTCGACATCTCCCCGTCGGCGCTCTCCCAGCGCCTTCGTCGGGCCGAGAGCAACGTCATGCGGCAGTTCTCCGAGAGTTGCGACTGTCTCGGCCCGGAGTAGGCGGACGTGACGGTCGCCGACTGCGTGTTTCCGCTTTTCGTCCGGGGACCGGCCTCGGTCGTCCGATCCCGTCGACGATCGTGACGCCGTCACATCCTATATAAAACCTTCATCGTTTCCGAGATATCGCTACCCCCTCGAGGCGGCTAGTTGTACGTGTATGAACAGCATCAATCGGCGGCGGTTCCTGGGTGCAGCCGGCGCGGTGGGTCTGTCCACGATCGCGGGCTGTACTGGTGAGGAACCCGAAGAAACGGTCGAGGAGGAGCCCGAACAGGAGACAGACGAGACCGGGGAAACGGTCGAGGAGGAACCCGAAGAGGAGCCCGACGAGGAGGATGCCGATCCGCCGGACCCGACGGCCACCGACAACGCCTTGATCGAACCGGCGACGTTCCACGAGTGGTACGAAGCGGGACTGGTGAACAACGACGACCCGAGCGGGTCCCACCGCGTCGTGACACTTCGAATCGACGACTGGTACCCCGAGGACGGCGCGATACAGTCGTTCGAAGACGGTCACGTTCCGGGCGCGGTCCCCTGGGAACCCAGTGCCATCCACGCCCAGCGCGAGGAGGGACTGGGCGTTGCGGCACCGATGGTCGCACCCGGCGACGTCATCGACGACGTCCTGCAGAAAGCCGGCGTCTGCCCGCGGACGACCCTCGTCGTCTCCGGGTCGAGTCCGCTCCGGCAGGCTCGAGGCTACTGGACGCTGCGGTACTGGGGCTTCCCCCGAGAGCGCGTCAAAGTACTCAACGGCGCGTACACCCGCTACGGTGAGGAGTACGACCTCGAGACGGGGGCCTTCGATCCGGCCGAAATCCCGGACTCGACGTTCAGCGTCCAGGCGAACGGGGAGCTGAACAACGACCTCCGGCTTGGCATCGGACAGATGATCCAGCGGGTCGACAACGTCAACGACGGCGAAAGCGACGACGTGATCCTCGAGAACCGGAGCGATCCGAAGCCGGACGTGATGATCCAGAACGCCATCTGGGACGATCCGGCGGGCGCTCACGAGGGAGATCACTTCCTCGATACCTTCGAAGAGGGCGCGTACTGGAAGGACGCGGATGCGGTTCGCTCCCACTACGACGACCTGGGTGTCTCGGCCGACGACACCATCCTCACGTACTGTGGCTCCGGCTACCGGGCCACGAAGAGCTTCTTCGCGCTCGACGGCATCCTCGAGTACGACGACGTGATGATGTACGACGGCTCGTGGGGCCAGTGGGTCCAGTACGCTGGCGACGACGTTCCCGAAGAGTGGCGCGTCGACATGCACGATCGGACCGACGGGGAGTTCGACGGCGGCGGTCTCGAGATCACCGTCGACGAGACCCCAGCGGTCGATTCGGCCGATGGCAACCAGCTCGAAGCGACCGACATGGAGTACATCGCCGGTGGTGACGTCGATATCGCCGACGGGGGCGGAGACGGCGGCGGCGATTTCGCGTGTTAGCTCGACGGGTCGGCTCCTCCCCCGCGGTGGGAGAAACCGGCCGTTCTCGAGCCTCGGTCACACGGAGAAACGACGACCCGCGCAGTTTCCTTTTTTCGATCGGACGCTCGAGTTCGTCGAGCGACTGGTGAGTATTGTGTCAGGAGTGAAATCACACACAGCTTACTTATAAAACCCAATTTGGTCCAGAGTGGGTGATACCGTCCCGCCGCCCCTCCGTTTAGATGGAGGGAACGCTATGCACCAGCTCTCACACTTCCGGCACGAACTGCCGGACAGGACGACGGATGCAGACGGTCGTGAACCGGTACCACCCGGGACGGACGTGCTCCGTTTCGGGCCGCAAACGGAGGTGACGGACCCGTGAGCGAACGCGATCGAGGCGGTGACGGGGTCGATCTCACCCGCCGGAGCCTGCTACAGACGGCTGGGGCTGCTGCGGTCGCGACGAGTCTCGGCGGCTGTCTCTCCGGCGACGAGAGCCCGGCGGCAGGCCCGAACGTCGACGAGGAGACGGCCTACGGCACCTGCTGGATGTGCCATCACGCCTGCGGTCAGAAACTGACCGTTCGCGACGGAACGGCCGTCGACATCACTGGCGTCGACGGACACCCACGAGGCAGCGCCGGCCCCGGAACCGAGGGCACGCTCTGTCCCAAGGGACAGGCCGAACTCGAGAAGCTGTACGATCCCGACCGGATCACACAGCCGTACATCCGTGAAGACGGTGAACTTCGCGAAGCCGACTGGGACGAGGCGTTCGAGTACACGGCCCGGCGACTCGAGGAGTTCGCGGACGAACACGGCTCGGAGAAGATGCTCGACGCGGCCAGTTGGTCGACGACGAACGTTCACAGTTACTTCTGGGGGAACCTGTACGGAACGCCCGAGCGGATCGGTCGCGGTCGACACGTCTGTCACGGCGGCTCGCACGTAAGTGGCGATCTGATGGGGATCGGGACGTCCGATATTCGGTTCGTCGACTACCAGCACTCCGACTACATCATCATGTGGGGCCGGAACGTCTTCGAGGCGTTCGCCGGCCAGTGGGAGGCAAAACAGCTCCTCGATGCCATAGACGACGGAGCGACGCTCGTCACCATCGATCCACAGCACACGCAGACGGCGGAGAAAGCCGACTACTGGCTCCCGATCGAGCCACGGACCGACGGTGCTCTCGCGCTGGCGATGGGCCACGTGATACTCGAGGAAGAACTGCACGACGAGGAGTTCATCGAAGAACAGACGTACGGGTTCGACAGTTACCGCGAGGCTGTCGAAGACAAGACGCCGGAGTGGGCCGCGGAGATCACTGGGATCGATGCCGACCTCATCCGCGAGATCGCGATCGGGTTCGCCGAGGCGGCTCCGGCAGCGGGGATCGCGATGTGGACCGGTGTCGGCCAGTACTCGGAAGCACAGAAGGCCTCACAGAACATCTTCGCGTTACACGGGCTCGTCGGAAACATCGACCGGCCGGGCGGGCTCCGCATGTGGCAACCGCCGGCGATGAGTCTGAACCCGTTCGCCGAACGGGGTATCGACCTCCCGAACAACGCGGCCGACAAGACCCCAGCTCTCCGCAAGTACGACGAGTACGCGGGCATCCCAGCGCGCCATCTCTCGGGGATCGTCCACGACCTGGTTCCCGAGATGGTGGACAACGGGCACATCATGGGGATGTTCAACCACTACGACAACCCGCTGAACGACGGCTCGACGCAGGCCTGGCTCGAGGCGGTCGAGACCATGGACCTCGTGATCACCATCGACGCGTACTGGAACGACCTCACCCGGAACGCCGACGTCGTCTTCCCCGAGGCGATCCAACTCGAGAAGGACACGCTGATCAACTACGCGCCGCTGTGGAGCGCCTACAACGATCGGACGTGGGTTACTGCCTCGAAGGCAGTTCACGAACCGATGGGTGAGTGCAAGTCGGGCTACCAGATCTACAAAGGGATCGCCGAGGAGATGGGCTGGGGCGAGTACTTCCCCTGGGAGAACGAGGCCGAGTACAGCGACGACATGCTGGCGAACATCGACTACTCGTTCGAGGAAGTGGCGGCGGAGAACTACGTCCTCCTCGACGAGTACGGCTACGAGCAGTGGGAAGATCGCGGCTTCCCGACCGCGACCGGGAGGTTCCAGTTCGATCTCGATCAAGAACACGAGTACCTGCAAGCCGCGATGGAAGCCGGGATCGAGACCGGCCCTCAGTGGCAACCACCGGGGACGTGGGGCCACGAGACCGACGAGGAGTACCCGCTGCACCTCTATGACACGCGCAGCGTGTTCTTTACGTTCTCTGCCGATCAGGTACTCGACCACCTCACAGAACAGTACGCCAGGAAACACGGTCTGGAAGCCGAAGACTACCGTGGCAACTACCTGGCCATCAATCCGGCTGACGCGGAGCCACGGGACATCGAAACCGGCGACATGGTGACCGTCGAGACGCCCACCGGATCGGGCGAACTCATGGCTTACGTCAGCGAACGGACCCGGCCCGGGTTCGCCACCGCCGAGTTCGGGTTCGGCACCGGAACCGGACACGAGGAAGGGACAAACACCATGATGCTTCACGACGGCCAGTTCGATCCGATATCGTCCCAGGTGGACAGACACATGCCTGGTGAAGTGCGGAAGAACGGAGGTGACTGACGATGGGCGAACAATGGATGTTCTACTTCGACCCGAACCGGTGTATCGGCTGCCACGCCTGTTCGGTCGCGTGCAAGCAGCGTCACGACCGGGACGCCGACGCCGACGACTGGCGGACGGTTACCCACGTCTCGAAGGGTGAGTATCCCGACTTCGAGCAGATACCGGTATCGATGTCGTGTATCTGTCTCTTATACACATCTCTGATGGCGCGAGGGAGGCNCATCAGAGATGTGTATAAGAGACAGCGTGACGAGGACGGCATCGTGACGGTCGATCGCGACCGATGTATCGGCTGTCACTACTGTGCGTGGGCCTGTCCCTACGGCGCGCCGACCTACGACGACGAGGGGCTGATGTCGAAGTGTAACTTCTGTCTCGGCGAAGGGCCGGGCGGCGGGCACGGACAGCCCGAACGCAAGACCCCCGAAGAGGGTGGAGCGGAGCCGGCCTGTGTCGCCGACTGCGTCGGTGACGCGATCAAGGCCGGGCCCAAAAGCGAGGTCATGTCGGAGGCGTCGGACCGTGCGGCCGAACGGTTCGAAGCCGGAGCCTACGAGGGGCGCGTCATCGTCGAACCGATGGCGGAGGACGCCGACCTCGCGGAGTCGATCCGCGAGGGTGAGACCGCCGCCGGTGCCGTCACGTACGAGGGGTGATCCCGATGAGCCCCGATCTCACCCAGGCGGCCGTCCTCGCCCCCGGGTTCGCCGAGCCCTACTGGCTCCCGGCCGACTACTGGGACCTCTCGATCCCGGTCTACCTGTTCCTGGCGGTCGTCGCCGGGGGCGGGTTCCTCACCGGCGCGTCCGCCTCGCTGCTGGGCTCGCGGACCGACGCGGACGCCGACGGCCTCGAGGGCGAACTCGCCCGATGGGGGTTCCTGGTTGCGGTCGTCGGCGCAGCCGGGGCGGGGCTTGCGGTGCTCTCGCACCTGGCAGTGATCCACCGGGCGCTGCTGTTCCCGATCTACCTGACGAACTTCGGGTCGTGGATCACAATCGGGACGTGGATCCTCGTCCTGTTGGCCGTGGTCGCCGTGCTCTCGCTGGCGTTCGAGGTGTTCGGCGAGGAGGCGGCCGACCAGGACGGCGCGAGCCTGTTCCCCCGGACGATCGTCGCCAAGCTAGGGTTGCTCGAGACGATCGACAGCCTCGTCGATCGCGTGCGACCGTCCGAGACGGTTCTGACGGGACTGTACGTCGTCGGGGGCGTGCTCGCGCTGGGAACGGTGTACACCGGATTCGAACTCGCCATCGTCGAGACGGTGCCGCTGTGGAACATGCCGGTCGTGGTTCCGGCGGCGTTTCTCCTGACCGGGCTCGCCTCCGGCGTGGGACTGACCGTCGCCGTGACGGCGCTGTTCGAACGCGAGGTGGACTCCGTCCTCGGCGGCTACGCCGTCGTGACTGGTCTGTGCTCCGGAATCGGTCTGGCAGTCGTCTGGTACGGCTGGACGGGGATCGCGACAAGCGACGCACCGGCTGCGGCCGCGTCTTCGGTCGCACTCTCGGAGGGGAGCCTCGCCGTCGGTTCGTGGCTCGTCGTCGTCGGTCTCGCCGTCGGTCTGCTGGCGGGGCTCGTCGTCGGCGGCGCAGCGTTGGTCGACAGACGGGTACCGGCACTCGAGCGCGCCGCGGTGCCGGCGCTGGTCGGCTCGTTCGGGCTGCTCGTGGTCGGCAGTCTGGCGCTGCGAATCGTACTGTTACTCGCGGCCCAGCAGGACCCGGTGGTGGTCGTCGGATGACGTCCGCGACGACACCGTCGGCCGCGACGGACGGACGCGGCGAGGTCGACCAGCGACGGACGCTCTCGGAGCTGTATGCGCTGCTCGCGACGTGTTTCGCCCACCCCGACGAGACGTTCCACCGCGCCGCCAGCAGCGGCGAGTTCGAAGCGCAAGTCCGCACTCGCCTCGAGCGACTCGAGCGACTCGAGCCGGACACGGATACAGATGCGGATGCGGACCCGCTTCCGGCTCCGTCGCCGCCCGTCGAACCCGATCTCGACGCACACAGGAAGGCGTATCTGCGGACGTTCGAGGGATTCGACGGCCCCTCGGCTCCGCCAGTCGAGTCGGTGTACGAACCGTGGTGGGACGGACAAGAGCGGGAACTGCTGTCCGGCCCCGCGGCAGTCGACGCTGAACGGCGGTACGAAGCGATCGACGCCGATCTCCCCGACGTTTACCCGGCGGACCACCTCGCCGTCTTACTCGAGTACGCGTCACTGGCCCTCGAGGCCGGGCGGGACGACGAGTACGCCGACTTCCACGCTCGCCACTTCGACTGGATCGACGCGTTCGCCGACCGCGTCGACGAGACGGCCGACGCACCGTTCTACGAGTGGACGGTCGACGTACTCGAGACAGTCGTTTTGACGGCCGAGCGGCGCTATCTGACCGACAAAGCGGGGGAGGACCGTGGTGATGCTGGATGAACGCAGCCGCCGACGAACGCCAGTTCCGAATGACGCTGTCGTGGACGGAGCCGGGCATCGGGAACGACATTCTCGAGTGTCTGGCGACGGCGACCGACGAGGGTGCCGTCTCGGTCGACGCAGTGGTGCGAACGGACGGTGTCCGGACGGGGCCCCGACAGTTGTCGATCGACGTCGGGCCGCTGACGCGAAAACAGCTCGAGGCGGCACGACTGGCGGTCGATGCGGGGTACTACGACGCACCGCGTCGCGCTCGACTGGCTGACCTCGCGGCGGAACTGGGTATCTCCGAGTCGGCGGTCTCCCAACGGCTGGCAAACGTCGAGCGGACGCTGATGCTGGCGCTTGCCGAGGCTGAGGCTGAAGCCGAGGCCGAGGCCGAGGACGGTGGGACACGTTGAACGGCCGGCTGCGGTCCGTCCGTCCGTCGTTCTCGTTCCGGCCCGTTCAGGCGTACTGTTCGATCAGTTGCTCGAGTCGTCCCTTGTTCTGTGCACCGACCAGCCGCTGGACCGGCTCCCCGTCCGCGTAGAGGACCAGCGTCGGCACGCTCTGTGCCCCGAGTTGCTGGGCCAGTTGCTGGTGGGCGTCGATATCGACTTTCGCGACTGCGGCGTCGGTTTCGGCCGCCAGCGCCTCGATCGTCGGCTCGAGCATCTGACAGGGGCCACACCAGTCGGCATAGCAGTCCACGAGCACCACGTCGTGTTCGGCTAGTACCTCGTCGAGGTGGCTCCGACCACCGATTCCGATCGGTTCCCCTGGCGTCTCGGCGGCGTCGTCACCCACTTCCCCGCCGTTCTCGAGACGCTGTTGGAGCTCCCGTTTCTTCCGTTCTCGGATTCGCTTTCGTTCCTCGTCCGGTAACTCGCTCATCGGGACGACGTACGGGCTCGACGGACATAAAATTGTTCAGACATCACAATACTATACTGTGGGGCGGAACGAGTCGAGACTCGGTTGCCGAACGACGGCCGATCACCAGCTCCGGTTGGCCGATACCGTACCGGCACTCTATAGTCCCAACTGCAACGAGTTTGCACACCGAGTGCCGATCCGTCTGGCGATCAGGTGCGCACTGACTTGCAATGGCTACTATACAAAAAGGGTCGATCGGACGGCGGCGTCCGTCCTCACGGACCCGGTACTTTCCCGAACGGCCTCACGGTGACGCGTCAGAGGCGTGCGTTCCGTGAGACCGGGTGGACGTTCACGCAGGTCCGTAGTTATCGTTTCGGCCGTCACGCCGAGGGCGGCCGCTGGGGTCGCCGTATCGGGTACGGTCAGCTTTCCGGGCTCGGCGACTGCAGCCGCGAGAGGTACGACGCCAGGTCAGTCGTCGTAACGATCCCGATGACGCCCTCCGTCTCGTCGACGACGGGGACGTGTTTGAACCCGTGCTCGATCATCAGGTCCGCGACATCACGGATCGAATCCTGGGCCGACACAGTGACGACATCGGTGGTCATGTACCGCGAGACGGTCGTCTCCGCTTTCGGGTGACTCTGTGCGACGATGTTCACGAAGTCGGTCGTGGTGAGTATCCCCTCGAGGCCCCCGTCCTTGTCGACGACGATAACCGAGCCGATCTCGTTGTCGAGCATCGCCTGGCCGGCGTCCTCCACCAGGGTGTCCGGTGTGACGGTGTGCAGCGACGAGGACATGACTCGCGCCACAAAAATGTCTTCCATACGGAAGCGTTGTCAGGTAGCGCTATTAAGCGTTGGCGAACCGGAACGGCTACGCCCGCTGTCGTCGTCGGAACCGACAGCACAGAGAGCGGCTGTACTCGTGGCTCCCGGGCGAGATATCGTTCGACGACAGTCCCACTCGGTCACGGTCGCAGCCTCCCCGTTCGAATCACATCCTCAACCTTTACGCTTCGCACCCAATATTGCCAGGTATGCAGATCAACGAGGCCGTCATCGATCGCCTGGTGGCAAACGACATCAGCGTGCTGTTCGGAATCCCCGGCAAGCAGACGTTGCCGTTGAACGAGTCGGTCAGCGAGCGCGAGGACGTCGAGTTCGTGATGGCTCGCCACGAGACCGCAGTCTCCCATCAGGCGTGGGGATACGCCGAGACCAGCGGCGAGATGGCCGCGACGGTCGTCATCCCCGGTCCCGGTGACATGAACGCGATGAACGGCCTGAAGAACGCGAAAAACGACTGTACACCGCTGCTTCACATCGCAGTCGAGACCGAGCCCGACATTCGCGGCGGCGACGGCATCCACGAGACCCCACCCGACACCTACGACAACGTCGTCAAGGAGAACATCACTGTCGAGACGCCCCACAGCACGGTCGCCGAACTCCAGCGTGCGATCGACATCGCCCGCACACCACCGAACGGACCGGTCCGTGTCGGTATCCCGAAGAACTTCCTCCCCATGGACGTGCCGCTTGCCACACCTGCCGACTCCGTGGCTGCGCCCCACGCAGACGACGCCGCGGACGAGGTTCCGCGCGACGAACTCGAGGCCGCCGCCGACCTCCTCGCGGACGCGACGGCTCCGATCGTCGTCGCCGGCGGCGGCGTCCGATCGGCCGAGGCGAGCGACGAACTCCGCTCGCTCGCGGAACGGCTCGAGGCTCCGGTTATCACGACGTACAAGGGCAAAGGCGTCTTCCCGGACGATCACGATCTCGCGGCGGGGACGCTGTGTGGGGGCACCGGAACGGCAGTCAAGGAGTGTCTCGCCGAAGCCGACGCGGCGCTCGGCGTCGGCACCGACTTCGACGCGGTGACGACGAAAGCCTGGTCGATCGACGTACCCGACGATCTCGTCCACGTTACGCTCGAGGCCGCGGACATCGGTACTGGCTACGAGCCGACGGTCGGAATCGTCGCCGACGCCGCGGCGACGCTGGCGGCCATAGAGGAGACACTCGCCGAGCGTGGGCTCGCCGCCGACGCCGGCGACGAACGCGCCCGGCGCGCTCGAGCAGGCACGCGAGCCCGCATCGAAGAGCTACGGGAGGGTGACGAGCCGCCGCTTACGTCCGTCAGTGCTCTCGATGCACTCCGCGATGCGATCCCGCGGGATGCGGTCGTTGCCGCCGACGCGGGCGGGTTCCGCCTCTGGACGCTGGTCGCGTTCGAGGCCTACGATCCTCGCGACTACGTCAACCCCGGTTCGTGGGCGACGATGGGGACCGGCGTCCCGTCGGCGATCGGCGCGGCCGCGGCGAATCCCGACCAGGACATCGTCGCGCTCACCGGTGATGGCGGCCTGATGATGTGTATCCACGAACTCCACACGATAGCCGAGGAGGGATTCGACGTCACCGTCGTCGTTCTCAACAACGCCGACTACGCGATCATCAGCGAGGAGGCCGAGCGTAGCTACCGGATGGACGCCGGCGAGTACGGCTGGGAGGGTGTTCCGATCGACTTCACGACCGTCGCCGACGGTATGGGTCTCGAGACGATGCGGGCCGAGACGCCCGAGGAGATCGAGTCGACGGTCACGGAGGCCGTCGACAGCGATGGCCCGACGCTGGTCGAAGTACCGACCGATCCGTCCGAACCACAGGCGAGTGTCTGGATGAACGAGTAGCGTTCGGCTCTCGGCCCCCAGCTCCCAGCTCCCGGCTCTCGGCTTCCGGATCGACGGCACTGCGTCCGCCTGCTCGGCCACGAAACCGTTCAATTCTGCCGGTTTCGCCCGTCTGGAGTTAGCAACCGTTATGCATGCGGCTCTCCGTCTGTCGACACACATGAGTACGGAGCAGTCGGGCGGAATGAACGACAACGATAGATCCATCACGGGGTTCGTGATGATCTCCCACGCCGTCGTTCATACCTACGAGCTCTCGATTCCGATCTTGATGGTGATCTGGCTCGCCGAGTTCGGGGTAGGGACGGCGATTCTCGGCACCGCGGTCGCGGTCGGCTACGGCCTGTTCGGCATCGGCGCGTTGCCCGCCGGCGTCCTCGTCGACAGGTTCGGCTCCCGCGAACTCGTGTTGGTCTGTCTCGCCGGAATGGGTGGCTCGTTCCTCCTGTTGAGCATCGCACAGGGCGTCTGGTCGATCACCCTCGCGCTCTGTGTCTGGGGAATCGCGGCCAGCATCTACCACCCCGCCGGTCTCTCGCTGATTTCGACCGGCGTCGAACAACGGGGCACCGGCTTCGCCTACCACGGGATGGCCGGTAACTTCGGCATCGCGTTCGGGCCGCTGATCACCGCCGTGTTGCTGCTGTTTTTCGACTGGCGAGTCGTCACCACTCTCCTCGTGGTGCCGTCCGTGATCGCGATCGCCTACGCGATTACCGCCAGTTTCGACGAGAAGGCAGCCGTGCGTGCTGACGGCGGCACCGATACGGACGATCCCGACCCCGACGACGGGAGCCCGACCTCCCTGTCCGGGTTCGTCGCGGATAGCCGCGCCCTGTTTACTTTCGGGTTCACGATCGCGATCCTCGTGGTGATGATGAACGGGCTGTTCTACCGTGGAACCCTGACGTTCCTGCCGGACGTGCTGAGCGACTTCCTGCCGGATGTCGCCGACCAACTGCAACTGTTCGATCCCGATAGCCCGATGGCCGAGGAGTTCGACCCGGCCTCGTACCTCTACGCCGGGCTGTTGATGGTCGGGATGGCCGGCCAGTACGTCGGCGGCAAGCTGACCGACCGGATTCCGACCGAGACTGGACTGATCGCGATCTTCGGCTCGCTGGCCGTCGTCGCCGTCCTCTTCGTCCCGGCCGCCGAGGCCGGGATGACATCGCTGTTGCTCGTCAGCGCAGTGCTCGGATTCTTGCTGTTCTCCCTGCAGCCGATGTACCAGGCGACGATCGCCGAGTACAGCCCACCCGGCGACCGCGGTCTCTCGTATGGCTACACCTACCTGGGCACCTTCGGTATCGGCGCTGCCGGGGCGGCGATCGCCGGCTACCTCCTCGAACTCACCACGGTGATGGGGACGTTCGTCGGCCTCGCGGTGTTCCCCGCGCTGGGTGCCGTGCTGGCGGTCGTCCTCTACCGGTACGGCACGCGTCGGGTCTGACCCACAGCGCCGAGCGGCGGTCGTCGGCGCGTTCGTCCGGCGGTCGATCGATGTGGTGTGTCGTCGTCTTCGACGGTTCGACTCCGACTTTGACTCTGACTCCCCTGCGTGCTTGCTCTTTTCTCCACTTCGACGGGATCGCCCGTCAGCTCCGGGGTTCGCCCGTGGCGAAACTGAATCCGAACGGCAACGGCGGTCCCCGCGAGTGCTGCCCCGCCGGGACTGTCCGACCATACCCCCGCGGCCGGGTGCCACGCGTTCGAAAGGCGTTAAAGGTCCTCTCCCGTTCGTTTGGCCTATGGGGTCGAACAGCGACGAGGGGGCCGGAATCAAGGCGACGGAGACGACGTTTGCCATCGTCGAAACGCTCGCCGACCTCGAGCGGGCGCGGTTGACGGAGATCGCCGACGCGGTCGGTATCGCCAACAGCACGGCGTCGGACCACCTCCGGACGCTCCGTGAGCACGGCTACGTCGTCGCGGACGACGAGGGGTACCGCCTCGGGCTCGCGTTCATGGACACGGGAACGCGGGCAAAGCGGTACTACCGGGACCTCCTCGAGGCCGCGGACCCGGTGCTCGAGCAGTTGGTCGAGGAGACCAACGAGACCGTCAACCTCGTGGCCGAGGAGAACGGGGAGGGGGTCTACGTGGATCGTCGCGTCGGCGAACGCGGCGTCCCGACCGATTCGTGGGTCGGCAGGCGAAAGCCCCTGCACACGATTTCGGCCGGGAAAGCGATCCTGGCGGAGCTTTCCGAGCAGCGCCGCGACGACATCCTCGATCACGGGCTGGCTGCGCCGGCCGAACGGACGATCACCGACCGGGCGGAACTCGAGGCGGAGCTCGCTTCGGTCCGGGACGACGGCGTCGCGTTCAACGATCGGGAGTCCCACGGGCGGATTCGGGCCGTCGGCTCCCCCATCGTCCTCGAGGACGAGGTAGACGCCGCGGTCTCGGTCGCGGGGCCTGCAAAGCGGCTCACAGACGACTACTTCCGGGAGGAGATACCGTCCCTGCTGCAGGGTGCGGTCAACGAGATCGAACTGAAGCTCACCTACCGGTGACGGCGTCGGCCCGCCGCTGCTTTTGCCTCTGGTCTCACACGGCTCGCCGCCGCATCTTTAAGTACGGACTCGCCCCTACAGGAGACGTATCGACCGATGTCATCGCCACCCGCTCCCTCGTCTCCGTCTCCGTCCTCGGCTGCGGTCCCGCTCGAGGGCGTCTGCAAGCTTCGCCCGGTCCCCGCAAGCGACCCGCTCGAGGTCGTCGCCGACGAGTACGCGGCCCTCGCGGCGGAGCACGGGGCACGGAACGTTCTGGTGCTGAAGCGACACCCGACCAGCCTCGAGGCGGTTCGACGGCGACTCGCGGACGCGACCGACGGCACGTCCCGTTCCGCTCGCGTCGAATCGGTACCCGAGCACGCCTCGAAGGTTCTCGAGGAGTACGACCCGACGCTGGACCGACTCGAGTACGAGGAACGGATCGAACTCATCTCGCTCGTGATCGACGGGGCCAGCCGGGACGTGCCCGACTACCTCCGGCGGGCCGCCGAACGCGAGAGCTTCGCCAGGGACGTCGGGCAACTGCTGCTCGAGGCGACGCGCCAGCGACTCCGGCTCGAGGACCTGCCGCCGGCAGACGAACGGGCCGACTCGATCGAGGACTGCCTGGCGTTCCTCTACGCGATGAACGATCGGTTCCACGACGAACTCGAGGACCGAGGCTACGTCGAGCGAGCCGACGTGATCCCGCGAGTCGTCGACCTCCTCGAGGCCGACGCCGACGGGCTGTGCTCGCGCGTGACCGACTCCTTCGACGCGGTGTTGGCCATCGAGTTCGAGGAGTTCCGGCGACTCGACCGACGATACCTCGGCGCGCTCACGGCCGACGCCCGGCTGGTCTGTCTCGGCGAGCGCCACGCCAGCGTCGAGCGCACCCGCGTCGAATCCGGCCGCATCGACGCCCTCGTCGGCGACGGACTCGAGGTCGAGGTCGAACTGCTCGAAGACGGCCCCGAAGACGCGGCTGAGCCGCCCCACGCGGAGATCGTTCGGTACCTGGCGACCGGCACCAGTTCCCCTTCCGCTGTCGAGAACGCGACCGAGGACTCGAGTGCACAGCGATCGGAGAACACGAGCGAACCCGAGCCCGAGAGTCGAGCGTACCGCATCCGCGCTCGGACGCCTCGCGAGCAGGTTCGAGCGGTCGCGACCGAGATACAGTCGCTCTCGGACCGGCGTGACTGGCGTTACGACGACGTGGCGGTCGCCGTCCCCTCGATCGAGCGGGTCCCGGAAACCCGGCGTCGACTCCGCGAGGCCGGCGTCCCGACGGCGACGATCGGAACCCCGTCGCTCGCCGAGGACCCCGCAGTCAACGAGCTCTACGCGTTCGTCACGCTCCAGTGCGAACTGGACCGCGCGGATGCGACGGCCTCGGTCGACACCGTCGTCCTCGCGGACGACGCGGACGGAGCCGCGACGCCCGGCGACGGCCGGGAAGCCGCCCTCGAGCGCCTGCGGGCCCGCGTCGATGGGTTCTCGCCGGCCCTGCTCGAGTCGTGTCGCGATCCGAGCGTCGTCCGTTCGCTGCAACTGTGGCTCCGTCGGACGGACCTCAAGGACCGCATCGCCGCCGAGGAGGAGTGGGTCGACGCCCGCGAGCAGTACGAGGGTATCCGGCGTGTCCTCGAGGTCGCGTCGTTCGTCGAGGAGACCGACCTCGTTGCACCGGACTGGGACGGGCTCCGACGGATGCTCCGCCGGACGATTCAGTACGACGCACCGTACGTCCACGCCGTCGAGACCCGCCCACTCTCCGGCGGCGTCACGGTCTGTGTGGTCGACGACCTCAAGTACGACTCGCGGGCGGTCGTCTTCCTGCTCGATCTCGTCGACGACGTGTACCCGGGCGAACAGTTCCTCTCGCAACTGTTCCCGTCGGCGTGGCTCCGCGACGCCGCGGCCTACCCCGCCGTCACGGACCCGTCGGCCGAGACCGTCGCGGCGACGTTCGGCGCGATCGATGCCCCCGACGAGGTCGGGGACCCCTTCGAAACGTACCACGCACAACGGGCGCGAAGAACGCTCGCTCTCGGCGCTCGCGCCGCCCGGGACCGGCTGTACTGTTGCTCTTACGAGCGCGGCTCGGGAGGGCTGCGCCGAACGTACGACGAGTCACGGTACCTGCAGGGAATCGCCGCGACGCCCGGCCTCGAACTCGTGGACGCCGACACCCGGTCGAACGCGGCCATCTATGGCGAGACCAACGCCGTCGAAGCACTGCTGGACCAGCCACGCGGGGAACTCGAGCGCGTCCTCCGGGAGGCCAGCACGGGCGGGGACGCCGACCTCGCGGCGACTGAAGCACTGTTCGAGGAGATCGCCGTGGTGCTCGCGGAAGGCGACATCGACGAGGAGCTGGCCGAGGCCGTCCGTTCGCAGTTCGAGTTCGCGGCCGGGGAGGTGGTACGCGATGACTGACGGCACGGCCGTCCCCGACGACAGGAGCGACGACGTCGGCCCGTCGTTCTCCGTCGACGGGCTTCGGACGTACCTCCGGTGTCCCCGACGGTACGAGTTCACCCACGTCCACGACCTCGAGGGAGCCGCCGACGTTGCTACCGGTTCCGGCGGGCCCGAGGCCGAGGCGACGGTCGAGCGCGTCGCACTGTTGCGGACAGCGATCTGTGACGCCCTCGAGGACGGCGCGTCGGACGCCGACGCTGACGCCCTCGCCGAGCGGGTCGCCGCGCGGTTGGCGTCGCTGTGGGCCGACCACGACGAGCGGTTCCACTCCCGTGCACAGCGACGCCACGAGCGACGGATGCTCGAGGCGACGGTCGAGGCCTACGCCGAACGGTTCGGGGCCGATCACGCGGCAGGGGTTCGGCGGCTCGAAGAGGAGTTTGCCGACGGCAGTCGCGATCACGACCGGAACGCAAACGCTCACGACAGCGAACGCCACACGGAGACCGACGCGGGCTCGCCGTTCGTCGGTCCCGACCTCCGGCTCTCGAGTTCGGTTCGTCCCGCACGCTCCACCGAGGGCGGCCCGCGCAGCGACCTGGCCGGCAGAGAGGAGGAGCCGGCCCCCGTCGAGATCACGGCGTCGATCGACTACGTTTACGCGGACGACGCTTCGCTCGTCGCCGTGCGCTTCGTCCCGACGCTGTGGTCGCTTGGCTCCCTTCGGTATCGCTCGGACTGGGAGCGCGTCGAGGACCTGTTCGTCGACCACTTCGATCCCGAGGCCAACGCGTTCGACCCCGACCCGGCCGCGGCCCTGCTCGAGACCGCGGTCGTCCTCGACGGGCTGCGGAACTACCGCGACCGGCTCGGGCTCTCGGCTCGGACCTGTCGGTACGTCCAGATTCCGCTTGCGGACCGCTCGGACGCGTCGATCAACTGGGTCAGGGACACCGTCGAGACGACGATCGACGCCGCGGACCTCACCGACGTCTACGTCGACCACCACACGTTCGGGATGACCCACGAGCACCGCAACGAGACGGTCGACGACCGGCTCGAGTCGGTCGTCGGAGAGATTCGGTCGGGGGCGTTCGATCCGAGCGAACGATGGGACGACATCGCTTCCGACGCTTGCCCGGACTGTGCCTACCGGGTGTGCTGTGGCGACTTCCTCGAGACGGAGGTGGGATTCGATGCGTGAGCCCGACCGCGATGAGGACGGGAACGGGAACGGGAACGGGGACGGCGACAGCGACAGCGACGTGCCCGAGACGACCGCCGGCGCGGCCGACCTACTGACCGGCGACGACGGCGACCTCAACCCACGGGGGAACCAGCGGGCCGTCATCGAGAGTACGGCCGCCTGCACCTCCGTCGACGCCGGCGCGGGGACCGGGAAGACGACGACGATGCTCATGCGGATCGAGCGCGCCATCGACCGGGGTGAGGTCGACCCCGAGGACGTGCTCGTGCTCACCTTCGCCAACGAGGCCGCCGGCAGCATCCGCGAGGCCGTCGCCGAGCGACTCGACCCCGAGGCAGCCGCGGCGATCGACGTCTACACCTATCACTCGTTTTGCCATCGGCTGGTCCGGGAGTACGCCTACTACCTCGGGCTCGACCCCGAGTTCGACGTGGTCACCGACCGCAAGCGACGCCGGCTCGTCGGCCGGCTGCTCGCCGAGAACGACTACGACTTCGCGGCCGCGACCGGCGACGGCTCCCCCGCCGAGCTCACACGCGAGGTAGACCAGTTCGTTCGGGAAATGAGCCAGGAAGACGTCACCCCCGACGACCTTCGCGAGCGGCTCCCCACGATCGAAACTCTCGAGTTGTGCGCCGAGTTCGTCCTCTGGCTCGAGCGCAGGGCACAGGACGACCTCTCGTTCGACGCCGACTCGCTCCGATACTTCAACGAGCCCGACCACCTCGAGACGGCGACGGCGTCGCTGATCGACTACGGGAAACTCATTCAGTACTGCCGCGAGAAGATCGAGGAGTCGCCGGCGTTTACCGACGAGGGCGTCGTCAGCGATGTCGATCGCTATCTCGGGGTCCTGCAGGACTGTGTCACCCGAACGATCGAGACACTCTCGCTCGAGGACTCGGAGACGAAACAGCTCCCGCGGGCGCTGTTTTGCAACGTGATCCGCCGGGACGCCACGGGGCAGCTCGAACAGAGCCCGTTCGGCCGGCTGAAACACTACGTCGAGTTCCTGCGGCTCGCACGCCACTACGCCGACGTCTACGCGGCCTACCACACCGAACTCGAGACGCGAGGCGCACTGGACTTCGACGAACTCGTCCGGACGGCGACGGACCTACTCGCGGACGAGCAGGTCGCCGACGAGATCGCCGGACAGTGGCATCAGGTCTACTGCGACGAGTTCCAGGACACCGACGAGACCCAGTTCGAGTTGCTGACCGAGCTTACGCACGGGCCCGACCGGCCGTCGCTGTTCGCGATCGGCGACAAGGACCAGTCGATCTACGGCTGGCGCGGGACCGACCGAAAGGGGCTGGATCGGCTCGAGAACGTCTACGACGATCACGAGACGATCGAACTCGGACTCAACTTCCGGTCGCGCCAGGAGATTCTCGAGCTCACCAACCGCTGTGAGTACGGCCACCAGTCCTCGAAGACGCTGCGGGAGGTGGATCGGGACCGAGACGAGTACGGCGCGTACGACGGGTACGAGTACGCTGGCGGGAGCGATGGCGATGGCGATGGAGACGGCGACGGCGACGGAAACGACGGGAACGACCTCGAGCCCCCCTTCGACCACGTCGTCAAGATCGAAAGCGACGAGATCGAACGCGCGACGGCCGATCAGGTCGCGACGACCGTCTCGCGGCTGCTCAACGGCGAGGCGGAGAACGTGCCCCGACGCCGCCTCGCGGACCTCGCGGTCGTCGTCCGGACGAACCGTCACGCCCAGGCAGTCGCGGACGCGCTGCAGGAACGCCGGATACCCCACGAAGTATCCGGGTCACCCGGTGGGGAGGTCTCGCCCGGGATTCGAACCGTGCTGTCGTACCTCCGGGCGCTGGTCGATCCCGCGGCCGACGCCCACCTCCGCCGGGTGTTGCTCTACCGGTACCGCGTTTCGAACGGCGACCTCCGAACCCTCCAGCGGGCCGCTCGAGGCGACGAGCGGTCGCTTCGGGACGCCGTGTTCGCGGTCGGCGAGACCGGAGAAGGCGGCGAGGGGGAACGGGGAGCTGACGGCACGAAACGAAACGCCGAAACCGACCCGGAGCTCCCCCGAGAGCGACTGGCCCACCCCGAGCGCGTCGAACGCGCTCGCGACCACCTCGTGACGCTCGATCGCTACCGACGTATCTATCCCTTGTCGGGCTTTCTGCGACGGTTCCGAGACATCACCGACGTCGAGTGGTACCTGACCAGCGAGGAGCGAGCGGCGTTCGACCGGATCGACCGGTTCGTCGACGCCTACGACGCCGACTCGGTGTTGCGAACCCTCTCCCCGCAGTTCCTCGACGCGCTAGAGGGGGCCCTCGAGGGCAGTGGGAGCGACCGAAACCGCGGCACGCACTCGGACGACCGCGTCGACGTGATGACCGTCCACCAGGCGAAAGGCCTGGAGTTCGACACCGTGCTCGTCCCCTACCTCTCGGACGAGGAGTGGTGCGTCGAGTCGGACTACGCCGAACGCTTCCGGGAGCGGCTACTCGCCGCCACCCTCGAGGACGACGTGGACTCGCCACTGCAGGCCGACCTCGCGGCCGAAACCGTCGGCGAGGAGTGGCGCGTGCTGCACGTCGCGCTCACCCGGGCGGCGAACCACCTGTTCCTGTTCGGCTCCGCCTACGAGTACGACACCGACGAGAGCGGGACACTGAGCGTCTCGACGGCCGACGCCTGTCTCCCGTCCGCAATCGAGTGGTCCACCGCGGGGCGGCGGATGAACCTCTGGTCGTCGGTCACCGAGAGCTTCGCCCAGGTCCGTGAACGCTATCCCGACAGCGTCGCCGACCGAACCACGGCGCTTGCACGGTCAAGCGACGTGACGCCGGGCTCGATCACCTACTACGCCGGCTACGAGGACCGACAGGTCGAACCCCTGCGAACGCAGGCGGCGATCGACCGGGTTCACCGGCTCGGGCGACTGTTACGGGACGGGAACCTGCTCCCGGCCGCCGACGCGGCGACTCACACGGCCGCGGACGGCTCCGACCGCTTTCGGGTACCCACCGAACGCAGCCTCTCGGCGCTGACAGCCGATACCGTCCGATTCCCGGTCGACACCCTCTCGGACGCGAGCGAGCTTCCGATCGCGCTGACCCACAGCTACACCGCGATGCGGACTCACGAAACCTGTCCGCGAAAGCACTACCTGGATCACGTCGTACGGGCGGTCGACGACCCGCCGACGGAACGCGGGGAGGATGGCACGTCCCCGGCATCGGTCACCAGCCGAGGGGAACGAGGGTCACGCATCGTCGGGACCGTCTTCCACGCCGTCGCCGAGGAGGCGTTCCACCGGGAGTACGACACCCGCGAGGAGTGGCGTGCAGTCGCCCGACGACAGCTCACCGCCCGTGGACTCGAGTCGTATCGGGCCGAGGTGCTCGCCTGCGTCGACCGGTTCTTCGAGGCGACGGCCGCCGACTACGATCGCCCGGTCGTCGACTGGGACCCGATCGCCGCCGAGTTGCCGTTCTCGCTCGCGTCGGTCGACGGCGTCGCGGGCGAGGTGGTCGGCTACGTGGATTCGGTCCGGCTGACTCCCGACGGTGACGTGGCCGTGCTCGACTACAAGACGACAGCGGATCGGGTATCGCCCGAAGACGCCGTCCAACTCGCGCTGTACGCCCGTGCCTGCAAAGAGCGGTTCGACGACCCTATCGGGGCCGTGGGGTACGTCTACGTCGGCTCCGACGCCGCGTCCCGCGAGGGCCACGACTCGACGGCCACAAATGCCCCTCGCGTGGACCTCTTCGATCCGACCACCGACGAGTTGCCGGCCTGGGAGACGGTGCTCGAGACCCTCGAGTCGGTCGACGAGCCATCCTACGCGGAGACGACGCCGGGAGAGCACTGCCGTTACTGTCCACACCGCTCGCTCGGCTGTGGGCCCGACGAGTACACGCCGAGCGTCGACGAGTGAGTCGGCCGCGTGTATCGTCTCGGGAGTCCTCGGAGTGCTCGATCCGTTTTGCTTCGTCCGCTCTCCACGCCCCCCGTTCAGAGTGAATCGTGGCTCCGCAGGCGTCGGTTCCGGACCAGTGAACGGTCGTCGGCTCTTATTCCCGCTCGACGGCGGCCGATCGCCAACTCCCCGAACGCGGCGCGGAAGGTGCTGGCGACGGATACGTGCGCTTATGTCGGTCGGAACGAACGATCCAGTATGATCGAGGCGACGCTTTGTTTTCCGCTCCGGACGAGCCCAGGCGACGGCGAGTCGGAGTCCCAGCCGGCAGACGACGTGAGCGAGGCCGACGAGGTACTCCTGATCGAGAAACGCCGTGGACTCGGCGACGGCTGGTACAACGGTCCCGGCGGGAAACTCGAGGGCGACGAGACGCCCCGGGAGTGTGCAGTCCGAGAAACCCACGAGGAGGTCGGCCTCGAGATCGATCCCGCCGACCTCGAGAAGGCCGGCGAACTGACCTTCCTGCTGGACGGGGAGGTCCACACGTTCTGTCACGTGTTCCGGACGACCGCGTTCCGCGGCGAGCCGCGGCCATCGGAGGAAGCCCGCCCGGAGTGGGTCGGCGTCGAGGAGGTCCCGTACGATCGGATGTGGGAGGACGACCGACTCTGGCTGCCCGGCGTCCTCGAGGGACGGACGATCGCCGGGGAGTTCGCGTTCTCGGGCGGTGAACCGCTCGACGAAGCGGAGTTCGTCCGCCACGACCTCGAGTGGGACATCTCGTTTACCGACGACGGGTAAAGCGACGACGCTGTTCGGTCGTGTCCACGGCACGTACGGAAGAACGCATCCGAACTCACGCCGGTAGACCGCGACGGTGTACAGCGGCCCCTCTCAGTCGATCGTCGGTTCGTCGTGGAGAATCGGTCGGTCGTCGATTTCGGTTTTGCTTCCCGCCTGCGGCAGTTCGACGGTCACCCGTGTGCCCTCGTCGGTCACGTCGAACGCGAGGCTGCCGTCGGCGCGTTCGACGACCCAGTTGATCAGCCAGAGACCGGTGCTGCTCGCGTGCTCGAGTGGTGTCTCTGCCTCGCTGTCGAGGGGCGCGAGTTCGTGCTCCGGAATGCCCGGCCCGTCGTCCTCGACGACGAGGCGGGCCGTCCCCTCGTCGGTAGTCGTGGCTGCAATTTCGACCGTCGGTTCCGGCCCGTCGTTGTGCCGGACTGCGTTCTCGACGAGATTGTCGACCGCGCTCCGGAAGTGCGTTCCCGCCGTGACCCGACAGTCCGACGGTACGTCGACGGCCATCGTCGCGTCGGGGTACCGTTCGCGGGCGGTCGCGACCGCGCCCTGGACGACAGTCTCGAGGTCGTGGTCGGTCAATTCGCCGCTCTCCTCGAGAATCGAGCTGATCGTGCGGGCCTTCTCGCTCGTGCGTTCGATCCGCTCGGCCGTCTCGAGGATCGCCTCCCCCATGGAGGCGTACGGCTCCGTGAGGTCGCCGGCGATCCGTTCGGCGTATCCCGCGACGAGGGTCAGATCGTTCCGGATGTTGTGTCGGAGCACACGAGTCAGAATCTGTCTGAGAATCTCGAGTTCCCGTTCTCGCCGCTCGAGTTGTCGCTCCCGACGAATGCGGTCGGTTATATCGGAGTTGACGGAGATGTAGCCCTCGATATCGCCGTCGGCAGTGATCGGCGCGACGGTTTGATCGACGACGTATCTCGTCCCGTCTTTTCGTTCGTTGATGACCGCGCCTTTCCAGACCTCGCCCGCCGTGATCGTCTCCCAGAGGTCCGTATAGAAGGCCTCATCGTGAGCGCCGGACTTGAGAAGCCGCGGGGTCCGGCCGATCGCTTCGTCGGCGTCGTACCCCGTTACTCGCTCGAAGCTCGGGTTGACGTACTCGATCGTTCCGTTGGTGTCCGCGATCAAGATCGAGTGGCCGGTCTGTTCGACGACGCGTTTGAACCCGCGGAGTTCACGCTTCCGCTCCTCGAGGGTCGATACCCGCGTCGCGAGTTCGATCGACTGGCTCCGGCGCACGAGGTGACTCCGAAGGCGACGAAAGAGCCGCGGCGAATCGATCGGCGCGTCGATCACGTCGTCGACGATCGGCGGCCGCCCGTCGTCGCCGGTCCGGGGCCCGGCGTCCTCGAGGAGCGACGCCGAGCGCCGACGGGCACCCTCCTGCCGGACGAGAACGACGGGGAGAAAGGTCGGGTGACTCTCGTGGGTCAACTCGCGTAGTTCGCTCCGGTAGCGGGGAAACACACGGTCCTCGACGAGATACAGGTCGGCGCGCGGGGAGGGACCATCGCGGTCGGTCAGGACGCGATACCGCTCCGCGAGCAACTCCTCGAGAGCGTCGCGGTCCCCTTCGTTCGCGACGAGGAGGTGGACGGTTTCCGTCTCGGTAGGACCGGCTCCCGCAGCCTCCTCTCGAGTGTCCTCGCGTCCGGTCGAACCGGCCCCACGGCTGTCCGGGGGCGAAGACGCTGACTCCGGAACGTCACTCATCGAGGTCACCCTGGTCGTCGACCGGCCGCGACGGGCCCGACTGTCCTCCGGTTCGACCGTCGAACACCCCCGTATAGCCCGGAACCGGATCGCCGATCCGGAGCCCGTCGGACGTGATCTCGAACCGCCGCATCGTGTGTTCGAACCCGCCCGTACGTTTTTTCAACACGCCGATCACCTTCTCGAGCCCGCCGTCGACCTCGAGATAGCTGACGAAGACGATGTTGTCGGCGAGGTGGCTGAGATTAGCGCTCGTCGCCGTCGTTACGCCCGACAGCTGCCGAATCTCGTCGGTTATCAGCACCGTTACGCCACGATCCGTCAGGTACCTGGTCAGCGCGCGGAGTTTCCGGACGAGCCGTTCGCGCCGTCCCTGCAACGACATCGTGTAGCCGTCGATCCCGTCGATCAGCACGACTTCGATGCCGTCGTCGACGTGATCACGGACCTGGTGTGCGAACTCTTCGGCGGATCGCGACAGCGGTTCGACCGGTTCGATCGAGAGCGTCCCGTTCCCCCGGTAGGCTTCGATCGGTACCCCGACGGAGTCCGCCCGCCGGACGAACGTCTCGACGCTCTCCTCGAAGAGGTAGAGCGCGGCGTCGCTTCCCTCCGTCGCAGCCTCTACGAGGAACTGCGTCGACAGCGTCGTCTTCCCCGCACCGGTCGGTCCGCTGACGAACGTGACGGTCCCGCGCTCGAGGCCGCCGCCGAGCAACTCGTCGAGGGCGGGGTTGCCCGATTGGAGTATTCCGGGGTCGCAGCCGACCCCGGTTTCGGTTTCGGTTTCGGTTTCGGTCTCGGCCTCGACCCCGACACCGGGTTCGTCCACAGACGACTTCCCTCGCCGTTCTCTATCGGAGACCAGCGCGGGAAAGACCTCGACGCCGCCGTCTCTGATCGCCATCCCGTGACTCCCGCGTCGCTGCCCGTACCCGCGGTGTTTGGTTACCCGGAGCCGGCGTCCCCCGTCGCCACGTCGCAGCTCGATGACGCTGTCGCTCAGCGACTGTACCTCCACGTCGTACTCGGTTCCGCCCTCCTCCGAAGATGCCGCACCGTCGTTCGAAACGGTTGCGGTCGTGAGAACGGTCGCGTTCCGTTCCTTGAGAAAGCGCATCAGCGACAGAATCCGCTTTCGGAACTGGTGGTCGTTGGGTTCGATGTATCGCAGTTGTGTGATCGGATCGATGACGACTCGGGACGGGTCGATACGGCTGATCGCCTCGTGGATGTCCTTCGTATATCGATCGTGATCGACGGTCCCCGGATCGACCAGTTCGTACGATCGATCTTCCGTAAAAAACTCCGACTCCGGCCCGAGATCGAGAAACGCGGCGTCCTCGACGTCGATCCCGAGTCGCGAGCCGTTGGTGACGATCTCCTCGCGGGACTCCTCGCCGTGGACGAACAGAACGGTCTCTCCACGTTCGAGCCCTGCCTCGAGGAAGTGCATCCCGAGCAGCGTTTTGCCGGTCCCGGGCGCGCCACAGACGAGATAGAGGCGACTGTTTACTAACCCGCCACGCAGCACTTCGTCGAGGCCGTCGATGCCGCTCCCGATCCGTTCGGGTGCGGCGTCGTTCGCGTCCACTTCCGATTCGTCGCGTTCCGCGTCGGTGTCAGTAGTCATAGCTGTGTTCGTTCCGTGCTCCTATTCCTGGAGCAGACGTGGCTGGTGGTTCGGTGAGGCCGATCGTTCCAGCTCGTCGAGGTGGTTTCTGTTCGGTACCACCATCGGGCCCGCCGACCGCTCCCGTCCGGTGGCACGGGCCGTCCCGACCGGTCATGGTGACTTCCCTGCTCCCCCTTGTCCTCGCTTACTGTCCGCGATTCGGAGCGTAACGACCACGACAGTCCCTTTCGGGTCGTTGTCCTCGAGCCACACGTTACCGCCGTACTGCTCGACGAGCGTGCTGACGAGATACAGACCGAGCCCCGTTCCGGGGCTGTCGAGGCCCTTCTCCCCTTTCCCGAAGACCTCGTCCTTTCGGTCGTCGGGAACACCGGGACCGTCGTCCGCAACTCTGAGTTCGACCCGTCCGTGCTCCGGGTCCGCGTCCGCCGACACCGTCACCCGCGGCGTCGGCCCGTCGTTGTGAACGATCGCGTTCACGAGCAGGTTTTCGACGACCGACTCGAGCATCTCGTCGGCGACCACGGCCACGTCGGGAACCGGGGTTTCGAGCTCGACCCTGGCGTCCGCGTAGCGGGACCGAACTCCCTCGAGTTCGGACCACAGTACGTCCTCGAGCGGGATCGGCTTTCGGTCCGCGTTTCGCTCGAGCATCGTTTCGGTCAGATCGCGTGCAGTCTTCGTCAGTTCGATCGCCTCGTCGGTGGCTTCGAGCATCTCCGTGAGATGCGTTTCGACGGTCGGCATATCCAGCGTCTCCCCGTCGAGTTGGTCGGCGAGCAGTTGCAGCCGGCCGCGAACGACCTGCATGTCGTTGCGGACGTCGTGGCGGACGACCTGGTTGAGCAGATCGAGCCTGTCTCGCTGTTCTTTGAGCTCCGTCACGTCGCGTGAGTACCCCAGCACGGCCGGTTCGCCGGTTCCCGCGACCTCGAAGGGAATCTTCGTCGTCTCGAGAACGAGCGTGTTCCCGTCGGCTGCAGTCAGCGTCTCTTCGGGAACGTGTTTGGGCTCTCCCGACTCGATAACCTCTCGATCGTCCGCCCGGAACGCCGACACCTCTTTTGCGGACTGGAGCAACTCGGCGTCGGTCTTTCCGACGATCTCCTCGACCGACCGCCCGTACACCGCCGCGACGGCTTCGTTCGCCAGGAGGTACTCCCCTTCCCGGTTCTTCGCGAAGAGCAGGTCCGGAACCAGATCGACGACCTGCCTGAGTTGCGTTCGCGCGAGGTCGAGTTTCCGCTCGCGTTCCTTTCGGGCCGTAATATCACGGGTCGTCACGAGTAACCCTTCGATCGTCGGATCGTCGAGCGTATTCCTGACGTTCGATTCGACCCAGCGCCAGGACTCCTCTTCGGAAGCGGAGCCCGACTCCGGGCTGGCGGTATCGTCGGCAGCGTCGCCGCAGTTCCGACAGCGAAAGCGATACTCGACGGTCTCGACGCCACTACCGTTCAGCACGCGCTCGAGAGCTGACTCGACGGCCGACTCGTCGTCCGGATGGACGTGCTCGAACAGGGACCCGTCCACGAGCACGTCCGGCGAACAACTGACCACCGTCTCCACAGCGGGACTCGCGTACTCGACGGTGCCGTCCCGGTCGAGGACCGTGATCGCATCCGAGACGTTCTCGACGAACGCCTCCCGGCGCTCGAGTTCGCGTTCGCGTTCCTTTCGATCGGAAATCTCGCGACTGAGCGCGAGAAACCGCCGTTCGTCCTCCAGTTCGATACAGCTGACCCAGACTTCGACGGGGTAGATCGAGCCGTCGGCTCGTACGTGTTCACCCTCCACTTTCAGGACCGACCCGGGCTCGAGGTCCGCCCAGACCTCTCGTAACTTCGGCAGCGAGAGGCTCGCCTCGAGGTCGGCGACGTTCATCGAGAGCAACTCGTCGCGGTCGTAGCCGCTCTGCTCGAGTTGCGTGGCGTTGACCTCGAGAATCCTGCCGTCGGCGTCGTGGACGACGATCCCGTCCGGGGAGCGATCGAAGAGGACCTGCAATCGCTCCCGGCTTCGAGCGAGTTCGGCCTTGGCACGCTCGCGTTCGGTTACGTCCTGGATGATCCCGTCGACGTAGCCGGCGGTGACCTCGCCTTCCGAACCGTCGGTCGCTCGATCCGTCGCTCCGTCGAGGCCGAATTCGAACCCCCTCTCCGTAGCGTTCCCGTCTCGCCGCTCGATCGCCGACACCGACCCGTAGAACGGCTCGCCGTCGACCGTCTCGAGTTCGACGACGGCGTTTCGAACCTCGCTGCTGTCGGCGAGTTGCTCGGCGAGGTCGGCGTGTCGGTCCGGATCGCGGTAACAGTCCGGCACCGGCCGCTCGAGGAGGGCCGCCTTCGAGGGAGCGTCGAATAATTCGACCATTGCCTCGTTGACCGCCTGGAACCCACCGTCGCCGTCGGCGCTCGTCCGGAACACGCCGACGGGGACGTTCTCGATGATCTCCTCGTAGCGCTCGAGGTCGCGCTCGTAGCGTCGACGCTCGAGTTCGTGGCCGATCCACTGTGCGAGCGCTTCGATCGTCGATCGTTGCACGCGCCCGACGTACGGATCACGAGACTCCTCGTCGGCGAAACAGACAGTCCCGAAGACCTCGCCGTCGACGACGATCTTGCCGCCGAGATAACAACTGAGACCGAACCGATCGACCGCCGGATCGTCGGCCCAGTCGGCGTCGGACTCGGCGTCGGTGACGACGACCGGGTCGTCGGCCTCGATGGTGTGTCGGCAGTAGGTCCGTTCGAGGGGATCGGTCGCCCCCTTCTCGAGGGACTCGTGATCGCCGACGGCCGCGACGATCTGCTGTGTGTCCCCGTCGATCCGAGTGACGTACCCCATGGGAAAGTCGAGCGACTCCGTGCCGATCTCGAGTAACTCCTCGAGTTTCGCCTCGAGCGGTCGATCGAGCTCGAACGCGGCGTCGTGCAGTCGCGAGAGGGTTCTCGCAGAGCGTTCGATCTCCCGTTCGAGCCGTCGGCGATCGGTCACGTCCCGCTGGACCGCGACGAACCGCTCGACAGTGCCGTCCTCATCGACGAGAGGGGCGATCGTCTGGTGGGCGTGATAGTACTCCCCGGACTTTCGCTCGTTGACCACCTCTTCTTCCCACAGTTCCCCGTTCAGGATCGCGCTCCACATCCGCTCGTAGTACTCCTGGTCCTGTTCACCCGATTTGAGAATACGTGGGTTCTTCCCGATCGCCTCTGCGGCCGAAAAGCCGGTGACCCGCTCGAACGCGTCGTTCGCGTACTCGATCGTCCCGTCGGCTCCGGTGACGAAGACGGCGTCGGGGGCGCGTTCGATTACCTCCTCGAGTCCCGGGCGGGACCCACCCTCGCTCTCTCGACAGACGGCCGCGTCGATCCGCCGTGCCAGGAGTTCGTACGAACGGTCGGAGGAAGCGTCCGTACCGGTCGTTCCAGGGTCCTCGACAGAGGCCCCGGTCGGTCCGGCACTGGGGCCAGGGCTGGTCACGTCGGCAACACCGTTGCCGGTACAATCGGGAGCCACCGGTCTCGCCTCGCGACGATCACGTTCCGATTCGTTTCCCTCGCTTCGGGCGTCGGGTTTCCGGACGTAGTCCGTCGCACCCGCGTCGAACGCCTCCGTGACGGGGACGTTCGCTCCCCGATCGACGAACAGGACGATCGGGAGCGACGGGTCCTGCGTCCTGACCCGCTCGAGAAAGGCGATCGAAGCCCGACCGGCGTCGACGTCGACCCCCGTGTCGGCTCCGCCCGAACCGGGCAGTGGGACACCGCAGACGAGGCAGTCCGCTTCGTCGAGTCTCGAGAGCGCGTTCTTCGGATCGGCGTCAGTGTAAACGTCGAACTCGGCCACGTCGGTCCCGTCCTCGAGGTACCGACGGACCGGCTCGAGTCCCGGCTCCCGGTCGACGTACAGCACGCGAAGCGACGGCATTCGTCTCTAACGGATTCGCGAACCGAACAATCAACCCGAGCGACGATTCCTATGGAACAGGAAGCAGTCTGCCGTTTATGCGTCGATCTGTATTTTTGAGCCGCATTGATAACCCATCGTCCTGAGGGTACAGAAATCGTGGCGCGGTCGGCGGGAGCGAACCCTCCTCGGAGGACCGCAGTCGGCGGGTTTCCCTTCGACCGCCCGCAGGACCTCTCAGGGCTTCAACACGACCTTGCCGGAACTCTTGCGGTCCTCGATGAACTGGTGGGCCTCGGCGGCATCCTCGAGCGCGAACGCCTCGCCGAGGATCACCTCGAGGTCGTCGCCGGTCAGCCCTTGTGTGAGCTCGGGAACCGCCTTCATAATCCTGCTCGAGTCGTGGTAGGCGGCCTGGCCGAGGTGGAACCCTTTGACGGTCTTGTTCTCGAAGAGAAGTCGCTGGTTCTCGGCCGAGGCGGGGACGCCGCTGGCGACGCCGAAGGTGACCATCCGACCGAAGTGTTTCATGGCATCGAGACTACGGTCGAAGACGTCGTCGCCGACGCTCTCTAAGACGAGGTCGACGCCCTCGCCGTCGGTCTCCTCGTCGACCACCTCGCGGAAGTCCGTCTCGGTGTAGTTGATGGGATGGTCACAGCCCAGATCGGCCGCGAGTTCGAGTTTTTCGTCGGTACTCGCGGTGCCGAACACCTCCGCACCGGCGTTCGAGGCGAGCTGGACCGCTGCAGTGCCGACCCCGCCTGCGGCGGCCTGGATGAGCACGGTCTCGTCTTCCTCGAGGCCACCCCACTCGAACAGACAGGAGTGAGCGGTGAGAAACTGGACGGGGAAGCCGGCGGCCTCCTCGAAGCTCATCCCCTCGGGGATGGGAAAGAGCATCTGGGCGTTCGCGGTGGCGTACTCGGCGTAGCCGCCGGTGTCGAGCATCGCGACGACGCGATCACCCTCGCTGAGCCCCACGTCTTCACCAGTGGCGTCGATCCGTCCGGCGGCCTCCATGCCCGGCACGTAGGGCGCGTCGGGACCGCCGGGGTAGTGGCCGCGCCGTTGCATCACGTCAGCGAAGTTGATTCCCGCGGCCTCGACCTCGATCCGGACCTCCCCCACATCGGGTTCGGGTTTCTCGGTCTCGACTACCTCGAGACGGTCGCTGTCGCCGTACTCCGTAACTTCGATAGCTCGCATGAGATTACAATGGTAACCAAGACCCATAAATATGTGAGAAAAGGAAACAAATTTAGCGTCAGAGACCGCCGACATCCAGCCGGTAGAACGGAGCACTAACCTACTCCCTACGTCCGGGACTAGTAGGTCGGCCACCGTTGTGGCTGCAAACTGCGTTGCCAATACAGGGAGCTCTATCCGCTCACGACGGCGAAGCCTTCACATGGTCCGTCAGATCATCGGTCCCACGCCACCCTCGAGGAGCGAACCACTACCGTCGCGAGCGAGTAGGGTAGGGTAGGGTAAGGTAGAGTAGTTCACTACGGGGCCCGAGGCACTCTCCTTGCAGTCTGTACAGGCACCCAGTACCGAATACGTCGACTGCTCCCTTGGGAGTGTTGCTGGACAAGGTAAAATGAGAGTTCTCACGCAGATTCAGGGAGTCGGGAGAACGGGCGAGACGATAGTGTACCGAGAGAGAAGGACAGTCGAAACTGCACCGACGAGATTTCCTCCAGCGCCGGCCTTCGCACGATTTAAGACCGCGGTGACTGACTGTCGAACCAATGAGCGACGAGAGTCAGGAACTCGGTATCACCGAGTCGAAATCGCACAAACCCGGCGACTGGTACGCCGAAGTCGTCCAGAAGGCCGGGCTCGCCGACTACGCGCCGATGGGCGGGTTCATCGTCACGAAACCCCGCGGCTACGCCCTCTGGGAGCGCATCCAGGACGCCCTCGACGGCTGGTTCAAAGAGACCGGCGTCGACAACGTCTACTTCCCGATGTTCATCCCCGAGTCCTTCCTCGAGCGGGAGAAAGACATCGTCGAAGGGTTCGATCCCGAGGTCGCCTGGGTGACCCAGGGTGGCCACGAGGAACTCGAGGAGCGACTCGCCGTCCGACCCACGAGCGAATCGATCATCGCGCCTTTCATGGCCGACTGGACGCGCAGCCACCGCGACCTGCCCCTGCGACTGAACCAGTGGTGTTCCGTAGTACGGTGGGAAGCCACCGAGACGAAGCCGTTCTTCCGGACGAAGGAGTTCATGTGGCAGGAGGGCCACACCGCCCACGCCACCGACGAGAGCGCGTGGAAGGAGGTCTGGACGCGTCTGGGCCAGTACGAACGCGTCTACGAGGACGTACTCGCCATTCCAGTCCTCCGCGGGAAGAAACCCGAACACGACAAGTTCCCCGGCGCGGACACCACGACGACCGTCGAGGCGCTGATGCCCGACGGCAAGTCCGTCCAGGGCGGCACTAGCCACCACCTCGGCCAGTCCTTTGCGGAGGCGTTCGACATCACCTACGTCGACGAAGACGAAGAAGAGAAGACCGCCTACACCACCTCGTGGGGCCTGTCCTGGCGTGCCCTCGGTGCGCTCATTATGACTCACTCGGACGACCAGGGCCTCGTGCTTCCGCCGACCATCGCGCCCACGCAGGTCGTCGTCGTCCCCATCTGGCAGGAGGATACCAAAGACGACGTTCTCGAGTACTCCGAGAACATCGCCGAGGACCTCGAGGACGCCGGCTTCCGCGTCGAACTCGACGACCGCGACGAGCGCAATCCCGGCTTCAAGTTCAACGAACACGAACTCAACGGCGTCCCGCTCCGACTCGAGATCGGCCCCAACGAGGTCGAGGACGAGGAAGTCACGCTGGTCCACCGGCCCGACAACGAACAGTCCGTCGCGGACCGCGAGGGGCTGGTCGAGACCGTCGACGCCCACCTCGAGGAAATCTACGACAAACTCTACGAGACGGCCGAAGAGAACCTGGAAGAGAACGTCCGGGAAGCCCACAGCCCCGAGGACATCATGGGAACGATCGGCAAACACGGCGGCTACGTGAAGACCCCGTGGTGTGGCGACGAGGCCTGCGAGGAAGCGATCAAGGAGAAAGTCGCCGCCGAGATCGTCATGCAGCCCCTCGAGGACCAGGGTGGCGAGAGCGGAGCCGAGGTGCCCGAGCCCGACCACGACGAGTGTGGCGTCTGTGGCGACCCGGCCGACGAGATCGCCTACTTCGCGAAGAGCTACTGAGCCGTCGCCGGGAGGTACCGAGGGAGGCGACGTTCGTCCCGACGCGTGGCACGACGGGCTCGTCGCTCGCGTTCGCCGAAGACCGTCCCCCGGTTTCGTAGCCGGGATCGCCGATGTCTTCGACCGTTCGGAGCGGCCGGTTAGTTCTGTTATAGGGCCTAAGAAGTCGGTATTGCGAGTGGCTGAATCCGACAGTTATCTTAGCGCCTAACTGTTTAACCCAAGGTTGCTTACCAATGGGGGGAGAACTGCCGATGTGGTGTTCACTCCGGTGGGTGAACACTACGTGCCTCTGACATTTCCTTCCAGCGCGATCACGTCCAAGAGACGGGCAACCGCGCCTCCTTACACCTTATATATCCTTGCATGTGTCTAGAATACACTTAGCCATTATGGGCTAACCTCTTATACTGATTCCCGCTATTCGGTCGTATGTCACAGCCACACAGAGCGGCATCCACCAGCCGCTCTCGGGGTCTCGCGGACCCCGAGGACGCTCGGTCGAACTGCGGCGTCGGCGTCGTCATGGACCTCACGGGCGAGGGCGGTCGCGATGTCGTCGCCGACGGACTCGAACTACTCGTCAACCTGGAACACCGCGGCACTACCGGCGCGGAGGAAGATACCGGCGACGGTGCCGGCATCATGCTCCAGACGCCCGATGCTTTCTTCGCCGACGTTCTCGAGACCGACCTTCCCGATCGGTACGCCGTCGGCTCCATCTTTTTCCCGCAACGCGAGGACACCCGGGAGCAACTCCAGTCACTCGCCGAGGACGTGTTCGCCGAGTACGGGCTCGAGACTCTCGAGTGGCGGTCTGTCCCCACGGACAACGAGGAACTCGGGCGGACGGCTGTCGAGTCTGAACCGGACGTCTGGCAGGTTGCAGTCGCTCCCGACACGGAGGGGAGACTTACCGACGATGCGTTCGACCGCCGTCTCTACGTCGCACGCCGCGCCCTCGAGAACGAAGTGGAGGCGACCGACCTCGAGGGAGTCGAACGCTTCTACGTCTGTTCGCTGGATTCGGATATCGTCGTCTACAAGGGGCTGCTCAAAGGCGAGCAGTTACCGACCTACTACTCCGATCTGACCGACGACCGACTCGAGTCGACGTTCGTCATGGTCCACGAACGGTTCTCGACGAACACGCTCGGGGCCTGGCACCTCGCCCATCCCCATCGACGGATCATCCACAACGGCGAGTTCAACACCATCCAGGGGAACGTCAACTGGATGCGCGCCCGTGAGACGGACGTCGAAAGCGAGACGATTCCCGATCTCGAGGCGGTCAAGCCGATCATCGACGATCCCGACCAGTCGGACACCGCAAGCGTCGACAACGCGCTCGAGCTTCTGATGCAGGACGGACGCAGTCTCGAACACGCCCTGCGGATGCTCGTCCCCGAAGCCTGGCGAGGGGACGACGCGATGGACGAGGATCGCAAGGACTGGTACGACTTCCACGCGTCGCTGGTCGAGCCGTGGGACGGGCCCGCGCTGGTCGCCGCGACCGACGGCGAGCGCGTCGGTGCGGTCCTCGATCGCAACGGACTCCGCCCCTGCCGGTACGAGGTGACCAGCGACGACCGGCTGATCGTCGCCAGCGAGAGTGGCGCGCTCGAGACCGATCCGGAAGAGATCGAGGAGCAAGGACGGCTCCAGCCGGGACAACTGTTCCTCGCCGACCCCGAGGAAGGACGGGTCATCCCGGACGAGGAAGTGTTCGCGGAGCTGACCGACGAGCGATACGGCGAGTGGGTCGACAGCGAGCAAGTCCATCTCGACGACGTGTTGTCGACGACCGATAGCAGCCCACGAGCGGACGTTTCGGGGCTTCGTGCCCACCAGACGGCGTTTGGCTACACCCACGACGAACTCGAGAACCTGATCGAGCCGATGACCAAGAAGGGGAAAGACCCCGTCGGCTCGATGGGGGACGACACGCCGCTGTCCGTGCTGACGGAGTTCAATCGGCCACTGTTCTCCTACTTCAAGCAGCTGTTCGCCCAGGTCACGAACCCGCCGCTCGATTACATCCGCGAGGAACTCGTCACGTCGATGGAGTCACGGCTTGGCTTCCAGCGGAACCTGCTCGAGGAGTCGCCGGCCCACGCTCGCCAGCTCGTGCTCGACTCGCCCGTTCTGACGGACGCCGAACTCGAGGCGGTCCGTGACTGCGAGGCGAGCGACATCACGGCCGCGACGGTCGACATCACCTACGAGCCCGAACGCGACGACGGGCTGGACCTCGAAGCGGCGATCGAACGCGTTCGGGAAGACGCCGTCGAGGCCATCGAGGCGGGCCACGATGTCTTGGTCCTCTCCGACCGGAACGTCTCCGCGGACCGGGTCGCGATTCCGAGCCTGCTCGCGACCGGCGCGGTCCATCACCGGCTCGTCCGGAACGGCCTGCGAAACCACGTCGGGCTCGTCGTCGAGTCCGCCGAGCCGCGAACGGTCCATCACTTCGCGACCCTGATCGGGTATGGCGCGGGCGCGGTAAATCCGTACCTCGCGTACGAGACCATCGCGGACCTCACTGCCGGCCCCGACGGGGCCGATACCGAGGCGGCGATCGACGCCTACGTGGGCGCGATCGAGGACGGCCTTCTGAAGACGATGGCCAAGATGGGTATTTCGACCGTCGAGAGCTACCAGGGAGCCCAGATATTCGAGGCCGTCGGGCTCGACTCGGACCTGGTCGCCGACTACTTCGAAGGGACCGAGAACCGCACCGAAGGGATCGGCCTCGCCGAGATCGAGGCCGACCTCCGTGAACGGCACGCGACCGCCTTCGGCGACGACGAGACGGACCTCGAGCGCCACGGCGAGTTCGAGCACCGTTCCGACGGCGTCCACCACCAGTGGAACCCCGAAACCGTCGGCACGCTCCAGCAGGCCGTCCGCTCGAACGATTACGACCGCTACCAGGAGTTCGCAGAGCTGATCAACGACCAGAACGAGGAGCTGCAGACCCTGCGGGGCTTGCTCGAGTTCGATTCGGACCGCGAGCCGATCCCGATCGAGGAGGTCGAACCGATCGAAGACATCGTCGAGCGGTTCTCGACCGCCGCGATGAGCCTCGGATCGCTCTCGCCGGAGGCCCACGAGAACAACTCGATCGCGATGAACCGCATCGGTGGCAAGTCCAACTCGGGTGAGGGCGGCGAGCCGCCCGAACGGTTCGGTACCGAGAAGGAGTGCAACGTCAAACAGGTGGCCTCGGGGCGGTTCGGCGTCACGTCGACGTACCTCTCCTCGGCGGACGAGCTCCAGATCAAGATGGCCCAGGGGTCGAAGCCGGGCGAGGGCGGCCACCTCCCCGGCGAGAAGGTAAACGAGATGATCGCTCACGTTCGCAAGTCGACTCCCGGGGTCGGCCTGATCTCGCCGCCGCCGCTGCACGACATCTACTCCATCGAGGACCTCAAGCAGCTGATATTCGATCTCAAGGCGGCGAACGAGGGGGCGGACATCAACGTCAAGCTCGTCAGCGAGGCCGGCATCGGTACCGTCGCCGCCGGCGTCGCGAAAGCCAACGCCGACGTGGTCCACATCTCGGGGCACTCCGGCGGCACGGGTGCGTCGCCACGCACCTCGATCAAGAACGCGGGGCTCCCCTGGGAGCTCGGTCTCGCCGAAGCGAACCAGATGCTCCGCGAAACGGGACTGCGCGACCGCATCCGCGTTTCGGCCGACGGCGGCATGAAGACCGGCCGCGACGTCGCCGTCGCCGCCCTGCTCGGAGCCGAGGAGTACGTCTTCGGGACCGCCTCGCTCGTCACCTCCGGCTGCGTGATGGCCCGACAGTGTCACAAGAACACCTGCCCCGTCGGCGTCGCCACCCAGCGGGAAGACCTGCGCAAGCGGTTCCCCGGCGAGCCCGAGCACGTCATCAACTACATGAGCTTCATCGCGCAGGAACTGCGCGAGATCATGGCCGATCTCGGGTTCGAGACCGTCGACGAGATGGTCGGCCGCGTGAATACCCTCGAACAACGAGACGACGTCGACCATCCGAAGGCCCGCACCGTCGATCTCTCGGCGGTACTCGCCGAGCCCGCAGGCGACGTGCGCCGGAAGGTCCGCGAGCAGGATCACGGTCTCGAGGACCACCTCGACCGCGACCTCGTAGAGGCGGCCGACGCCGCCGTCGAGCGACGGGAGCCGGTCGCGCTCACGACCGAGGTAACCAACGTCGACCGTGCGGTCGGCGCGATGCTCTCGAATCGCATCACCGACCGCTACGGCGAATCCGGCCTGCCGGACGACACTCTCACCGTCGATCTCGAGGGGACGGCCGGCCAGAGCTTCGGCGCGTTCCTGGCAAACGGCGTCTCGATGCACCTCGAGGGACGGGCCAACGACCACGTCGGCAAGGGGCTCTCGGGTGGCAAGCTCACGGTGCGGACGCCCGACGATGCTGGCTACGAGCCGACCGAGAACGTCGCCATCGGGAACGTCGCGCTCTACGGCGCGACCGGCGGTCAGCTGTACGTCAACGGCGTCGCGGGAGAGCGCTTTGCCGTCCGCAACTCCGGTGCGAAAGCCGTCGTCGAAGGCGTCGGCGACCACGGCTGTGAGTACATGACCGGCGGCGTCGTCGCCGTCCTCGGTAAGACGGGCAAGAACTTCGCGGCAGGAATGAGCGGCGGCGTCGCCTACGTCTACGATCCCGACGGCGAGTTCGCCGACCGGGCCAACACCGGCATGGTCTCGCTACACGACGACCTCGAGGACGCGGACGAGCGGATGCTGCGGCGTCTGGTCGAGAACCACGTCGCCTACACGGGCTCCGAGCGTGGCGAGCGCCTGCTCGAGAACTGGGAGCGCACGCTCGAGTGCGTCGTGAAGGTGATGCCCGACGCCTACCACGAGGCGATCACCGAACAGGGATCGGACGACGTTCGCAACGAACTCCCGGAGACGCCCGAGACGCCGGTCGAGGCCGACGCGACGGAGTTTGCAGCGAGCGACGACTAACGTCGACCAACGTCGACTCGATCGCTCGAGTTGGCTTCTCTACTCTCTACTCTCTACTCCCTACTCCTCGCGGTTGATAGACGAGACTCCGTAGACGACTAGCGCGGCGTTGAGCGCGATCACGGCGACGGCCAGCAGTCGGGGCGCGTTCCTGATGTCGTCGACGGCCGTCACGACGACTACGAGGGCACCGATACCAACGACGACCAGTCCGACCGCCAGCAGTCGGTCGAGCCACGCATCGTACTCGAGCGAGACTGCCTCGCGCAACCGGTTTGCTTGCTGGCGACGGCGCTCCCGGTACCGCGTTGCGTCCGGATCGTCGTCTGACACCGAACGAAGGCCAAACGTCAGGAAGGCGTCGATGTCGACTCGCGCCTTCGCGATCGTTCCGCAGGTGGACGCGACGAACAGCAGGACAACGACTGCGATCATGGACTCGAGTGCGGCGGCCGGCACCAGCGCCAGCGCCGCGAGGACGGCGACGACGGCTGCGAGCCGTTCCAGCCGCGTCGGAACGCTGTCGTGCACGTATATCCGTTACCGTCCCAGCGTGTGGAACTCGTCGTTCGGCCGCATATCCGCGAACATCGCCATCCGATTGCTCAGATTGAAAAAGGCCGTAACGGCCGCGATGTCCCAGATCGCTTCCTCGCTGAAGCCGGCCTCGCGCAGCGCCTCGAGGTCGTCCTCTTCGATGTCGGTCGGGCGTTCGGTGAGTGTCACCGCAACGTCGAGCATCGTTCGGTGGGCGTCGTCGATATCCGCGGTCCGGTAGTTCGCGACCAACTGGTCTGCCAGCTGTGGATCGTCGGCGTAGATTCGTGCGAGCGCGCCGTGAGCCACGTTACAGTAGTAGCAGTGGTTGACCCCCGACACCGCGACGACGATCATCTCGATTTCCTCTCGCTCGAGAGCCGAGTCCTCGACCAGCGCGTCGTGGTACTGGAAGAACGCTCGGAAGTGGGAGGGCTTGTACGCGAACGCGGAGAAGACGTTCGGGGTGAATCCGGCGTCTTCGGTCTCCGCGGCGATTCGGTCCCGGAGGTCGTCCGGCAGTTCCCCGTAGTCGGGCACCGGAAACCGGATCATCGCGTCGTCGGAGAGTTCGGGCTGAACGGGCGGTTCGTCGGCGTCGGAATCGGAGTCGAGGTCGGAATCGGGGTCCGCGTCTGCATTGCCCATACCACACGTTTGTCGCTCGCTGTACTAATCGACGGTGGAACACACTTCCACTCACACTTACACACCCGCACTCGAGCGCACTCGAGCGCACTCGAGGACGGCCGTACAACTCAGCCGGCATCGAAGGAGCCGCCGGCCGCTCGCAGCGTTTCGAGCACCGGTTCCGTCTCGCCATCCGGGGCCGAGAGCAGGTGTGCCGGGCAGTCACAGTCCGAAGCGCCGAACGCCTCGACCGGTTCGCCGGGCAGTCGGGCGGCCAGTTCACACTCCCGATCCTGCTCGGGGAAGCGGGCGACGGTCTCGATGGTGGTCGCCGGATTCCCGAGCAGGTAGTCGACGTGCCAGTGGCGGGCGTCGCGTTCCCCGCGGGCGAGTTCTCCGTGGCGCTCGACCCGGGAGAACCCACCCGGGCCGAACGCGCTGCCAACGTAGGCGTATGCGCCGGCAGCGAAGGAGAGTTCGCCGAGCGCGCCGACTTCGATCGTCGTTTCCCGGTCTACCTCGAGGACGAGGACGTACGTACCGCCCATACCCGAGGCTACCGGGAGCGGACAGAAAGCGCCGGTGATTTCGGACGACGGAGCGGCTGGGTCGGTGAGTGCGAGCAGGTAGGCGGGGGTATTTCAGTCCCGGTCTCGGTCTCGATCCCCGTCCCGGTCGTGATCCCGGCCGTCGCCCTCTCTGCTTCGTTGCTCCTGTGTGTCGTCGACCCGTGGTTGATCGTGGACGTGCCGACGATCGCTCGGGTCTTCCTCGCCGCCCCGACGACCGGTCTCGGTCCCCCGTTCGGTGCGGTCGCGTTCGTCGGAACTCGGCTCCGAGTCGGTCCAATGGCCGCTCTCGTCCCGGTGACCTCGCTGCCGGTAACGGAGCCCGCCGCCGGACTGGGGTCGATCGCCGTGGCTTCCCTCGGGACGCTCGGACTCGAAGCGGTTGGTCCTGCCGCGGTCGTACTCCCCGCCGCGGTCGCGGCTCTCGCCGGATCGGTGGTCGCTTCGCTCGCGGTTCCCACCGCGGTCGCCCCGACCGCCGCGCTCGTGTCGGGTCCCTCGCTCGTCGTGACCACGATCCCCGCCGCGACGCATCGGCCCCTCGCTACGGCCGCCGCGATCCGACGATCCGCCACGGCCGCGATCCTGCATTCGACCGCGATCGGGTTCAGGTTCTTGCTCTCGGCCCCGGTCGTACCGTCTCCCGGCCGGTTCCCCGCCGAACTGCGCGCCGCCGCGGTGTTCCGTCTGCCGGTCGGACATGCCGTGGCTTCGCTGGTGACGGCCGCCCTGTGACTGTCCCTGTCCCTGTCCCTGCCCCTGTCTTTGTCTCTGTCCCTGTCCCTGTCCCTGTCGCGGTCGATCCTGGCGTTGCTCTCGCCGATCGCGTCGGCCACCCCGGCCGCGTTGCTCGACGTCACCGCGGGGCTGGCGCTGTTGGACGCCCCGTCGCCCGCCTTCTTCGCGGCCGCGGTACTCACCCCCTTCGTCGGGGGATGATCGGCCTCGAGGTCGACCGCCGCGATCGGACTGCTCCCCTCGCGGTTGTCCTGGGGCCTGCGCGTGGCGGTTGCGGCCGCTTTGGCCCCGATCCCGGCCACGATCGCTCCGGATACCCTCGTCTCGGTGGTCCGAACGTCGGCCGCCGCGGTCGCTCTCGTCCCGTGTTCGACCGCGATCCGGCCCCCGATCCTGTCCTTCCATCCGACCGCGGACCTGGTCGCGACTCCGCATCTGGCCCCGGCCTTCTCCACGGTCCCGCATCTCGCCACGATCACTGCCTCGACGATCACTGCCTTGAGGACCGGACTGGGACCCCGACTGCCGGTCCATTCGACGACCGCGCCGGGACTCGTCCCGGTCGTCGTGTCGCGCTTCGCCGCCGTACTCGAGTGTGCCCTCCCTGCGAGCGTTCGTCTCGAACCCGCTTCTGTCGCTGTCCTGGCGATCGCCTCGGTCGTCGCGGCTACGCTGACCTTGTTCCTGTCGCTGTCCCTGTCCTTGTCCCTGTCTCTGTCTCCGATCAGCTTCGGACCGGCGGCGACCGCGCTCCTGGCGGCCCTCACCTCGCCGCTCTTCCGGGCCGCCGCGGCCGGAACCGCGTTCGTCGCGGCCCTCGGCTCTGCGGGGCGAGTCCTGCATCGAGTCGCGGAACTCCTCTCCACCGCGGTTGTCGCCACGGGGGCGATCCGAACCGCCGAGATCGCGATGGCCCGTGCGGTACTCGTCGCGTCGGTCTCGATCCCGATCGTCCGTGCGGTGCTCCCGTTCTCGCTCGTCTCGCCGGTCGTAGTTTCTGTCGCTCATAAGTATCTGGACGTAAGCGCAACGCTCGACGCTGCTGGTGGCGCTCAGCGCTGGACGCTACCCCGAGCGGAGGCTTAAAGCCGGACCGTGGGTTTGCCTGCAACCTGCGTCACGGTCCGTCGTCTTTTTCAGCCGAAGCGACGACCTCCGAGCATGGACGACACGGGCTCGGAAACGGACGCTTCTACACACACGACGACTGCGAGCAGGGACCTCGAGGACGCGCTCGTCATCGGCGGCACGCGGTTCATCGGCCGCCACCTCGTCGACGAACTGCTCAGACACGACTACGACGTGACGCTTTTCAATCGCGGTACCCGGGAGAACCCCTTCGCCGACGACGACCGCGTCGACCACCTCGAAGGGGACCGGACGGACGACGACGCGCTCGAGGCGGCCGCGGCCGAGGTCGATCCCGACGCCGTCTTCGATTGCGTCGCGTACTACCCCGCGGACGTCCGGACCGCGACCCGCGTCTTCGCCGACTGCAAGGCGTACGTCTACGTCTCGAGCGGCGCGGCCTACGGCCGTGAGGACGTTCCCAAACGCGAAGGGGAGACGCCGCTTGCAGCGTGCACCGCGGAGCAGGCGACCGACGACTCCCACGACACCTATGGGAACCGGAAAGCCGAGGGAGACCGCGCGGTCTTCGAGGCCGCCGCCGACGGCGTGAACGCGATGTCGCTTCGCCCACCCATCGTCTACGGGCCACACGACTACACCGAACGGCTCGACTTCTGGATCGACCGTGTGAACCGCTTCGACCGGGTGATCGTCCCCGGCGACGGGACGAACATCTGGCACCGTGTCTACGTCGAGGACGTAGCAAGCGCCCTGCGACTCGTCGCCGAGCGCGGCGAACCCGGCGAGGCGTACAACACCGGGGACCGACGGCTCGTCACGCTCGAGGAGATGGTCGAGTTGATCGCCGAGCAACTGGCTCGCGTCGGAAGCGGCGACGAGGAGCCCGCGGCCGACGACGGGATCGAACTCGTCCACGCCGGGCCCCGGGAACTCGCCGCGGGCGGGATCGAACTCGAGGACTACCCGCTCTACCGGTCCCATCCCCACGTCATGGCGACGAACAAGCTCGCGGCCCTGGGCTGGGAGTCGACGCCACCGGCGGAGGCGATGGCCCGTGCGGTCGAGGACCACCTCGAGAGCGACCGCGACGGTCGCGATCAAGGGCCGGACCGTGAGGACGAGAAGCGGGTACTGGGTGTGCTCGAGACGCTTCAGTGACATCTCCCGCGCCGTAAACGGCGCGGCTTCCCTGCATGGGAATTCCGGCTAACTACCGGCAGTGGGTTCCGACCCGACCCCGCCGTCGCTGGTTCCTTCGTCGGCGAACAGCGCCATGCTCGCCGGTTCACGGAAGGCGTCGGCGACGCCGAGCAGGCCGCTCAGCGCGAGCAACGGAAGGAAGCCGGGACCGAGCGCGGCGACGGTTTCCACGGCTATAGACGCGGAATCGGGAGCGACGGCGGCGACGGTCGAAATCGCCGTTGGAACGGCGAGCGTCTCGCCGATCCGGGGCGACAGTGGGACGAGAAAAGCGATCAGACCGTACGCGCCGCCGCCCGCGAAGACGAAATCGCGCGGCCGAACCGATCCGACAGCCGCCCTGTATAGGGCTGGAAGAGCATGTTCGTCGTTCGCTCGGCGGTGACGACGAGACTGACGGCAACCGCGCCGTACGCGGGCCCGCCGGTCGCCGCGGCGGCCCCGGCGTAGATCGGTACCCAGGCCCGGACGACCTCGACGGAGAAGGCGTACTGCGCGCGAAACGTCGTAAGCGTCAGTATTCGACGATTGAACGCCAGGTCCGAGAACGGAACGCCGCCGATCCGGGTCGGATCGCTATCGACGAAGAGGGTAACGGCGCAAACGGCTGCAAACATGAGCGCCACGACGACCGCGTAGACTGCCGAGAAGCCGGCGAACTCGACAGTTGACCGGCCGCGAGCGCGCCGACGATCCCCGCCGCGAGCCGCCAGGCGTTGGCCTTGCCGATCGCGTTCGCGCGTTGATCGACCGGGGCGAGTTGTCCGACGAGGGCAGTGCTCAGCAGCCCCGTCGCGACGAGGGTGACACCCTGGAACGCTCGCACCGTGATGAACCCCAGACTCGAGGCCACGAACGCGAAGGCCGCGTAGACGGCAACGCCGAGACCGATCCCGAACAGCAGGACCTGGCGTTTGTCGTAGCGATCGCCCGCCCACGCAAGCGGGACGATCGCGCCGGTCTTGGCGACCGTCACCGCGCTGACGAACAGCCCGAGCACGAGTCTGGACGGCTCGAACTCGTTGATGTACGTCGGCAGCAACGTGACGAGAGTCATCAGTCCGAACCCCGCGGCGAACCGGGTGAGATACAACGCGTACAGCTGTCGGTGCAGGTTCTCGGGCCCAGTCACGGTCTCCCCATCGGCCGAGTTGCTCGAGTCGCCTTCTCCCCTCTCACTTTCCGATGTCGCCGCTCCTCCGTCGCTCGAGCCCGTCACGGCCCTCACTCTCGTGCTCTGTTGAAGAGCGATCTAATCAGCTGATATCACGGGTTAGAAGGGTGAAGTCGAGGAAATCGAGGTTGGTATGGGAATCGACATCCTCGACTTCGTTGAGCAGTGTCGAGACCTAGCTAAACAAGCGTTGGGGAAGCACGCGGGCGAGCCCGTCAGCGGCGGGT
>NZ_AOMA01000070.1 GCF_000337895.1 Halobiforma nitratireducens JCM 10879
CAGCGGCGGGTTCGCCCGCTGGGTACACGTCGTTTTGCACTGTTTTCGGCTCGAAGAGGGCCATAGCTACCGTGAAACGCCGAACCGGCTGAAGTACATGTCTGAGGTTCGTGACGTACTTGCCCTCGATCAGGACGAGCTGCCGGATTACAGCACGATTTACAAGTCGTTCGATCGGCTGAAAATGTGGGTGTGGCGGGCGTTGCTGCGCGTTTCAGCGCAGCAACNGGATTACAGCACGATTTACAAGTCGTTCGATCGGCTGAAAATGTGGGTGTGGCGGGCGTTGCTGCGCGTTTCAGCGCAGCAACACCCGCAGTCTGGGCACGTCGCTCTCGACAGTACGTTCTTTGATCGACGCGCTGCTTCATCGTACTACCGTCAGAGATCCGGGAATAGCGTCCAGACACTGAAAGTGACCACATTAACCGATGTAGAGTCTCTCGCAGTTCTTGACNCTTTCCGTGGCGGCTGACAAAGCCTTCCACAACTGGCACACCAAATACGAGTTCTACGCACTCGGTGTCGAACCACTGATCTTACAGCGTGAATCAAGATCACTCACGACAGGGAATAATGCGCTCATCCGGACAAAAGGCTACGCTCAGCGCTGGATGGCGGAAACTTCGTACTCGACGGCGAAGCGCTCGCTCGGCGATGCCGTGCGAGCGCTGGGCTGGTATCGACAGTTCCGTGAAATCGTCCTCATGTTCGCCATCATCAACATAGAAAAGCTCTGTGAGCCACTCTAACCCTCATTCAGCAGCTATTCAACAAAACAATATTTACACTGATGCAGCTGGTATAATTGTATATTGTTACCATAATATTTGGGTTGAAGAGTTTCCTAATTGCTTTTCTCGCCATTTCGACCAATAGATATTTCTTCTAGATATTCATGATGGAGGGGGAGTGTTGGCTAGAATATATTGTATAAGGGAAAATATTTTATCCTGTCATCGAATTCTTGGATTGTATGGGCCAGGATGATACAAACATCCCCCGGCGCAAAGCAATTTTAGCAACTGCTGGACTTAGCTCCGCCTTGGTGGGTTATAGCGGTAATGCAGCGGCCACCGAAGATTATGAAAAAGGCGACTTTGATCCAGAAGAATTTGATGAAGAAGAATGGCATAATGATGAGGGTGAATTAAAAATCCCTGAGGAAATAGTGGAAAAGACTCAAATTGAGGCGTATGACCCGGACACCGGTGAAAAACGGGACGATATTAGGATTCTGTCTGGGAAAAATCAGAACGCCCTCCCCCTCTCAGAACGTCCTACAACGCATGGTTGGTCCGATACTCTTTATGTAACCCTATACGAGACCAGTCTTCCAGATTCCTTAGGTGGGTATAGCTTCGAAGTATCTGGTGGAATCCGTGTTAATCAGTCCAGTACAGAAACTTCGGTCTCAATTGATTTCACCGTTAGTATCGGTGCTACTGACTTTGAACTATGGGGTGCAGAAATATCTCAAAGCGAAGAAGATGGTTGGTGTGGCAGGGCCCGAACCCACCCAGCTGTCCCACTCGAATTTGAACCCTGTGTGGATATCTCCTGGGGGGTAGGAACCACGTTAGATATTGAACTGAACTTTGATGTCTGTACTACTGACGCGTGTGATGGCTGGGATCGTATTGACTGCCAGGTATGCAAAGGAGTCGGGGCCAGTGTTACGATCGATCCAGAAGAATGCTACAACGGGAACGCTAGTGGCTGCGTCGGCACCTAATTCTTCCAGATAGACGCCTTTATTGTTCCCCACCCCCTATTTAGGATATATGAAGTTTGTCCTGGTCGTATTGATTAATATCCTTCCGATTGGGCTACTCATTTTTGATTTTAGTACTCAAGAAGTGTTATTTGCCTACTGGTTAGAAATGATTGGATTTATTGTTTTGTATTCAGTTGCTTGCCTTTTTGCATCTCCTGCCCATGAAGATGAAGAGAATACACCGCTCACAGTTTCAATTCCACTTGTTTCCAACCGCCCCGGGTCTGTCCAACCAACTAAATATATACCACCAATCTATTATAAGAATACAAAATACACTACTGGAGGAGTTTTCTTTGGAGGCACATTCTGGGCTCTGTCTGGTACTCTCCTCATTGACTATGCAAACCCAACTCCCCAAATTGATGGTGGCCGGTTCGACCGACCAATCGGTGAATACATCACAACACTTTCCAGTGCTGCTNTTGACTATGCAAACCCAACTCCCCAAATTGATGGTGGCCGGTTCGACCGACCAATCGGTGAATACATCACAACACTTTCCAGTGCTGCTACTACAGAAGCGATCTTTGTAGGACTAGCCTTATGTATCTTTCAGCTAATACTAGTTTCCCTATTCGTAAACAAAAATATAGAACACTTCACAGGAGCAACGGTTGCAGAGATACCGTCAAATGCAGGNTATATTGGTTCCTAACTATCGCGTTCCTCGGGACGATAATTGTAATAACCACTTCCCCCATTATTTACCACGGAAATATTGGTATGGAAACCGGTGCTGAAATCCGAGCCCTACTCTTGTTTATCATACCAAAAACCATACTTGAATGGGCAATGTTTCGAACACGCCACCGAATGACCCCCGGGCCGATCTCACGGTGGCTAATGCCTCACGACCCAACCAATGAAAATCAATCGTAATGAACCCGTGCTGATTTACCGCTTCTCGTAGATNCCCCCGGGCCGATCTCACGGTGGCTAATGCCTCACGACCCAACCAATGAAAATCAATCGTAATGAACCCGTGCTGATTTACCGCTTCTCGTAGATCTTCCTCACTAAATATCTCGAACCTGACTATACTTCAGAGGGAATTGGGAGACCGTAATCAATGGGACTGATAGGGTCGCATTCACGCTACCCAGCACTGTACTCGAGTCCTGTTGGCGGTTTCACGATGACTTCGGTTTGTGGTTCGTCTTCGGCTTCTTGGATGGCGTGCTTGACGGACGCCTTGTTCTCGGGAAGATCGCGCTCGCGTTCGGCGACCATGAACACGAACGACCGGCGGAGGTACGGCACCTTCTTCCGGTACTTGCGGAGTTGGGAGAGCAATCGTTCGCGGCTATTGTAGTTGCCGGCGAGTTTGACTTCGATAAGATAGTTCCGATCGTCGTGGGCATGGGTGATGAGGAGGTCGATGCTACTCCGGCCGAACGTTGCCTCCTGCGTGATCTCGTACGGGAGATCCGCGAGTTCGTACTGCAGCGCCTGGTAGAGCTCCGAGCTGATCCAGCGTTCACGGACTGCCTGGCTGTCCTTGTAGCCAGCGCACGGTGAGATCGTGAAACCCTCGAGTGTGTGGCGGATGCAAGTGGTGGCTCGTTCAGGCCCGTTGGACTCGAACTCGTCACGGAGGAAGTCAACGAGATCCTCGTACGTGAGGTCGCCATCCTCGATCGAGCGCTTCAGCGAGTTGCGGAGGCGGTCGACGAACGCGGTCTTGTCGCCGTCGTACTCGGTCACCTGCGGGCAATAGATACGTCGAAGGGAACGAAGTTCAGCCACATAGCCCGTTGCACGCTTTCGAAATTAGCTCCGACCTATCGCGGTGTAGTCACTAGCGTCTAAAATAGTCACTTTAACTAGACTAGAAGNCTGCCACTGGTATCGGTCTATCGCCGGGCACGCGGACCAGGGGTCGGAATCACACCAGGTGGACGGAGCGGAGACGACAGTTTAAACCACTGGACGCGCCAAGCGCGGGTAATGAACGTCGAGGAGCTGTCGGGGCTCCCGCCCGGGGCGATCGATCACTTCCGCGAGGAGGGGATCGAGGAACTCTACCCACCACAGGCCGAGGCCGTCGACGCCGGAGCCCTCGAGGGCGAGAACCTCGTCGCCGCGGTGCCGACCGCCAGCGGAAAGACGATGATCGCCGCCCTCTCGATGCTGTCGGCGGTCGAACGGGGCGGGACGGCACTCTACATCGTTCCCCTGCGGGCCCTGGCCAGCGAGAAAAAGGAGGAGTTCGAAGCCTACGAGGAGTTCGGCGTGACGACCGGCGTCGCGACCGGCAACTACGAGTCGACCAGCGACTGGCTCGCCACGAAGGACATCGTGGTCGCCACAAGCGAGAAGGTCGACTCCCTCGTGCGCAACGGCGCGGACTGGCTCTCGGACCTCACCTGCGTCGTCAGCGACGAGGTTCACCTGATCGACGACCGCGAGCGCGGGCCGACCCTCGAGGTGACGCTCGCGAAACTCCGACGACTGAACCCCGGCATGCAACAGGTCGCGCTGTCGGCGACGGTCGGCAACGCCGACGAAATCGCCGACTGGCTCGACGCCGAATTGATCGACACCGACTGGCGGCCGATCGACCTCGAGATGGGCGTCCACTACGGCAACGCCCTGAACTTCGACGACGGCTCGACCCGGGAAGTGCCCGTCGAGGGTTCGGAGAAACAGGAGGCCGCGCTCGTCCGCGATATCCTCCAGGAGGACGGCTCGTCGCTCGTGTTCGTCAACTCCCGGCGGAACGCGGAGGCCGCAGCCCGTCGACTCGGGCAGGTCTCGAGGGAAGAACTCACCGCGGAGGAACGCGCGGAACTCGCCGACCTGGCCGAAGATATCCGGAACGACAGCGACAGCGAGACGAGTACGGACCTGGCCGACTGCGTCGAGCGTGGCTCCGCGTTCCACCACGCCGGCCTCTCGAGTACCCAGCGGTCGCTCGTCGAGGACGCCTTCCGCGACCGACTACTGAAGGTCATCTCCGCGACGCCGACCCTCGCGGCGGGCGTCAACACGCCCGCCCGGCGGGTGATCGTCCGCGACTGGCGGCGGTTCGACCCCTCGGCAGGTGGGATGGCACCGCTGGACGTCCTCGAGGTCCACCAGATGATGGGCCGTGCGGGCCGTCCGGGGCTCGACCCCTACGGTGAGGCCGTCCTCCTCGCGAAGAGCCACGACGAAAGCGAGGAGCTGTTCGACCGCTACGTCTGGGCCGATCCCGAGCCCGTGCGGTCGAAACTCGCCGCCGAGCCCGCCCTGCGGACCCACGTGCTCGCGACGATCGCCTCCGGCTTCGCCCGCACGCGAGAGGGACTGCTCGAGTTCCTCGAGGCGACCCTCTACGCGAGCCAGTCGAGCGAGTCGGGCCGACTCACGGCCGTGACAGACGACGTACTGGCCTATCTCGAGCGCAACGACTTCATCGACCGGTCGGGCGGGACGACCGGCGATACCGACGACGCCGACGCCGGCTCGTTTACCTCCGCGGCGGACCTCGCAGCACAACGTGACGAGGACGAGGCCGACGAACTCGAGGCGACCAGCCTCGGCCACACCGTCTCGCGGCTCTATCTCGATCCGATGAGCGCCGCCGAGATCGTCCACGGTCTCGAGAGTGCGGACGAACGGCCCACGGCACTCGGGCTGTACCAACTCGTCTCCCGAACTCCCGACATGTACGAACTCTACCTCCGGTCGGGCGAGGACGAGCAGTTCGGCGAACTCTACTACAAGCGCGAGGCCGAACTGCTGGGCGACGCTCCAAGCGAGTTCGAAGAAGAGCGGTTCGAGGACTGGCTGGCCGCGCTGAAGACCGGCAAACTCCTCGAGGACTGGGCCCAGGAGGACGACGAGGAACGCATCACCGAGCGATACGAGATCGGACCTGGCGACCTCCGCGGGAAGGTCGACACCGCCGAGTGGCTGCTCGGAGCCGCCGAGTCGCTGGCCCAGGAGATCGACAGCGAGTGGACCGTCGCCGTCCGCGAGGCGCGTGCTCGCGTCGAACACGGCGTCGGCGAAGAGTTACTCGAACTCGTCAGCGTCGGCGGCGTCGGCCGAAAGCGTGCTCGTCGCCTCTACGAGCGCGGCATCGAGGAGCCGGCGGACCTGCGTTCGGCGAACAAAGGCGTCGTCCTCGACGCACTGAAAGGGCAGAAAACGGCCGAGAACATCCTCGAGAACGCCGGCCGCGAGGACCCGTCGATGGACGGCGTCGAGCCGGCAAGCGGGGACACAGCGAATCCGAGGGAGAGCAGGACCGAAGGCGGAACCGACACTCGAACGACGGCCGAGACGGATCGAACCGACTCAGAGGGGCCGGAGGATAGCCAGTCCAGCCTGGGGGATTTCTAATGGAACTGCTCGAGTGTTCGGTCACGATCGACGACCTCGATTNAACCGACTCAGAGGGGCCGGAGGATAGCCAGTCCAGCCTGGGGGATTTCTAATGGAACTGCTCGAGTGTTCGGTCACGATCGACGACCTCGATTCGTTCGTCGCCGCGCTCGGCGAAATCGGCGACCGCCACGCAGTGACGATCCAGGCGTTCGACGCCGACTACCTCGCGGATCGGGCTCACCTCGAGCGGGCCGTCGAGTTCGCCGATAGAGCGATCGAGCGCGGCGAGAACGTCGCCCGCGACCGAGCCGTCGAAATCCTGCTGTACGCTGCCGGTCGCCGGCAGATCGATCGCGCCCTCGAGATGGGTGTCGACGACAGCGAACAGGACGCCGTCGTGCTGGTCGACGCCGAAGACGGTGACCGAGACGCCGAACGGGAGGCACTCGAGGCTGTCGCGGAACTCGAAGCAGTGCGGGAACGAACGCCGACGCTCGAGTCGACCGACGCGACACGGCTGTGTGCGTTCTTCGATATCACCGACGCCGAGCGGAACGCGACCGACGCCTCGCTGGGCGACCTGGTCCGCGAACGGGTGGCGCTGCTCGAGGTCGAGAAGTGACCGGCCGGGGATGGCTCGAGGTCGGCCGTGCGTGAGAGCAGTTGTCGCGGAAGAAGACAGTGTCCCAGCTACCGTTTCCAGCAATCGTCGGAACCGCTGGAGGCGAACGCCACGTTGACGACCCATCAAACAGATGGTAGTTCGACGCCAGTAGCTTGACGATGCTCAAGAAGGTCGTCGCGATCGTCTTCGTGCTCGGCGTCTGTGCCACCGGACTCCTCGGCGGACTCTACGCCGTCGGCGCGGTGGGAGTTCCGGACGCCGGCCTCGAGGACAACGCGTGGGGCGAGGTCGACGACGAACGTATCGAGGTGCTCACGACGGTCTGGATCGACAACCCGAACCCGGGGACGGGAATCGAACCCGACGACCTGGCGCTCGAGTACGATCTGGCGCTGAACGGCGTCCACCTGGCGTCGGGGTCGGCCGACGACGTCGCGGCCCCCTCGGGGAACACGACGGCCGATATACGGACCGACCTCCGATACGGACAGCTATCGGACTGGTGGGTTTCCCACGTCGAGAACGACGAGGTGAGCACGCTCGAGGCCGACGTGACGGCACATGCCGACTTCGACCCGGGGCCGCTCTCGGGGTCGCCTTCCCATACCTACGTGGACGAGATCGAGACCGATCTCGAGCCGATGATCGAAGACGCGCTGGCCGAACAGGAAGGAGAGTACTCGCTGTCGCCGGTGTCGACCGGGTCGGGCATCCAGCGTGACCTGCTCGAGCCGACCCTCGAGATTCGCGATACCGACGCCGAGTGGGGGGTGGTCGACGACAAGCGGACCGAACTGTACCTGACCTACGAGCTCTACAACCCCAACGCCTACCCGCTCGCGACGCCGGCGCTAACCGGTGAGATGGAGTTCAACGACCACCTCGTCGCCGAGTGGGACGCCCACGACATCGAACTGCGCGAGGCGACACACGACACGACGATCCCACCCCGCTCGAGTCGCGAGATCACCTTCGTCGCCGAGTTGGACAACGACGATGTCGTCGAGTGGTTCGCGACCCACGTCGACAACGAGGAGGTCACCGACGCAGAATTGCGCGCCCAGTTGGCGATGTCGATCAATGGCGAGACGATGACGATTCCCGAAGGCGGCGACGCCGTCCGCTGTGAGTACGACATGACGACCGCCATTTTCGTCGACCAGGAAGCGGGGCTGTCGAGCGACGGCTGCGACCTCGTCCCGTGGGCCACCCCCGACGGCGACGACCTCGAGGCTCTCGGTACGGCGATCGAACCGCTCGAGCGGGATGCAAGCGGGGCCGACGGAGATGAAGAGGGCTAGAGCGACGATACCGAAACGGACGGGAAAACTAGGCAGACGACGAAGAAGGTGGGGCGCTCGAGTCGGCCACCGACCCTGGATCGATCACGAATTACGCGGTCGACTCGAGCACGGTGAGATCGAGAAACAGGAGGTCGTTACCCAGGTAAGAAGATGTTGATCACCGTCACGACGACCCCCGCAAGACCCATACGAACCGCAGCGACGTACCAGCGCTGTCTGGACAGCGTCGAGAGATAGACCCCGAACGTCGCCAGGATCGCGATTCCGACGACAATAGAGGCCACGACCGCCTGGAACATCGTGAAGACGACCCCCTCGAGGGCAAGCGGCGAGAGCGTCAGCAGAATCGCAAGAATCGGGCCGGACGCGCTCGCGGTCGCGTGGACGATCTGGGCAGCACGGCTTTCCCGCTGGACGCGTGTATCCTCGAGTTCGGTGAGCATCGCCTGTTCGATCCGTTCCTGTTTGGCCATCGCCTCTGCGCGTTCGATCTCCCAGACGCTCCAGACGCCGGACGTTCCCAGTCCCACCGCTGCACCGAGTCCGATGGCGATCGCGGTGAAGCCGTCGGCGACGCCCGAGAGATACGCGCCGACGACGACGCCGATGCTGGTCAGCGTCCCGTCGAACCCGTTGGCGACGAAGTACCGCCGGGAGATAGAACGGACCTCGTCTTTCCTCAGAACGCGTCGGATTCTATCGAGCCTGCTCGCCATCGCTAGAAGGGGTCTTCGACGGTCCGATCGCCGCACGCGACCTGATCGATCGAGTGGATCGACGCACTGAGGTCCTGGATCTCCTCGCGGATCGACTCGAGGTCGAGGTCGTCGCCTTCGATCGTCACCCGCAACGTTTTGACGGTCTCGTCGACTTCGACGACCGTTGCAGTGGCCGCGTCGACACACTCGAGGTCGGCGAGCTGGGTCGTAAACGTGACGACGCCCGGATCGTGCGGTTTCAGTACGTCGAGCACGAGTCGCGTGATCGGTGCCATACCGGACGATGAACAGGCGGATTGAAATGTCTACGGACCTCGGAAGTCGGGAACGGTAGCGCGACGAGTTCGGAACGACGGACGGCACGCTCTTGTATCGTCCCGTGATACCCCGAACACGATGGCCATCCTCGAGGACCCACTCGAGATCGGCGGCGTTCGACTCCCGAACCGGCTGTATCGCGCCCCGCTGCTCGAGTGTGCCGGCAACGGACAGGACGCAGTCGAGACGCTGATCGCGGATCTCGAGCCGGCGGCCGAGTCCGGCGTCGGTCTCGTCTTTCAGGGAGCGACGATCGTCCGCGGCGAGGGCGGTTGCGCCGCGCCGGGGATGACCCGGGTCCACGACCCCGCGTTCGTCTCTCGACTCTCGCGGCTAACCGACCGGGTCCACGATCACGGCAGTCGACTCTTCTTGCAACTCGAGCACGGCGGTCTCCGGAGCATGGAGACCTGGCACGCCGAGTACCGACGGCGGAATCCGGACCTCGAGCAGCTGGCGGTCTCGGAACCGCCATGGCAGTTGCGGCTGCTCGATCGGCTGGGAGCCCTTTCCTACGACCCACACGTGCTCTCGACCGACGAAGTGTACGAGCTCGCCGCCGACTTCGGCCGCTCCGCGGCGTACGCCGTCGACGCCGGCTACGACGGCATCCACATCTCGGGGGCGAACATGGGGATCGTCCAGCAGTTTCTCTCGCCGTTCTACAACCGGCGTGACGACGAGTTCGGCGGCAGCCCCGAAGCACGAGTGCAGTTTCTCTCCGTCGTCCACGACGAAATCCGGGACCGAGCAGGAGACATCCCGCTTGTCACGAAGGTGCCGGCCGAAACGCCCGCGCCGCCGGCACCCCTCGTGTGTCGAAACCTCTCGCTCGAGGACGGGGTCGAGACGGCACGTCGGCTCGAGAGGATCGGCTACGATGCCGTCGTTCCCGTTCGGGCGTCGGTCGTCTGGGACATGAGCATCGTCCGCGGTGAGTACCCCGACCGGGCCTGGAACGACGAGAGCTTCCACGAGGCGTACGACGCGGCCTTCGGCGGATCGGTCCGTCGACGGCTGGTGGCGTTCGGCAACTGGCTCGAGTCGCTGCAATACGGCTTCGAACCGGCCTGGAACGAGGAGTTCTGTCGCCGCGTTCGCGAGACGGTGTCGATTCCAGTCCTCGCGGAAGGTGGGATTCGAGAGCGCGAACGGATGGACCGATTGCTCGGTGCCGGGGACGCGGTACCGGCCTGCGATGCCGTCGGGATGGCACGCCCGTTCTACGCCGAGCCACGGCTTGGGGCGCGTCTTCTGGACCGGGATCGCGATCGCGAGGGCAAGGGCAAGGGCAAGAACAAGGACAAAGGCGGATTCGACAGCAACCCGCGGGTTCTCTGTGAAAGCTGTAACAACTGTACCGTTCCGCAGGCGACCGGCGCACCCGGAATCTGTCGGACGCCAGCCGTGGTGCGGAAACGAGGTGAGCTCGAGAAAGACGGTGCGTACGACAACTGACGGGCGAGACGGGTATTCGATCGGTCGGGATCGGAAACGACAGTCGGCGCTCGGTTCGGTGTGAGTATGGGTGTGGGTGTAACCCCTTCGTTTCAACTGGAGACCCGGAGAAGGAACTGTCCAGTCGTTCGAAACGAAACGGCGGAGAAGTAGTCCATCCTGGATTCGAACCAGGGTCGAAGCCCCCAGAAGGCTTCAGGATTGGCCACTACCCCAATGGACTGTGCGCAGTCAGTGATACGCCCGTGTATAGTTTATCGCTTTCGGTTCGCGTCCCTCGATTTGGTAGTGAACGTGCCCCACGGAGAGGGACATACTCGTCGCGTCCGTGTGAACTCGACAGACGAGACGACGCCTCGAGACCGTCGGCGCAGTCGTCACAGCTCGGTTGCCGCGTCAGGAACTGTCGGACGGACGAATCGACACGGCTTTTCGTTCCCCTCACGCATCCACGCGTATGTACGTCGGACGATTCGTCGTCGTCGGGCCGGAGGTCGGCGCGTACCGCGTCTCCTCCCGGTCGTTCCCGAACCGCGAGATCACCGCTCGAGACGAGGCCCTCACCGTCGGTCCTACCGAAGACGCGCCGGAGACTGACAACCCCTACGTCTCCTACAACTGCCTGCGGGTCGTCGAGACGCCGACCGGCGAGACGGCCGCGTTCGGCAACGGTTCACACGTCGACCCGATCGCCGAGAAACTCGAGTTGGGGTATCCCGCACGCGACGCCCTCGCGGAGAGTCTCCTCGCGCTAGATTACGAGAAAGACGACTACGACACGCCACGCATCGCCGCGACGATCGACGACGGCGGCGAGGCGCTGATCGGAACGGTCCGCAAGGACGCACTGCTGGTCGAGACCGTCGCGGAGCCGAGGCTGGTCGCGACCTACGAGAAAGACTCCCCCGAGGCGTTCGAGTTCGACGCCGAACGTGCAGAGGAGGCAGCACGGGAGGCGTACGGCCTCGAGTTCGAACACGAGGTCTGTGCCGCAGGCGTGGCGCTGACCGACGACGGGTTCGAGACGGCGATCGAGAACGGCAACTGAGACCGGTCGCCGTACGATCTACCGATACAACCGCCGTGCGGTGGCGGTTGCACCGGAACTGGCCGGGTGGCGGTTGCACCGGAACTGGCCGGGTGGCGGTTGCACCGGAACTGGCCGACAGTAAGACCGGACGAACTGTCAGGTTCTTAGCTTTCGCTGGCACACTCGTTCGCTGTGGTATACTCGTCTGTCTGCAGAATCGTGATCTCGCCTCGCTCGTCGTCAACAGTGTACCCGATCCCGACCACGAGTTCGAAACAGGAGGAGTCGTCGCTCCCGAAGTCGAACCGTTCCCACTCGTCTCTGGGCTGATCGTCGCGCCACGCATAGACGACGACGGCTCCGAGTTCGGTCGGGACCCCCTCGAACTCCGTCACGTCGCCACGGTCCCTGTCGGTCGAATACGCATCCGCCGCGACCGAGTCCCAGTAAACGGGATCGTCACCGTCGAGGAGCAATACGTGAACGGTCCGAGCCGTCGGATCACGGTTCTCGACTCGTATTCCCGTCAGGCGAGTCGGTTCGGACGCCCCGACTCCGAGCGACGAACAACCAGCAACCGCGGCTCCGAGGGCGACACTACCGAACTGGAGGGCGTGACGGCGCGTGAGACGTTTCACGGACGAAAATGGCATCAGTTTGAAAAATGTCTTTCGTTCGAATACAGTCTGTCAAAGACGGACTAGTCGAGAAGGTTCGATAGACCAGTCACTCGATCTCGAGAGTCCGTTCGGGCTCGAGCCGGTCCTGTTCCACGGCGTGTTCGCTCCCGAGGAGGCCCTCGAGACGACGTTGAAATCGTCGTCCTCGAGTTCGCCTACCGGATACCGCCGGCGAAGAGTTTCGACGGGCATCTCGAAATCGCCGCTGTCTGCACCCGCGTCCGTGACCGTGTCCGAGTTCGCTCGTGGTTCGGTAAGCGGCGTCGCGTCGAGAGCCGCGTTGGCCTGGCGGACGACGCCCAGGGTCAGGCAGCCGGCGACGGCCAGGGCGAGTCGACGACCAGGAAGAAGACCAGGCCCGAGCGGTCCAAGCAGCGCAACCGGGACACCGACCACCGCCCCGAGGGTCGCAAGAACAGTTCGGCTGGCGGGCCTCTCGGGAGCATACCGCTGGACCAATTCGGACATCGCGTAGAGTATGTCAATCCACCAGCAAAATATTTCGGAACCCACGAGAAGGATCGGGCTCCAGTGACGTTCGTCAGCCGGTAGCAGTCGAACGGAAACGACGCATCGGTAACTCGCCCAAGATACATATCGATCCGATGGATACCATCAGACGTGAAGGTCGGACTCATCTCGGACGTCCACAGCAATCGGGTCGCCCTCGAGGCCGTCCTCGAGGACATGCCGTCGGTCGACGAACTCGTCTGTGCGGGCGATATCGTCGGCTACAACCCCTGGCCGGCGGACTGCCTCGACGAATTGCGCGAGCGTGAGGTCCCGGCGGTGATGGGCAACCACGATGCGGCAGTCGCCGCGACGACGCCGTTTCGGTTCAACGGCATGGCACAGGCCGGCGTCGAACACGCCAGCAAGCAGCTTTCGGAGGCACAACTCGAGTGGCTCGCGGACCTCCCGAAAGAGCGCCTCGAGTGCGACGGGCGACTGAAGATCGTCCACGGCCATCCGGACGACCCGGATCGGTACAGCCGGTACACCTACCCCGAGGAGTTCTCGCCGCGACTGCTCGAGGACGAGGACGTGCTCGTCCTCGGTCACACACACGTCCAGGGCGTCGAGAAGTTCGCGGAAGGGATCGTCCTCAACCCCGGCAGCGTCGGCCAGCCACGCGACGGCGATCCGCGAGCGGGCTATGCAGTGGTCGATCTCGAGGCGATGACCGTCGAGACCCATCGCGTCGAGTATGACATCGAGACCGTTCGAGACGCGGTCCAGGAAGCTGATCTGCCGGAGCGAATCGGCAGCCGACTCGTCCGGGGCAAGTAACGACGCCGGCGTCGCGAAACGAACCCTTTTAGATCGGGTGCCCCGGAAACCAATCCACGACATGCTGAGACGGCTGCGTGAGGACGTACGGACGATGTGCGATCGCGACCCGGCGGCGAAAGGCTGTCTCGAGGTCGCCCTCTGTTATCCGGGCGTCCACGCCGTCTGGGGCCACCGGGTCGCTCATCGGCTCTGGAACGGCGGCTTCGAGCTGCTCGCACGGCTGTTCTCCCAGCTCGTTCGGCTGCTGACGGGCGTCGAGATTCATCCGGGTGCGACGATCGGGCGGCGAGTGACGATCGATCACGGAATGGGTGTCGTCATCGGTGAGACGGCCGAGATCGGCAACGATGTCCATATGTATCACGGCGTCACCCTCGGGGGCGACACGAACGAGCCGGTGAAACGACATCCGACCATCGAGGACGGCGTGAAGATCGGCGCGAACGCGACGCTGCTTGGAGACATCACGATCGGCGAGGATGCAGCAGTCGGCGCTGGATCGGTCGTCACCGACGACATCGAACCGGGTGCAACCGTCGCAGGGGTGCCAGCGACTCGGATCGACGATCGACAGCCCGAGGACTGATCCGGATTCGAACTGCAGTAACGACTGATACGGGTTACTGTAGTCGATTACCGCCGATCGCCACACGAGATCGGTGATCAGCGATCTGCGATCGGCGATAAATAGGACAGCAATCCAGCAATCCGTATGAAACGATTTCCGCACCGATCGTACAGCTGTCGTGCGATGGGTATACAATGAGTTTCAGTGGAGACTATATCAAGGGAGTCCGCCACGGCAACTCTCGAGCAAGCCGTCCTACCCGCTGTCGACGGCACCGTCGGTGCCCGGCGGCGAGCCTTCCGCTGGAACGCCTTCCTCGGTTTCGATGTCGCTCGCCGATTCGCCGACGGCGTCCTCGGTCATCTCCGCGTCGGGGTCGGAGGTGTAGCCGAGTTCGAGCCACAGCTTGGCAGTGCAGTCGAACTGCTCCTCGTCGAGTTGGGTCTCACTCTCTTGTCGGTCGAGATAGCCGTTACAGCGGCCGTGTTTGACGACGTTCATCAGCGTCGCCGCGGAGCCACACTCCGGACAGTCGATGTAGTAGTTGCCACCCTCGTTCTGGTGCCAGGAATCGGGCGTCAGCTGAGTGTAGGCGGCCTCGTCGGATCGATCGCTCATAGCCGTTCATCGCCGTCGCGACTGGTAAGGACGGACCCGGAGTACGCAACCCGAGTTCGTCGGCGCACGACGGCGTCGATGGAGTGAGTGACTCGTCGTCGACTCGCGTTCTCGTATCGCCACCGGTGACAGTCACGACGGGCTGAAGACGACTTATGAAGCTTCGTCGCCTACGCCCACCGATGGGCTCGAGCGCGAAAGAAACGCGACGGCGGACGTTCCTGCGGGGGCTCGGTGGCGCGATCGCGGTATCGACAGTCGCCGGGTGCTTCGATGACGAAGGAGAGCCGGCCGAGGAAAGCGAGCCGGAACCCGTCGTCGACGAAGCGACTGCGACCGAGGGCCCGACCGACCCCGACAGCTGGCGCGACATCGATCGGATACGCTTCGACGGCTACGTCGGTGGCTGGGTCGGCGTCGAGCCCGACCACGTCGACCGCGTCGAGAACCCGACGCTGGTGCTCGTCGCCGGCCGCGAGTACGAACTCACGTGGCGAAACCGGGACGGGATGCACCACAACGTCGCGTTCTGGGACGCCGACCGAAACGTCGTCCGCGACTACAGTACAGACGGAACCGACGTCGAGGACGACATCGAAACGCTCGCGTTCGAGGCGACCACCGAGATGGAGACCTACCGGTGTGAGTACCAACCGGAAGGACAGTGGGGTCACGTCGAGGTCGTCGACGCCGGCTGACGGGAGCGACGCGGGGACCCGGACGATGTGGGACCGCTGTGGTCGCAAAACTAGTAACTGGTAACTGGTAACTAGCCTCTCAATATCACCGATCCACAACCAGGACGTAGCGGTCGTGACCGGCGACTCGAGGGACAACGGACGGGCGGTCACTCGAGTTTCGTCACCGGGGAGTCGCGGGTCGTCGACGGCGAAATGACGAACACCCAGTCGCGGTCGGAGAAGCGACGGCCGCCCGATCGCTCGCGCTCGATATCAACGGACGACGGTGACCGGCACCGGTGCCCGTCGCACGATCGTTTCGGCGACGCTGCCGAGCAACACGCGGGACATCCCCTTGCGGCCGTGACTACCCACGAGGATGTGTTCGATCTCGTTGTCCTCGTTCTCGGCGAATTCGACGACCTCGCGGGCCGGGTTCCCGACGGCGATCTCGGTGCGGTACTCGACGCCATCGGCAGCATCGAGCTCCGCGACGTGTTCCTCGAGGTCCGTCGAGGCTTTTTCGCGCTCGTCTCTGAGCGCCTCTTTTGCGAGGCTGATTCCCGCACCGGTCGAGCCGCCCGCGGCCTCGACGACTCGGAGCAGGACGATTTCCTCGTCGGAATACTCCTCGAACGCGCGCGAAACAGCTTTCTGTGCGGGGATGGAGCCATCGTAGGCTACGAGAACTGCCATATGGCCACTAGTTATCGCGGAAGTATAAAGCCACAGAACGGCTCCCGAACCGAGAGAGTGGTCGACTCACTCCGTTCGTCGCGGTACTCCCCTCACAGGCCGCTACGCTCTCCGGCTGACGAAGGGGTCGTTGGTGCTCAGTTCTCGCTCTCTTCGAAGCCGTCTTCGAACCGGAACGTGCCATTTCGCTGGACGACTTCCCCATCGACCTCGATGAACGACTCCTCGCTCATGTCGACGATCATGTCGACGTGGGCCGCCGAATCGTTCTGTTCGTTGTCCTCGCTGACGGTGTCGTCGTAGGCGCGGCCGACCGCCATGTGGACCGTGTCGCCCATCTTCTCGTCGAACAGCATGTTGTACGTGAACTGGTCGATAGCGCGGTTCATCCCGATACCGAGTTCGCCGAGTCGCCGTGCACCTTCGTCGGTGTTCAGGACCTCGGTCAGGGTCTCCTCGTTTTTCGCCGCCGAGTAGTCGACGACCTCGCCACCCTCGAACTCGAGGTAGACGTCGGTGATCTCCCGACCCTGGTGGTACAGCGGCATGTCGAACAGCACTTCACCCTCGACGCTGTCGGGCAAGGGAGCGGTGAAGACCTCGCCGCCCGGCAGGTTGTGCTTGCCGTGGTCGTTCAGCGTCGGGTTGCCGTCGATCGACATCGTCACGTCGGTCGTGTCGCCGCTGACGATACGGATTTCGTCGGCCGGGTCCATGATCTCGACCATGTTGGCCTGGTGCTCGCGCTGTTCCTCCCAGTCCTTGTTGACGGCGTCCCAGACGAAGTTCTCGTAGCCCTCGGTGCTCATCTCGGCCAGCTGGGCGTTTGCCGGCGCGGGGTACTGGGTGAGACACCAGCGGATGCCGAGTCGTTCCTCGAGGATCGGCTGGCGAGCCTGTCGGTAGGCCGCGCTGGTCTCGGGTTCGACGTCGCTGGTCTGGGTGGCGTTGTCGCTTGCCCGGACGGCGATGTAGACGTCCGTGTTCTCGATTAACGCGAGTTCGTGCTCGGGGGTTTCGAACTCGCCCTCGGAATGCCGGAGGAACGCACGCCGCTGTCGTTTCCCGGCCCGCTTGGTCGTCGTCAACGGGTTGGCTCCCTTCTCGCCGATGACTTCGTGGAGAGCGACGACCAGGTCCTCGGCGACGGGGTGAGCGTCGATGACGACGTTGTCGCCTTCCTGCAGATCGACGGAGTGGTTGGCGATGATCTCTGCGTGCTCGCGAATTCGGGGGTCCATGTCATCGAGTTCCGGTGGCGACGGCATACGGTTTTCGAATCGAAATTACTCGAGGGCGAAAGCGACCGTTCGATCACTCCCCACCGTCGGCCAGGAAAATTCCGAGGTAAATCGAGACGATCGCACAGGCGACGCCCGCACCGAACGCGATCGTGTACGGCGACTCGAGGGCGAACGCGGCGTCTTCGACCGCCCAGCCGACGAACCCGACGACGACGAGGGCAAGAGCGGCGAGTCGCAGCGCCGAGACGGCGTGGCGGGCAGCGGGGTTCCCCGGGGCGTCGGCCTTCGAGGAGTCGGTCGGTCCGGTCATCGGTCGATCCGATCACCCGTCCCCGAGGACTCGTCGAACGCGTTCGGGTCTCGGTCGACGAGTTCGTCGAAGAAGGAGACGGTCGTAGCGGTCAGGACGAGCGAGAGCGGCAGAGCGACGACCGAGCCGAGGAGGAAGCCGGCGGCACCGCCGCCGGTCACTGCAACCGAGATCACGGGCGAGACGAGCAGGACGGTCGCGAAGTGCCAGAGGCCAAACCGCAGGTACGCACCACCGGCGACACCGAGCCGGTACGAGCGCCGAAACGCCTGGCGGACCGACGCGTCCGCGGTGACGAACAGGAACGGGACGCCGTAGAACAGATACATCGCCACCAACGCGACGGGCAGGGCGAGAAGTACCAGCATCGGTTGCGCGATCAGTATCGGCACGGCGAGCAGAAAGACGCCGAAAACGACTGCGAAGTACACCAGGAACCGCCCGGTGTACGAGCGCACACAGTCGGCGACCGCGACGGGTTCGTTCCGGAGCCGACGGTCCATTCCACCGAGATAGATCGCGTAGACGACCGAGTAGAAGACGGTGTATCCGACCAGCAACGCCAGCAGCCAGCCGAGCAGGTCGGGACCGATCGCCTCGAGCGGGATCGATTCGGCCCGGTACGGGAGGTCGACGGTGACGGTATCGCCACCGGGTCCAGACGCGGAGCCGGCGGGCGGCGAGCCCGGCGAGTCACCGATTCCGCCACCGTCACCATCCAGACCGGGCGAGGGTGGTCCCGTCGCGGGCTCCGGCGGGTCGGTAAACGACCACAGATCGAGCAACGGCGACGGAAACTGGAACTTGAACTCGATGGAGAAGCCACGGCCTGTGCCGGCCACCGCTCGGCGTACGGCGTCGATCTCGAGCAACGTCGCGAAAAGCGGCACGGCGAGAAACGACAGGAGATCGCCAAACCGGCCCACAGCGCGCTCGAAGTGGCGCAAGAACGGGCTTCGATCAGGACGGTGATCGTCGGCCGAATCGGAGGGAGGGCGGGCAGCGCTCACGGCCGGCGTGTCGGACGAATGAATAGTAAACCTTCCGAATAGTCACCCACAGTCGTCTCATCGAGCGCGTAGTAACTACTTCTCACGTCACTCGGTCCACGGCGTCTGTGTGGCCGATACAGAAGTCGGCTGGGTCCGACAACGTTACCACGACGGCACCTCGAGAATCCAGCAATGATCGATCTCCGTTCGGACACTGTGACGAAACCGGACGATCGCATGCGCGACGCCGCATACACCGCCGACGTCGGTGACGACGTCTACGGCGAGGACCCGACAGTCAACGAACTCGAGCGCAAAGCAGCCGACCTCGTCGGAACCGACGCCGCCCTGTACGTCCCGACCGGGACGATGGGCAATCAGATCGCGGCGCGAGTCCACACCGAGCGCGGCGAAGAATTGCTGGCAGACCGGAAAAGCCACGTCGTGAAGTACGAGCTCGGCGGGGCGGCGGACCACTCGGGGCTGCAGGTACGGATGGTCGACGCCGAGCGCGGGGTCCTCTCACCCGACCAGGTCGCACACGGCATCGTCGAGGAGGACCTCCACCGGCCGGGCACCGGCCTCGTCTGGCTCGAGAACACGCACAACGCTCGCGGTGGGCTCGCCATCGCACCCGAGAAGATCGCTGGGGCGGCCGAGGCCGCCCACGAACGGGACGTCCCGGTCCATCTCGACGGTGCACGGTTGTGTAACGCCGCGACGGCGCTTGACGTCCCCGTCAGCGAGATCACGGCACCGGTCGACTCCGTGATGTTCTGTCTCTCGAAGGGGCTGGGCGCGCCGATCGGGTCGATGCTCGCCGGCAGCGAGGAGTTCATCGAGAACGCCCGTCGCGTCCGGAAACTCTTCGGCGGCGGAATGCGTCAGGCCGGCATCATCGCCGCGCCCGGACTCGAGGCCCTCGAGAACGTCGACGACCTCGAGCGGGACCACGAGCACGCGGCCCTGCTCGCCGAGGGACTGGACGGGATCGACGGCTTCGATGTCCAGCCGCCGGAGACGAACATCGTGCTCGCGGACATCTCGGAGACCGGGCTCGAAACCGAGACGGTACTCGAGCGACTCGCCGAGGCTGACGTGTTGGCGACGCAGTTCGGGCCGACGACGGTCCGATTCTGTACCCACCGAAACGTCTCCCACGAGGAGATCGAAACGGCCCTCGAGCGGATCGAGGCGGCGATCTAACGGCCGCGCATCCCGTCTCGGAACTCGAGGACGGTCCGCCGTAACAGCAGGTACGAAAAGAAGATCAGGGACAGCAGAATCAGGACGATCGCGATGATGACGGGATCGTCGGGGATGAATTCGAGCATACCCGACGGGTACAGCGCCCCCGTGCAAAATCGTTTCGACGCGACTCGTCGGCACCTCGGAGGGGTCCGGCGGCTCGAGTCCGGCGTTCCGATAGACGAGTCACGTGGTACTCCCGGAACCGTCACTAGGTAAAATCCGTTTTTTACTTTGCGCCGCCTATAATATCCGTTCCCCCGTAGCCAGTATTGCGTCCCGCGTCCCGGTCCCGTCCGAGGCCGGGACGCGGGGCCGCCATCCCAACTCGACCCCTCGCGGGTCGAGAACGATCACCGACCCCGTCCGACCGATCATCGTCGGCCGTTCCCTGCTGGTGCGGGCGACGGCTCTCCCTCGAATCGGCCCCTCCCCCCGATCCCGACCTCGAGTGAGAGCGCGAACGCGAACACGAACGCGAACGCAACCACAGTCGCAATCCCAACCTGACCGTACCCCGCCCTGACCGCCCCGATGCGGGACCGCCCTCTCCTCACGGTCCCGCTTGCCCTCCGTTACGGTTCCGCTGACATCGACGGCCCTCCCCAAGTTCGCCGGTGCCGATCGGTCGCGAGTATCGTGCCGACGGCTGCGCTGGCGTCGATATCCGCGTGTTCTCGGTCCGGACCTCGGACGGCCCGTATCGACTCCTGTCTGCGAGCTGTATTTCCGGCCAGCCGGGACGAATCCGTGATCGTGCAGCCGATTCGTACAGTTTTCCGACTCGTGTGAAGTACCTCGGGGTCACGTGGTTCGAGACGCTTCGCGTCTCGTCATCACGGAAGACACCGTCTTCCGTACGACCACGAGTCACTCTCGCTGTCTCTCTGTAGACCCGTTCTTACGGTTGTTCCCGGTCACCGGCCGGGTCTCGCTCGAGCGTGAACGACTCCACGGGTTGGCCGTTCGGCTGTCTGATCTCCCCCTCGAGCACTGCCGGCCGTTCGCCGCCGGCGTCGTCGGCCGTGTCGTCGGGTTCTTCGAGGACGGCAAACCCGGGTCGGTTCCCGCGCGGGTCGGCGTGGCTCCCCGGGTTGAGCAGCAGACAATCCTCGGTTTCGACGAGCGTCGGTCGGTGGGTGTGACCCGAGACGACGACGTCGGCGGCCCGCGATCGTCCGAACATCGCCAGCCCCGTTTCGCCGCCATCACGACGGTGAGTGACGGCGAGCCGAACGCCGGCTGCCTCGACCACCCGGGCCGTCGGCAGTCGGTCACGGACCGCGGCGCTGTCGGCGTTGCCGTGGACCGGAAAGAGCGTCCCACACTCGTCTTGGAACGCCTCGAGTGCAGCCACGCTCGTGAAATCGCCCGCATGGACGACAGTATCGGCTTCGCGGGCTGCGGTTAGGGCCTCGCCCTCGAGTTCGTGACCCGTGGTGCTGTGCGTGTCGGAGAAGATAGCGATCGTGGTCATGGGTGCCAGTTGGGACTGGACGGACACGTCTGTTCCGTTTCGGACGGCCCTACGCGACGCACAGTCGCCTACTCCGTCGGTCCGGCCGCGTCCCGACCCTGATCACGATTCCGACCCTGATCCCGATCGTCGTACCCCGCGACGATCGTCTCGCCCGACGGCGAGTCGTTCAGCACGGCCGTCACCGTCGTCTCGTCGAGGTCGACCGTCGACTCGAGGGGGTCCCACCCGTTCCCGGTCTGGACGGCCACCGTAACGTCGGTGGGGCTAGCTCCGGGCGGGAGCCGCGACGGATCGTAGACGAGCGTGAGTCGGACCGCTTCGACGGCTTTCGACGCCTCGAGACCGACGACATCGACTGGGTCCCCCAGAGCGTCGACGGGCGGATCGCGGCCGCTGCGCTCGAGGCGGAACCCGTCGGGGACGACGCCCGCGACGATGGCGACGCGCGCTCCGACGGACTCGTGTGTCCGTTCCGCGACGCTGCCGGAGTCGTAGCCCGGAATGGCCATGACGGGGGGGACGGGGTCGATACACATGGGTCTGTACCGTGCGATAGCCGGCCAGCTTTTAACGCTGCCAAGAACGTGGCAGGCGTGTCTCTCCGACGGAAACACCGGTCCTCGGGTGGGAGGGGTCAGTCAATACGCCCTGAAGTCCGGGACAGCGACGCCGAATCGGGGAGACACCACGTACTCTGACGAGTCGGGGCCGAGTCCACGGACGACCCCCATCTGCGAACGGGGGAACCCGGTCGCATGGTTCGTGGGACCGACGGTCCCACGCTACCCTCGACGAGCGAACCCGTCAGGGTGAGCGAAGGAGGTGGGGTCGTTGAGTTGGCGACCCGTCGAGACGAACGCTTTTACCCGAAGCGCGACCTATCATTCGTCGTGTCCGAGACAGCCGGGTACATGCGCTTTTTCCCGTACGAGCAGCCCTACGAGAACCAGCGTGAGGCGATGGACCGAATCCACAACGCGCTGACCCGCGGCCAGGACGTCCTCTTCGAAGGGGCCTGCGGGACCGGCAAGACGCTGTCCTCGCTCGTCCCAGCCCTCGAGGTCGCCCGCGAGAACGACAAGACCGTCGTCATCACGACGGACGTCCACCAGCAGATGCGCCAGTTCGTCGCCGAGGCCCGGGCGATAACCAGCGAGGAGGACGTCCGCGCGATCGTCTTCAAAGGAAAGGGGTCGATGTGTCACATCGACGTCGGCTACGAGGAGTGTCAGACTCTGCGGGACAACACCCGGGCGATCGTCGACGCCGAGGAAGAGAGGGACCAGCTCGAGCGCCGCCAGCGGGAACTCCTCGCGGAGAGCCAGGACGGCGACGGCTCCGCGGCCGACGCCCGCTCGGCGGTGATGGACGAACTCGAGTCGATCGAGGACCGACTCGAGGACTTAGAAGAGCAGAACGTCTGTGACTACTACCGGAACAACCTGACCGAAAATACGGACGACTTCTTCGCGTGGCTGTTCGAGGACGTCCGCCGGCCCGAAGAGATCTACGAGTACGCCGAGAGCCAGGAACTCTGCGGCTACGAACTCCTGAAAGAGGGGATCGAGGGCGTCGATCTGGTCGTCTGTAACTACCACCACCTGCTCGATTCGACGATCCGGGAGCAGTTCTTCCGGTGGCTCGGCCGTGACCCCGAGGATGTCATCGCCGTCTTCGACGAGGCCCACAACGTCGAGGACGCCGCCCGCGAACACGCGACCCGGACCTGTTCGGAGCGGACGTTCGAGTCCGCACTGGACGAACTCGAGGAGAGCGACGATCCCCGGGCCCAGGACGCGGGAAACGTCCTCTCGGCGTTTCACCGGGCGCTCGTCGAGACCTACGAGGACTCCTTTGGCTTCGGTGAACGGGAGGCGATCGGCGAGAACTGGGCGGACGTCCCCATCGCCAACGAGGACCGCCGTGACGACCTCACCCTCGAGTTCCTGCAACGATACTCCGGGCGGGGGATCGAGGACGACCTCGAGGCCGCGATGACGCTCGGCCAAGAACTCGACGAGGAGTACGAGGAGGCCTACCGCGAGGGCGAGACCGCGACCCGGACGGAGTGTCAGACTCTCCAGGCTGCCGGCTTCGTGAGTGCGTGGATGAACGAGGGAGGCAACGACGGTCTGTACCCGGTTGTGTCCGTCACGCGCGATGCGGGGACCGACGAGGTCTACGGCCGCGCGGAAATCTACTCCTGTCTCCCTCGCCAGGTCACCGGCCGGCTGTTCGAGGAGGTCTACGCCACCGTCCTGATGAGCGCGACGCTACAGCCGTTCGACGTCACAGAAGACGTGCTCGGCCTCGAGAGCCCGGTGACGATGGCCTACGGGCTGCAGTTCCCCGAAGAGAACCGCCGCACGTACGCCGTCGAGACACCGCCGCTTTTCTCCTCGGATCGCGACGACCCCGCAGTCCAGGAGGCAGTCACCGACGCGATCTACGACGCCGCCCGGATGACATCCGGAAACACGCTCGCGTTCTTCCCCAACTACAGCGAGGCGGGACGGTACGCCGACCGTCTCGAGGGCCGCCTCGGCGGTGAGGGGACCGTCTACACCGACGAACCGGGCGTCGCTGTCGAGGATATTCGGCGGGAGTTCGTCGCGGACGACGGAGCGGTGTTGTGTACCTCTCTGTGGGGGACCCTCGCCGAAGGTGTCAGTTTCGACGGCGAGGACGCCCGCACCGTCCTCGTGGTCGGCGTCCCGTACCCTCACCTCGACGACCGAGCCGAGGCGGTCCAGGAAGCCTACGACGCCGCCTTCGACGGGACCGAAACCGGCTGGCGATACGCGGTCGAGATTCCGACGGTCAGGAAGACCCGGCAGGCCCTCGGCCGCGTGATCCGCTCGCCCGAGGATGTGGGTGTCCGCGCGCTACTCGACCAGCGGTACTCGAAGCGAGCGAAGTCGGATATCGGCCGGTACAGTGTCAACAGCACGTTTCCCTACGAGGAGCGCGAGGAGTTGATCGATATCGAACCCGAGAAATTGAAGTTCGCGATGCTGAATTTCTTCGGCGGTCACGACGCCTACGACGGCGAACCGCCGGCCCCGTAGTCGGTCGCGACGGCAGTCACTCGATGCTCACGTCCGCGACGCCGCCCGTAACCATCGCCCGGTGTTCGCCACCGTGTTCGACGGTTACCTCGAACGTCTCCTCGTCCTCGATCGACCACGTGCCGAGCACGCCCTCCCGGTTGTGTTGGATCTGGAACCCGATCGAATCCCGTTCGGCGTCGACGTCTTCGTCCGGTTGTTCGATCTCCTGAACCGTAACGGACACCGTCAGATCAGCCCCTTCGTCGGCATCGAAGTCCACGAAATCCCCGTTCTCGAGTGTCGTGTCGACGCCGCCGCCGAGGAGGCCGGTGCAACCGGCCAGCGGAGCCACGGTCGCGACCGCCATGAACGAGCGTCGGTACATGCGTTGCGGTACCGACACCATCGCATAATAGTTTCCGGCCGATTCCCGACTCGAGTGGCGGTCGTGTGATTCCGGACGGGAGAACGAGAGACGAGAACAGTACGGCCTTCGACATCGGGATGGGCCGTACGGCAACCGACTCAGGCAGACAGAGTGACCCGGCTCACCGATAGCTTCTCGAGACCGTCCCAGAACTCGAGTTCCGACACCGTCCAGGAGCTGTCTCTTATACACATCTCTGAGCGNAGAGATGTGTATAAGAGACAGGCTCTCGACGGCCAGGTAGACGACGGGCGCGGCTCCAAGCGGCGGGTCCGCGAAGTAGTCGATTCCCGTGACCTGGGCTTCGACCGCGGGCGTGCCCTCGAGTGCACGGTGGGCGCGGTGCTGGAGCTGGGCGACGTGGTCGGCGTCGCCGAGGCGTTTGAGTAGACAAGAGTGAGTCTCGCGGACGTCGTCGAACCCGACGAGTTCGGGGTAGAGTTCGTTTGCGAGGGTCCGGACGCGACCCGGAACGGGAACGTTGACGCTGTACACTACTGTCCGGACGGACGGGAGTGGCGAGTATCAGTCTGACGCTCTCGGTCGGCGGTCGGGTCGGTGATCGCGCCCGTCCTGTGGCGTCTCAGATTCGATCGAACAGCCAGAGAACGATCACGGCTGCGATGACGAGCAGTAGGATCGGCATCACGATCCGGACGACCCAGCCGACGACGATGCCGACGATCTGCAAGACGAGTAACACGGCAACCAACGCGAGGACGATCGTAAGCAGCGTGTCGACCGCGAGTTTGCCGCGGGTACCGATCATACCGCATATAGGTGAGCGAGGATGAAAAGGACTCCGAACCGAACAAGATCGGTCTCGAGACGGGAGGTGAGTCGGAAAGACCTATTTACTCGGCACCAGCATTGTGAGATAATGGACGCGAGGGGGCTGTGGGCCCTACTCTGTGTGCTGGTGGTGGTCGGGTGCTCGGTGGCGTTCGTCCCGTTCGCGGCGGCCGCGGTCGACAGTGCCGGCGAGGTCGTGGGTGGTGCCCACGCCGAGGCCGGCGAATCTGCCGGGACCGAACCCGCGATAGCGGATGCGACGCTACAGGAAGCGCCCACGGAGAGCGACGAACTCGACGCTCCCGACGAGGTCCACATCGACGTCTTCGTCCACGAGAACGGTTCGGCGACGTTCGTCGTCGACTACCGGTTCGAGAACAACTCCGAGTCGAACTGGAGCGCACTTCAGGACGACGTAGAGGCCCATCCTGACGCGTACGCCGAGAGCGAGGCCGCCGACTGGAACGAAATCCTCGAAGCGGGACAGAACGTCACCGAACGCGACATGGAGATCAGGAACGCGTCGGTGAGGACCGATACGAGTTCCGCACCGCGGGAGATCGGCCACGTCGAGTTTACCTTCGAATGGCACTCCTTCGCGTACGTGGAGCTGAACCGCATCGATGCCGGCGATGCGCTGGTCGGTTTTACCCTCTCGGACGACACCACGCTGCGGCTGTTCCCGCCGGAGGGGTACGTCATCGGAGCCGTCGAACCGATGCCGGACGATCCGCCGGACGGGTCAGTCTTCTGGGACGGCGATGCCACGGAGTTCGCCGACGACGAACCGTACGTCGAAATCCTCGAGAACGGCGACGCCGGGGCCCAGGAGGAAGAACCCGACCCCGGTCCGACGAGTCCGTGGTTGATCGTCATCGTCGCACTGGTGCTTCTGGCGACCGTCGGGGCCGCGGGCTGGTGGGTACGCCACCAGGAGATTCTGGCCCCGAACGAGGACGCAGATACGGCGGGAGCAGAGGGTAACGGGGCCACGGCCGCGGGAACGGGTACGGGTACGGGTACGGGTCCGGACGCCACCGGGGCAAACGGCAGTAATCCGGACGGACCACCGCCGGAACTACTGAGCAACGAAGAGCGGGTGCTGCGCTTGCTCGAGCAACGCGGAGGTCGGATCAAGCAGCAAGACGTCGTCTCGGAACTGGACTGGACGGAGGCGAAGACGAGCCAGGTCGTCGGCGGACTGCGAGAAGACGGCGAGATCGAGGTGTTCCGGATCGGCCGCGAGAACGTGCTGGCCCTGCCCGACGAAGACGGGGGCGACGAGCGCAGCGAGAACACCGACGACGCGTAACGCGACGGGAGGCCGCGACCGGGTAACATTTGCGAGGCAGACAGATTTTAATAGGGTCGGGCGATACCCGTCTACCAATGAGCCGACCCGTCGGTTCCGCGCTCATCCGTTTCGATACCGACGGGTCCGTCGCTCGACGACGGCGACGACCGCGACCGGGCCTTTGAGCCCGTACTATACCTATCCCCCACGTCCCCCGGTTTCCCGCTCCCCTGAAAACTCAATTTTACGGTTAGAGTACACTCTACCACTAAATTTCGCAAAATAAACCGACGAATTTAATACCATCCTTCCGTTGGATTCGAGTACGACATGACACGCGTGGCACTCGCGTTCTCGGGCGGCCTGGACACGACCGTCTGCGTCCCGCTGCTCGAGGAGGAATACGGATACGACGAAGTGATCGGCGTCACAGTAGACGTCGGCCAGCCAGAATCGGAGTTCGACGAAGCCGAAGAGACCGCCGAAGCGCTCGATCTGGACCACTACGTGGTCGACGCGAAAGCGGAGTTCGCAGACCTCTGTCTCGAGGGGGTCCGCGCGAACGCGACCTACCAGGGCTACCCTCTGGGGACGGCGCTCGCCCGTCCCGTGATCGCCGAAGCGATCCTCGAGGTCGCGACGGAACAGGACTGTGACGGCGTCGCCCACGGCTGTACTGGCAAGGGCAACGATCAGTTGCGTTTCGAAGCCGTCTGGCGCGACTCGGACCTCGAAGTGATCGCGCCCGTGCGCGAACTCGGCCTCACCCGCGAGTGGGAACAGGAGTACGCCGCGGAGAAGGGCCTGCCCGTCGAGGGCGGCAGCGGCGGCGACTGGTCGATCGACACGAACCTCTGGAGTCGCTCGGTCGAGGGCGACGACCTCGAGGACCCGAACTACGTTCCGTCGACGGAAATCTACGACTGGACCGACGAGCCGACCGGCGAGAGCGAGGAGATCGAGATCACCTTCGAGAACGGTTATCCCGTGGCCATCGACGGCCAGCAGTACGAGCCCGTCGAGCTGATCGAGTATCTGAACGAACTCGCGGGTTCCTACGGCGTCGGTCGCACCGACGTGATGGAGGATCGTATGCTCGGCCTGAAAGTTCGCGAGAACTACGAGCATCCGGCGGCGACGACGCTGCTGAACGCCCACGAGACCCTCGAGGGGCTCGTGCTCACCCAGGAGGAACGCGAGTTCAAACAGCAGATCGACCAGCAGTGGGCCAAGAAAGGCTACGAAGGACTGGTCGACGCACCGCTGGTCGACGCGCTCGAGGGCTTCATCGCCGAGACCCAGAAGCGCGTCACCGGGACGGTGACGATCCGCTTCGAGGGTGGCAAGGCCCGTCCCGTCGCCCGCGACAGCGAGTACGCGGCCTACTCGGCGGAACACGCCTCCTTCGACACCGAGACGGTCGGCAAGATCGCCCAGGAGGACGCGACGGGCGTCGCGAAGTACCACGGGTTCCAGCGTCGTCTGGCAAACGGCGTCCTCGAGGACGAGGACGAAGACGAGAGCGAACCGGTCGAACTCGCGACCGACGGCGGGAACGTCGACGACGGAGAGACCGGAAACTAACGATGTCCGGGGAGAGCGCTCACGACGGTGGCGGACTCGACGACGATCAGAACGACGAGAGCGTCGTTCGGCGAGACCGGTTCAGCGGCGGCCCCGCCCGGAGCTTCCTCTCCTCGCTCGAGGCCGACCGGCGAATCTTCGAGGCCGACCTCGAGGTCGACCGCGCACACGTCGTGATGCTCGCCGAACGAGGGATCGTCGCCGACGATGTCGCCGGTGATATCCTGACCGCACTCGATACGATCGAGGTCAGCGGTCACGAGAATCTCCCCGACGGTGAGGACGTTCACGAGGCCATCGAGACGGCCGTCATCGATCGCATCGGCGAGGACGGCGGGAAGATGCACACCGCGCGATCACGCAACGACGAGGTCGCGACCTGCATCCGCTACCGTCTGCGCGAGGACGTCCTCGAAGCGATCGAGACGACCCTCGCCGTGCGCGAATCGCTGGTGGACGTCGCCGAGACCCACCAGGAGACCGTGATGCCCGGCTACACGCACCTCCAGCCCGCACAGCCGACGACGGTCGCCCACTGGGCGCTGTCCTACGAGGGAGCCGTTCGCCGCGACACCGAACGCCTCCTCGAGGCCTACGACCGGATCAACCGGTCGCCGCTGGGCGGGGCCGCGTTCGCGGGGACGACCTTCGACATCGACCGCGAGCGTACGGCCGAGTTGCTCGGCTTCGAGGACGTGATCGAAAACTCGATGGACGCCGCCTCGAGTCGCGATTTCCTGCTCGAGACCGTCCAGGCGCTGTCGACCCACGCGACGACGCTGTCGGGGCTGGCCGAGGACGTCATCGTCTTCGCGAACCGCGGCTTCGTCGACCTCTCGGACGACTACGCCTCGACGTCGTCGATCATGCCCCAGAAAAAGAACCCCGACACGCTCGAACTCGTCCGCGCAGTTGCGGGCGACGCCGCGGGCGCGGTCCAGGGACTGACGACGACGCTGAAGGGACTGCCGCGCGCGTACAACCGCGACCTCCAGCGTGCGACGAGCCACGCCTGGGAGACAGCCGACGCGGTGACGGAAGCCAGCGAGGTCGCGGCGGGAGCGGTCGCCACCGCGGAGTGGAACGACGAGGCGCTCGCGGCGGAAGCGGGCGAGGGGTTCTCGACGGCGACTGGCGTCGCCGACCTGCTGGCCGCGAACGGACTGCCGTTCAGGACGGCCCACGAGATGGTCGCTCACGCCGCGGAGAGCGGTGGAACCTACGAGGCTATCGAAGCTGCCGCCGACGATGTCCTCGAGGAACCCCTCGAGTCGTACGTCGATCCCGCAGCAGTCGAAGACGCGCTCGATCCCGTCGAGAGCGTCGCGAGCCGCGACTCCACGGGCGGGCCAGCACCGGACGCGGTAGCGGACCAACTCGAGTCGGCCCGTGACGCGCTGGCGGCCGAGGAGGCTGCTCTCGAGGAGACCAAAGCCGCGCTCGAAGAGGCCTACGAAACGCTCCGTACCGAGGTAAACGAGTATGTCTGACCGACCGTTCGAGAACCGAGTGCCACGCCGACGGCCGCGAACGCGGCCGTCTCGAACGCCGCAGGGCCGGGAACGTCGGTTCCCGCCGGAGCGGCCGTCCCCGTGAGGGGACAACTACCAACCACATGATATACATAGATAAAAAGTGCGTAAGATAGTGTTTCTGGGGTCGTTAGAGACGGGTATAGAAATATAATTTTTATTATAGGTTCGAAGGGTTTAAGGGGTATCGTCGCCCAGGTGAGAGTACAATGACAGAATGCGTCGAGTGTGGGGCCGAAGTGTCCCTGCACGACGATCTGGAAGCGGGAGAGATCATCGACTGTACGACCTGCGGTGCCGAGCTGGAAGTCGTCGACACCGAGCCGCCAGTCCTCGAGCGGGCCCCCGAGCTCGAAGAGGACTGGGGTGAGTGACATTGCAGATAGGAATTCTCTACTCACGGATCCGCAAGGACGAGAAGCTCCTGTTGAGCGAGTTGCGCGAGCGCGACCACGAGGTCATCAAGATCGACGTCCGCAAACAGGAGTTCGACGTCGGGGCGGTTCCCGAAGCGTTCGCCGACCTCGATCTCGTCGTGGACCGCTGTCTCGCCACGAGCCGCAGCCTGTACGCCACGACGTTTTTCGAGTCTTACGGAGTACCCGTGGTCAACAGCCACGAGACAGCGGACACGTGTGCTGACAAAGTAAAGAACAGTCTCGCGCTCGAGGGGGCTGGCGTGCCCACCCCCGAGACGAGCGTCGCGTTCACGAAGGAGACGGCGATGGACGCGATCGAGGACTTCGGCTACCCCTGTGTCCTCAAACCCGTCGTCGGCTCGTGGGGTCGGCTGATGGCGAAGATCGACTCACCCGACGCGGCCGAGGCGATCTTAGAGCACAAGGCGACGCTTGGCCACTACGAGCACAAGGTGTTCTACGTCCAGGAGTACGTCGAAAAGCCCGGGCGTGACATCCGCGTGCTCGCGACCGACGGCGAACCCGTCGCGGCGATGGTCCGCTCGTCGGACCACTGGATCACGAACGCCGCAAAAGGTGCCGAAACCGATGTCTTCGAACTCGACGACGAGGCACAGGAGTTAGTCCGGAAGGCGAGCGACGCCGTCGGCGGCGGGCTGCTCGGCGTCGATCTGATGGAGACCGAAGACGTCTCCGAGTCACACTCGGAGGGCAGCCAGACGGAGTCTGGCCAGCGGTATACGGTCCACGAGGTCAACCACACCGTCGAGTTCAAAGCACTGGACGAGGCCGTCGAGACCGACGTCGCCAGCGCCGTCGTCGACTGGCTCGAAAAGAAAGCAGGAGCCGACGACGATCAACTCGAGGTGACCGTCTGATGGCCGCCGGCACGGAAGCCGATCTGTCGGCTGACGACGCCGGCGAGACCGTCACCGCGACGGTGATCGGCGGCTCCGGTTTCACGGGCGGTGAACTGCTTCGCCTGCTGGCGGGCCACCCAAACGTCGAGATCAGCGAGGTGACGAGTCGCTCGAAGGCCGGCAAGAGCGTCGGCTCGGTCCACCCGCCGCTGCGCGGCGCGGACCTGCGGTTTACGGAACCCGACGACCTCGAGTCCGTCGACGTCCTGTTCGCGGCGACGCCACACGGCGTCTCCATGGGACAGATCGACGAGTTCTTCGAGGTCGCCGACACCGTCGTGGACCTCTCGGCGGACTTCCGCCTCGAGAGCGAAGCGCAGTACGACGAGTGGTACGACGGCCACGACGCGCCGGCGTACTTAGAACAGGCCGAGTACGCCTTGCCCGAGATCAACCGCGAGAACCTCGAGGGCGCGGAGCTGATCGCCGGCGGTGGCTGTAACGCCACCGCGACCATTCTGGGACTGTATCCGCTGTTCGAGCACGACGTACTCGACGGGGACGAGCAAGTCGTCGTCGACGTGAAAGTCGGCTCGAGCGAGGGCGGTGCGGGCGGCGGCGAGGCCTCGAGCCATCCCGAGCGATCGGGCGTCGTCCGTCCGTATGCGCCGACGGGCCACCGCCACGAGGCCGAGATCGAGCAGTTCCTCGGGACCTCGGTCGCCTTTACCTGCCACGCCGTGGACATGGTCCGCGGTGCGAGCGCGACGAGCCACGTCTTCCCGTCGGACCCAGTCTCGAAGGGCGATCTCTGGAACGCGTATCGTGGCTGCTACGAGGACGAACCGTTCGTCCGTATGGCTGCCGGCGGCTCCGGCGTGTATCGCTACCCCGAGCCGAAGGCGGTCGCCGGGACGAACTACGCCGAGGTCGGGTTCGAACTCGATCCCTCGAACGAGCGCGTCGTCGTCTTCTCGGCGATCGACAACATGATGAAGGGATCGGCCGGGCAGGCGGTCCACGCCGCCAACGTCGCGCTCGGCTTCGAGGAGACGGCCGGACTCGAGTGTACGGGGCTTCACCCCGTGGGGGCACCCTGAGATGACGGTCGTCGTGAAAGTCGGCGGCGCACGCGCCGTCGATCCCGCAGGTGCACTCGCGGATGTCGCCTCGCTGGTCGGCGAGGGGGAAGACGTGGTCCTCACCCACGGCGGTTCGACCGCCGTCGACGAGACCCTCGAGGATCTCGGCACGAAGCCCACGTACGTCGAGACGCCCGGAGGAGTAGTGGGACGGTTCACCGACGCGGAGACGATGGACGTCTTCAAGATGGTGATGCCGGGGAAACTCAACACCGACCTCGTCGAGAGCCTGCAGAACGAGGGCGTCAACGCCGTGGGCCTCTCGGGTACCGACGGGAAGTTGCTCGAGGGGAAACGCAAGTCCGCCGTCCGCGTGAAGGAAGACGGCAAGAAGAAGATCAAACGCGGCGACCACTCGGGGACGATCGACTCGGTCAACGCCGATCTGCTCGAGACGCTCCTCTCGAGTGGGTACACGCCCGTCGTCTCCGTTCCGGTTCTCGGCGCGGAGAAAGAGGGTGGCTACACCGCAGTCAACGCCGACGCCGACCGTGCCGCGGCGGCCATCGCGGGCGCACTCGAGGCCGAGCTCGTCGTCCTCACCGACGTGTCGGGGATTTACGAGGACCCCGCAGACGAGTCGACGAAGATCGACGTGGCCGCGACACCCGCGGCGTTCGAGGCGGTCGAATCAGCCGCGGAAGGGTTCATGACGAAGAAGGTCATGGCCGCCGAGGAGGCGCTCCAGGGCGGCGCTTCGAGCGTAACGGTCGCGACGGCCAACGCCGACGCACCGATCTCGCAGGCCCTCGCAGGAGAGGGGACGACCCTCGAGCCCGGCGCAGTCGCCGACGGCGAGGAGGTGGGACAGTGAGCGACCACGACTTCGTCTCCGGCAGCAAGCCGATCGCCTTCGAACGGGGCGAGGGATCGTCCCTCTACACGCCCGACGGGACCGAGTATCTGGACGCCGGGGCGAGCTACGCCTGCACACCGCTGGGACACAGCCACCCCGCGGTCGTCGAGGCGGTTCAGGAGCAGGTCGGCGATCTGACGTTCGTCGACTCCTCGTTCCCCGTCGAGGCCCGCGAGGACGCCTACGCCTCGCTCGTCGCGTCGACCCCCGACGGCCTCGACTCGGCCTGGTTCTGCAACTCCGGTACCGAGGCCAACGAGGCCGCCCTGAAGTTCGCGCGGTCGGCAACCGGCGACTCGAAGATCGTCGCTGCGACCCGCTCGTTCCACGGGCGGACGATGGGGTCGCTCGCGGCGACCTGGAAGGACGCGTACAAGGACCCGTACGAGCCGCTGGCCGGTGACATCGAGTTCGTCCCGTACGGCGACGACGCGGAACTCGCCGCGGCCGTCGACGACGAGACCGCGGCCGTCATCCTCGAACCGATCCAGGGAGAGGGCGGAATCAACGTCCCGCCGGCGGGCTACCTCGAGCACGCCCGCGAGTTGACCGAAGAGGCAGGCGCGGCGCTCGTCCTCGACGAAGTACAGACCGGGATGGGACGGACGGGCTCGATGTGGGCCTGTCAGAACGTCGGCGTCACGCCCGACGTACTCACGACGGCGAAGGGGCTGGGCAACGGTCTCCCAGTCGGCGGCATCGCGGTTCGAGGCTGGATCGCCGACGGCGCGGCCTCCCACAACTCGACGTTCAGCGGCGGTCCCGTCGTCTCCGCGGCGGTCCACGCGACGATCTCCACGCTCGTCGAGGAGGAGTGGCCCGCCCACGCCGCCGAGATGGGCGACTCCCTCCGGGCCGAACTCGAGACAGCCATCGGCGACGACGTTCGGGACGTCCGCGGCGAGGGACTGCTCGTCGGGCTCGAGTTGAAACGTGGGGCCAACCGCGTCGCTCGCGACCTGGCGATGAACCACCAGGTGCTCGCGCTGCCGGCGGGCCGGACGGTCCTCCGTCTGTTGCCCCCGCTCGTGATCGACGAGACGGACACAGACCGGATCGTCGACGCGCTGACGGCGGTCGTCGCTCCGGAAGCGGAGGCCCAGTCATGAACGCATCGATGGACGACCCCACAGTCACGCTCGAGGACGCACGGACCCTGCTGATCGATCTCGTCTCGACTCCCTCGCCGTCCGGTGAGGAGGGGGCGGCGGCAGAACGCCTCGTCGAGTTCTTCGCGGCCCACGGCCGCGAGGCCTGGACCGACGAGGTCGGAAACGTCCGCGCACCTGCGGACGATTCGGTGCTTTTGACCTCCCACGTCGACACCGTTCCCGGCGAGATTCCGGTCGAAGTCGAGCCTGCGGACGAGGCAGACCTCGAGGCCGGCGTGGCCGACAACGAGGGCGAAGACGTCCTCTGGGGCCGGGGCAGCGTCGACGCCACCGGCCCGCTGGCGGCGATGGCGGTCGCCGCCGTCCGGACGGGTGTCTCGTTCGTCGGCGTCGTCGGCGAGGAGACGAACTCCCGCGGGGCCCGCCATCTCGTCGCCGAGCGAGAAACACCCGAGGCGGTCGTCAACGGTGAGCCAAGCGGCACCGACGGCATCACCCTCGGCTATCGTGGGTTCCTGGCGGGGACCTACGTGGCGACGAGCGAGTCGGGCCACACCTCGCGCCCGGAACCCAACGCGATCCAGCACGCGACGGAGTGGTGGACGAGCGTCGAGGCGGCGTTCGAGACCGACGAGTACGGCATCGGCCCGGCGGACCGGCGAGACGGAGGCGACGAAGCCGCCGAACTACCCGTCTTCGAGCAGGTGACCGCCAAACCGGTCGCCGTCGAGGGTGGGATCAGTGACGACGGGCTCTCGGTGGAAGCGACCCTCGAGGCTCAGCTACGGGTGCCGCCGTCGATGGACGTCGAGACGGTCCGCGAGATCGCCGAATCGGAACTCGAGATCGGCACCGTCTCGTGGGCCGAACCGATCCCGCCGGTGATGGAGAGCCCTCGGACCGAGATTGCCCGTGCGTTCCGCGCGGCGATCAGGGCCGAAGGCGGCGATCCCCGGCTGCTTCGCAAGACCGGCACCAGCGACATGAACATCTACGCCGGCGCGTGGGACTGTCCGATGGCGACCTACGGGCCCGGCAACTCGGAACTGGATCACGCGCCCGACGAGCGGCTCTCGCTGGCCGAGTTCGACCGGTCGGTGGCCGTCCTCGAGCGCGTCGCAGCGACGTGTTCGGACGCCGGAGGTGCGGACGAATGAGCACAGTCAGACACTTCCTCGAGATCGACGACGTATCGACCGACGAACTGCGTGCGATCCTCGATCGCGCAGACGAGTACAAACGCGCCCAGGCCGACGGCCAGGACCACGAGGACCTCGAAGGTCAGACGCTGGGCATGATCTTCCAGAAGCCAAGCACTCGGACGCGGGTCTCCTTCGAGACCGGACTGACACAACTCGGCGGTCACGCCGTTTTCCTCGGCGAAGACGACATTCAGCTGGGTCGTGGGGAGCCGCTGAAAGACACCTCGCGGACGCTCTCGCGGTACGTCGACGCCGTGATGGCTCGCGTGTTCAAACACGAGAACATCGAGGTGTTCGCCGACTACGCCGACGTGCCGGTCGTCAACGGGCTGACCGACGACGCACACCCCTGCCAGACGCTCGCGGACTTACAGACGATCCGCGAACTCGAGGGCGGATTCGAGGACGTCGAGGCGGCCTGGATCGGCGACGGTAACAACGTCGCCCAGTCGTTTACCGTCGGCTGCGCGCTGACGGACATCGATCTGACGGTCGCGACGCCGGACGGGTACGGACTCGACGACGACGTCGTCGAGCGCGCCCGCCAACTGGGTGGCGATCCGACGCTGACGGACGATCCCGTCGCGGCCGCGTCCGGCGCTGACGTCATCTACACCGACGTCTGGATCAGCATGGGACAGGAGGACGAACGCGACGTCCGGATGAACGCCTTCGAGGGGTTCCAAGTCTGCTCGGACCTGCTCTCTCAGGCACCCGACGCGTCGGTGATGCACTGTCTGCCGGCCCACCGCGGCGAGGAGATCACCGACGAGGTCATCGAGAGCGATCGCTCGATCGTCTTCGACCAAGCCGAGAACCGACTACACGCACAGAAGGCGCTTCTGAGTTGGCTCCTCGAGTGAGCGTTCGAATGTCGGACCGAAGGCTAGGAGACTGCTACTGCTAGCAAAGCGGGTCACGGGTACGCCGGCAGTGACCGGCAAACCCCGTAGCGGTGAGAGCTTCTACGAAGGGCTCCGATGCGGAGCGAAGAACCCCGACCCCGAGTTCGACGCCACTCAGTCGAGCAGCCGTCCGACGACGAGGGCGTAGCCGAGCCCGAGCAACAGACCGAACAGGAGGTGGTCGACGATCGGTTCGACTGCGAAAACGTCGACTTGCTGGGCCGTCGTGAACGCGTACCCGGCGAGCAACACGTTCCAGCCGATCACGACGTTGACGAGCCACAATACGGCTCCATAGCCGAGTCCGAGCACGGCCCCCGTCGGTATCGCCTTCGCTGCCGACCGTAGCCGTTCGTGATAGACGATGACTCCGAACACGGCCCCGAACACGATGCTGTAGGCCACGTGGATCAGCCACCACAGGTGGAATTCGGGCAACGCGATAAGGACACCGGCCGGTGAGCCGACCCCGAGTGCAGCAAGTGCCGGACGCGCGAGACCCGCGAGACCTCCGATCGCCGCCGCTTGCGGCCAGTTCGCGTAGGTGATGACGCTGCGGTTCGGTGGGTACGATTCCGCCTCGTCGGTCGCGTCGATCTCCGGTTCCGTCCCCATACGACGACCTGCCGATGGCTCCATCGTATTCGTTGCACTAGTTATCAAACTGTGGGAACGAAGGGAGAGGGTGATGTAGCCGGCCGACGACAACAAACGTGACCGGCTGTCCGGGCTCGAGCAGCTACGGACGAAGGGGAAACGCTTCGTTGCGGCAGTCAACAGCCTGTTGAAGCGGCCTTCACGGATATCTTTTCGTTGAACTATCGACAGCGGTTATTTGTCGCTGTCGGCGAACGACGAGTATGTCGTTCAGGGAGCTACTCGGCGTGCTCATCCTGCTTCTCGGTCCAGCCGCGCTGCTGGCCTTTCACCTGACGTGATCGGCTACCATTGGTAGCACGAACACGGTCGGCTGTGCACCGACGGCCGGACGGGTCTGTAGTACCGACTGCAGGGATTTGCACACTGATCGCCGATCCGTCTGGCGATCAGATGTGCACTGACTTGCAGTGGCTACTATAGCGGTCGCCTCCGGCACAACCACGTTGACGGTGGGGTTCGAGTAGGATGGTGACGGACGAACCGCTATCGGTCGGAGTCAGAAGCGGCCGCAATCCACGCGTTTTTTATCTTTGCCACCCTCCCGGACGACAATGAGTCTCAGTCTCTCGGCCGAACAGCCGGCCGTCCCGGCGGACGCGGACGACGGGGTCTGGCTCGAGTGTATCGACTGCGGCGCGACGTTTGCTCCCTTCGAGGACGTTCGCTACACCTGTGACGACTGCGACGGACTCCTCGAAGTGCGCTACGCGGACCACCCGACCTTCGATGACTTCGAGGGGAGGGGCGTCTGGCGCTACGCCGACGCCCTGCCGCTTTCCGAGGGCGTGACGGCCCAGGAGGGCGCGACGCCGTTATACGAGGTGCCCCGGCTCGAGGAGTCGATCGGCGTCCAGGCAGTGCGGATCAAACACGAGGGAATGAACCCGACGGGATCGTTCAAGGATCGCGGGATGACCGTCGGCGTCGCCGTCGCGACGGAACTGGGCGTCGACCGACTCGCCTGTGCGTCGACGGGGAACACGAGCGCGGCGCTGGCGGCCTACGGCTCCCGCGGCGGGATGGAGACGCTGGTCCTGCTGCCAGCGGGAAAAGTAGCCGCCGGGAAGGTCGCCCAGGCGAGTCTCCACGGGGCTCGCATCCTGGAGGTCGACGGCAACTTCGACGCCTGTCTCGATATCGTCCAGGACCTCGCCCAGCAGGGCGAGGCCTACCTGCTGAACTCCCTGAACCCCTTCCGGCTCGAAGGCCAGAAGACGATCGGACTCGAGATCCTCGAGGCGTTCCGCGAGGACTACGATGCGTTCCCCGACCGGATCGTCCTCCCCGTCGGGAACGCGGGCAACACCGCGGCGCTGTACAAGGCGTTCCGGGAACTCGTCCAGGCGGGCGCACTCGCCGAGAGCGAGGTGCCGAAACTGACTGGCGTCCAGGCCGAGGGAGCCGCGCCGATGGTCGAAGCAGTCGAAAACGGCGCAGACGAGGTTCGACGGTGGGACGACGTCGAGACCCGCGCGACCGCGATCCGGATCGGGAACCCGGTCAACGCGCCGAAGGCCCTGCCGGGAATCCGGGAAACCGGCGGCACTGCCGTCGCCGTCTCCGACGCGGCGATCACCGAGGCCCAGCGTGATCTCGCCAGTGAGGGCGTCGGCGTCGAACCCGCCTCCGCGGCCTCCGTCGCCGGCCTCCGGAAGCTGCGCGCCGAGGGAATCGTCGACGACGACGAGCGCGTCGCCTGCCTGACGACGGGCCACCTGCTCAAAGATCCCGACGCCGCCGCGGCCGCGGGAAGCGATCCGGAACCGGTTCCAGCGGAGACGGACGGCGTCCTGGATCACGTACAGAATTGAACGCGAACCGTGCGTGACGGATACGTCCTCCGTCCGACGCGTCAATCCGAGCGAGACGCTTCCGTTCCGGCGTCGGCCTCGAGCGTCGAGCCGGCAGCGTTCGCCGCCGACTCCGAACCGGTTCGAACCTCACGGACGTACCCGAGGAAGTTGGCGAAGACGAGTTTCGCTGGGCAGGCCCGGCGGTAGTTTTCCTGGGTGATTTCGGCGAGAATGGACTCGAGCCGCTCGTCGGAGAGTTCCTTCCGGTGGACTAGCTCTCGTGCGGTCTTCGAGTCGTACTCGGGGTGAAACTGGACACCGAAGACGTGGTCTTTCCGGAAGCCGTGGTTCGAGTACTCGTTCTCGGCGAGGGGGTCGGCTCCGGGTGGGAGATCCGAGACCTCGTCGGAGTGACTGGTGAAAGCGAGGAACTCCTCGGGAACGCCGTCGAACAGCCGCGAGTCGGCGGTTCGCTCGATGTGACTGTAGCCGACCTCGTAGGCACCCATGTCCTCGACGGTGCCACCTAACACGTCGGCCAGCAGCTGGTGCCCCCAACAGACCCCGAGAAACGGAACGCCGCGGTCGATCGCTTCGCTGACCCAGCCTTTGGTGGCGTCGATCCACTCCTCGTCCCAGTAGACCGAGGAGCGCGATCCGGTGACGACCGCACCGTCGTAGTCGTAGCCGCTAGGGACCTCGCCGTCGGTAACGTCGAACTCGGAGAGGGACGCGTCGAGTTCGCGCCGGAAGTTCCGCGTCGTGTTCTCGTCCCGATGTGCCGCGTTCAGGACGGCAATACGCAGTCGATCCATTGGGACTCCCTGGGTGCTGGACGAAAATAGGCCTTCGGGGACGTGCCGACGTTGCCGCAACTGGTGACGCCCGTTTCACCCCCGACTCAGTTCTCGCGGTCCAACTCCGCGTGCGCTTCGAGAAAGCCCGCGAGCAGGTCGTTGACCGTCCGGGATCGTTCGATCGTCGCGAGATGGCCTGCCCCCTCAAGCGGGACGAACTCGCCCCGCGGGAGTCCCCGTGCGAGGTCGCGGCCGGCGTCGGCGGGAACGAGGCCGTCGTCGGTCCCGTGGAGCACCTGCGCGGGCTGGGTCACCTCGACGAGCCACTCGCTCGCGTCGAACCCCTCGAGCGCGGCGACCTGTGCGTCCCAGCCGTCGCGGTCGGCGTCGCCGTCGACACGCCAGTCGACGACGCCGTCTATCACGTCCGGCTGTTTCTCGCGGAACTCCGCCGAGAGAGTCGTCTCGAGCGTGTTTCGCAGCGCGTCTCGGTCGTCAGGAGGGGCAAACAGCGACTCGAGGTCGAACGCCGACCCGCGTGGAGCGGTCCCGACGAGCGATAGGGTTTCGATGCGACTCGAACTCGAACTCGAACTCGAACTCGAGTCACGGGCGGCCGCCAGCGCGATCGTGCCACCGAGACCGAGCCCGACGACGTGGGCCGTCCGAACGCCGCAGTCGGCGAGAACGGCCTCTAAGTCGGCAGCCAGCGTCTCGAGGTCGTAGGGGCCGGGCGGGGCGTCCGAGCGGCCGGTTCCGCGAAGGTCCCAGACGACGGCCTCGAAGGGACCGGTCAGGGCGGCGTGTTGCCACCCCCACGACCAGCCGCCGAGGCCGGCCTCGGGGACGAAGACGACGGTCTCGTCGCCGTCGCCGTCGCCGTCGCGTTCGTAGAACAGGGAAACGTCGCCGTTCGATGCGGTCGGCATACCCGTCCCGACGGGCGCGGCGGGGAGAAAAGCGACGGTTTCGATCGCCGCTCGTCGTTACGAGTCCGTTACTCGAACCGCGCCCGCACCGTCTTCGCCCCGGTCTCGAGGTCGTGACGGATCGTCCGCCCAGCGGCACGGACATCGGCGACGCCGACCCCCTGGCGGTACTTGTAGAGCAGACAGGCTCCGAGCATGAGCAACAGTCCGTACAACTGGAGCGTGCCGACGGCGACGATCGGCTCGAGGATCGTCGGGAGCGGGCCGGGGTAGCCCTCGACCTGAGCGACCATCGAGGACGGACGGTTCGTGATGCTCGCGACGAGCCCGCCGACGACGAACAGTGTGGGAACGGCGTCCTCGAACCAGACGTACAGCAACGCGATCCCGGCCGTGAAGAAGGCGACGACGAGCGGCCAGTACGACCAGATCAGCGATCCATACCAGAGGTAAGCGACCGCGAGCAGCCCGATACCGAGGACGACCCCCTGGCCTCGGCGCTGGTCGTCGGGCTCGTCGTGCCAGACGTACAGCAGCGATACCCACGAGAAAAACACGAGCGCCAGGTAGAACCGCAGCGAGGACATGAAGATGACAGTCGCCGTCAGCGTCGCGTGGATCGCCACGAGGTGGTCGGTCCGAGTCTCGAGTCGGAGGAAACAGTACGCGAGGACGGCACCGAGCACGAGCGCGGCCGCGACCGGGAGGACGGCAGCCGGCGCGTCGGGGTAGACGTTCCAGATGAGATGAGAGAGCGGCCGCTGGATCGTCACGTAGTAGGTGTCGTCGGGGGCGTAGCCGCCGACGAAGTCGGCCGTGTCGCTACGCGGAAGCAGGATTTCGAAGAAAAAGCGGTAGAGCGTGTCGGGACCGAAGACGAGCGCGGAGGCGGCCAACCCTCCCAGACCGGTCGCCGTCGCACCTGCGATAGCGGCCCACGAGCGTACCCGAAGCAGGTAGAGGCCGACCAGCGCCGGGAACACCTTCATCAACGCGACCGCGCCGAAGAGGACGCCAGCGGTGATCTCTCGGCCGCGATCGAGCGCGAAAAAGCCGAAGACGATTCCGGCGGCAAGCAGGAGATTGATGTTGCCGAAGTTGAGCGTCCCCGTCGAGTGAACGCCGAGGAAAAACACGAAGATCGCCCCGACGTCGAGCCAGCCGAGCGTCAGGTCCCAGCGTTCGATATAGCGGACGATAGCGACAGCCGAGGCGGCCGAGACCGCGATCGTGATCGCGGTCAACAACAGGAAGCCGTGGAAGGAATCGAGCGCGGTGAACGGCACCCAGGTGAGGATCGTGATCGGAGGGTATAGATAGGTAAAGTGGTCACCGAAGCCGGGTGGAGTCGCCGTATAGAAGTCCTCACCGGCCAGCAACGCCTCGGCGGAGTAGTGGTAGACGTAGTAGTTGACGCCGAGACGGTCGTCGGGGCTCCACTCGAGTGGGTTGAACGAGAGCCCAAGAAAACTGACGTAGGAGCTGTAGCCGACGGCGGCCGACCAGAGGAGGACGAGCCACGCGCCGAGATAGGGTCGGGAGACGATCGGACGACTCATACGCTCGCCATCAAATGGATCGTATACGTTTTTTGTGGTTCGTGTTTCGGGCTCGAGGTCCGGACCTCGTCGAAAAGCCACCGACGCCCGAGGGCGTTCAGTACGAAGCCTCTTATCTCCGGGCACTCGTTCCTACATGATAGAAACGGCAAAAAGAAGTAATTGATTCCAGTTCACTCGGTCGAGCATGCACACACGGCGTGAGGTCATCCGACGGGGGGCGGTTGCTGCTACGGCCGCTGGGACCGGCGTGGTTGCGGGCTGTCTCGGAGCGGAGGAAACAGCAGACGTCGACGAGGCGTTCGAGCTACTCGACGAGAACTTCCAGGTCATCGGTGAGTTCGACGAACTCGAGGAAGAGGAACTCCCGGACCAGGCGGAGATAAGCGGCGTTAGAGAGCGGGCCGACGAAGCGGAAGCGCTCTTGATCGCGGCCGAGGATGGAGCCGAAGACGACGAACTCCAGGATGCGATCGAGCTTGGACTCGATCTCGTCGAGTTCCAGCGGGATGCAGCCCGCTTCTCCGAAGCACTGATCGACGCGATGAACGCTCTCGACGTGTTCGACGCCCGTCTCGCGGCGGACCAACACGACGAAGCTATCGAGGCAGCCGAAGACGGCCAGCAAGCCCTCGAAACCGCTAACGACGCTCTTTCGAGCCTGATCGACACCCTAGCGGAGATCGACGAAGACCACGATGCCATTCAAGACCGCGTCGACCTTCTCGTGAGCGTGGACAAACTCGAGACGGCCGACGACGAGCTGGACGTGCTCGAGGAGATCGTCAGTGCACTCGAGGGGATGGCAAGAGGGTTGCAGGCTTTCGAGGCGGGACTCGAGGCGCTCGAGGAGGAAGAGTTCGACAAAGCCGACACGCACGTCACGGACGCCAAAAGCGAGTTCGAAGACGTCGCCGACCAGTTCGACGAGCTGGAAGCCGACCCTGACGTGCCGGCTCACATGGAGGCAGACGTCATCGAACTGAACGCGGAGGCGACGGCGCTCAGCGATGCGATCGGACACTTCCAGCAAGCCGTCGAAGCAGCGGACGACGGGGACTGGGACGAGATGGACGAACAGCTCGACGCGATGGAAGCGGCAATCGACGGGCTCTGACAGCCGGAGTTGGCCACACTACATCCGCTGCAAGCACGAAACGCCGTCCGAATGGACAGACACGAATGGGACACGAATAGCGTGTTGCGGTCGGGTGGAAGGCGGGCTTTCTCGGGATTGTGGAGTCGAGTGACGCGATTCACGCCCGGTCGTCGGACTACGTCTGGCGGGCAATCAGAAACCTGTGATTTCTGATGACGGCGTCAACGCCGCCATTCTCTCGCTGCTTAAAAATAGCCACGCTCAGGACGACGCCTCGAGTCGGGTCGTAACCCACCGTTTCACGAACGGCCCGAACAGGATCGCGACGATCAGGAACGTCAGAATCGGCGCGAGCCAGTGACCGTACTCGAAGGGGTTGACGAAGATCATAAAGGAGCCGTCGGAGAGCTGGAGCGCGGTATAGAGGTTCTCCTCCGCGATATCGCCCAGGACCACCCCGAGAACGAACGCGATCACCGAGTAGTTGTACCGCACCATGTAGAAGCCGACGATGCCGAAGACGATCACGGTCAGGATGTCGATCGGGTTGATCCGGAGCGCGTAGGTCCCGAGGAACGAGAGGACGACGACCATCGGAATGATGTAGTCGGTATCGAGCTTCGTCAGGTACCCCAGCTGCGTCACCATCGAGAGCCCGAAGACGATGATCACGACGTTACCGACGAGCAACGCGAGCAACATCGCGTACGTAAGCTGGAGTTCGCCTTCCGGCTGGAACATGCTCGGACCGGGCTGGAGGCCGTGCATGAGCAGGCCGCCGATCAGGACGGCAGTCGAGGAACTGCCCGGAATGCCAAACGAAATCGCGGGCACGAGCGATCCTGCGACGGTGCCGTTGTTCGAGGACTCGGAAGCGATGACGCCGACCTCGTTTCCGGAGCCAAACGAGTCGGGATCGTCGGAGGAACGGACCGCCTCGGAGTAGGCGACGAAGTTCGAGACCGTCGCGCCCGCACCGGGGATCGCGCCAACGATCATCCCGATGTTAGCGGACTTGAACAGCGTAATCGGGTGTTTGAGCGTCGTCCTGACGCCCTCGGCCACCCCGTCCCAGCTGATCGTGACGTCGGCGTCCGCGATACCGCCTTTCTGGCCAGCGAGTTTCATCATCTCCGCGATCGCAAACAGGCCGATGAGGACGGCGACGAAGTCGATCCCGTCGTAGAGATACATCGTGTCGGCGTAGCGCTGGTCGAGCGACATCGGGGCGATGCCGACGGTCGTGACCAGCAACCCGGCGACGCCGGCGAGCAGTCCCTTCGCCATCGATCCGCGAGTGACCACCGTGATCATCGCCAATCCGAGAATCGCGACGAGGAACCGTTCCGGCGTCCCGACGGCGAGGACCATCTCGATCAGCGCGGGCGAAAACAGGATCAGCGCCGTGATCGTGAACAGACCGCCGATCGCCGACGCCGTCGCCGAGATCGACAGCGCCGTGGCTGCTCGCCCCTGTTTCGACATCGGATAGCCGTCGAACATCGTCGCCGCTGACGACGACACCCCCGGCGTGTTGATCAACACGGCGGCGATCGAGCCGCCGTACATCGAGCCGCTGTAGACGCCGACCAGCAGGATGATCGCGTTGATCTCCCCCAGCGGCAACGTCAACGGCAGGATGATCGCCATCCCTAGCGGCGGCCCGAGACCGGGCAACGCGCCGATGACGATGCCGACGAGGACGCCCGCGAGCAACCACAGCATCGTTTCCAGCACCAGCAGCGATTCGACCGCCCCGAAGAACGATTCGACCGTCACAGGACGATCACCGCCGCTCTCACCGCGATTCCCAGAGCGTCAGCCGCGTGGGCCGAGAGCCCGAGTAGCTCGAGCAACTCGTCGGGCGGTGGCAACTCCCAGCCGGTGAGCCACCCGACGGCGATGTCGTCCTGGATGAGGTCGTAGAAGGCGTACGCGACGGCGAAGCTGAGGACGACGAGTGCTCCGCCCCTGGCCGCGTCCATCCTGGCCCACAGGGCCCACGCGGCGACGAAGATCGGCGTCGCGTACAGCATCCCGATCGTGAACGTCAGCCCCATGTACCCGACACAGAGCAGGGCCGTGACGACAGGGCCACGCGGATCGTCGATGTCGTAGGTGTACATCGCCTCCGAGTCGGTCTCGTCGTCCGTCGCGTCGGGCTGGTCGACATCGGTGTCTACGTCGGACGCCGCCGTCTCGGCCGATTCGTCCGCCTCGAGGTGTTCGACCCGCTCGCCGCGTTTGGGCTCCTCGGCCGTGGGGGTCGGCTCGGACTCGAGTTCGTCCGTGGCTGGGTCCGTCGGGTCAGTTCCAGCGGCGTCGGGACCGTCACCCTCCGCCGTCGATTCGTCGACCGGTGTGCCGTCGTCGCCCATCACCTGCACGGATTCCGCGACGAACGATTCGACCGCAGCGCCGAAACGCTCGCGAAAGACGAGCGCCACAGCGAGCAGTACGAATCCGCCGATCAACTGTGCCGTGAACTCGCCCTCTCCCGTGTACGTCGTCATGCCGCCGTACAGGAGGTACACACCCAGAACCGCACCGACCAGTGGGCCGGCGATCCGGAGGTAGTTACGCGCGAGCAACAGCACGGAGAGGAGGATCGTTCCGCCGGCCATCAGCCGCGGGAACGTCTGTGCGGCCGGCGCGAACTCGCCGGCACCCCGATACATGTAGAGGCCGACGAACAGGAACGACAGCAACAGCACGTGCTCCATGGTCGGTCGCTCGCGAAGCACTCTCTCACCGACGTCGAGAACGACGTCGAACGCGACACGAAGACGACGGCGTATCGAATCTATCGTAGACTGGTTCCGTTCCATAGTAGCGACCTTCTCCCCCGGGAGGATGTACTCGAGACTCCTCCCGGAAGCGCGTTCCGCTCTCTCGTGAGAGAGAAGTCAACAGGTTTCAGTCTTCCGCTTCGACCATTTCTTGGAATTCGTCGAAGCCGCCGATGACGTCGTCGACCTGTTGTTCGATCTCGTCGACGCTGCCGACGTACTGGTCCGCGGCGTCGTCCATATCGCCGTATTCGACGATATTGCCGGTCTCCTCGGACCACTCCTGGGTGTCCTCGTGCTCGCAGGCGTGACGTACCGCGTCCGAGAGAGTCTCGCGGACGTCTGCTGGGGTGTCCGGCGGCGCGACCTGTACCTGGTAGAACTCCGTGATCCAAGCGAGGCTGTCCCCGTAGTCGGTGATGGGGTCGATCCCCGGGAACACGTCGTCGAGGTCGATGTCCATGAGGTTCACGACGGCGCTGGCCTCGCCGGACTCCTCCGCGGCGACCGCCGAGGTATTCGTCGCGAAGCCAGCGGCTACCTCGTCGGAGATGACCGCTTCCATCGTCGGGCCGCCGCCGTCGTACGGCACCGCGGTATCGTACTCCAGCCCGTACTCTTCCTGCAGTATCAACGTCGTCAGGTGGCTGTCGCTGCCGGCTCCCTGGTACCCGAACCCGCTGATCTCACCGTCGGCGTAGGCGTCCCGGAGCTCGTCGAACGATTCGATGTCGTACTGGTCGTTGACGATCAGCGTGTAGCCGAAAATGCCCGAATGGGCGATCGGCTCGAGGTCGTCGGGATGCCAGCCGTCGACCTCCTGGGCTCGCCAGGTGAAGCTCCATCCCGGCGGATTGACCGTTCCGAACGTGTACCCGTCGGAATCCTGCTGGACTAACCACTCGCTGCCGAGCATGCTGCCGGCCCCCTCGCGGTTGTCGATTTCGATCGATTGACCGAGCGGCTCCTCCATGTGGGGAGCCATCTGACGTGCGTAGGTGTCCGTTCCGCCGCCCTCACCCCACGGGATCATCCACGTCAGCGAATCCGTCGGGAAGTCGTCGCCGTTTGCCGGTTCTGTGCCATCGTCGCCGTCACCGTTTTCGTCACCGAGGCACCCGGCTAGCAATCCGGTCGCAGCCGTCCCACCAGCAGCTGTGATGAAATGCCGTCTCTCCATGATTCTTGTGGACATGTGTCATACTCCCATATAACGCTTTGCAAAATTCCACACATGGTATAGAGAAATCAATCAGGGGTCAACCGACGGTACTGGTGTGTAGCAAGACCCCGGCCTCGAACGGTTTCGATTCAGCCAAAAACGGACACGGCTTCGGACATCCGTTCGGAAGCGCAACGTCGGAACCCAGCGCCCGAGGCGTCCTCAGGCGTTCAGTACGTTCTGCAGGACGGCAGGCGCGTCCTCGAGGGCGTCGTCCAGCGCTTCGACGTCCGGTCCGCCACCCTGTGCGAAGTCCGGTGGACCACCGCCGCCGCCGCCGACCTTGGCGGCGAGTTCGCCGACTACTTCGCCGGCGTTGACGCCGACGCCGTCGGGAACGGAGACGACGAACTGGGCACCGCTCAGACCGCTACCGATGACGGCGATCTTCCCGTCCTCGCTGATGGCGTTTGCCGTCGCACGGAGTTCGTCCATGTCCGCATCGATCCGGTCGACGACGGCCGTCGTGCCGTCGAGTTCGACTTCCGATGCGTCGCCACCGCCGCCGGCCCTGGCTTCCGCAAGCTGTTCTTTGAGGTCCTCGATACGCTTGCCACGGTCCTTCCACTCCTCGAAGAATCGTTCGGCCGTCTCGGGGACCGCTGGCGGCGAGACATCGAGGATATCGGCGGCCTCGTAGAGGGCGTCCTCTTTGTCCTGGGTCGCCTCGAGAGCGGCCCCACCGGCGGCGAACGTAATACGCTCGACGCCGTCCTGGACGCGTTCGGTCGAGAGGACTTTGATCGAGCCGATGTCGCCGGTACGAGCGACGTGAGTACCGCCACAGGCCTGGACGTCTTCGTCGACGTGGATGAGCCGGATCTGTTCGCCCGGCGGGATACCCCCCTGATAGAGGTCGAAGCCGTGTTCGGCTTCGGCCTCGTGGCGATCGGGCCACTCCTGGGTGACTGCAGTGTTTTCCATCACGATCTCGTTTGCGACCCGCTCGATCTCTTTGATGTCTGTACGGGTGAGCCGCTCGTAGTGGCGCAGATCGATCCGCGAGGAGTCGACACCCTTCTGTGCGCCGGCCTGACGGACGTGATCGCCGAGTACCTCACGAGCGGCGTGGATGACGACGTGGGTCGCCGTGTGGTGTCTCATAAGCTGGCGGCGACGGGCAGCGTCGACCTGTCCGTTGACGAACTCACCCTTGCCGGGGTCTTCGTCGGTCCGGTGGAGGATAACGTCGTCCTCGATCTGGACATCCGTTACCTCGACCGTGGTATCGTCCGTCGAGAGCGTCCCGGTGTCGGCGGGCTGGCCACCGCCTTCGGGGTAGAACATCGTCTGGTCGAGGACGACGTCGTAGCCCTCCTCACGCTCGAAGACATCGAGCACGACCGCCTCGAACTGGGTGCGCTGTTGATCGTCGTAGTAGAGCTTCTCCGTTTCCGGGAGATCCCCGAACCGCGCGTCTTCGTCCTCGGTCATCTCCTCGACGGCCTCGGACGTGTCGTGGCGATCCGCGACCAGGCTGTAGAAGTCGTCCGGTACATCGACATCGGCACCGGCCTCCGCGGCGATCTCTTCGACCATGTCGGGCTGGATGCCGTGGGAGTCGTAGAGTTCGATCAGCTCCGCCCGGGGAATCGGTTCGCCTTTCTCGGCGTACTCCTCGGCGAGGCTCTCGACGCGACGGCCACCGCGCTCGAGGGTCTCGCGGTACTTCTCGACCTCGGTGCGAACGATATCCCGGACGGTGTCGCGGTTCTCGTACCCCAGGCGCTCGGCCTGCATGTCGACGAGTTCGTCCAGCGGCGCGTCGACGCCGACGTTGTCACAGAGCCGTTTCGTCCGCCGGAGGACCATCCGGGCGAGATAGCCGGTCCCGACGTTCGAGGGAACGATCCCGTCCCCGAGCATGTACGCGAGAGTCCGGCAGTGGTCGGCGATAGCATAGACGTCCTCGAGGGGTTCGACGAGGTCGCGAAGCTCCGCGGTGGAGACGCCGAGTTGGTCGGCGATGTCGTCGCGGGCGGCCTCGACATCGTCGACGTCGTCGATGTCCAGGTTGCCGGAGAGCCGGGCGGCACGGGCGACGAGGTCGGCTTCCTCTTCGGTGTGGTCGATCCCCGCGTTGTCCTTGAGGAAGTCGATCATCTCGGGATAGATCGCCTCGTAGACCGTCGGCGTCCCCTGGCTCATCCAGGTCCACCGCTCGAGGCCGTAGCCGGTGTCGACGACGTAGGTGTCCATGTAGGAGTAGGTGTTCCCGTCTTTGAGTTCGTACTCGCCGTCGGGGTCTTGCTCCATACACATGAACACGAGCGTCGCGAGTTCGAGGCCCTTGTAGATGACCTCGATCGCGGGGCCGGCGTTGCCGCCGCCGACCCAGGGGTCCTCGATGTAGGTGACGTCCGCGATGTCGGCACCCATCTCCTCGAGCAACGTATCACAGAGTTCGACGGTGCGGTCCTTCCAGTAGACCTCGCCCTCGTAGGCGTACTCGGCGTCGGCGTCCTCGCGGGCGTTGAACGCGTGGTGGGCCATCATCTCGAAGGCCATCGTGTGTCGGCCCGTCTTGCCGACGTTGTCGATGTCTTGCATCCGGATACAGGGCTGGCTCACGGTAAGCGGGTTGGCCGGCGGGGGCGTCTCGCCGCTGGTGACCAGCGGCTGGAAGTCGTAGATCGACGCCTGGGTCAGCAAGACGTCGTCGCGCCACCGGTTGGCCGCGACGGGGTAGGGGTCGATCCGGTCGTGGTCGTGATCCTCGAAAAACGAGAGAAATGCCTCCCGCATCTCTTCGAGGCTGTACTCCTCGTCGAAACCGGGGTTCCCGATGAAGTCGTACTCCTCGCACGGCGGCTCACCACAGGTCTCCCGGGTTTCGTCGCGCGTCCAGAAGTGGTTCCCACACGTAGGACACTCCTTGCGCGTAAATCCTTCCTCCTCGAAGTACTCGAGGCGGTACTCGTCCGCCAGTTCGCTCATTGTACGTGTGTTGACCAGCCAGCGCCTAAAACAGTTCCGCAACGTTCACACGTGGAGAACGTCGGTCTCGGCGTTGCGGACGGGCGGAGTGGAACCGCAAACAGGCCGACGCCGGGGCCGTCTCGCAGGCATTTCGAAGTAGGGCCGTCCGGAGACAGCGCCCGCGTCGACGGGTCCCACTCCTCTCGAGTGAGCCGGCGTCGTCTCAGATGCATGTTTTTCCGGGCCTCAGTTCAAATTTCTCTCTGTGGAGAAATGATAGTATCCAGATCAGGTAGAAATAATCGTCGGACGCGGCCAGAGAACCTTTACCCCGGTCTGACGGACAGTACTATAGACGATCAATTGGGAAGTCATCGATGGCACACTCGTCACCGCGTCCGCGTCCCCGCCCCCGAACACTCCTCTACGCGGCCACGACCGAAACGGCGGCCCGCGAGGGAGCAGCGGCACTCGAACGACGGCTCGTCGAGACGACCGACGAGACGGAAGCCAGCCGGGAACCGACGGTCCACCCGATCGGAACCCCCGAGCGGCTCCGCGAACTCGCGCCGGAAGCCGACTGTGTCGTGTTCGCCGAACGAGCAGAAGACCGCCGAGGGAACGACAATCCCGGGTTCGGACCGGCAAGCGCCGTCGACCTGCTCGAGGTGGCCGACGCCTGCGTCGAGACGCCGCTCGTGGTTTTCACCGACGACGCGTACAGCTCGACGATCGCACGGGCGGCCGGCGGCGTCGACGGTTACGTCCGTCGCGGGACCGACGACGCGATCTGCCACCTGGCCGACGAGGTAGAGAAGGCGTGTCACGCCGTCGCGACCGGGATGCAGACCGGGACCAGAACCGATACCCAACGAGCGACCGGGATGCAGACCGGGACCAGAACCGATACCCAACGAGCGACCGGGGAAAGCGTGGCCCCACCCCCGTCAGACCCGGCCGACGGTGACGGAGAAAGAGCCGGACGGCTCGAGGAACGACCGAACGCGCCGCCGGGGATGGACGCCCCCGACCCACCGGATACAGCCGACACCGGCGAAGCCGACGGCGACGACGAGTCCGGGGACGGCGAAACGAGCGGCGCGACTACTGCAGTCCTCGAGGCCGCGGCGCGAATCGCCGAGTGTCGGGACCGTGAACGACTCTTCGAGCAACTAATCGAAGAGGTAGTCGAGGTACTCGGCTACGAGTACTGCTGGATCGCGACGGTCAAGTTCGGCGACCTCGTGCCGCGGGCGACCGCGCCGGCGATCCCGGAGGAGACGATCGGCGAGACGCCGGTCCGAAGCCCGTTCGGGCGTGCGTTCCGGAACGACTCCGCCGTCAGAATCGATCTCGGTCTCCACGACGTACTCGAGCGACCCAGCGAGAACGCTCGGTCGCTGTACAGCGTGCCGGTCGGCGACGTCGGTGTGTTGCAGGTGGTCGTGGACTCGCCCGGTGACGCAGCCGAGAGGGCGAAACGCCCAGCCGCGAGCGACGGTGGGGCCGTCGAAACCGATCGGTACGCCCAGTCGAGCGACGAATCAGACCTCGAGATTCTCGAGTCGCTGTGTGAGTACGCCGCCACGATCCTCGAGCGCAACTGGGGCGAGCGAGGGCTGATCAACGAACGCGACCGCGTCCGTCGGGAACAGGAGCGACTGGAAGCCGAACGCGACGTACTGGCCGACGCCTGCACGCGACTCGAGGCCGAACGCGATCGCCTCCAGCGGGTGTTCGAGAACGTCCCCGATCCCGTAGTCAGGTACGAACTCGAGGACGGTCAGGCAGTGATCCGGGCCGTCAACGCGGCCTTCGCCGAAACGTTCGACGCCGATCCGAACGCGCTGATCGGCGAGCCGATCGCCGAGTACACCGTCCCCGATGGGCTCGAGGAGCGGGCCGAGACGCTGTCGGCGGCGCTGCGATCGGGCGACCGACAGCTGTTGATCCACCGCCGGGAGACCGTCGAGGGCGTCCAGGACTTCGTGCTGACGGCGGTTCCCCTCGAGACGGTCGTCGAGGAGGGAAGCAGTGACGACGAAACCGAGGACGGCGGCCAGCTCCTGACGGAGACCGGCCTGCTCGTCTACGACGACGTGACCGAACGCAAGCGCCGCGAACTCGAGCACGCCGCCGCGACCCACCGCCTCGAGACGATCACCGATCTCCTCGGGGAGGAGGTCGACCCGTCGCTGACCGTCGCCCGGAGCTACCTCGAACTCGCCGAAGAGACCGGCGAAAAGGAGCACTTCCGGACGATCGCCGACGCACACGACCGGCTCGCGGAGGGAGTCACCGCCCTCGAGACGGTCGCCGATACGGAGGCGGCCGAGCCCGTCGCCGTCAGCGACGTGGCGAGACGTGCCTGGGCGACCGTCGACACGGGCGACGCCCAACTGGTCACCGAAAGCGATCTCGTTCTCGAGGCCGACCGCGAGCGACTGCGGGAGCTATTCGAGTACGTGCTCGAGACGGCGGTCGACGCGGAGGTCGCCGGCGACGCCGAGTCGGAGCCGATCACCGTCACCGTCGGCGCGACCGACGACGGCTTCTACGTCGCCGGCGATCGGCCCGCAAACGAGGACGGACCGGAGGGCCGTCAGGAAGCGCCGACGCCGGGTCGACTCGACGGTGCCGACGGTGCCGGCCTCCAGCTCGATCTCGTCGAAGAGATCGCCGCGGATCACGGCTGGGATGTCGGCGTCGCGGAGGACGAGGACGGCACGGCCTTCGCGTTCCGCGGGGTCGACGCGCTCGATCTGGCCTGATCGGTGAGAAGAGCACTCGAGACTCCGGTCGCCACCAATTGTGACTCCATCGGAATTCCGAATCTGTCCTCGATACAGTTCTGTCCGAATACTGACCGATCGGAGCTATCCGGACGTACAGCGGGACGAACGATGTCGGTCGCGGAAGCGAGGGACCGACTCGGTATCGAGGACGACAGCGAGGAGTGATGGCTGAACGGTGGCTCACGAGATCGTCCCGACGGAGACGTGGGTGAGAGGCGAGCACAGTTCGAACGACAGGACGACGAACGGATTCCCAACGAGTGAGACGACATTGGGGAGTTTCCAGGCCACCTTCTCGATCGGTTGAAGAACCATCCCGGATACAAACTCCGAGTCGGTGACCACTTCGCCAGTCACTCTTTCCTGTCGAAACGGTCGGAACCGAAACCGAAGCTCCAAGCGGGAGCGTCCTACGAATCGAGCCCCTCGTCGGGGTTTTCCAGCGCCAGCGACGCCAGCATCGCCTCGAGTTGCAGCCGTTCGTTCGCCCCTTCCGTAATCCGGTAATCGACTTCACCCAGTCGCTCGAGCAGGCGCACGGTCGCCTGCTCGGGGATGTCGAACTCCCAGGCCGACCGGTGGAGCTGGTCGATGACGTCGCCGCCGGCGAGTCCGCGGTCCATCAGCAGGTCCTCCAGGGCGGCTCGCGCGGCGGTGAAGTCCCCGTCGATGGCGTGGTCGACCATCTCCTCGACCTCCTCGGGCCGGGCAGTCGAGGTGATCGCGAAGACCGTGTCCTCGTCGACGGTCTCGCCCATCACGGCCGCAGCCTGGAGACCGTTGATCCCCTTTCGCATGTCGCCGTCGGCCGCGTAGACCAGGGCGTCGACGCCGTCGTCGGTGAGCTCGATCCCCTCTTCGGTGGCGATCTCACGGACCTGCGCTTCGATCGCGTCGTCCGTCAACTCGGTAAAGCGAAAGACCGCACACCGCGACTGGATGGGATCGATGATCTGGCTCGAGTAGTTACACGAGAGGATAAACCGAGTGTTGCTCGAGAACTGCTCCATCGTGCGACGCAGGGCGGACTGGGCGTCGCTGGTCAGCGCGTCGGCCTCGTCTAAGAAGATGATACGGTGGTCGTAGCCGCCGAACGACGAGCGCGCGAAGTCCTTGATCCGATCACGGACGACGTCGATTCCGCGCTGGTCGGAGGCGTTCAACTCGAGGAAGTTTTCCTGCCAGTCGTCCTCGTAGACCTCGCGGGCGATGGCTTGTGCTGCGGTCGTCTTGCCGGTACCCGCCGGCCCCGCGAACATGAGGTGGGGCAGGTCGTCCTGCTCGACGTACCGCGTGAGCCGCGGCACGATGTTCTCGTGGCCCTTGATATCGTCGAGCCGTTCCGGCCGGTACTTCTCGATCCAGACTTCGGTCTTGCCGGGTGTCGGCTCCGCCGCCTCGGCGTCGGCCTCGCTCATACCGGCTCAACGCGCGGCCCGGAAATAAATCGACCGAAGGCCGCCGTCGACCGTTCGCCGCCAACTCCCAACGTCGCGACGCTCGTGTGACCCCACACAGTAATTTGTAACTGCTCGAGGTAGGTGCGAACATGTCGTTCGAACAACTACCGTCGAGATCGCGGACGGGGACGATCACCGTCGTGGTACTCGCACTGCTGCTCTGTGTGATGCCGGCGACGGCCGCGACCACCGCAACCGCCGCCCAGATGGGCCCACAGGCGGGCGCAACGGTCGTCGTCGAGGAGGGCGAGACCGTCGACGACCTCGAGGCGTTCGCGGGGACGGTCATCGTCGAGGGGACCGTCACCGGGGACGTAAACGCCGTCGCAGGTGACGTCCGGATCGACGGCGAGGTCGGCGGGGACGTCGAGGCTGCCGGCGGGAGCGTGACGATCGGTGGCGACGTGGACGGCAACGTCGAGGCCGCGACCGGCAGCCTCGAGATTCTCGACGGGGCGACCGTCGGCGGCACGCTCTCGGCCGGGGCCGGAACCGTCGTGATCGACGGGACGGTCTCGAACAACGTGGCGATCGGCGCTGAGACGATCCAACTGGGTGAGGCGGCCACACTCGAGGGCGATCTCCGGTACGGAGGCTCGCTCGAGGGCAACACCGACGCGGTCGCAGGCGAGATCGAACGCGACTCGACGCTTGCCGTCGGCGAAGAAATCGCGCCGACGATCCAGCCGCTCGCCTCGTGGCTGTTCTCGCTGTACGCTCTCGTGTTGAACCTGCTGTTGGGCGCAGCGTTGCTCGCGCTGTTTCCGCGGTTCTCAGCGGGCGTCGCCGATCGGGTCGCGAGCGATCCAGTGCGGACGGGGCTGCTCGGAGTGGGCGTCCTGATCGGCGTTCCGATACTCCTGATCGCCACCATGATCACGGTGATCGGGATTCCGCTGGCGGTGATCGGGCTGTTCGCGTTCCTGCTGGTGCTCTGGGTTGGGATCGTCTACGGGCGGTTCGCCGTCGCGGCGTGGCTGCTCTCGGTGGGCGGCGTCGAGAACCGGTGGCTCGCTTTGGTCGTCGGCCTCGTCGGGGGTGCGTTGCTCGCCCAGGTGCCGTGGATCGGTGGGCTGTTCAACCTGCTGATCTTCCTGCTCGGTCTCGGCGCGCTAGCCTGGGGGCTGTACGGCCACCGACGGACCGTTCGAGAGCGTCGGCGACGGGCTGGTCTCGACGACCACGACCACGATTACGACCACGAGGGCGACGGCGGGGGCGAGCGCGGGCCAGGGCCCGAATCGGGCTAGAAACTGACGGCGAGCGACGCGCTCAAGTCCGCGCCACCGTAACTGCGCCTATGCGCGTCACCGTCGACGTCAAGGGCGAAAGGAGCCACGAGATCGACCTCGAGAAGCTGGATACGGACCGTAGAGCGGACCCGACCTACGCCGACCTGCTCGGGGAAGTCGATCTCAGTCCCCACGAGGTGAGCGTCCTCGTCGACGGTCGTCCGGTGCCGGAGGACCAGCCCGTCGAGAGCGACGAGGTGACGGTGTTGCGGCTGATCAAAGGCGGACGGCAGTAGCGTCGTTGGGCAAGCGACTCACGGGTGCCCGGTACCGACAACGACAGCGGAGACAGAACCAGTCGGACTGTCGGACAGCAGTCGAGACGACGCCGGTCGTTCCGACTAACAGTTTCAGGCGTTGACGTGTTTGACTTCGTACCCGTTGTCCCGGATCGAACGGATAATCGCGCGGGACTGGCCCGCACCACTGGTCTCGATCTGGAAGACGAGGTGGGCCTCGCCGACATCGAGTTCCGGAGCCGACCGATCGTGGCGGACGTTGCGAATGTTGGCGTTGTGTTTGGCGATCAGGCCCGAAATCTCCTCCATCCGCCCAGCCTGATCGTCGATCCGTACCCGCAGACGGAGCAACTGATCCCGGTCACTCATCGCGTGAACCAGTACCGTCTGGAGCATCGTCATATCCAGGTTGCCACCACAGAGCAGCGGCATCACCGTCTCGCCGGTGACGTCCAGCTGGTCGCTGATGATAGCTGCGACCGAGGCCGCACCCGCGCCTTCGACGACCTGTTTCGCACGTTCTAACAGAAGCAGGATCGCCCGTGCGATCTCGCCGTCGGTCACCGTCACCACCTCGTCGACGTGGTCCTCGATCAACGAGAGAGTGAGATCGGAAATCCCGCCCGTAGCGATCCCGTCCGCGATCGTGTCGACCGACTCGAGCGAGACCGGCGTCCCTTTCTGGAGGCTGTCCGGTACCGTCGCCGCGTCCGAGGCCTGGACGCCGACGACGCGAGTCTCCGGGGAGAGTTCGGCGAATGCGGTCGCGATCCCCGAGATGAGCCCGCCGCCGCCGATCGGGACGACGACCGTATCGACCTCCGGCAGGTCCTCGTACATCTCGAGCCCGAGGGTGCCCTGGCCGGCGACGATCGCGGGGTCGTCGTAGGCGTGGACGAACTCCACGTCGCCGCCGTCGTCGGCGAGGTCGCGGGCGTGGGCCATCGCCTCGCGGAAGTCAGTGCCGACGAGTTCGACGTTCGCACCGTACTCGCGGGTGGCGTCGACCTTGGCCTGGGGGGCGCTGCGGGGCATGACGATGGTCGAGTCGATACCCAGTTTCGTCGCCGCGAGCGCGACGCCTTGTGCGTGGTTGCCGGCGCTGGCGGCGACGACGCGGTCGGTCTCGCCCGCTTCGACGATCTGGGCGATCCTGTTGTACGCACCGCGGGTCTTGAACGAGCCAGTCCACTGGAGGTGTTCCATCTTGAGGTGGACCTCGCCGCCCGTGAGGTCGTCCAGTGACGTGCTCCGTTCGACCGGCGTGTGTTTGACCACCGAGTCGTCGTCGAGGCGCTCGCTGGCCGCCTCGACGTCGGCGAACGAGACGGTGTCGGCGTCGGAACTGCGAGTCATCCGTTGGCGCAATATTTGCGCACAGGCAATAATGGTTCGTTCCTCCAGCGAGCACGAGGCGGAACGGTACCGGTACCCCGACAGTGCGAAAGCCGGACACCTTTGCGCCTACAGCCCCCACTCACGGACATGACCACGGACGCCCCTCCTGGCGATCGCCGGATCGCAGAACCGCCGTTCGTCCGCCCGGCCAGTCTCGAGGACGCCCTCGAGGTCAGGCGCATCCTCGACGCCGCTATGCTCGAGCCCGGCGACGTCGAGGCCCGGATCGAAGCCGACGACGTGTTCGTCGCCGGCGATCGGCGACGGGCGTGTGCCGTGTCCGAAGCCGGGGACGGGAACGACGACCCGGACGGGAACGACCACGACCACGACCGCATCGAACGAATCCTCGGGACGATCGTCCTCGAGCCCATCGACGGCAAGCGGGGCGCTCACGTCTCCGCGATCGGCGTCCGCCGGCGGCACCGAAACGACGGGATCGGCCGCCGGTTGATCCGCCACGCCCTCGAGCGCGAAGGCCGGCTCACCGCGCGGTTCGACGACGACGTTCGGCCGTTTTACGAATCGCTCGCGTTCGCGATCGAACCGCTCGACGATCGCCGCTATCGTGGGGAGCTCGTCGCCGACGCCACAACGTCCGAGTGACCACGTCCAAACGACGAACGGCAACCCCCTTCGTTTCGGACGGCTCGACATCGCGAACATGTTCACCGATAGTTCCACTCGAGTGGGAACCGGGGGGACGACTAAAGTGTGCAAACGGTGGACCGTCGGGACGAGACGGACCGACAAACCCCTCGAACATCCATGAACGAATATACGGCACTCATCGTGGCGGCAAACGCCGCGACTCTGGTTCTGGGCGGCGCAGTCGCGACCCTCGCCTACCGGGCGTTCCGGCGAACCGGCTCTCGAGCGCTGCGGGCGGTCACCGCCGGCTTCGGCTTCATCGTCGCCGGCTCCGGCATCGCCGGCCTCGCCCACCTCGTCGGCGGCAGCGTCGGCCTCGGGGTCGCTATCCAGAGTTCGTTTACCGCAGGCGGATTCGCGGTGCTCCTGTACTCGCTCTATACCGAGACCGCGACGAACAGGACCGTCACGATACGGGGGTCGAAATGAACTGCGACGACGATGCCGAGAGCGATACCGACGACGGCCGGACCGAAGAACCGACCCGCGTCGTCGCCCAGGGAACCTTCGACGTCCTCCATCCAGGTCACGTCCACTACCTCGAGCAGGCCGCCGCGTTCGGCGACGAACTCCACGTCGTCGTCGCCAACAGCGAGAGCGTCTCGCACAAGCCCGACCCGATCGTTTCCGACGACCAGCGCCGCGACGTCGTCGCCGCCCTCGAGATGGTTGACCACGCCCGGGTCGGCCATCCCAGCGACTACTCCGCGCCGGTCCGGGCCATCGACCCCGACGTGCTCGTGCTGGGCTACGATCAGCACCATGGCGACGAGGAAGTCGAAGCCATGCTCGAGTCGTGGGGCGTCGACTGCCGGGTCGAACGCGCCGAACCTCGCGAACCCGAGGAGGAGGAACTGCTCTCGAGCAGCGTCATCAGAGAGCGGATTCGCGAGCGACGAGCGCTCGAGCCGCTGCAATAGGTCAAACGAGTTTTGGCGGCTGTTAGGCGGCCCGAACACCCCATCCGTGGCGGTAGAATTATCCCGTCGTGTTACATCACCAACAGCATGAACGATCGACGGTCGTCGCGCGGTCGGCTCGGCCGGTGGCACGCGCTCGTCGAAGAATATACGCCCGACGGGATGGTGGGACGGCTGCTTCTTGGTGCAGGTACTGGGACGGTCGGTCTCTGGCTGGTCGCGGCCGCGTTGTTCGAGATTCCCCGCTGGGGGCTGACCCTCGCCGCAGTGTTGTGGGCACCCGCCCTGCTCGCCGCCGGCGTCCCGCTGTTGGCGTTCGCAGCCCTCGTCCTCTGGCCGGCCTACCTTTCGCTAATCGGTACTATCGAATCCGCCGGCGCGTACGATCCGGCCGAAAGCGGCGGGCCCGAGACACGCGGAGTCCCCGCAGCCGACGATGCGCGAACTGACGCCGACGACCCGTTCGCCGATCTAAAGGCGATGTACGAACGCGGCGAGATCGGCGAAGACGAGTTCGAACGGCGACTCGAGGCCCGTCTGCTCGACGGTGACTACCAGTCACCGCCAGCGGAGCCACTATCGGACGTGACGGGAACGAACGCCACAGGAACCAACTCCACTCGAGAGCGGTCGACCGAACGGGGCTGATGTCGGACCCGCGTCGCTGTCGAGCAGATACGATCACGGCCAGTTCGAGACCGGCAACGCCCACGGTGTTGAGTCACTGTTCGTCGTTCCGTACGGAGAACACGAAAATCATGGATAGAACGAAAATATGACACACATAACACTACCCAACAACCTCACCAGTAAGTAGTATGGAAACTACTAGGCATTTCACTGGAACAATTTATGTAGTCAATCGCGGCGCTACCGCGCTACATAATCACAAGAGTCTCGGAATCACGATTCCTCCTGGCGGTCATGTTGACCGGGACGAACTCCCACATGAAGCAGGCCTTCGCGAAGTCCGTGAAGAGATGGGGCTTGAACCGAGACTGATTGACGAAACTGAAGAAGTTTCCTCACCTGGGGGTAGAAAACTACCCCAACCACGCCATCAAATGCTCTACGACATTAATATCAATGAAGGAACCGTTGGACACCAGCATATTGATCACATCTACTACGCAACTGTTCCGAACCGTAATATTTCTCCGGAGGATGGTGAAGAAGGACCAGAATCATGGCAGTGGTATACTATAGAAGAACTTCAGAACAGTAACCTCCCGCCGGACGTAGTTCAGTTCGGTATCGAAGCAATCCAGGCAGCAGAAAACAAGTAACTTAGAGGAGATAGACGACGGCTCGCTCGAGGAACGAACACGCGAAGGTTACCGTTGGGACGAGCGAAGACTGGCGAATCGATCTGACTCGAGAACGGACGACCGAGCGGGACTGATTGCGGATCCGCGCCGCTGCCGCCTCGAGCCCCGACCCTACGACGAGTGGGACGACTCGAGTCGCGGCCGAATCCGGTCCAGCCCCATCTCGAGCATGTCGGGGCTGACGGCCTGGAACTCGCCGTCGTCTGGCAGGTACTCCCGCACCGAATCCCAGCTCTCGCGGGCGTAGCGTTCGTCGAGTAAGACCCGAACGCCGACGTCCTCGGGCGAGCGGATGACGCGACCGATTGCCTGGCGGGCCTTCCGGACCGCCGGGATGGTCAGTGCGTACTCGAAGCCGTCGCCGAAAGCGTCGTCGTAGGCCCGTCGAACCGCCTTCGTCCGTGGACTCGAGGTGTTGACGATCGGGACGCCACAGACGACCGCGGCCGCGAGCCGGTCGCCGCTGTAATCGACGCCTTCGGTCAGCGTTCCCCGCAGACTCGTCACGAGCACCTTCCCGTCGCCCGCGAAGAAGTCGCTTTTGAGCGACTCGGTCGTTTCGTCGTCGCTCGAGGCGTCAAGCAGGACGGGTTTCGCGAGGCGGTCCTCGAGGACGCCCGCAGCCCACTCGGCCTCGGCGTAGCTTGGCATCCCGACGAGGACGTTTCCCGGAAGGCGGCCGATCTTTGTGAGGGCGTCGGCGTAGTGGGTCCGGGTCGGGTTCCGCGAGCGATCGTCGCCCGCTCCACTCGATGCGCGTCGCGCCTCGCTCTCCGATCCGGGCCGACCGCGGTTATCGTAGGTGAACTTCGGCGCGGCGACGGCGAAGCTCTCGCGATTTTCGTCGGGGAAATGCAGGCCGTAGCGCCGTTCGACGACGGGACGGTCTTCCTCGCGGTCGATGTAGTCCAGGCCCGTCACTTCGGCGAAGGCGTCCATCGGCTCGAGGGTCGCGCTCATCAGGACGCCGCCGCCGAAGACCGCGAGCCGCTCGCCGATGGCGTCGCTGGGGACGCAGTTGTGCAAGGCGAGCCGGGCGTTGTAGGCCCGCCGCCAGGAGTCGGCTGGCTCGGTGTCGTCCCAGGTGCGCTCGAGTTCGATCTCCCGGAAGTAGTCGGTGTGATCGCGGCGGTACCACTCTCCCAAAACGCGGCCGACGGCCGGCGCGGCTCGCGTCCGCTCTTCGTCTTCGGCCTCGTTCAAAATACGGGCGACGACCGCGCCGACGGCTTCGACGCGGACCCACTCGGCGTCGCCGTAGCCGGCCTCACGAGCCCACTCCGTAATCTCGTCGTCAGCCGGCACGGCAGGATCGCGGAGGGGAATCTCCTCGTCGTCGAGGTCGTTCAGGTTCGACTGCCACCCCCTGTGGTTCCGGTCGAGGTGGGCCGTCACTCGTCGGTCGAGTTCCGCCCGGAGGTCCCCGACGAACTCGAGGGTCCGGTTGAGTTCCTCGTAGGTGACGTCGCTGTCGTTCAGTTCGGCGCGCACGAGGTCCGCGTCCGCGGTCTGTGCACCCCCCTCCGCACGACGGCCCTCGCGTTCGAACGTCACCGGCTGGATGACTCGCGAGAGTTCGGTTTCGGCGTCCCGCAGGGTGCGGTCGGCGACTCCGTCGCTGACCAGGTCGCGAACGCGGGGCTCGAGCATGTGTGCTTCGTCGCAGACGACGAACGTCGAGTCCTCGAGCAGGGCTCCGGTGAACGAGCCGACCGTCCGGGGATCGAACGCGTGGTAGTAGTTGCCGACGACGACCTCGACCTGGCCGAGCACCGCGCCCATCACCGAGTGTGGACAGGTACCGTTGCGGGCCGCACGAGCAACCAGCTCCTCCGGTGTGATCATTCCGGCCGTCGTGAAGTCGTAGGGGACGGCCTCGGCGGGATCGCCAGCGGCGTCTTCGCCCTCCGGCAGATCCTCGAGATACTGGGCGTAGAACGGACAGTACTCCGTTGCGACGCCGGCCGCCCCGCCGTCGTCGTACTCCGGCATGTCCCGGGGGTAGGGCGTCGGTTCGCCTGCGGTCTCGAGGTAGTTGGCGGTGCTCGAGCGGCCGCTGTCGGCCAGCCCGATCTGCTGGCTGCGAGCGCGTGCAGCGAGGTTCTTGGCGGTCGTCTCGCCACCCTCGCCAGTGAGGTCGCGGGTGCGATCCCGTAGCGTCTCACAGCGGTCGTAGACGTTGCCGTCGTCGATCCCCGCCGTACCCTCGCGGTTGTACGGGCAGACGTCGGCCTTGCCGACGAGCGTGAGTCCCGACACGGGCCGCCAGTCCTCGGGCAGGTTCTCGTTTATCGTCTCGAGGTCCTGTTCGAACTGACGCAGTTGCTGTTTGACGCTCGTGAGCACGAGCACGCGCTCGTAATCGCTGTCGGGGTCGCGCACGAGGTCGATCCCGGCGGTGAGCGCGAGCATGGTCTTCCCGGTGCCACAGGCTCCCTCGACGACGGTGTAGCCGCCTTCGCGGGCGGTCTCGATCGCGGTTTCGATCCCGTCGACCTGCTCGTCGTAGGGCTCGTCGTGGCCGAAGATCGAGCGCCAGTCCGGCTCCGTCATTCTTCGCGTACTCGTCGGTCGTCGTCCATAGCGTTGACGGACCGAACTCGCCGCGGCTTCCGATATAAACCCTCGCGTGAATCGGGACGGGGGTCGCTCGAGTAGAAGACGTGGTTCGACGCCACTTCGCTTCGAACAGCGAGAGAACCGCGCCGTTCACTCGTCGGCTGGTCGTCCGCTGTCACCGTCCGGACCCTCCGGGCCGCGGGCACGGGCCGGTTCGTCGCCGTCCGGTGTGTCGCCCCCGGCTGGAAGCGCCCACTCCCGCTCGAGCGCGGGCGTCCCGGTCAAAGCGATAGCGACCGCCGCGAGCCCGAAGACCGCGATGCCGACCGCACCGACGGGGTTGACGACGAGTTCCGACCCGCCCTGTGCGAAGACGATCATCGTCGTCGCGAAGGCGTTGAACGTGCCGTGAAACGCGGTCGGCGCGAGGACTGACTTCGCCCGCACCGTAACGTAGGTGTAGACCGGCGACATGGCGACGTTTGCCGCGATCATAATCCCGACCCCGAGGACGGGGTAGCTCGGGTAGTTGTATCCCTCGAGGATCACCGGTGCGTGCCAGAGCCCCCAAAGAACTCCGATAACCGCCGACGCGCCCCAGAAGCCAAGCGGCGCGAGTTCCGTCAGGAGGACGCCTCGCCAGCCGAACTCCTCGCCGAACGCGAGGACGGCGTTGATCGTCACCCCGAACACGACCGCAGCGGCGATCGTGACGAGGAGGTTCCAGGGCCACCCGGGCAGCGACGGCCCGGCGGGGGCTTCCTGCTCGGACTGCTGAGCGAACTCCGTTCCTTCGCCCGTCAGCGGATTCGCGTCGGGGACGAACTCGACGCCCGGCACCCCGAGTGCGACGGCCGTCCCGAGCAAAACGAGGACGATCGGAGCAACGACGGCGACGGCGAGCCAGCGGAGCCGGTTCCACGGGAAGCGAAGCCCCGCCGCCTCGAACGACGGCGGTCCAACGATACAGGTGGCGATCCCGGCAAGCATCGGCGTGAACATGTACAGCGGGGCGAGCGCGATCATGCTGATGTCGGTGATTGCCGAGACGGCGACGAATCCCCCGGACAGCGCCGCCAGCGAGCCGAGAAAGACGACGAGCGGTCGGCGATCCAGATCGGTCACGGCGGCGTCACCTCCGGCCGGAACGTGGCGTTCCCGCGAGGAGAATCGGGCCTGAGCTGTCGCATATTCGATTCGAGAACGGGGTCGTCGAAAAGCATTGTGTCGTCGATAGGTCCCGGACCGAACGCGGCGAGTCCGACGGAGGCGGGCGGCAGGACGCTGCCGGCCGTTGGCTTACTCTCCCCACGTCCCTGGGACCGAACGTGAACGTTCCAGAGCCACTCCGAAACGCCGACAACAGCGACGCACTCGTTCGGCGGGTCGAGTACGACGACGAACACGGGAACAGAGACGAAAACCGAACCGAACCCGAGACCCTCATCGCGGTCGATTTCGGTCCCGACGTAACCAGTGCCGGAGAGGGCGTAACAGCCGACGTGATCGACTCGCGCGTGATCGTCGTCACGGCCACCCGACACCTCGAGTTCGAACTCCCACAGTCGGCGACCGACGTGACCGTCCGGAACGGCGTCTTGACGATCGAAGGCGATCGGTCGTAGCTATCCAGCGCCAACTACCCGGGCAGGGGCTCTGTAGTACGGAGCGGAGCTGCGGCGGGAGCTGGTCGGGTCTAGCGATTCTGTCCCTCGCGCAGTCCGCGAACGGACGCGCCGAGCGAACCGAGCAGCCGCTTGCAGCCGAGCAGGCACTCTCGAAGAACCGGTGCACCGTCGGAGAGCCACAGTAGGGCCGTGAGAACGCCGACTCCGAGCTGCAGCCACAGGTACGTCGAGAGATCACCCGCGAGCAACTGCTCCTGATAGCCAGCGAACAGTCGGACGAACTCGGCGAGAAACCCCTCGTGGCTGTGGGTCGGGGGCGTCTCGATCGGCCGGACGGGCCAGAGAACGATGCCGAACTCGAGATAGCCGCCCCTGACGTAGCCGTCGACGATGTCGGCGGGCAGATGCAGCAGGTAGCCGAGGCCGAAGGCGATACCGGCCCGCTGTCGGCCCCACGAGCGAGCGAGCAGCCCGACGACGATCGCCAGCGGACCCGCGAAGAAAATCGAGTGACCGAGCGCGTAGCCGGTCTCGAAGACGCCGAACTCCCACGCGAGGGGTTTGTCGATGATGTCCGGGAGGACGGAGGCGAACACGACGGCGAACGCCTCGAGGCCGCCGGGGGAATCACGGTAGTAGGCGTGACAGAAAAGCGAGTAGGTGAGGTAGCCGACGATCGCGTGTTCCCAGGGCCACATCGTAGTAGCCCGTAGCCGCGACCGAGGGAAGTGGGTTTGCTCCGCTCTCAGCCAGTGAAGCGGTTCGACGGAAAAAAGGTCGACCTGAAACTGCAGGTTCGACGGAGGGCAGCGACGGGTACGAGAACCGAGACCGGACCCGCGAGCGCAACGCACTCGAGTGTGGGCCGACAAGCGGTCGTATGACCGAGACGGACACGGACGCAGCTACGGACTTCGACATCGAGCAGTGGCACGAGGAACTCGAGGCCAAACGCGCCGAGAAAGACGAGTTCTTCGCCGAGCATCCCCAGTCGCCGATCCCACCCGAAGAGCGCGACGGGTTCGGCGGGCTCGACTACTTCGACCCGGCCCCCGACTATCGCGTGACCGCGACGGCGACGGTTCACGACGATCCCGAGGTCGTCCTGATGGACACCACTACGGGTCGGGAGATGCGGTACCTCCGAACCGTCACCCTCGCGTTCGACCTCGAACGTGAGGACGATGATCTCGAGGACGCCGCCCTCGAACTGGCCGCGTACCAGCAGGAGCGACCGAAAGGTGACCAGAGTGCGGAGCCGCTGTTCGTTCCGTTCCGGGACAAGACGACGGGTCAGCAGAGCTACGAGGGCGGTCGGTATATGGAGCTGGCTCCGGACCGCGAGATCGAGGACGGCGACGCGCTCGTCGTCGACTTCAACCTCGCGTACACGCCGTTCTGTGCCTACAGCGAGACGTTCGACTGTCCGCTCCCGCCCGAGGAGAACTGGCTCGAAGTGGCGATTCCGGCCGGCGAGCAGTTCGAGTAGTCCCCGCGCCTCTTTGTTCCTCGGTAACGTAAGCCAGAGTATGCCGACAGTCCAGTACGACGGCGACCGAATCGAGTGCGAGCGCGGCGTGCTCCTGCGGGACGCGCTGCTCGAAGCAGGGCTGACGCCCCACAACGGAACGACGGACAGGCTCAACTGCGGCGGTCGGGCGACGTGTGGAACCTGCGCCGTCCGCGTCGACGGCGACGTCAGCGACCCGACGGCGGCCGAGAAACGTCGACTCGGCGTCCCGCCGCTGCGCGGGCGCAAGGGGCTTCGGCTCGCCTGTCAGACCGCGGTACGCGGCGACCTCGAGGTGACCAAAGGCGACGGCTTCTGGGGACAGAAACTGCCGCCGGACGAATCGTCGACGACGGGGCAGGACGCCGAACCCGACCGACGGCCCGACGCGCCGGACTCGACGGAGTGATGGTCGGCGCTCGAGTCGAAATCGAGGGGCCGTACCGTCAGGGGGCGACACCGACCGTCAACAGGGTTCCGTACTCGCGGTAACGTTCGACCATCGCGTCACGGGTGTCCCAGTCCTCGAGCGGGAACTCGCCCTCGCTGGGAATGGTGATCTCCCGGTCCGGAATGTTGTCCTGTTCGGCGACGCGTAAGCCGGCGTCGCGGAACCCCTCGCGGTACTGCTCGCGGTCCCAGCGAGTCATCTCGATCTCGATGAACTCCTGCCACTCGTGGGAGTGAACGTTCTCCTCGTAGTAGTTGACGGCACAGTAGAAGGTGCCGCCCGGCCGGAGGACTCGGGCGATCTCCTCGAGGGTGGTGTGTGGATCGGCGGCATAATAGAAGGCTTCCATCGACCAGACGTGGTCGATCGAGTCGTCGGCGAACGGCAGGGAACCGAAGTCGCCGACGACGTAGCCGACCTGCGGGTCGTCGGTGTATTCGGTCGCGTTGCGAGCCATCTCGGGCGAGCCGTCGAGTCCGTAGACCCGACCCGCGTCCGCGTTGTCACGGAGCGCACGACCCGCGTAGCCGCTCCCGCAGCCGAGATCGAGGATCGTGTCGCCGGGTTCGACCGGCATTCGCGCGAGCGCGTGTTTCGCCGTGTGCCAGTGGCGCTCTTCCATTCCTTTGTCCCGGCCGCTCGTGGCCCAGTCGTCGAACTCCTCGCGTACACTCATGTGTGGACGGTCGTCCTCCGGGCGCAAAACGAGTTCGACTCGCGTCCCGTGGGTCCCGCCGCGGGCGCGGTCTCCTACGAATCGGGAACGACCGACAGCCTCTTTAGGACGGCCTAAAAAGATTCGATCAGATAGGTTTAGGCTGACCGAAAGCCTATGGGAATCGGCATCGGTCGGACGAACAGCCACCCGTATCACCCTTCTCAGTACCCATACGCCGGGATAAAACGGAATCTATATATGTTTTAGGCCAACCTAAATTCGAGTATGCAAGACCGCAACAGCGATCGTACGAACCGGACGACAACTGGCCGCCGACCGTTCCTCGTCGGTGCAGGCGTCTCTGCAGCTGGCTTGGCCGGACTCGCCGGCTGTCTCGGTGACAATGGCGAAAACGGCACCAGCGGTACCGACGACGGTTCGGGCTCGACGACCGGGTCCGTTACCGACGCCGATCCCCTCGCGAACCCAGTCGATTCGTCGGGCGTCTCTTGGGACGACCTCGGCGACCTCGAGGGCGAGATTACCGTCTACTCCGGCCGAACCCGCGACCAGATCGATCTCGTGTTCGAGGAACTCGAGAACGAGTACGACGGGCTAACGATCGACCGCGATTACGACGACAACGACGCCCAGGTCAATCAGCTGGTTCAGGAAAGCGACGCAACGCCGGCGGACGTGTTCTACTCACAGGACCCTGGCGCGCTGGGGGCGGTTCACGACGAGGGACTCGTCCAACAGCTTCCGGAAGACGTCGTGGATGCGGTTCCCGAGAGCTACCGCGAACCCGACGGACACTGGACCGGTGTCAGTGGCCGTGTCCGCTCGATCATGTACAACGCAGATCGGCTGGACGAGACTCCGCTCGACAGTTGGGACGAGCTTCCGACGGACATCTCCGAGTACGCGACCGACGACCGGTTCGAGGGGATCATCTCGACGCGGCCGAACTCCGGGACGTTCCGTGGGTTCATTCAGGCGATGGTCGACCTCGAGGGCGAAGACGCGACGCGACAGTGGGTCAGTGACTTCATGGACCAGGATCCAGTTCGGTACGGAAGCGGAAGCACGCAGGCCGAGGAAATCAACCGCGGCGGAGACGACGATCCGATTATCGGTCTCGGCAACAGCTACTACGCCGCCCGCCTCGTGAACGAGGACCCAGACTCGCCGATCCGCGTCACGTTCACCGAAGGCGATGCAGGGGCCCTGTTCAGTGTTGCAGGTATCGCTGTCACGAACGATGTCGACGATCCCGAACTCGTCGCCGAGTTCGCTCGTCACCTCGTCGCCGTGGAAGGACAGGAGTTCATGATGGACGACAACGGCGAGTTCCCCGTCGTCGACGGCGTCGATTACGTCGGCCCGCTGCCCGGTCCCGAGGAACTCGACTCTCCGACGTACGACCTCAGCTCGTTCGACATGGAGCTGCAGGGAGCCAACGAGCTGCTGGAAGACGAAGGGATGATGCCACTCTAATTCCGATCGACGAACAGTTCACGGGAGACCGTCTGTCACCCTCGGACCCGCCGAGTCCGTTCCACTCTTCCACTCAGTCTTGTATCACTCTCACACACCGACGACATCTCCGTTGCCCTCGGTGGATTCCCCCGTATCCAGAGATCATGCGTCCGCCGTTCGTGAGTTCCCCGTGTCTCGGTCGTCGCAGTTGATCCGCCCGGGGATGAGAGTAGTACATGGCTCGGTATTCCCGTCTCGAGAAAGTAATCACGGGGTTCAAGAGAATCGAGGGCCGACCGATCTGTAGGCACCGGTTTGGTCGACAGCATATACGATGAAATCGCTCAAAAACGCCGTCAGCGATACCCCCAACCTCGAAGCAGTCATCGAGCGACTCGAGCGTGCCGAACTCTGGACGGTCGCTCTAGCCAGCGCAAGTGCTCTCGTCGCGTTTCTGGTTATTCTGCCGATGTTCTGGTTGGTCTGGCAGGCGACGACAGTCGAACTGTCCCGGGCCTACGAACTTATCGTCTCTTCACAGACCGCCCGTATTACGGCCAACAGTATTGGGTTGATGCTGTTCGTGACCGTGTTTTCGATCGTTCTCGGCGTCCCGCTCGCCGTATTGACGACCCGAACCGATCTCCCGTATCCACGGTTCTGGACGGTCGTAGCCGCACTTCCGCTCGTGATCCCGAGCTACATCGGCGCGATTGCGTTTACAGGCATGTTCGGGTCGGGAGGCGAAGTCGACTCGCTATTGGGGGTGTCGGTCCCGCGGGTCGATGGTCTCTCGGGCGCGATCTTCATCATCACGCTGTACACCTACCCGTACGTGTTCCTGACGACGCGGGCGGCGCTGCTCTCGATGGATAGTTCGCTCGCCGACGCTGCCCGAACACTCAACGCTGGCCCGTTCGAAGCGTTTCGTCGGGTGACGCTGCCACAGATCAGACCAGGGATCGCAGCCGGTGCATTGCTTGCCGGCCTCTACGCGATATCCGACTTCGGAACACCGGCGTTCATGCAGGCGAGTGTCTTCACGAGCAGGATCTACTGGGAGTTTAGCAGTTTCAACGTCGAGTACGCTGCGTTGCTTGCGCTCCAACTGATCGCGATCGTCGCCATCGTCCTCGTCATCGAGGCTGGCATCGGCCGTGACGAAGACGCAAGCGGCGGCGCAAAAACGGGAAGCACGATCAGGCTCGGCATCTGGAAGTGGCCCGCAATGGGATTCGTTTCGGCACTCGGAGCTGTCACACTCGTCGTTCCGGTCGCGATCTTCACGAGTTGGTTGTTCCGGAGTGAAGGCGATCCCATCCCATCCCTCGAGTTTCAGTGGGAGTTCGCGTTCAACTCGATGCATCTCGCATTGCTGGCAGCACTGGTCGCGTGTGCGTTCGCCCTTCCGGTAGCGTACTACTCCGGTCGGACAAATTCCGTCGTCTCGCGAATCCTCGAGCGCGCGACGTACGTCGGCTTTGCCGTCCCCGGAGTCGTCATCGGTCTCGCGCTGGTGTTCCTGGGGACCCGAACCCTGCCGTCGCTGTACCGGGAAGGCGTCCTGTTGCTCGTGTTCGCGTACGTTGTCCGGTTCCTTCCACAGGCCGTCGGCACCGTCCGCTCGTCCGTGCTTCAGGTCGACGAGAAGACCCTCGAGGCCGCCCGTACGCTCAACGCGGGGCCGATCGAGACCTTCCGGCGCGTCACACTGCCGGCGATCATGCCCGGCGTGATCGCCGGCGGCGTGCTCGTGTTCCTCACGACGATGAAGGAGCTCCCGGTGACACTGATGCTTCAACCGGTCGGGATGGATACGCTCGTGTCGATCATCTGGGACGCCCAGGACGCGCTGGCCTACCGCTACGCAGCCGTCCCCGCGTTGCTCTTGATCCTCATCTCCGGGCTCTCGATGCTGGTCTTGCTCCGACAGGAGGGCGGGAAGATCAGCTGACGGTTCCGGAGGCCGTTCGGCGTGCCGATGGTCGACGATCGACGATCGACAATCTGCCAACCGCCAACGGTCAGCCAACGGGGCTCGAGAATCCACCGAATCACGCACTATTAAGTCCATCCCGGGAGTGTCTCGCGTGTATGGAGTATACGCTCGAGATAGAAAACGCGCCGGCGACAGTCCCCGGGGGGACGGGGATTCTCCTTTTGCACCCGAGCACCGGCGAAACGGACCGCATCGACACCGACTTCCTCAAGACGGACACGGACCACTTCCTCGTCGTCTCCACCCGAACGACCGCCCGCGAGGTCAAACAGAAACTCGAGCACTACGACGTCGACGAGGAGCGCGCAGAAATCCTCGACACGCTGTCGATCGAACGGGGATACTCCCGGCGAAAGAGCGACACCGTCCACTACGTCGCCGCGCCCGACGACATCGACGGCATCGTCGACCACATCGAAGGATTCCTCGAAACCCACGACGGCAAGCTTCGGGTCAGCTTCGACTCCGTGACCGAACTGGCCTACTACGCCGGCGACGACCGCGCCCTCGAGGCGGTCGACCGTATCGCCGACCTGCTCGAGGAGTACGACGCGGTCGGGCTCTTTCACCTCTCGGAGGAGCCCCACGACGCAGACACCGTCGAACAGTTCCGCGAGCAGTTCGACGGCATCGTCGACCTCGACGAGGACGGCAGCGTCGACGCCGAGTTCTGACTCCCGGTCGACCACCGAACCCCAGTCGAGACGTCGGTTTCGACTCGAGCCCCGAGCAGCGGACAGTGCAACGACCGAATCGGTGTCGATCCAAGCGCGAGGGAAGCGGCGGTGGAACCGGGGGATTTCCGACCGACAGCCGACGGGAAACGAGCGTTCCAGGCGAAACTGGGGGGAAACGGAAATAGAGAACGCGAGGACGACGAACTGACGAGTCGGGCGGCGACGTCAGTCAGCCAGCGAGTCGAACGTTTTTTCGGCCCACCGGATCGCGTAGTCGGCACCGTGCGTTCGGTACGCGTCCGTATCGAGCGCTGCGAACGGTGCCGGCAGCTCGATGGCGTGTTTGATCGCCGCACACGCGAGTTCGGTGGCGTCCGCGAACTCGGTCTCCCCGCGTGCGACCGCCCGCGGCAGTCCGGAGACGCGGTCCTCGAGACGGCTGCCGGCGTCCTGCCAGGCGTCGCCCAGCTGCGGTCGATCGCTGTCCCCGTGCCACTCGGCGAACACCTCGCGGCTCTGTAGCCCGACCCAGCCGTCGTACAGCGCGGCCGCGACCTGGTAGGTGCCGTTCGGATCGAGGGCGGTGGCCGCGTCTAGCTCCGGATACGAGTCCTCGAAAAAGCCGATGAAGTGTTCCGGTACCTCGACCTCGAGCCCGAGTTCGACGAACGCCTCCGCGAGCAGGAACTGCAAGAATGGCTCCGGGGTTCCCTCGACTCGCGGCTTGACGAGCACCACCGGGGGATCGGTCTGTCGAGTCCAGACGACGCTGCCGTCGCCGGGCATCCCGACCGTCAGGTCCGAACCCGCATAACGGGCCAACAGCGACGGCGCGTCTTCGGGGAGCCAGGAGTCCGGATACGTCGCCGGTTGGATGGAGTCGGTAACGAGCCCCAGTTCCTCGGCCTGTGCCGGGGGGAGCGTTTCGAAATCACGCTCACAGTCGAAGACGAGCGCGTCGGGGGCGTGATCGTCCCGCACTCCCGCCACGGGCTCCGAGAGATCGCGGGGCTCGAACATCAGACGAAGACCGTCTGGAAGATGATCAGAACCGACAGCAGTGCCGATACACCGACGGTGGCGAGGACGACTTTGGTCGCAGTGCTCATAGGTGGACGCTATCACGCACGTCGCTTAAATCCATCTGTCTCCGGCCGTTCGACGGCGTTCGAATCAGGCGTCGGCCGGCCATCGATCCTCCTGTAAGTCTCCGTGGATACGATCATGGCCGAGTCTCCGTGCCGGCGTTACGTCGATGCGTTCGGTAGCGGGAACGAAAACCGTCGAACGTCGACGGCGAGTTACTCGTTGGCTTCTCGCCAGGAGTCGGGTACGTCGATGACGTATCGACCGTCCTCCTGGAGCGAGATGATGTACTCCTCGCGGTTGTAGAGTTCCATCAGGTTGAGTTCGTACTGTCCAGGGCGGACGATCTTGATGCTCTCGAACTGCTGGTTCAACTCCTCTCGCAGCTCCTCGATCGACGGCTCGTCTCCCGAGGGTTCGCTGACGACCCGACCGTCGCCCGGCGGACCGTCTCCTGCTGTCCCGTCGGTATCGGGCGTGCCGGCGGTGTCGGACGGACGGTCCGTGACAGTTTCTCCGTCGGAGGAGGGGTAGCCAGGACTGGATTTCGGTTCTGGCTCCGGTTCCGATTCCGGTTCCGGTTTCGATCCCAAGTCTCCACTGGGACTCGAGGGAGAGTCGGAATCGGGATCGTGAGCATAGTACTCCCGATCGTCAGCGTCGGAGTCGGCAGCCGACGACAGCGCATCTCGGTGGACGACTTCGGATCTGGCGTCCGCCTGCGCGTCGTTTTCGTTTTCGGCGAGGGTCGCCGTGCCGTCGGACTCCCGACGGCGAGCCTGGGTCGGATCGGACGACGGCGACGATTCCGAACTGCCGGTCGAACTCGAGGAATGGGTCGGACTCGCGCTTGCGTTCGCATTTGCGGTCGCGTTCACGTTCGAGTCCGTAGCGTCGCCGGAGTTGCCACCTGACCGATCCTCAGGTCGACGGGCCGTATCCGGCCACTCGGTAAATCCGTCTTGGTCCTCGTTTTCGTCTTCGTGTCTGTGTTCTCCCTCGCTATCCTCGTCGTTTGCGGAAGCCGCCGCTCCCGACGCCGTCGGGGTCGTCGAGTTCGAAGTCTCGGTGCTGGGATCGGATTCCCTGCCGCTTTCGGGCCACGGCCGATCCGAGGCCTCGAGTGACGCGTCGATGTCGGAAGAATCGGAAGTAGCGGAGTCGGGAGATCGAGCGAGATCGGAGGCCGAAGGGTCGGGTTCGGACGGTGTAGCCGAGCCGGCGGGATCGGCAGAGTCGGAAGCACCAGGAGCGTTCGCAGTATTCACAGCGTCGCCCGTCTCCGATCCGCCGTCGTCCGAAGACATCCACTCGCGAACGGTTTCGGCGGCTCGACTCGCAACGCTGTCGGACTCGGAGTCAGTGGAGACAGAGCCGTCGCCGACTGTCGGCTCGGACGACGGTCCGTCGTCGTCGGAGAAATCCGTCGACGAACCCGAACCGGTGGGCGGGTCGGCTGCGGCCACACCCGGGTCGGATTCGGTGTCGACGGCGGATACGCTCCCCGCCTCGGGTTCGCTTCCGCTCGCCGACAGCGAGCCCGACGGCACGAACTGGAACTTGTTCCCGCCACAGTCGGGACACCCCGATAGCATCTCCTTGGAGCCGTCGGGGAACGTTCGGCCGCAGTTCGTACATTCGTGTGGCATTAGTTGTGGGAGACGAGTGCGCTGATCAGCGTTTCGTCCTTGTGCAGGGTTTCGATCTGGTTCGCCGGACCGATCACGGTGAGTTTCGCGTCGGAACTCTCCGATCCCATGATGCGCCCGATCAGCGACGAATCGCCGGCGTCGGATTTGGGATAGGTCTCGATCTCGATCCCGTTGAACTCGTCAGGGCTGATCTCGGCCATCGTCACCTCGATGAGACGGCTCTCCTCGTCGGGCGTCAGCCCCTCCTCGAGGATGACGATGTTACCGTCGTGGACACCGTCCAGGATCATCCTGATCTTCTCCATCGTCGCCATCCCTTCCATGCGTTCGCCGCTTATCAGGTCGATCTGGACGCCGTCGCTTGGGCCGTCTCCGTCCTCGGCGTCGGTTGCTTGTGGCATCGTTTCACCTCACCCGAAGTACTCCGCGATGTTGTCGTACACTTCGTCCATGTTGTCGCCTTCCTTCGCGGAGAGCGGGACGGTCTTGTGCTGTGGGAAGGCGTCCTCGATTCGTTTGACACTCGACTCGTCTAAGTCGATCTTGTTCGCGAAGATGAGAACGGGGAGGTCGCGGGATTCGATGATCCCGATCAGCATCGTGTTGACCTGCGTGATCGGGTCTTCGGCACTATCGAGAACGTAGATGACGCCGTCGACGTCTTCCCGAAGCCAGTGCATGGCCTCGGCGACGCCTTCGGTCGCCTCGCGAGAGCGACGGATCGCGTCCTCTTTGTCCATCTCGTCGGTGAACTCCTCGTAATCGACTTTCGTCGTCACGCCTGGCGTGTCGACGATGTCGATCGTCACCGTCTTGCCGTTGCGTTCGATCTCGACGTTTTCCTTCCGGCGAGCGCGCCGTGTTTCGTGTGGAACGTGGCTTTCGGTGCCGATAGCGTCGCCGGTCCAGTCCCGTGCGATTCGGTTCGCGAGCGTCGTCTTTCCTGCGTTCGGCGGACCGTAGATGCCGATACGTTTGGGTTCCTGTTCAGTGAACAGGCGGTCCGTAGCGCGGGAGATACTATCTTTGAGTTCTGTGAACAGTCCCATCCTTAGGGGCCCTCCAGCACCGCGGGGTGCATCTGCGCGTACTACAAACTGAATTCACTTAAGCCTACGTCAAACGTGTTTAAAGAACAACAGAATGAACTGTCATAGGCCGGAGAAAAAGAGTCGGAGTCGACCGAATCGGTCCCGACATCCAGCTCGAGATAGCTGTTACCGACCCACGTTCTACCACCCCCACCCCTTCGTTTCAACTGGAAGCCAGCGAAGCGACAGTGGTGCCATCGGTGTGGACCGAGGTGAGTCAGACCCCGATTTCGCCTCGAGACGGCGTTCTGGAGGGTCAGAGTGCGAAAACCCCGGAAAAAGACGGGTCTAGTAACTCGAGCCGACACAGCCGGGAGTTCTAGTTCGAACTAGTAACTTAATCCAACTTCTCTAGTAAAAATTCTATTTTGCTAGGAGTGCGGATACTGTTTCTACTCCAAAGTCATAAAGCTCCTTGTTCTAGAGACCCCCCCTCCCCACCCTTCCTGTTCAGCAGTTCCAGTTGAAACGAGGGGGTGGGGGGCCGGAGTGACATATACGTAACAACTCTACCAGCCCCCCACAATCCCCAACCACCTATCATGGTACCGATACGTAGTCGATACAGCCCTCTATCCGATCGTTTCGAGGATCACGACCGGCAAACTCGGCTTCGTCACGAACTGAACTCCTGGCATCCCCCAGCGAGTCGGTTGAATCGCTTCTACGGCAACCGATGCCATAGCTATCGTGAGATATCGGACGGCTAACGGCGTGGAATGTCTCCTGGTTCGAAGTGGACGGAAGGCCGCGACCAGACAACAACAACATGACGATCAGCCGACAACAATATGATGATCAGACAACAACATGACCAAAATCCACACGTGCAACACTCCACACGTACACGCGACACGTAAACAGACGAAACCCAGCAACCTCACTTGACTGATTCCTCGAGTCCCGTCGCTCTCGTGTGTTCGTGGTCCACTTGGAAACCGAGGATCGGTTCGGTCCGCTCGATCGGGTCGTCCCGTCGACTGCTATCGACCCGAAACGTGCCTTTTTTCGAGGACTGTTCCGCTATCGGCGTTCGGCTCGGAACGAACCAGCAGTACAACACCGTACGGCGGCGTCTTCAATCGTCAAGTTGAACGAAGGGAAGAATTTAAGACCTCGGTCTTCCTCTGTTTCGTTTGCATCAACTGGACCCGGACCGGGACCACGAAAAAGCGAATGGGCCTCGACGGCCGTTCTGCTTTCGGATATACCTGGTCTTGGGTTCGGAACTCCACTCGAAATGAGGGGGTACGTGTACGACGGATGTCAGACGACAATATGGATACGACCGATCCGGAGAACGTCGACGTCGGGACTACCGACGGGTTTTCGACGGATCTCGGCGGGACGAACTTCGGAAACGAACTCGGCGACGGCGAGGACGAACCGAAACAAGGGCTGTTCGACGACCTGCTCAGCGGCGAACCTATCTTCGAGAACAAGGAGGTGCTCAGACCTTCCTACACGCCCCACGAACTACCCCACCGTAGCGATCAGATCAACAAGATGGCGACCATTCTCGTCGCCGCACTTCGCGGCGAAACGCCGTCTAATATCCTGATCTACGGAAAAACCGGGACTGGAAAGACCGCCAGCGCGAAGTTCGTGAGCAAGGAACTCGAGAGCACCTCCCAGAAGTACAGTGTCCCCTGTGACGTCGAGTACATCAACTGCGAGGTAACGGACACCCAGTATCGCGTTCTCGCACAACTCGCGAACAAGTTCATCGAGAAGAACGAGGAACGGATCGAGCAACGGATTTCCTCCCTCGAGTCACTGCTTGCGGAGCTCGACGACTACGAGCCCGTGTCCGAGCACGACGCTGATCCCGACGTAGCTGGGGAGGCCGGCGACGACCTCTTCGAGGTGTCCGGTGACGACTCCGACGGTATCCGTGACTCGACCACCTCCGTTTCGACTGCAGGTGAGGAAGAACTGCAGTCTGGCGATTTCACAGCTGAAACGGAGGGGTCGAAACCGGACACAGCGGAGAGCACCGAAGGGGAGGCCGGAACCGGGGGTACCGAACCCGCTTCGGGTGACGGGCTCCGGTCCGAAGCAAATGCCGCCGACCCCACTGCGTCGGGGCCGGATGTCGGGGCCGGATCAGACAGCGGGCTCCCCTCAGCGCATCCGCTCGAGTCGACACCGTTCGAGTCCCGCGAGGAAGTCGAACAGCGAATCGAATCGCTCGAGGAGGACAGCGAGTCCTTCGAGGAAGTTCCGATGACGGGATGGCCGACCGACCGCGTTTACAACGTCTTCTTCGATGCGGTCGATTACGACGAACGTGTCGTCGTTATCATGCTCGACGAGATCGACAAACTCGTCGAGAAAAGCGGTGACGACACTCTGTACAACCTCTCGCGGATGAACTCCGAACTCGAGAACTCGCGGGTCTCGATCATCGGTATCTCGAACGACCTGAAGTTTACCGACTTCCTCGATCCCCGCGTCAAGTCCTCGCTGGGCGAAGAAGAGATCGTCTTCCCGCCGTACGACGCGAACCAACTCCGGGACATCCTGGAACATCGCTCGGACGTCGCGTTCAAGCAGGGAGCCCTCTCGGAAGACGTGATCCCGCTGTGTGCGGCCTTCGCGGCACAGGAACACGGGGACGCACGCCGTGCGCTCGATCTGCTTCGGACTGCCGGGGAGCTCGCCGAGCGGTCCCAGGCCGAGACGATCGTCGAGGAACACGTCCGACAGGCCCAGGACAAGATCGAACTCGACCGTGTCGTCGAGGTCGTCCGGACGCTCCCGACGCAGTCGAAACTCGTCCTCTTTGCGATCATCCTACTCGAGAAAAACGGTGTTCACAGCATCAACACCGGCGAGGTGTTCAACATCTACAAGCGCCTCTGTGAGGAGATCGACGCGGACGTACTCACGCAACGACGCGTGACCGATCTGATCAGCGAACTCGACATGCTCGGGATCGTCAACGCGGTCGTCGTCTCGAAAGGGCGGTACGGTCGAACCAAAGAGATCAGCCTCTCGGTCCCGCTCGAGGAGACCGAAGCGGTTCTCCTGTCGGATTCCCGTTTGAGCGACATCGACGACGTACAGCCGTTCGTCCAGGCACGGTTCGAGAACTGATCGGAGTTCGTCCAGACGCGACTCGAGAACCGACCGCAGCATCGTACCCGCAGTTCCGTCCGGTTCCGTCTTCCTTTCTCCCGTCCGACGGTCGTCCTCGCCTCCCTACACGCTACTTCCTCGAGCGCGGAGGTCCCGCTTCGGCGGCTTCGATGACTCGTCTGCTGGTGGCTCGACCCCTCCGTTTCACCTCGAGACGAGACGAATTATTCGCAAGCGGGTAAAAACGGGGGTCGGGCGTTCGGACTACGTTCGATATCGCCGAGCGAGTCCGACTCCCGCGGCCGCGATGCCGGCGCTACCGGCGACGGCGGCCGGGCCGAACGCGGGTCGTTCGGCGTTTTCGGGGCTCGTTGCCGTGCTGTCGATCGTACTTCCGGCGGTCGACGCTGCTGTGATCCCGTCGACCGCTGGCGACGTGGCGGGGCCGCTCGCTTCGGCGAAGACTTCGTCGAACGTCAGTCGGACGTGACCGAGCCACGGAATTCGGAACGTCGCCTTGCCGGTGACCCAGTCCGGACGTACCACGTCGGTCCTGGCACCACCCCGGTACTGGTCGTAGACGTTGTTGGCATCGCCTTTCGTGACGAACCCGTCGTGGTTGGCGGGGCAGGTAGCAATTTCCTCGCAGGTCGAGCCACCGACGTACTCCGCTTCCGCCTTGGTATCGACCCAGTTCTCGCCTTCTTCGACCCAGAAGTGTGCCCGGTGTATCACGGGCGTCTGTAACTCGCTTCCGTCCGGCCTGAAGACGATCACGTCTCCCCCCTGTCCGAATTTCTCGTGGCTGCCGTCCTGGCCGTTCTCGAGGGTGACGACCCCGGTTCCTTCGGTGGGATCGTCGCCGACGAACCGATCTTCGTCGACGACGAAGATCAGGTCGCCACGTTCCATGTTCGGCTGCATGCTGCCGCTCTCGACGGCGACCAGCGGTGGCCAGACGCCGCTGATCCCGAACAGCAACAGCCCGATGACGGCGACGATGGCGACGCTGCTGACGATATCGCGGGCGAACACGACGGGTTCGTCGTCCGACGTGAGAACGTAGCGGACGACCCCGTCGTCCTCGATGGTAACGCCGTCGTCGTTCGCGTCGGCTTCGTTCTTTCCGTTTCCGATCCTGCCTGGACCCGAGGGACCGTCACCCTCTTTCGGGGCTCGAGATCGTTCGTCGGTGCCGTCGGCTGCCGTCTCGTCGGGGGGTGACCCGCCGCGATCGGGTGGCCCGGATGGATCACCCTCGTCGTTCTCGTCGGACCCGCCGGCGTCGCGACCGCTCATTGCCACGCGTTTTGCCGGGGGCGGCAATCAACTTTCTGCTCGGGTCTGCCAGTTCCGAAGACTGGAACGAACGCGACCGGTGTCTTCACCGTCGGGCTGTGGCCGTCGATTCGCTACCCTTTTTTCTCCGGTCACGAATACGAGTCGTGTGCCACTCGAGGCCCCCGCCCGGATCGTCAGCGAACTCACGAGCCGTGGCTACAACGCCGAGCGCGAGGCGGTGACCCAGCTCGCGTCCGCCGACCAGACGGACGCTGTCCTCGAGCGGGTACTCGAGGAGCTCCCGGAAGACGCGCTGGTCGTTCGAACGGAGCACGTCGAGTCGGCGCTGGCGGGTCTCGACTCCGAATCCGTGATAAGCTCGTCCCGGTCCGAATCGGACCCCTCCGTTTCAACTGGAACTGCCGACCCCACGGACGGTGGATCGGTGTCCTCGTCTCCAGTTGAAACGGGGGGGTATTCGGGCGGATCGCGTGAGCCGACCGATCCCGATCTGCGGTCCCTCGAGATCGTCGGCGATATGACCGGCGAGAGTACGGGAACCGGTGAGTACGAGGACTTCGTCTCGGTGTTTCGGGACCGACTCGAGAAGCTCGGATCGAAGCTTCGGGGACGGGTCAACCACCGGCCGGCAACGGCCATCGAGGACATGCCCGGCGGCAGCGACGTCGCGATGGTCGGGCTGGTCAACGACGTACGCTCGACGGCGAGCGGCCACTGGTTGGTCGAACTCGAGGACGCCACCGGGACGTTCCCCTGGCTGGTGATGAAAGATCGGGAGTACGTCGATCTCGTGGACGAGTTGCTCTGTGACGAAGCCCTCGCGATGCAGGGAACGCTCTCTGACGACTCCGGGATCGCCTTCGTCGACTCGATGTACTTCCCCGACGTTCCGCGGACCTACGAACCCTCGACGGCGGATCGTCACGTGCAGGCGGCACTGATCAGCGACGTCCACGTCGGTAGCGAGGAGTTCATGGAAGACGCCTGGAACGCCTTCGCCGACTGGCTCCACACCGAACAGGCCCAGCACGTCGAGTACTTGCTGATCGCCGGCGACATGGTCGAAGGCGTCGGCGTCTACCCGGACCAGGACGAGGAACTCGAGATCGTCGACATTTACGAACAGTACGAGGCGTTCAACGAGCACCTCAAACGGGTACCGGGTGACCTCGAGATCGTTATGATCCCGGGCAACCACGACGCGGTGCGGCTCGCGGAACCCCAGCCTGGATTCGACGAGGAACTGCGCTCGATCATGTCGGCCCACGACCCCCGTATCGTGAGCAATCCCTCGACGGTCACCGTCGAGGGCGTCTCCGTGCTGATGTACCACGGGGTCTCGCTGGACGAGGTTATCGCCGAACTCCCCGAAGACAAAGCCAGCTACGACGATCCGCACAAGGCGATGTACCAGCTCCTGAAAAAACGCCACGTCGCGCCGCAGTTCGGTGGCCACACGCGACTCGCCCCCGAAGAGGAGGACTACCTGGTCGTCGAGGACGTCCCCGATGTCTTCCATACGGGCCACGTCCACAAACTCGGGTTCGGGAAGTATCACAACGTACTCGCGATCAACTCGGGCTGTTGGCAGGCCCAGACGGATTTCCAGAAGAGTGTCAACATCGATCCCGACGCCGGCTACGCGCCGATCGTCGACCTGGATACGCTAGACGTGACGGTCCAGAAGTTCAGTTGAGTTTCTCGGCGTCCGACGCGACCAGTTCCTCTCGAACGTAGGTCTCCAGTTCCGTCCGCGCTTCGCGGATCGGCTCGTGGCTGTCGACGGTCACGCGCAGGCTGCGTGCCCCGTGGATGGTCGTGACCACGTATCCCGCGGTCCGTTCGGGATCGACATCGCGGAACACGCCTTGGTCGATCCCCGCCCGGATGACATCGGCGGTATGGGTCCGATAGAAGTCGTTGAGTTTGCGGAACTGTTCGCGGTACGTCTCGTTGTGGGGGGCCTGTCCCCGGAGCGCTTCGACTGCGCCCAGAAACTCCTCGTGGCCGGAGTCGAGTGACTCCGGGAGAGCGTGGTCGATGATCGAGAACATGTGCTCGCGCGCGTCGGCGAACCCGTCGGTCGGGACATCCGCCTCGAACTGCTCGAGTAAGAACTCGAGGAAGGCGACGAGGAGGTCGTCCTTTCCGTCGTAGTGTTGGTAGATCAGGGACTTGCTCTTGGGAAATTCGTCGCCGATGCGCTGAATCGTCAGCTCCGAGTACCCGTGTTCACAGAGCGCCTCGTAGGTCGCTTTCATAAGCTGGGTGTGGGTATCCTCGGGTGACGGTGGGAACAGCTGTTCCTCGCCCATTATGAATGAATATTCGTTTACGGGGTTTATACCTTGCTACCTCCGTTACCCGCGGGAGAGTGAGACTACCGTGGTCGATGCGGTGGCGATGGTAGTGACTATGCCGACCCCACGGCGGTCGTCTCGACTCGCTGTCTTTCCCGCTCGAACTTCGACGGCCAGTTCGTCGAAGTCGGGAAGGAGCCGGACGCGTTACCGTCCCCGTAACGATGGCAGGTCGTTCCCGCTCACCACGTTTTAAGCTCCCTTTTCGTCCCGTTTCAGGGTTCCATTCGAAACCGTACTGTCGGCGATCCGTCGAACCGCGGTCCGGTGCCGCGGCGTTCGAACCCGTGTTCTTCGGCGGCCTCGGCGATCGAGTCGGTGTTTCGTGAAATCAGTACCTCGACTGCCATCGACTCCCGCTTGGCGAACCGGACCGGTTCCGCCAGGAGCCGTTTGCAGGCTTCCTCGGTGCCGTCGAGTTGCGTGACGTGGACGGTGTCTTCCCGTGCGTCGAAGCTGATGAACCCCAGCAGGTCCTCGGGATCTGAGCCGTCGTACTGCGACTCCGAGATGTCGGCGTTGGGGTCGTGACTACCGTCCTCAGCGACGCGCACGGTTCGGTCGTGGACGAGATTTCGCATCACGTCGGTCGGCGCGTCGGCGATCGACGCCAGCGCGTCCGCGTCGGCCTCGAGGGCGTCCCGTACGTTCATTACGGTATGGTAATGACACCCACGAATATAAATCCAGCCCGGACCCAGGGGTGTCGAACAAGTCGGATTCGACGAGGGTCGACACACCGAGACGGTCGGTCGAATTATCACTATCGATCGGCTGAGACGGCCGAAAACGTGATCAAATTCCGCCTAATGGAACACAGTTATTTGCCCGCTCTGGTAACGACGTGGTATGACCCACGCCACCGGTACGCGATACAGCCACAGCCATCGTCGCCCGTCAGCGGTCGACCTCTGCGGGGTGTCAGTATGCGCGTCGTAGCGAAATTCGGCGGGACGAGCCTCGGCAGCGGGGACCGGATCAATCGGGCCGCGGACTCCATTGCGGCGGCCGTCGAGGACGGCCACGAGATCGCCGTCGTCGCCAGCGCCATGGGATCGACCACCGACGATCTGCTCGAGGAGATCACGTTCGACACCGACGAGCAGGACCGGGCCCAGATCGTCAGCATGGGCGAGCGCACGTCCGTCCGGATGCTCAAGGCTGCGCTCTCGGCCCGCGATATCGACGCCACGTTCCTCGAGCCGGGCAGCGACGACTGGCCCGTCGTCACCGACGAGTACGGGGAGGTCAACGTCGAGGAGACCCAGCGTCGCGCCCGGGAGGTCGCTGCGGAACTCGACGAGACGGTACCGGTCATCACCGGCTTCCTCGCCGAGGGGCCCGACGGGTCGATCACGACGCTCGGTCGTGGGGGCAGCGATACCACCGCCGTGATGATGGGCAAGTACATGGACGCCGACGAGGTCGTGATCGTCACCGATGTCGAGGGCGTTATGACCGGCGATCCGAACGTCGTCGAAGGGGCCCGCAACGTCGGCAAAATCTCGGTCGACGAACTCCGAAATCTGTCGTTTCGCGGGGCCGAGGTCGTCGCTCCCTCGGCGCTGTCTTACAAGGGTAGCGATCTCGACGTTCGCGTCGTCCACTACCAGCACGGTGACCTGCTCTCGGGCGGCACCAGCATCGAGGGTGAGTTCAAGAACCTGGTCGACCTGCGCGAGCGACCGCTCGCCTGTCTGACCGTCGCCGGCCGTGCGATTCGCAACCAGCCCGGTGTCTTCCACAATCTCTCCGAAGCCCTCTCCGAGAGCGACATCAACATCGACGCGGTCGCCAGCGGCATGGACACGGTCACGTTCTACGTCGACGAGGAGGAAGCCGAACGCGCCGAGAACATCCTCCACCGTGAGGTCATCGCCCACGACGAACTCTCGAGTGTCACCGTCGACTCGCCGATCGCGGTGATCCGGGTGACCGGCGGCGAACTCCCCAGCCAGCCGGGGGTCGTCAGCGAGATCGTCTCCCCGCTGGCCGAACAGCGTATCCATCTCCAGGACGTCATCACGAGCGCCACCAGCGTCGCCCTGTTCGTCGAGTGGGCGGATCGTGAGGAGACACTCGAGTTGACCCAGGACATCTTCTGACGATCGCACGTCGTCTCCCGATTTGCTCGATGGAGGCCGCTTCAGGCGTCGAGACACGTGTTTAGCGCGATTTTCTGTAACGATTCGTCATAATTCAGATGGCCGATAGTTTTACTGTCCAGTGGAGTGACCGTTCAACCGGCGGGATGGGGGGTTCAGTCGTTGCCACGGTCACGCCCATCCGGTGACCGGCCGTATCCCGCCACGCGACATCGCCCGCGGTGGTTGCCCACCGCCGCGTCTTCCCGTGCCCGTTAGGGGGCTCGTTCGACCGGCCGATTTCCTCGGCCGGTTTTCTCGACTCCGTCCAGCGGACCGCTTTCGTCTCGGCACCTCACTCCAGCACCGCTCCGGTCGCTCTATAGTAGCCACTGCCCGTCAGTGTGCACTTGATCGCCAGACGGATCGGCGATCAGTGTGCAGATCGTTGTAGTTGGTACTATAGGACGGCAGCGTCGACGCTTCGATGTCGACCGGCGCTCGAACCTGTTCATTACTGGTCGAACACGTCGTCTACTCTTCGAGTCGATCCGCAGGTACCCACCTTCCGTCAGTCGATTTGAACTACAGGGGAGTCGGACTGGTGGTATGGTCGGTTACAAGACCAAGATGGTCGAGCGAATCTCCCTGCCCGCACGGGAGCAACGGGAACGAAACCTCGAGGCGGCGGGGTACAACGTCTTCAACCTCGACGCCGATCAGGTGTTCGTCGACCTGCTGACCGACAGCGGGACGGGCGCGATGAGCGACAGCCAGTGGGCGGCGCTGATGCGTGGTGACGAAGCCTACGCTGGCTCCCGCAGTTTCGACGAACTCGAGTCCGCCGTAGCGGACGTGATGGGCTTCGAGCACGTGGTCCCGGCCCACCAGGGACGGGGCGCGGAGAACGTCCTCTACGGTTCGTTGCTGTCCGAGGGTGACATCGTTCCCAACAACACCCACTTCGACACCACGCGGGCCCACGTCGCCAACCAGGGCGCGGAGCCGGTCGACTGTCCGGTCGCGGTCGCACACGATCCGTCGGCCGACGACCCGTTCAAGGGGAACTTCTCGCTCGAGCACGGCCGGGAACTGGTCGACGAGATCGGTTCCGAACGCGTCCCGGTCGTCGTCCAGACGATCACGAACAACTCCGCGGCGGGCCAGCCGGTCAGCGTCGAGAACACTCGCCGTGTCCGGACGTTCGCCGACGAGATCGACGCGACGTTCGTGATCGACGCCTGCCGGTTCGCGGAAAACGCCTACTTCGTCAAGCAACGCGAAGACGAGTTCGCCGACGCTTCGATCGCCGAGATCGCTCGCGAGCAACTCGGCTACGCCGACGCCGTCGTGATGAGTGGCAAGAAAGACGGGCTCGTCAACGCCGGCGGCTTCGTCGCTACCGACGACGCCGATCTGTACGAGCGATGCAAGCAGCGAGCGATCCTCTACGAGGGGTTTCCCACCTACGGCGGAATGGCCGGCCGGGATGTCGCCGCGCTGGCAGTCGGACTCCGCGAGGCCGTCGACCACGCGTACGTCGCCGACCGGGTCGAGGGCGTCCGGGAACTCGGCGACCTGCTCGCGGACGCCGGCGCACCGATCTACACGCCGACGGGTGGGCACGCGGTCTACCTCGACGCGGGTGCGATGCTGTCGCATCTCCCCGACGAGGAGTTCCCCGGCCAGGCGCTGGTCTGTGAACTCTACCGGGAAGGTGGCGTCCGCGGGGTCGAACTCGGGAGCTTCGCGTTCCCCGAGACCGACCGTCCGGAACTGGTCCGACTTGCCGTACCGCGGCGTACCTACCACCGCGAACACTTCGAACACGTCGCCAAGACGGTTGCAACCGTCCTCGAGAAGCGAGAGGGGGTCTCCGGCCTCGAACTCGCGAGCGAGCCCGAGATGCCCGAAATACGTCACTTCACTGCCGAACTCGAGCCGGTTCGGCCCTGACTCGAGGGTAGAACGTCGCGGTCGTTACGTCGAGAGCACGCCGCGGGCCCGGTCGCGCAGGCTGGGTTCGGGCTGGGGCTCGGGCTCCGTTCCGGAGAGTCGCCGCTTCGCAGCGGTTCGGAGTGCGGACGCGTCGATCCCCGTGTCGCCGGTTCTGCCGGCGTCCCCGCCGACGAGCCAACTCGGCAGACTCGATTCGATCTCCTGGCGTTTCTCCGCTTTCAGCTTGCTGTACCGCTGTAATGCGAACCCGACGCCGAGAAACAGCGCCGCGTCGCGCAGTTCCCGACGGAACCGGTCGGGATCGTTTCGAACCGCGATCGCCTTCACCAGCGAAATCCCGCCGATCGCGAGATAGAGTTTCGAGCGTTTCGACGGGTCGCCGCCGAGTAACCGTTGAAGCGCCATGCGCGGCCACGTACCACGTTCGCACTCATAAAGCTGCGTCGCGCTCCTGCGTGCGTTCGGCTCGTCGACTCGTGTACTGTAGTAGCCACTGCAAGTCAGTCCGCACCTGATCGCCAGACGGATCGGCGATCAGTGTACAAATCGTTGCAGTTGTTACTCTAGACGATTTCTCTTTCCCACTCCTCGAGCCGACCGGTCATCGTTCCCCGCAGGTCGTCGTAGGTGAACGTTACCGACTCTTCGGGTTCGATCGCGTGCTCGGCGAACCGCTCGTCGAGGTCCACGTAGGCCGGTTCGACGGCCGGAAACTGGACGTTTCGCAGAGCGATTTCCCGCTGGGCGGGTCGCGACAGGAGGAAATCGACGAAGTCGTAGGCGAGTTCGGTCCGGGGCGACTCCGCGAAGACGGCGACGGACTCGACCGTCTCGACTCCCGTTCCTTCCAGGGGCGTCACTGTGTGCCCTCGCAACTCCCTGCCGGCCGCACTCGCACCGACCCGATCCGTCGAGTAGGAGACGACCAGCGGCCGCTCGCCTTCGAGGTACGACTCACGGTAGGCGTCGGTCCAGCGTTGCCTGACTCGGACGCCGTTTTCCCGTAGTTCCCGCCAGTACTCGAGGTACTCGTCGCCGTATTCGGCGACCGTCCACAGCAAGAAGGCCCGTCCCGGGTCCGACCGCCGTGGGTCCTGGACCACGAGCGCGTCTTCGTACTTGGGCTCGAGTAAGTCGGCCAGGCTCTCGGGTACTCCGGGTGACTCGTCATCGTCATTGTCATCGTCATCATCACCGTCACCGTCACCGTCACCGTCACCGTCCTCGAGCGCCGTCGCGTCTGCGACGACCGTCACGTAGCCCGTATCGAACGGAAACAGCCGGTCGCGCGGATCGTCGACGGCGTCCACGAGGGCTGGCTGGACGCGGTCGACGTGCGCGAGGCGGTCGCGGTCCAGCGTCTCGAACAGCCGGCCCGCCTGGAGCGTCTCGTCGACGTAGACCAGCTCCGGCGGCGTCAGGCCCAGGAAGAGGTCGGCGTCGATCGGGGCCTCGAGCTGGGCGCGCCGGACGTAGTTCTCGATGCCGGCCTCGGCGACGGTCCAGACGATCTCGGGGTCGTCCTCGTGTTCGGCTTCGAACGCCTCGGCGAGCCACTCGCCGGCGGGAGTTTCGCCGGTAACCATCGACGAGTACGTCGCGATCCGCAGGGTCTCCTCGTCGTCGGGCTCGGGCTCTGGGCCGTTCTCTTCCGGGCTCCTGGTGAGACAGCCGGCGAGGCTCCCGAGACCGCCGATCGCGACTGTGGAGCCGACGCCGATACTGCGGACGAGCGCCCGTCGTCTCATCGTTTGCTCGTCACGCCGGGACGGGATAAGCGTCGCGCCGCGGCCGTCGGCGGCCCGTGAGAAAGACTTTATCCGTCCACTGATATTCACCGCTGTGACCACGAACGCGAACGACGGGGACGCGGCGTCGACTCCCCGTGACTCGAGCAGAAACGATGGCGATTCCACTGCCGGCGGCGACCGCACCCGCCGGTACGTGCTTGCCGGTTTCGTCGCCGCGCTCGGCGCGCTTACGGGTGCGATCCTGCTCGAGGTGCTCGGAACGATCCTGTTCGCGTTGACCGTCGCGTACGTCCTGTTGCCGGTCCAGCGGTGGCTGACCCGCCGCGGACTCACCGAGTGGACCGCGGCCGTCGCCGCGACCGTGATCGGATTCGTCAGCGCCGTCACCGTGTTCTCGCCGCTTTTCGTCACGCTGTACTTCCGACTCGAGGAAGTGATCGCCGTCGTCGAGGGGCTGCCTCCCGAGTTCTCGGTGACCGTCCTCGACGTGGCCTACACGATCGAGACGGCCCAGATCCAGGCGGAGGCGGTCGACTTCATCCAGGGGATCGCCGTCTCGATCGCATCGGCACTACCGGTGCTCGGTATCAAGTTCGCGCTGTTCGTCCTGTTGCTGTTCGCGCTCTTGCTGAAAGGGGACGCGGCGGGTCGGGCGGCGATCGCACCCGTTCCCCACGAGTACCGCGATATCGTCTACGCGCTGGCCCGCCGGACGCGGGAGACGCTGTACGCGATCTACGTCCTCCAGCTCGCGACGGCGATATCGACGCTCGCGATCGGCTACCCGCTGTTCTGGGCGCTGGGCTACGACGCGGCGTTCACGCTCGCGTTGCTCGCCGCCATCCTGCAGTTCGTCCCGATCATCGGGCCGAGCCTGCTGATCACCCCGATCGCTATCTATCACGTCGTCGCGGGCGAGATCGCCGCGGCACTGCTGGTCGGCGTCCTCGGGATCGCGCTTGTCGCGTGGTTCCCCGACGTCGCGGTCCGGCCGCGGCTCGCCCGCCGCTCGGCCGGCCTCCCCGGGAGCCTCTACTTCGTCGGCTTCACCGGCGGCCTCTTTACGCTCGGCGCGATCGGGATCGTCGTCGGTCCGCTGATCGTCGCGGTCTTCGTCGAAGCCGTCGAACTCCTCGCGGACGAGGTCAACGGTGATACCCGATTCGGTGAATTGGCCACGACTGATGGCGGTGAGAGATCGGAAGTCGGAACCGAGAACGACGCCGACCTCGAGACGGCCGGCGGTGACGACGCCGACAGTGACGGGACCGACGACGGTTCCGACGGGGAGTCCGATCGGAACCGCAGCGTCGAACGCCCGAAGTAGACCGCTATCACTGCTCGAACCGAGGGGGAGAACCGAGCGTCACTCGTGTCTGAGCGCGTCGATCGGATCGGTCCGTGCGGCCCGCCAGGCCGGGTACAGCCCCGAGGCCACCCCCACGAGAATCCCGACGGCGATAGCCAGTGCCACGTACTCGAGCGGGTACACCAGCGGCAGATCGACGTACCACGCGCCGAGATAGCCCGCTGCGAGCCCAACTGCCGTCCCGAGGATCGCGCCGATCACTCCGAGGATGATCGATTCCGTCAGGAACAGGCCGAGCACGTCCCGGTTCTGTGCCCCGACGGCTTTCATAATGCCGATCTCGCGGGTCCGCTCGGTCACCGAGACCAGCATGATGTTTGCGATCCCGATCGATCCCACGACGAGCGAGATGGCTGCGATACCGACGATGAAGTTCTGCAGGAGATCGAGCACGTCCTGTAACTGCTGGAGCAACTCGGTGCTCGTCTGGAACGTCACCGCGAGGTCGTCGCCCAGGAACTCGCTTGCGTCCGACTCGTCGCTCTCGAGGGAGGCGACCGCGGCGTCGCGGGCGTCGTCGATGTCTTCCTCGGCGGTCGACTCGGCTTCGACGACGGCCGCGAGGAAGCGTACCTCGTCGTCACCGTCACCGCCGCCGTCGCCGTCACCACCATCCGGTCCGACATCACCCAGCCCCATCCCCGCCGCCTGCTCGGCGTAGTAGGGATCGGTCGGTACGTAGATCCGCGGCGAGGACTCGAACCCCTCGAACGGGCTCAACCCTTCCGACGTGTCGGTGATCCCCACCACGTCGACGGTCGCTCCCTGCCCGCCGAGGAAAGTGATCTCGAGTTCGTCGCCGACACTGACGTTCTCCTCGAATTGGCCGGCCGTGGCCGGGTTGATCACGGCCTCGCGTTCGCCCATCTCGAACTGCCGACCCTCCTCGAGGTTCCCCTCGCGGACGTAGCTCGGTCCGGCAGCGATCACCCCGTCGCCCTGCGCGACCCGCTCGTCGCCGTCCGAGATCGCCTGGCTCTGGATCGTCGCGTAGCCGTAGGCGGCGTCGACGGACTCGAGATCGGCGACGGTCTCGAGGTCGGACTGGCTGAAGACTGGTTGTGCTCCCGCGAGTGGGCCGCCTTCGGTGTCGGGGTCCGCGGCCCAGCCGTAGAGGTTGCGCTGGTCGTCGGGGCTGATGTCGCCGACGATGCCCACCTGCAGGCTCGCGCCGAGAGTGACGAAGGCGATGACGGCGGCGATACCGATCACGACGCCGAGCGTGGTCAGCGCCGAACGGAGTTTGTGGCCCTCGATCGAACGCCAGGCCAGGCGCAGGTGCTCGATCGGGTTCATTCTCCGTCGTCGCCCTCTGTCGGGCCGTTGCGGGGCTTCGATTCGGGTACGGTCCCGGACTCGTACTCGGCGTCGACTCCCGGCCCACCCTCGACTCCGACGCCCTCGAGTTGCTCGATGCGTTCGATCCGCCCGTCCAGGAGGTGGACGATCCGTTCGGCCCGCTCGGCGACGTGGCGCTCGTGAGTCACCACGATCAGCGTCGTCCCGGCGTCGTGAAACTCCGCGAAGAGGTCGAGCACGTCGGCTTCGGTTTCGGTGTCGAGGTTGCCCGACGGCTCGTCGGCCAGCACGAGCGCCGGGTCGTTTACCAGCGCCCGCGCCAGCGCGACCCGCTGTCGCTGGCCGCCCGAGAGTTCGCTCGGCAGGTGATCCTCGCGATCGGCCAGACCAACCCGGGCCAGCAGTTCGCGGGCGCGGTCGCGTCGTTCGTCCCCGGAGACGCCCTGGAACAACTGCGGCAGTGCGACGTTCTCGAGTGCCGTCAGCCGCGGCATCAGGTTGAACGTCTGGAAGACGAAGCCGACTTCGGTCCCCCGGAGCCGGGTTCGCTCGCGTCCCGAGAGAGTCGTCACGTCGTTACCGTCGACGATCACGGTCCCCTCGGTGGGCGTATCGAGACAGCCCACGAGGTTCATCAGGGTCGACTTGCCGGAGCCGCTCGGCCCCATGATCGCGGTGTAGGACCCGCGCGGCACCGAAAGCGAGACACCATCGAGCGCGTGGACGGGTTCGGCGAGCCGGTAGGTCTTGCGGACGTTCTCGAGCCTGACTGCGGTCCCCGTCTCGGCTTCCCGGTCCGTCTCCGCGTCCGTGCCCGTAGCCATAGGCGTCCGACCACGCAAGCGGGCAAAAAGATTCAGCCAAACTGAGGGCGGTGCACTCTGTGGATTCGCTCGCTTTCCTCCCTTGCCAGCCGGTACCTTCACTGACCCCCGTCGCGTACCGGGTCCTGATGAGCGATCGCCGTCCCGACGGTCCTCCCTCCGATGGCTCCCGAACGGGAGCCGGCTCCGGTAGTCCGGACGACAGCGACGAGTCTGACGGCCGCGGCGAGTTCGCGTATTCCACCGCGACCGACGACCGAAGCGATTCCGGGAGCCGCGGCGATCCGGCTCCCGAGGACGGAGCGGACGACGACACCCCCTCGCTCGTTCGAGATGTCGTCACTGTCGTCGGCATCGTCGGCGTTCTCGCTCTCCTCCTGTTTGGCGCAAGTGGCGTCTGGCCGCCGTTCGTCGCGATCGAAAGCGGCAGCATGGAGCCAAACGCCGGCGTCGGCGACCTCGTCTTCATCGTCGAACCCGATCGGTTCGCCGACGAGAGGGCGATCGACGGAACGGGCGTCGTCACGCTCGAGGACGGCCAGAACGGCGGTTACGAGGAGCTCGGACGGCCGGGTGACGTGGTCGTCTTCTGGCCCGACGGCGACCGGACCGAGACGCCGATCATCCACCGGGCCTACTACTGGGCCGACGAAGGTGAAAACTGGGTGGAGACGGCAGCCAGCGAGGACAACCTGGCCGGTCGCGATTGTACCGACATCGCCTCGTGTCCGGCTCCCCACGACGGGTTCGTCACGAAAGGGGACGCGAACCCGGCCTACGATCAGGCGGTCGACAATCAGTATGCGGACACGAGCGTCGTCGCACCCGAGTGGGTCATCGGCAAGTCCGCGTTCCGTATCCCGTGGCTCGGCTACGTCCGTCTGGCCGCCGAATCCCTGTTCGCGTCGATCGGCGTCGCCGCCTTCGGGGTCGGACTGGCGTTCCGTGAGCGGTCGACTGGAGGTTGGTGAGAGAGTTCGGTCGGTGACTGTTGTCGGCATGGCTGGGTCCGATTCCGAACTCGAACTCGAACTACCCTTTCCGCTCGGCTCGATCACCGGCGAGTACAGTCGGACGACTGATTCTTCCTTCGCTGGACACCACATTCGTAGCAAGCTACCACGCTCTGAAGGACGTGGGAGCTTACTTGTCGCTCCTCCTCGTTCGGTCGGGTATGTCCTGGGACACCGTTCGACTCGAGTGGAACGACGACGAAACCGTCGCGACGCTTTTCGTCGACCGACCGGATGCCCTGAACGCACTCGACGTAGCGACTCTCGAGGCGATGGGCGACGCGCTCGAGACCGCAGCAGCGGCGGAGGCCCGCGCGCTCGTGTTGACCGGCGCTGGTGACGACGCGTTCATCGCCGGGGCCGACATCGGCTACATGCAGGACCTCTCGACCGAGGCGGCCCAGGAGTGGGGCCAACTCGGCCACGATGTCGCCGACGCCCTCGAGGCGTTCCCTGCGCCGACGATCGCTGCCGTCAACGGTTACGCGTTCGGCGGCGGCTGTGAGATGGCGCTTGCCTGCGATCTGCGGGTCGCAGCAGCGTCGGCCGTCATCGGCAACACCGAAGTCGACCTGGGGATCATCCCGGGCTGGGGTGCGACTCAGCGGCTGCCGCGGCTGGTCGGCGACGAGACTGCACGCCGGATGATCTTCCTGGGCGAACGACTCGACGCCGACAGCGCCGCGGAGGCGGGACTGGTCGGCGAAGTCGTTCCCGACGACGATCTCGAGGCGACCGTCTCCGACCTGGCCGAGCGGATCGCCGCCCAGCCGGCCTTCGCCGTCCAGTCGGCCAAGCGGGCGCTCAACAGCCGGTACGAGAGTACCCAGCCCGCGGGACTCGAGTACGAGAAGCAGGCGTTCGCTGGCCTGTTCGGGACGCCCGATCAGCGCGAGGGGATGGCGGCGTTCCTCGAGGACCGAGAGCCGGAGTTCGAGTGACTCGAGGGGCAGTCACCGGTCACTCGTCGCCGACGAACACCGTCTTCAGACGGCTCCCGCAGTGTGGGCAACACAACGTCTGCCATTTCGTCGAATCGAGCCCGCCCATCGTTTCAGTGCGTCGTGCGTCCGCAAGCGGGACGACGGCGTCACAGGTCTCGCACGCGAACGGCTCGTCCGTCTCGGCTTCGTTGCTCATAGTCGATACTACGGTGGCCCCTATCTTCGCTGTAGGGGGTATCATACGGATTGCTATAACTCTGTACCGCCGACCGCCGACCACGTGCTGGCGATCGGCAGTAATTGACTACAGGAAACCGTATCAGTCACGAACGGACTTCATAAAGTCGACCCATCGCTTGTGGTCCTCGATCGAGGCGGACTTTGATTCGGCGGCGTATCTGCGACCGCGGAGGCTCTGTAACGCGTTCAGCGCGCGGTCGATGCCGACGATCTGGGTGGCGATCTCTTCGGCCTCTTCGCGGTCGAGCGGTTCGGACTCGAGCCGCTCGATGAGGCGTTCGCGCTCTTCGGACAGTTTGCGCTGTGTCTCCCTGATCAACGGCTTCGCCTCGTCGGGGATACCCTCGACCTTTCGGGTCTCGATTACGAACTCGTCGAGTGGAAGCTCCTCGTCTCCGACCGTGATCGTATCCGGAATCTGTCGACCGACGGTCGCACTCTGTCGATTGACCTCCTCGAGTAACGCTTGGCGTTCCGACTCGTCCATATTTCTTCGTAAACATATCTCGTAAAAAGGCATGTCGTCGATTCGAACGCGCTGGGAATCCGGGCGTCGGCCAGTCTACGTGCCGAAACAACGACTCTGCGCCGTGTTTAGGGCGGTTCGGTCAGAGGTGCAACGCTTTTGTCGTCGCCGCCCACCGGATCACGCATGAAGACTGAGGGCGGAACCGACGCGGCGAAACGCCGCGCGGGCGAACGTGCAGCCGAGGAGGTCGAGGGCGGCGATGTCGTCGGCCTCGGGACCGGGTCGACCACCGCGTACGCGATCGAAGCGATCGGCGAGGCCGTCGCGAACGGTCTCGAGGTGCAGGGGATTCCCACGTCCTTCCAGTCCCGCCAGCTGGCACTCGAGGTCGGGATACCCCTGACGACGCTCGAGGCGGTCGACACCGTTGACCTGGCGATCGACGGCGCGGATCAGGTCGTCGACGACCCCGACTCGAGCGCCCACGGTGCGTTGATCAAGGGTGGCGGCGCGGCACACACACGCGAGAAACTCGTCGACGCGGCGGCCGAGCGGTTCGTCGTCGTCGCCGACCCCTCGAAGCTCGCGGATCGACTCGAGCGGTCGGTGCCACTCGAGGTGCTCCCGGACGCCCACACCGTCGTCGCAGATCGGATTCGCGACCTGGGTGGCGAGCCGACGCTCAGAGAGGCCGCCAACAAGGACGGTCCGGTCGTGACGGACAACGGGAACCTGGTGCTGGATTGTGAGTTCGGTCCGATCGACGATCCGGACGAACTCGCGGCGGTGCTCTCGAGCGTTCCGGGTGTCGTCGAGCACGGACTGTTCGTCGACCTGGCGGACGTGACCTACGTCGGGACCGACGATAACGTCGCTATCCGGGAGTACTGACCTCGAGTCCGCTTACGCCGCGTTACTGTGTTGGGGTCCGCTCGAACGGCAGCGACGCCTGTTTACGAGGTAGATGGCAGTCGCCAGCCAGAGTACGGTGAGGAACGCGTACTGGCCGTAGCCCGGTGGAAACCCCAGCCACGGACGGTAGCGAACAGGTAGCCGAGCGCGACCGGTGCCAGTATCGCGTAGGCGGCGATAACGAGCCACCAGTTCGACGCGTCGGTTCCCGGTTCCTGCTCTGCCGTTCGGCGGTCCGGCTCGAATCGCGTCAGCACCCAGCCGGCCCCCATCGCGGCAAGCGTCGTGAGGAGGAGGGTAAATCCGACGCCGAATCCGACGGAGACCACCATCAGAAGGACGGTTGCCGCCGACCACGGCCAGGACGTGGACGCGACTGCCGTGGTCGAGGTGGCACCGAACACGAGCACCGTTCCGATCGAACCAGCGAGCCCGGTCCAGATCCCGGCGCGTTTCGTTTCGGTCGGCCCGGTCGTGGTAGTAGTAGCTGACGAACAATCCGGCAAGGAGCAAGGCCTCACCCGAAATCGAGCCGCCGATGGTGGTGGCGTCGTCCGCGACCGGCTCCCAGGAGAGAGCGACGGTAATGGGTACCGACAGGAGACCGACGAGAATCGCAACCCGCAACGACTCGTCGGTCACGCCGTGGTGGAGGTATCGAAGCGGGAACATGGCAGGTAGCTAATCGGTACGTCGGTGCTCCAGTAAAGCTATCATACGGTAACCCTGGGCCGTCCACGAGCCGCGAAACTAGACATCTCGAGTGTAGTTCGTACACGGTGGCGTCCGGGTTCGGCTGGTACTCCTCGACGGCGCTCGAGGTCGATGCGTTCGCGGGGATGGAATACGACGCGGCTCGCCGATCGCATGGAAGGTCCCCCGACGGACGGCGGACGTGACACGTCAGCCCACACCGCTGGGACAGATCGCCACGAGCACCTCCGCCGGGTCGATCGGACAGTGAAACCTTTTCAACCTCGTCGCCTGCAGTTTCGATGGAGACGATTCGATGCCCGAGACATCCGACAGGAAAGACGATCACATCCGTATCATCGAAGAAGAAGACGTCGAAACGTCCGGTGCAGGCTTCGCCGATATCGATCTCGTCCACGAGGCGCTCCCGGAGGTCCACCGCGACGAGATCGACACGACAACGACGCTGTTCGGGCACGAACTCGCGGCCCCGATCGTCATCGAGAGCATGACAGGCGGCCACCCGAACACGACCAAGATCAACCGGGCGCTGGCCGAAGCCGCCCAGGAGACCAACATCGCGATGGGTGTCGGGAGCCAGCGTGCAGGACTCGAGTTAGACGACGACGAGCTAATCGAGTCCTACGCCGTCGTCCGCGATGTGGCACCCGATGCCTTCCTCTATGGCAACGTCGGTGCGGCCCAGCTGCTCGAGTACGATGTCGAGGACGTGGAAGAAGCGGTCGATATGATCGAAGCCGATGCGGTCGCCATCCACCTCAACTTCCTGCAGGAGGCCGTCCAGCCGGAAGGCGATGTCGACGCACGGGGGTGTCTCGAGGCGATCGAGCGTGTGGCCGAGGGGCTGTCGGTCCCGGTGATCGTCAAAGAGACGGGCAACGGGATTGCCCGCGACACGGCCCGCCGACTCGCCGATGCGGGTGTCGACGCGATCGACGTGGCTGGCCAGGGTGGCACGACGTGGTCCGGGATCGAGTCCTACCGCGCCGCGGCGGTCGGAGCCGATCGCCAGGAGGAGATCGGGAAACTGTTCCGCGCGTGGGGCGTCCCGACGGCCGTCAGCACGTTCGAAGCCGCACAGGAACACGATACTGTCATCGCCAGCGGTGGCGTTCGCTCGGGGCTCGACATCGCGAAGGCGATCGCGATGGGTGCACGCGCCGGCGGCCTCGCGAAGCCGTTCCTCGGTCCGGCCGGGCAGGGGACCGACGCGGTCGTCGACCTGATCGAGACGCTCGCACTCGAGTTACGGACCGCGATGTTCGTCACCGGATCGGCGTCCGTCGACGAGTTGCGCGAGGCCGAGTACGTCGTCGTCGGGCGGACGAACGACTACCTCGAGTCTCGTCTCGAAGCGAGCCAGAGACTGGAGTAACAGGCGCATATCATAAAGATTCGGTCTCTGTTGAAGGCTAGTGTTCAGATAGGCTGATTCCATGCGAAGCTGAATGATCTGATCCAGTCGTCGGCAGTTTCTGCTTCGGCATTGCTGAAGCAGTTTGAGAAACAGAGAGTTCGTCGTTTTATCTCCCGAAAGACACGCCCAACAGCATTCCGATTTCCATGTTTCTCGTATCTGAAATCGAAGCCGTGACGCTGACATGCATCTTGTAACGAGTGCGATCCATCGACGAGAAACACGGCGTCGGAGACGTCGTGTTTCTCGGAGAGCTCCGTAAGAAACGAATGGGCGAGAACCTTCGTTGTTGTCGGCTCAAGCTTTGTATGGAGTAATTCGTTTGTCTCGGGATCAACCGCAGCGTACAGCCAATACTGCTCATTATTCAGTTGGATCACAGTCTCGTCAACCGCAACGTGATCCGGACACCGATCAGATTCAGGCTGTAGATCGGCCTTGTGAACCCAATTGTGAAGGGTTGACCGAGCGCGTTCGACACCAAATATCTCAAGGACAGAGACAGTATTCGAAAGCGAGAGTCCAGCGAGGTGCAGTTGAATACTGAGCTTCATCAGCAATCGTGCGTCGCTTCCCGCTCAACAAACTCTAAGTTGATCTCGTCTAAACAACCATTGAGGCGGTCGTTTTCGGGCATAGATCACTCAGAAAACGAACCGCCTCATCCTTCATCCTTATCTGAACACCGCCGACAGTACGGCCCGGTTTGGGACGTGCGGTCAAAACGGCGAAGCCTCGGGACTTGCCCACGAGGTACGTTACAGCGGCAGCTACACACGTTGTGATCGCTCGAGATGGCTCTAGGCACTGCTCTCGACTGTGGCGTCAAAAAAACTGCTCAGGTATCGAACCTTACAGGTCGCGAGGCTGGACCGTCTTCCGGTCGTTGGCTTCCGCACGTCGGGCGGCGTCCTCGAGGAGCTCGTCGACTTCCTCGTCGAGCGCTTCGTAGAAGTCCGAAGCGACGTTCTTGTCATCGAGCGCTTCCTTGACAGCGGCTTTGACGATAAGGTCTGCCATACGATGTATCGGTTTCCCCTTCCATGGTATAAAGGTTGTGGTTATATGCAGGAATACTGGGGTTGTGGGGGTTGATTCGTCGGTTTCGAAGCCCACTTTGACCGGAAAGTATATGGACGATGAATCGCGCCACGCCGATTTCCACCGCAGATTTCGTCGATTTCGGCTCGCGCGCGCCGTGGCCGGCCGCTCGCGCCGGTTGAGGTGTGGTCACGCCCGACTTACTCTCGGTCAGCGTCGATCCCGGGTCGACGGATTCGAGTGTGCTCGTTACCGACAGAACGTATGCGCAAACTCCTCGAGGCCGTCGCGGACGGCTCGCTCTCGCCGGCGGAGGCCGAAGCCGAACTCACGGGGTACGTCACCGGCGAGGCTGGCCGATTCGACGCGGCTCGCGAGCACCGCCGGGGCATCCCCGAGGCGATCCTCGCGGAGGGGAAAGCCCCCGAGCAGGTCACAGCGTTGGCCGAGACCGCCCTCGAGACGACCGACAGGGCGCTGCTTACCAGGCTTTCCGACCGCCAGCTCGCGGTCCTAGAGTCGGCACTTGCCGACTCGTTTCCCGACGTGACTCTCGAGCACCGGGGTGATGCTCTCCTGGTCGAGACGGCCGACCGCGAGCGACCGTCGGTCGACGCCACGGTGGGTATCGTCACCGCCGGAACGGTCGACCAGACGGTCGCCGACGAGGCGGAGATCGTCTGTCTCGACGCCGGGGTAGCGATCGACAGGGTTGACGACATCGGCGTCGCGGCGCTCGACCGTACTCTCGACCAGGTCGACCGATTCCGTCGGGCGGACGTGTTGATCGTCGCGGCGGGACGTGAAGGGGCCTTGCCGACCGTGATCGCCGGCCTCGTCGACACCCCGGTCATCGGAGTCCCCGTCTCGAGTGGCTACGGCCACGGTGGCGACGGAGAGGCAGCACTGTCGGGCATGCTGCAGTCCTGTACTGTCATGTCGGTCGTCAACGTCGACGCGGGCTTCGTCGCCGGCGGGCAGGCGACCCTGATCGCCCGTACGATCGATTCCGCCAGAACCGACCCTGATTAACGAACCACCAAGTTATTCTCTTCCTTCGTCAATCTAAACTTCGTTTGGGAAAGTGCTTTTAAGCACACACCGAATACCAGAGAGTACCGGCTTCGGCCGGTGTGCCCAATGCCCAAGTGTGACCACTGCGACGCGCACGTTTCCGAACGTTTCGCACGCGTCTTCGCCGACGAGCACGGCGAAATCCACGCGTGCGTGAGTTGCTCCGCGAACGCAGGCATCGCGGAGGCCGCGAGAGAACGCGTTCGCGGCGCTTGATTCGAGCGCGCTGTATCGTTCCGACCGACAACGACCACCCGCCCCGTCCGCCCTCACCAACGGGACGCTTTTCATCGGCGACGCCGTACCGCGATTCGATGGCGGACGACCACGTCGTCTACGTACTCGAGTGTGCCGACGGCTCCCTCTATACGGGCTACACGACCGACCTCGAGCGACGCGTCGCCGAGCACGACGACGGCGACGGGGCAAAGTACACCCGCGGTCGGACGCCGGTCGAGTTGGTCCACCACGAACGCTACGAGACCCGATCGGCGGCGATGTCACGCGAGTACGAGATCAAGCAGTTGAGCCGTCAGGAAAAGGAGCGACTGGTCGGTCTCGAGGCGAATGACTGACTCGCTTGCGGTTACCGAAGTCGTTTCACGAAGACGTTCCCTTACGTCGAACCCGTGGTCCTCGTACAGCGACTGCTCGTGCACGTAGATCGTTCGGATCGTCGGCTCATACGGTTTACCGTAGTCAATTACTGCTGCTCGGCGACCCGGTTCCGGCGATCGGCGGGAAATAGTTACACCAATCCGGCTCTGTTGAAACCATCAGAACGTGATAGGATTGTCGTGCTGAATACAGAGGATGACGGCACCGTAGAAAGGGGAGACGATGAGTTATTCAACTATTTTGTATAGCCATTCTCAAACCACTGTAAATAATATTCGTAGGTTATTTACGNATGACGGCACCGTAGAAAGGGGAGACGATGAGTTATTCAACTATTTTGTATAGCCATTCTCAAACCACTGTAAATAATATTCGTAGGTTATTTACGTCAGAGTAACGAAAAGTCACTAACCTGGCTAGTAACGTGTTTAAACAAAATAATGAACACCAACAGGAGCTGTTGTTTTCGCCTGTAAAGGATCTCTCATCCAGTATCAGCGAGAAGCTTCGGAACCACTGGTCTACTCATTTTTACGAACACATATTTACCCAGATTGATGAAACGAAGTTCGAACGGCTATACCATGACGGGTATAGCCGTCCGAACAAGCCAGTCAACGAGCTTGTTTCGTTGGAGATCATCAAACACCTGCTCGGCTTGTCCGACGAAGAGCTCGAACACGCCTACCTCTTCGATTTTCGCGTCAGGAACGCGCTGGGCAAGGAAACACTCGGCGACAACATCTG
>NZ_AOMA01000071.1 GCF_000337895.1 Halobiforma nitratireducens JCM 10879
CTCGCGCCATCAGAGATGTGTATAAGAGACAGCCTCTTCGTCGGGTCACAGCGTGAGTTCATCGTCTTGCTGAGTGAGTGAATCGCTTATTCGGAGTGATCACACTGTTTTGCTGGGTCGGGGTGTTCCCGGCGGAACACCCCTTTCTACGGTGCCGTCAGAGGATGAGTTCACCACGGTCGGTTCGTGTATCTCCTCAGACTGCTCAGAAGCCCGGCGTCTCCCGATAGTCGGCCAGTTCAGTCATCACGGACAGCCTCAGTACTCGTCTTTTCGACGGTCTGAAACTCCGTTGATCCGCAGTCGCACCCGTTTCTCGCCCCAATCGGTTGTGCCGTGCCGTCAGGCCATTGCATAGATGCATAGACAGCTCCGCAATCGACACATTTACCGATTGTCCGTTTGCTCTCTCCCGCGGGCATAATTTCTTCTTAGACGGGTAGCCCCCTCAGGACTGCTGTTGGGTATACAATAGCTTTTTATACGGTTTTATTATTCGAATCCTCCGTGGGGGGAAGGGTACTTCCGAGGATGTGTTTCATCCCACGGCGGAGCCGAGAGCCGACGGCTTGCTGGGAAATTCCGAGTTCGTCGCCGAGTTCTTCCATCGTCACCTCGCGCGGAGATTCGAAGTACCCACGCTCGTAAGCAAGTACCAGCGCGTCTTGTTGCGTCTCAGTGAGCGCTGCTTCGGTTTCGGTCTCAACCGGCGTCAGTGCGTGCAGTTCCGTCAGCGTGATCGGAATTCCGACCTCCCGACAGCGAGAATGAACGGTTGCAATATCGCTTCGTGTGTCCCCGCGGATGTCGAACGTCCACTGCTGGTTCGTGCCGGTTGCTTTGATGAGCGGGATCTCGGTCTCGGTCAGCACACTCAACACGTCGTCGTATTCGAGTGACCACTCGACACGTAGTAGATACTCGTCCTCGACGGAATCGACGAGTTGGATTTGCTTCAAGCCCGAGTGGTCAGAAAACGCTCCCTCAACATCCTCAACTTCTGTTCCTCGAACCCAGAAGTAGGGAATCACCACGTCACGCGACGGGATCAGTCGCTCCAGTTCGACCGTCACGTCCGGCAGTTGTGCGAACACGGTGCCGAGGGGGAACTGATCGGATGGAACGGTAAAGGTTGCCTCAGTAGCCATTACTCGAACGACATCACGCTGGCTGTAAAAACCTCCCACAGAGCAGTGTGGCAGGGCCGAATGACTTCGCCGATCCGCTCTTGATTGCACTCGACTTGCTGACTACGCATCTCGTAGTGAGTGATCACTACCTTCGCAAATTGGACTGAATCTCGTACTACATTCGCGCCCTCTATTCAGCACGAACATCCCAAACTATCAGTGATTGAGATTTTCAACAAAGCCACCAATCCGTCTCAGTCGTCGGCTTCTGCTCGCGGCGAGGGGATGTCGGGATCGATAAAGCCGTACTCCACGAGCTTCCGACCGAGTTTTTCGACGCGCTCTTGCAGATCGTCGTCCGCGAACCCCCGGCCGTCGATCGCGTCCGGCTCGTCGACGAAGCGACTCGAGGCGTTCCTGATCCCGACCTGGTGTGGGAGCACCCAGCCGTGGACGCCCCGAACCGTCATGCGGAGGTGCTCGAGCGTCGATCCGTAGCTGCCACCGCCCGCGGTCGCGAGCAGGCCGACGGTGGTCTCCTCGTACTCGTCCCAGCCACAGTAGTCGTGGACGTTTTTCAACGCCCCGGAGTAGGAGCCGTGATAGACCGGCGTGCCCAGCGCGAGGGCGTCGGCCTCACGAACGAGACGCTTGACCTCGCGGGCGTCGCCTTGCTCGGCGTCCTCGAGGTCGGGATCGTAGACGGGGAGGTCGTACTCGCGAAGGTCGAGCAGCGTCGTTTCTGCACCTGCCTCGGCTGCGGCCTCGAGGACGTACTGGAGGGCGGTTCGAGTGTAGCTCTCGGCACGGAGGCTCCCGGAGACGGCAACCACCGTCGGCGTCTTCGTCATGGTCGAGCGTACCACTTCGATTCTGAAAGCTCCGTCGTCTGGGCTCGAGTCGACCAGCAGCGTCGACCTGGCAGGATACCGTCGCGCTCGTATCATCCGGAAAGAGTTTTCTCGCTGGCTCGAGTCCGCCCACCAATGGCCGAAGACGATTCAGACGAAACGTATCGCGACGAACGCGCCCGGTTCTACGACGCGACGTTGCCGGACGCCGACCGACCGGACGTCGGGTTCTACGTCGACCTGGCCCGCGAGACCGACCAGCCAGTCCTCGAGGCGACCTGCGGGACCGGCCGAATCTACCTCGACCTCCTCGCGGCCGGCGTCGACGCCGACGGTTTCGACCGCTCGCGGGACGCCCTCGCGGTGCTCCGTGAGACCGCCGCGAAACGCGATCTCGAGCCGTCGGTGTGGCAGGCGGACCTGGCGTCGTTCGAGACTGAGCGTCGGTACGGGCTGGTTACGTGTCCGTTCAACGCCATTCAGAACCTGACGGCTGTCGACGCACAGCTGTCGGCGTTGCGGTCGGTCCACGACGCGCTCGTTCCCGGTGGCCGGTTCGTCTTCGATGTCTTCGTTCCGAATTTCGACATCATCTGCGAGGACTACGGCCAGTGGCAGTCGAAAGACATCGACTACCGCGGTGAGACCCACCAACTCCGCTCCCGGACGCTGATCGCCGACGAGGTCGAACAGTTGTTCACCGTCGAGACGGAGCTGTACGACGCCGACGGCTCGCTCGTGTTCACCGAGGAAGAGCACCTCGCGATGCTTCCGAAACGCCAGCTCGAACTGCTCGCCCGTCTCTCCCCGTTCGAATCCTTCTCGGCGACCGGTGACTTCACCGACGAGCCGCTCTCGGACGGCCACTCGATTCAGGTCTGGTCGCTTCGCAAGGGCGACGAGTGAGAACGGACGGCGTCGCACTTTTGCCCGCTGGCGTGAAGCGAATGCGTATGGAGACGATCAGTTTCGGCACTGACGGCTGGCGGGCGACCCTAGCGGAGTTTACGACTCCTCGGGTCAGGATGGTCGGACAGGCGGTTGCGACCTACCTTGCCGACGAGGAACACGACCGACCGGTCGTGATCGGGTACGACGCCCGGGAGACCTCGAGAGGGTTCGCCGAGGAACTCGCCCGGGTGCTGTGTGCGAACGGGATCGACGTGCTGGTTCCCGAACGCGACCGGCCAACGCCGCTGGTGGCACACGCCATCGTCGAACGGGACCTCGCCGGCGGGCTCGCGATCACTGCCTCGCACAACCCGCCGGAGTACAACGGTGTGAAGTTCATTCCCGGCGACGGCGCGCCGGCGCTGCCCGAGGTCACCGACGCCATCGCCGATCGGCTCGCCGAACCCGATCCGCTTCCCGAAGACCAGCACGGCTCCGTACAGGAGGTCGATCTGGCAACTCCTCACGCCGATACTGTCTTCGAGTTGGTTGCGTCGCTGACCGATGCCGGCGAGAACGGCGACTTCGACCTCTCGAGTGCGGAACTGACCGTCGCCTACGACGCCATGCACGGCAGCGGCCGCGGGACGACCGACGCCGTCCTCGAGCGGGCCGGTCTCGCGGTCGACTGCCTGCGCTGTGATCGCGACCCCGAGTTCGGCGGCGGCGCGCCCGAACCCGCGCCTGAGAACCTCGAGGAACTGATCGATCGGGTCACGAACGGTGACGCGGACCTGGGGATCGCCAACGACGGCGACGCCGACCGGATCGCGATCGTCACGCCCGACCGGGGCTACCTCGACGAGAACCTCTTTTTCGCCGCGCTGTACGACTACCTGCTCGAGGACGCCGAGGGGTCCGCGGTTCGAACCGTGTCGACGACGTACCTGATCGACCGCGTCGCCGAGGCCCACGGCGCGTCGGTCAGGGAGGTACCGGTCGGCTTCAAGTGGGTCGCCGAGGCGATGGCAGACGGCGACGCCCTGGTCGGCGGCGAGGAGTCGGGTGGGTTTACGATCCGCGGCCACGTCCGCGAGAAAGACGGGGTCCTGATGGCCCTGCTTGCGGCCGCGATGCACGCCGAAGAACCGCTGGACGAACGCGTCGATCGCCTGCTCGAGGACCACGGCACGGTCGTCCAGGACAAGATAAGCGTCGCCTGCCCCGATCACGAGAAGACCCGCGTGATCGACGATCTGGGCGACGGGATTCCCGACGCCGTCGCCGGAACGGAGGTCGAAACCGTCAACACCGACGACGGGTTCAAACTCCTGCTATCCGACGGCTCGTGGCTGCTCGTCCGTCCGAGCGGCACCGAACCCGTCCTGCGGGTCTACGCCGAGGCGACGGACGAAAAGCGGGTTGGGGAGTTGCTTGAGGCCGGCGAGCAACTGGTCGAGCCGCTGGTGTAGGTGGGCTCGAGCAACGTCGACTGTTGCCGAACGACGTGTTTTTAAATTGATGGGTGCTGGTCGATCGTATGGAGGCGAATACAGGCGACGGGACAACCGAACTCGGTCAGGAGGAGATTTACCTGGCGGTTCGAGAGGGCATCAAAGACGCACTGTTCGACGTGTTCGCCACGATCGTTCTTCTCGGTCTGGGACTCGTATTCGTCTGGGCCGGTACCCAGGCGCTTGCTACCGCCTCGTTGACCCTCGGGTACGTCTCGGCCGGAACCGTTCTCGGTCTCGGTCTGGTGCTCGCCGCCGCGGCGTTCGACCTCGTCCCCTCCTTCCACGAGCGGTTGCTGTCGTAGCTGTCACGGCTGTCGAACCGGATTGGCCGGTTACTCGTCCTCGAGCAGACTGGCGACCAGTTCCGAGACGGCGGCCAGTTCGTCGCGGTTCACGCCGTGTCCCATCCCCTCGTAGATGCGCGTCGTCACGTCGGCGTCCAACCCCTCGAGCACGTCGGCCGTCTCGTGGACTCGCGTCTCGGGAATGTGGGGATCGCTGTCGCTACAGCCGAGGAAAGCGGGGGTCCCCTCGAGACTGCCTTCCCTCGCGTATGCCTCGGTGTCTTCGAGTTCGTCGCCGATGAGCCCACCGCTCAGCGCGGCGAGGCCGCCGTACCGTCGTGGGTTACGCGCGACGAACTCGCTTGCGAGACAGGCCCCCTGAGAGAAGCCAAGCACGAGTACGCGTTCGGCTGGAATGCCGGCATCGTCGGCCTCGCCGATAGCGTTCTCGACTGCTTTCAGGCCCGACGTTCGACCAGGCTCGTTGTGCTCGACTGGCTCGAGAAACGAGTTCGGATACCAGGTGTTTGCGGCTGCCTGGGGTGCGAGGAAGGCGACGCCAGCCTGATGAATCTCGTCGGCCATCCCGATAATGCTCCGAGCCGTCGCACCGCGACCGTGGACGAGCACGACTGCGGCCTCGGCGTCCTCGAGTTCCGTCCCGGCCGAAACCAGCGGCTGGTCGCCGTGGGGGTCCTCGCCCTGGTGTCCCGAGCCGGGACCCTCCCTCCGACCCCGCCGGCTCATTCGACGCCCCCGACACCCGCACTCGCATCGGGCAGGTCGTGTTCGACGACTTCGAGGCCGAGTTCGTCGATGGCGTTCCGGAGGTGTTCGTCCTTGGCGTACTCCGCACCGTCCGCCTCACGGAGTTGCTGGGCTTTCGCCAGCACCTCACCGCGGCGGTCGTCCGGGATTTCGTACTTGTCCGCCGAGAGCTCGATCACTAGCCCGTTGTTGTCCTGAGTGTAGATCGAGTGGAATATCCCGCGGTCGAAGACGTTGTACTGGTGCCCCGCCTCCTCGAGTGCCGCCATCACGTCCTCGTACTCCTCGTGATCGACGCTGAAACAGAGGTGGTGGACCGCGCCGACGCCGCCGCGCTGGCCGCGTGCCGAGGGTCGATCGTCGCTGACGAAGACGGTGAGGATGCGGCCGTCGCCGGTGTCGAAGAACAGATGCGTCTGGGAGGGATCGTCCAGATTCGGCTGGCGCAAGACGAGGGGCATCCCGAGCAGATCGCGGTAGAACGCGATGGTGTCCGCTGCGTTGCTACCCCAGATGGTGATGTGGTCGGTCCCGGTGGTGTGGACGGGGCTGTCGGGGAGTTCGGGCGTGACCGGCACTTCGTCGGCGTCCGAGTCGGGTTCGGACATCGTTACTCCGCGAGCTCCGCTCCGAAGACCCGTTCGGCGTCTGCGGGCACGTCGAAGTCGTGGTATCGTTCTCCTTTCTCTTTCGAGAGGATATTCAGCGCGGCAGCGGCTCCGTCACCGACCGCGATCGCGGCCTGCCACTCCTCGACGCGAACCATCGCGCCCGTCGCGTAGAGGTCGTCGACGCTGGTCTCCATCTCGACCCCGACATCGACGACGTCCTCGTCGGTGAACTCACAGCCCAGTTCCGCCGCGAGGTCGCGGTTCGCGCCCGTCGCGAGGATGACGTAGTCGGCGTCGTACTCGCCGTCGGCGGTCTCGACGGCAAACCCGTCGTCCGTCTCGCTGACGGCCGTCACCTCTTCACCCTGACGGCGATCGGCACCGAAGTCGTCGACCTGCTGGCGTGCGGTCGCCATGAACTCGCTGCCACCGACCGAGCCGATCCCCAGGTAGTTGAACAGGTGGGCCTTGTGCATCCAGGTCTCGTCGGTGTCGAAGACCGTCGTCTCGAGGCCGTTTTTCGCAGTAAACAGCGCCGCGCTCAGACCGGCGGGGCCGCCGCCGACTACGAGTACCGATGCGTCCGAAGTCGTGTCGTCAGTATCGTCGCTCACGGTTACATTATGTTACCGCAGCCGTATTAACGTAGTAGGGACCCGGAACCAATCACGTAACACTCCCGTTACCGCCCCTGCCCCGCCCCCGCCCGGTACTGTCAGTTCCCGACGTCCCGCCAGTCCGGTGCCGTCGAGACCTCTTCGTCGGCCAGCTCGTCGAACGCTGCGTAGACCGACTCCGACAGCGCCGGATGAACGTGGACCGTCTCGACGACGTCCGCGACAGTGCCCGTGGCGCGGTCTATCGCGACGACGACCTCCTGGATCAGCGCCGACGCTTCCGGACCGACCACGTGACAGCCCAGAATCTCGCCGTCGGGCGCTGCAAGCACCTTCACGAGCCCGTCGGTCTCGAGAATCGTACCCAGCGGCGAGACGTCGAACGGGACCGTCGCGGACTCGTACTGGCGGCCGTCCTCGAGTTCGTCTTCCGTCTTCCCGACGCTTGCAACCTGTGGCGAGGTGAAGATCGCGTGGGGCATGGCGTCGTAGTCGACCTCCCGACCTTCGTTTTCTAGTGCGTTCGCCGCGACGACTCGCGACTCGTCGTCCGCGGCGTGTTTGTACGGCGCGTCGCCAATGGCATCCCCGAGCGCCCAGATGTCGTCGACGGTCGTCTCGAGGGACTCGTCGGTCGTGACGTATCCCGAGTCGTCGGTATCGATCCCGGTCGCCTCGAGGTTCAGGGTATCGGTGTTGGGGACTCGTCCGGTCGCGACGAGGAGTTCCTCGGCGGTGATTTCGACGGCGTCGTCCGCGTCGCCGTCGGTCGGTGTTGCAGTGACGGTCACCCGGCCATCGGCTCCTGATTCGACCGAGGCCGCCTCGTGACCCGTGTAGAGATCACAGTACCCGGAGAGTGCGTCCGTGACGAGGTCGCTCACCGCGTCGTCTTCACGGGGGATCAGCTGGTCGCTGCGGCCGACGATAGAGACGTCGGTCCCCAGTGCCCCGAAGAAATAGCCAAGCTCGGCCCCGATGTAGCCGCCACCGACGAGTACGAGCTCGGCGGGCTGCTCGTCGAGATAGAGCGCGTCGTCGCTGGTGAGGGAGTCGACCTCCTCGAGCCCGTCGATAGGTGGCTCCATCGGCCGACTCCCGACGGCGACGACGACCCGATCGCCGCGTATTTCCTCGGTCGTCGCGTCCCCGCTGACGGGTTCGATCTCGAGCGTGTGGTCGTCGACGAACCGTCCTTCGCCCCGGTAGAGCGTGACGTTCTCGGCTTCCTCGAGATTCTCTGCCTGTCGTTCGGCTTTCCCGTAGACAGCGTCGTGGATCGTGTCGGTGATCTCGCCGTAGGCGACGCCCTCGAGGGTCGCGTCGATCCCCGCTCGCTCGGCGCGACGGACCTCTCGGACCACGTCCGCGCGGTGGATAAGTGCCTTCGAGGGGATACAGCCCCGTGTAATACAGGCTCCCCCGAGCGGGCCACGCTCGACGACGGCCGCCTCGAGGCCACGCTCGGCGGCAGCAGTCGCGACCTGGCTGCCCGATCCCCCACCGACGACGACGAGGTCGTACTCGGTCATGCGGGAGTCGACCACGGCCGGGGCCGTAAAACGAGTCCGTGCGCTGGCCGGTCGACCGCTAGAGCCAGTCGTCGCCCGAGCCGCCGGACATCGCCTGTTCGTGGGAGGCGACGGCTTCGGCCAGGTTCGCGACCGCGTCCGCGGGGGTCTGCCCCTGACTCGAGACGCCAGTCTCCTCGTGATCGACGATGTAGAGGCCGTGTTCGTTGACTCGCATCGTTACCTCCGCGTCCCCGAGGGCGTCGTACTCCGTGGGGTCGGCGTCGACGTCCTCGAGAGCGACGGGTTCCGTTTCCTCGTCCTCGGAACTCATGGGAGAGGGTATTCGCCGTCGAGTGAAATACGCACCGACGACGACTCCACCGTCGACCCCCAGGGTCGACACCCCACCCGTCCCAGCCGATCACTGCTTCCTCGAGACTTCCACCCCGAGCCGTGCCGACACTCCTTCGGACCGGCGACTGGAGCCCAGCGACGATCCGGTGGACTCGAGACGGCCCCGCAGTCGGTCGATCAGCACCGCGAGCGACGACTCGCGCCCGGCACAGGCGGCAGTCGCACGTAGAAAAAGCCTTTAACGCCGTCGCCCCGTACTTCCTGCAAATGGTACTCGACGATCTCGGGAGTTCTCTGCGGGGCAGTCTCGACAAGCTCCGTGGGAAGTCACGAATCAGCGAGGAAGACGTCGACGAGATCGTCAAGGAGATCCAGCGGTCGCTGATCTCCGCCGACGTCGACATCTCACTCGTTCAGGAACTGTCCGACAGCATCGAGGAACGAGCCCTAGAAGAGGAGCCACCCGCCGGCACCCCCGCACGGGACTTCGTCCTCCGTATCGTCTACGAGGAGCTGGTCGACCTCATCGGCGACTCCACGGAGTTGCCCCTCGAGGAACAGACCATCCTCCTTGCGGGTCTCCAGGGGTCCGGTAAGACCACGTCCGCGGCGAAGATGGCCTGGTGGTTCTCGACGAAGGGGCTGCGCCCGGCGGTCGTACAGACCGACACCTTCCGACCCGGTGCCTACGACCAGGCCAAGGAGATGGCCGAACGCGCCGAGGTCGACTTCTACGGCAACCCGGACAACGACGATCCGGTCGAGATCGCGCGCAACGGCCTCGAGGAGACCAGCGAGGCCGACGTTCACATCGTCGACACCGCAGGCCGTCACGCACTCGAGGACGACCTCATCGACGAGATCGAGCAGATCGAGGGCGTCGTCGAGCCCGATACCTCACTGCTCGTGTTAGACGCCGCGATCGGTCAGGGCGCGAAAGACCAGGCCCAGCAGTTCGACGAGTCGATCGGGATCGACGGGGTCGTCATCACGAAGTTAGACGGGACCGCGAAAGGTGGCGGTGCGCTGACCGCCGTCGACCAGACCGACTCGTCGATCGCCTTCCTCGGGACCGGCGAAGAAGTGCAGGACGTCGAGCGCTTCGAGCCCGACGGCTTCATCTCCCGGCTGCTCGGGATGGGCGATCTCTCCCAGCTCGCCGAGCGCGTCGAGCGCGCGATGGAGCAGACGGAGATCGAGGAAGAAGACTGGGACCCCGAGGACATGCTTCAGGGGCAGTTCACCCTGAACGATATGCAAAAACAGATGGAGGCGATGAACAACATGGGGCCGCTCGACCAGGTGATGGACATGATCCCCGGTTTCGGCAGCGGGATCAAAGACCAGTTGCCCGACGACGCGATGGACGTCACCCAGGACCGGATGCGACGGTTCCAGGTCATCATGGACTCGATGACCGAAGCCGAAAAGGAGTATCCGAAAGCGATCGGTCAGAGCCAGATCGAACGCATCGCACGTGGCTCCGGGACCAGCGAGGAAGACGTCCGGCAACTGCTCGAGCAGTACAAGATGATGGAGAAGACGATCAAGCAGTTCCAGGGCATGGGCTCCGAACAGGAGATGCAACGCATGATGAAACAGATGCAACAGCAAGGCGGCGGTGGCGGCGGTGGCATGGGCGGTATGGGGCCGTTCTGACGACCTGACGCCGACCGTTCCTCACGCTCGCTTTCGTACTCTCGTACTCGTTCTCGTTCCCATTCTCGTTCTTGCTCTTGTTTCTGTTCGCGTTCACCGACTCCCGATCGCTCTCGTCATCGTCGTCGTTCGTCCGCCGGCCACGTCTTCGTTTCCGTCGTCTTCGCCGGTCTCGAGGGACCGTCCCGGTGTGACGATCTCACGACCCGACGATCTGACGACAGAACGACGTGACCGGTCACCCGCCGCCACCTTCAAGAACGGCTAGACCAAGCCTCGAGTAGTATGCACCGGCGACAGTATCTCGGCTCCGGCGCGGCGATCGGCGTGGCCGCGCTCGCGGGCTGTCTCGACGCGCTCTCGAACGACGACGGCGACGGAACCGACGCCGCCGTCGCCGACCGCACGGGCGAACGCGAACTCGACCGCGCGGTCGGGCAGTTGAACGACGCCGCGCTGGCTCTGGACGTCGGCGAGGCCGAAGACCCCGATGCCGTCGAGTTCGATCCGTCCGAGCCGACCGAACACGTCGAGACCGCCCGGCAACACCTCGAGACCGCCGAGGCGGAACTCGAGAATCGGGACGACGACGTCGATGCCCTCCGCCGATACGCGGACGTGCTCGAGGCGTTGATCGAAGTGACCGCCACGGTCGCCGACGACACCCTCGAGGACGATATCGACGCGGTCACCGAGGCACTAAGCGAGGACGACACCGACGTCGAGGAGGCCCGAGACGTACTCGACGAGCGAACGGCCGACCTCGACGCCGCGGACGGTCGGCTCGAAGACGCGATGGCCGAACTCGAGGCACTGGACGCGGTTCGTCTCGAGGCCCTCTCGATCGTCGACCTCGAAGAAGTGGAGGCAGGCGCGACGACGCTCGCGGAGGTGCTCGGTTCGCTCCGGACGCTCGCGGACGGGTACGAGTCGATCGTCGACGGCGTCGAACACCTCGAGCGTGGCCGGGACGAAGCAGACGACATGAACCACGGACCGGCTGAAGACGCGTTCAGGGAGGCCGAGCCGGCCTTCGCGGCCGCGACGGGGACGCTCTCTGGCGACGGCGGTAAGGACGATGCCCCGGCCGGGATCGTGCCCCACTTCGAGACCGCGCTCTGTCAGAGTCGCAACTTCGAGACGGCGGCCGCGAGGTTCGCCGCTGCGTCGGCCGCCGCGTCGGACGGCGACCTGAGCGAGGCCAGCGACTATCGGGACGAGGCCGAGGACGCACTCGAGGACGCCGACGCGTGCACGGAGTGAGAGTGAGAGTGAGAGTGAGAGTGAAAGGAACGGGTTGCGACGATCCCGCGTCAGTCCGCGGCCGCCGACTCCTCACCCGTCGTCGGTACCGACGGAACGTCGTCGATCAACACGACGGCGTCGCCCTCGAGGACGACGGTGTCGTCTTCGTCGGTCACGGTGGTCTCGATCCGGTACTTCTCGCCGCCGAGGGCTTCACAGATCTCGCAGGTGGCGGTTACGCGCTCGCCGACCGACAGCGGGGCGTGGAAACTGCTTTCCTGTGAGAGATAGATCGTCAGCCCCGGCAGACGGGCGAGGGCAGCGCTGACGACGCCGTTTGCGAGCACGCCGTGGACGATCCGTTCCCCGAACCGGGTCTGACTCGCGTACTCGTCGTCGAGATGCACTCGGTTCGTGTCGCCCGTCACCTCCGCGAACGCCTCGACGTCGTCGCCGGTAAGCTCCTTCGAGAAGCGGGCGATGTCGCCGACCGAAACCGTCGATTCGTCCTCGCCGCGGTACTCGAACTCCCAGTCGTCGCGCTCGTACTGGGTGTCGGTTCGTACCTGTCGGCGGGGCCGCTCGTGGTCGCGACGACGCCGACGGTGAACCAGATGCGGCACGTAGTAGGACAGTTCCGTCGTCGTGACGATTCCCACGAGCGTCCCTGGATCGCCCGTGGTCTCGTCGACCACTGGCAGGTGTTCGCGCTCGTCCTCCCGCAGCGCGTCGACGGTCTCGACGATCGAAGCGTCGGGGGAGATCGTCTCGAGGGGCGTCGACATCGCTTCGGCGAGAGGCAGTGACTCGAAGTCCTCGCGGTAACAGAGCCGGGTTGCGACGTCGCCTTCCGTGACGATGCCGACCGGGTCGCCGTCGTCGGTGACGACGACCGAACTGACTCTCTCGTCGCGAAGCAGTCGCGCAGCGTCGGTCGCACTCGCGTCGGTCTCTGCCGTGACCACGTCGGTGACCATGATCTCGGCGACCGGAATTCTCTCGTTCATGTTGACGAATCTATGCGTCCGGCGTACATGTTCTTTGGCCTCGGTTCACGCCCCGTCGAAGAGAACACCCACACATCGTGATGGATCGGCCGGGTTCCGGCCGCTCACAGCGGGAGCGGGGGAGCGGGGGAGCGGGGGTTCACTGGTGGGACTGATATTCCCAGCCAACAGTCGCCACACTTGCTCGCGTCTCGACACTCGTCGCGTGCCGCGATGGCCTCTCGAGTGCGATCGACGCGTCCAGTAGTTCTCCGGCAGACGGGTTGCTGCCGACCCCTCGAGACCGTCGGACTTCGGCCGATGGGCGGCTTCCCACTGTCTTTTTGTCACTGGGTGGATCATTGCCGGACGATGATGTCGCCGACTTCCACCGCGACGGGCCCTGGCTGGGGGATGTCCGCCCGTCTCGTCCTCGGACTCGTGGTCCTGCTGCAGGTCGTTCTCACCGTCAGTGCAGTTCTCGAGGGGCCGCTCGAGCGGGTCGCCATCAGCGTCGCCGGCCTCTACTTCGCCGTCGTGATCGCCGTCGGTATCGAAACCCGGCGCTGGAGCCAGCACACGCTCGGGGCGCTGGCCTGTAGCGGGGTCACGCTGTTCCTCGCGGGTGCGTACGCCGTTTCGCTCGAGCCCCAGTACGCGGCCATCGCCGTGACGTTCGGTCTGTGTACCGCCTGCTGCTGGTGGCTGGGCCGTCGCCGATCGTAGCCGGCTGCTGGCGTCGCTACTCTCCGGCAAAATCGGTAGCAACATCAGGACCAGGGGGATGCGAACGTGCAAACGGTTAGCCGTCGACCGGCTGTCCGTCCTCGGTCGGCGGCGCGATGTGGTCGACGTACTCCTCGAGGGTCGGCTCTTCGACGCGAACGCGGACGCTGATCTCGCCGAGTTCATCCGGTTCGCCGACCGAAAAGTTCACTCGGTCCTCGAACGCGGCCTGCTTTTTCAGCGCGAACGTGAACGTCTCACCCTCGCGGTTCGCGAAGAACTCGCCGCGGGCGGTGTCGAGAATCTCCTGGCGGCGTAACAGATCGGAAAAGTGCTCCAGGGAGTGGGTTTCGGCTCGAATCTCGCCGAACTCCTCCTCGAGGTCGGCGTTCGGGAAGACGTTGCGGACGGCGTCTGCCACGCGACTCGTGACCTCCGTATCGTAGACGGGGGCCGTGATTTCGACGTCGACGCGGTAGATGTCGGTCATTGGCGTGCCTCCGTGTTCTCGGTCTGGGTCTCGTTTCTCCCGTCGCCGTCGACTGCCTCGGGGCCGTCCCGGATGATCGTCCGGACCCGCTCGTGGAAGACCTCGAGAGAATCGGTGTTCTCGACGACGACGTCGGCTCGGTCCATGGCGTCGTCCATCCCGAACCCACGCTCGCGCTCGTCACGCGCCGAGAGGGGTTCGCCGCCGTCGGTCTCGTCGGCGTCCCGGCCTCGGGCGTCGATCCGCTCGGCCCGAACCTCGAACGGCGCTTCGATACTGATCAGCGTGAAGTCGTCGCCGAACCGCTGTTCGAAGGCATCGACCTCAACGCCGGACCGAATGCCGTCGATCAGCACCGCGTCGCTGTTCTCGAGGCGGTCCTCGATCATCGGGAGCGAGCGCTCGGCGATCGCGGCCGGCCCGTTCTCGTCGCGCAGCGCCTGGGCGACCTTCCCGTGATCCTTCGCGGGGTCGAGCCCGCGGTCGGCCGTCTCCTGGCGGATGACGTCGCCCATCGTTACCACGGGAATCCCGTCCTCGCGTGCGACGGTGGCTGCCTCGCCTTTCCCGCTACCCGGGAGACCCACCGTTCCGATGACGTGCATCGAGACGAGATAGCAGCGTCTCCCGCATAAGGACTGTGTCTCGACTCGAGTGGGACGGCTATCGAACGCACAGCGTTCGGGAGAACTCTCGTGGCCCGTTCCAATCCGAGACGGACCGCTCGCGAGGTGGGAACTCTCGGTGACGATCCCGCTCGATGTTCGGCGTGACCGACGTTGCCGGGCGGGTTGTCGGGTTCGCGTTGCTGTCCGGCATCGTCTTCGGTGGTACCGAACCGACGCTCAGTGACGGACGACCGTACTCGAGAGGTGGGATAGCACGGTTCGTGTTCGCTCTTCGTGACCTCCTGGCGAGCGACAAGTACGCCTGCGAACTACCCGCTCACTTCTGGTTCGGCAACCAACACTTTTTGCCCTCCTCGTGATTGGCGTTCAGTATGAGCCTTGGAAACCTGCTCTCGCGGTTTGGTAAGATCCTCGACGGAGAGGAGATGACTGGCAGACAAGCAGCCGCTATCGTTGCCGTCTGGATGGGGGCGACCGCTCTCTTCGGGACCGTTTCCTACGTAGTGGTCTTCGTACTCATGGGAGTTTGACTGTCTCCCGTGTTCTGTTGTCCACCTGTGACGGCCGCTCGCACTTCCTTTCGGTATCCGTGTGGTCCGGAGACCGATCCAGGGTACACCGTCCTCGTCGATCTGCCATACGTCCGGCCGCCGTGGTCTATCGTCCTCGCTGGCGGTGTACTCGAGTGCCTTGAAGCCTGAAACAGCGGGAGTAGGGGGTTTGCCGAGCCGGGGTGGTTTCGTGCCTCTGATGGTGCAGCCGACCCGGCTATCCTAGCTTTGTCGTGATGGATGTTAACACTTTTGGCAAGAATTTCCGACCCAGTTTGCTTCAGTCTCTCGACCCTCACGGATTTGTCACTCGAGGTGGTGGCTCCCCTATGCGACTCTCTACGATCCTCGTCGTCGTCGGTATCCTGTTGATACTGATTCCGGTTCCGATCCTGCCGCCGTTCGTGGGTGCGACGATCGGGCTGGTGCTCCTGCTGCTTGGGTTGTTCTTCCGGTTTCTGGGGCTGTGAGGTCGTCGAGCTGTCGAGGACCGGTTCGCTGTCACGAGGTGTGTGTTCCGCCTCGAGCCACGAGCGATCGGACTGGTGGTGGCAGCCACGGCTCACCCGGGTTTCCGAGCGAGTACCCCACCACCGTTCGCCGACCGAACTCGTCTCGCGGAGGGAGGCTCGGGTCAGTGTCCGTTCTCGAGGAGGGCAACAGACATCTCCTGTGAATCAGGGCCGATCACGATCTCGTAGCCGGTGTACTCGGACCGGACGGTGACGGGGGCGGAGAACTCGAGCAGGGGATCAGTGCCACTGTATCGACGGTCTCGTACAGCGGTGGGAGGGCCGTCGGATCACTGCCCTCGTGGGCCGCGATTCGATCGAGTGCTGTGACGATGTTGTCTTTCCTATTGCTATCCTGATTCTTGACTCACCGAACCACGACCACCGGCACCGGTGATCGCCGGAACACCTTCTCCGCGACGTTACCGACGAAGATGCGGTCCGCAATGGTCCCCCCGTGGCTCCCGATCACGACAGTATCGTACTCACCGGCGGTCGTGACGATCGCCCGAACCGGATGTCCGAGTTCGACCGCGGTATCGAGACCGACGTCGGTGCCGGCGTCGTCGACGATCTCCCGAGCGCGTTCGAACACTTCCGTCGCGCGTTCGTCGGCAGCCTCCTCGAGGTCGTCGGCGAGCGCGAGTCCCGTCGCTGCCCCCCACATCGGCGACGGCTCGCCGACGACGTGGAGCACGGTGATATCGGCGTCGGGAAACACCTCGAGCGCGTACTCGAGGGCCTGTTCGCTCATTTCCGAGCCGTCCATCGGGACGAGGACATCGTCGACCATACGCGCTCTCCCACGGCGACCGGAATAAGCGCGGGGGTGGCCCACTCACAGCCCGAAGATCGGAACGAACCGGAACGTCACGTACGCCCCGATCGTCGCGATAGCCGGAACGACGTTCTGCATGAGGACGACGCGGGCCGTCGTCGCCGGATCGAACAGATCCGACGCCTTCGGGATTTGCTCCGGCTCTTCTTCCTCGCCGATCGGTGGGAGTTCCTCACCTTCCTCGTCCGTCGACAGCGCACCGACCGAGACCGGAGCCGACTCCTCACCCCGGACGGCCTCGCCGACCGTCATCGGCCGGGTCGCTCGACCCCAGCCGAGGCCGATGATACACATCGTCGCGATGATGACGAAACTCGCGGGGATGCCGATCGCCGAGAGGAAGATGACCAGCACCGAACTCACCATCGCAGTGATGATCGCCGCTGTCAGCGGCAGTTCCGTGAGTTCACTCCCCATCGTATCCAGGGTCCGGCGAGCGATAGTGAAGGTGCCGATACCGACCGCGAAACAGCCGATGATGATCGCAGGCCCCATCTCGAGTTCGCCGCTGCCGACCAGCGGCGCGACGGCGTTCGCGATGTTCGAGGTGCCGGAGCTGTAGGCCATCAGACAGCCGATGGCGATCACCAGCACGATACCGCCGGCTTCACGTATACTGGCGGTCTCGCTCAACGTCGGGATCGGAGCGATTCCGGAGCGATCGACCGCGAACAGCGCCCCCTCACTGCGCTCGATCGCGATCCGGCGATTGAGCGTCGCGTAGAAGTACCGTCCGATGATCAGCGACACCCAGAAGCCGATAAACGGCGAGACGATCCACCAGATGGCGATCTCGCCCATCACTCCCCAGTCGAGTGCGTCGGCAGCGAGCGCGAGCCCGGCGATCGAGCCGACGGCCGTCATCGACGTCGACGCCGGGACGCCGAAGTAGTTGCCGAAAAAGAGCGCCAACCCGACGAAAAACAGGACGCCGACGCTCGAGGCAAGCGTGAAGACGCCGGTATCGGTCACGAGATCGTCGCCGAGCGTATCGATAACCTGCGGGCCGATCGTCCACGCGCCGACGAATACCCTGTTGCACGCTTTCGAAATTAGGGCCAAAAACCAGATGATGTTGCAGGTTTCTCTGAACAGGGTTGGCTACTAATGCCCACATCCGGGTACCAAGCATCAACTAATTTTGCACATGCAACGGGCTAACGAAGAAAAAGATCGTCATCAGCGCCCCAGCCGCGGTCTTCGAGATGGCACCGGCACCGACTGCTGGTCCGAACGCCGGTCCCGTCGTCGCGCCGCCGATGTTGTAGCCGACGAAGATCGCAACGAGAATCCCGATGAGAAGCAGCGTCGAAATCATCCGTTGGAACGAGTGGTGTGCCGGTAGTTGCCGGCGTAGCTGTTCGTCGTCCGAGACGCCCGAACCGGGGGCGTTCTGGACCTCGCGACACGGCGAGCGAGAGCCGGACAGCATCGGCTGCTCGATCGCAGGTCGAACGGCGATCCTCGAACGCTGTGGGTTTCACCCGTCCGCTTCTTCGGTCTCATCTGTCACCGTATCCTCGAGTAGGTCCTCGATTTCGTCCTCGCGCGGCCGGCGATCGATCCGCCGGTCGACGGTCTCGATCTGTTCCTGGACTGCATCGACCTGTTCTCCGACGGTCTCTTCGACCGTCTCCTCGAGCTTTTCACCGACCGTCTGCTCGACGGTCCGTTCGACCTGTTCTACCTGTTCGCCGACGGTTTCTTCGACGGTCTCCTCGACCGCCTGGGTCATCCAGTCCGGGTCGAATCGGGCCATCTTCCAGGCCACGTGTAACGCGTACGAAATCAGCACGCCCAGCCCGAACGCGACTCCGACCAGCGTTCCGACCGAGACGATCAAGCCGATCGAGACGAAGATCAAGGCTCCGTACCCGAGATCGATGATCGCGTCGACGCGACGCGGGTCCATCGCGTGGTCACCCCTCCGAGCTGGTTACGGACATGGAGCCGTTTCGGACTGGATCGATACCCACACTCATGTGCAGTGTCAGTACACCACACTGTATAAAATCAGTTTGGGACGCTATCGTTACTGTCACCCTGCGACGAACCTGTCGACACGAACACGTTTCCCACTCTCGAGACGCGCCACGGTCGAAGGCCTGGTGGCCGGCTGAGAAAGGGACACGGCGCTGCAACGAGCGTCGCGACGCGACGAGCCGAGGGGCCGACCGGCGGCGTTCAGACCCCCCAGATGACCGCGATCCCGATCACGGTAACGATCGAGAGGAGCAACTGCAGCGGTGCGCCGATCCGGACGTAGTCGGTAAAGCGGTACCCCCCGGGGCCGTAGACGAACAGGTTCGTCTGGTAGCCGATCGGCCCCAGAAACGCCGTACTCGCGGCGAACGTGACCGCCATCACGAACGCGAACGGATTCGAGCCGATCGCCGACGCGGCGGCCGCCGCCACCGGAACCAGGAGGACGACGCTCGCGTTGTTGCTGATGACTTCGGTGATCAGCCCCGTCGTGACGTAAAACAGCCACAGCACGACGATCGCTGGCAAAAACCCGGCCGTCGAGACGACCAGCCACGCGAGATAGGCGGCCGCGCCCGACCCCTCGAGGGCGATCCCGAGGGGAATGACCCCCGCCAGCAGGAAGATGACGTTCCACTCGACTGCATCGTACAGTTCGTTCGGCTCGAGAACGCCGGTGACGACCATGGCGACGACGCCGGCCAGCGCCGAAAGCAGGATCGGGTAGATATCGAGGGCGGCGACGGCGACGACGCCGACCATGATAGCGACGGCGATCGGGGCCTTCTCGGCACGGTAGTTGGGACGGGGCGGCTCGCGGGCGACGATCACGTCGTCGCGCCGCGAGAGGCGATCGAGCGTCTCGGGCGGTGCCTGGACGAGCAGCGTGTCGCCGACGTCGAGTCGCGTGCCGACGAGCCGGTCGCCGACGGGCTCGCCGCGGTGGCGCAGGCCAAGCACGGCCGCGTTGAACTCCTCGCGAAACCGCTCGAGGTCGAGGCGCTCGCCGACGAGCCGGGAATCGAGTGAGACGACCAACTCCGTGATGAGCCCCTCGTCGGCGGCGAGGTCCGCATCCGACTGCGGGTCGCCGACGAGTTCGACCCCTGCAGCGTCCCCGATGGTTGTAATCGCGTCGCGGTCGGTGCGGACGACGAGAACGTCGCCCTCTCGCACGTGGGTTTCTCGACGCGGCGCGACCGAGCGGTCGTCGTCGCGAACGATCTGGACGATGTCGACTTCGGGACCCAGCGCCTCGGTTGCCTCGCCGACGGTCCCGTCGACCAGCGACGAACCGGGGACGACGGCCGCCTCGACGACGTAATCCCCGAGGTCGTACTCCTCGAGGTAGTCGGCCTGGGCCGGCACCCGTTCCGGCAGGAGGTAGTGGCCGACGAAGACGAGGTAGACGGCTCCGACGAGCACGACGACGACACCTAGCTGGGTAAACTCGAACATCGAGAACGCGCCGAGTTCGGGGTACTCCTCTCCCAACCGCGCGCTGATGTCGCTCGCGAGCAGGTTCGTCGAGGTACCGATCAACGTGAGCATTCCTCCGACCTGCGACGCGTACGACAGGGGAATGAGCAGCTTCGACGGGGAGGTGTCGCCTCTGTTCGCGATGTCGGTGACCACCGGGACGAGCAGGGCGACGACGGGCGTGTTGTTGAGAAAGCCGGAGACGGGACTCGTCGCGACGACGGTCGCGAACAGCTGTTTTCGGACGCTGTCGCCGGCGTAGGCGGCCATTCGCCGTCCGAGTGCCTGCACGAGGCCCGTGCGGGCGACCCCACCGCTGAGGATCAACATCGCCAGCACCGTGATCGTCGCGTCGTTCGAGAACCCCGAGATTCCGGTGGCGGGGTCGACGCCGGTCCAGGGCTCGAGGACGACCAGTACGACGATCAGCAGGATGGCAGTCACGTCGATCGGCAGCCGCTCGGTGAGAAACAACACGAGCGCGAGGAGGACAACGCCGAGTACGACGAGAGCGTCGGTCGTCAGCTCCGGCTGGGTCGCCGCCTGCGTGAGGGGCGCGGTGGCCGCCATCGACTCCGTCGACACCGGCGAGCCGTGTAAGCATTTGTGACGAGATCGAAACAGTGTGTGAGTGATGGACGTTGGCCGGGTTCGTCGATCGTCGCTTTTACTCGCGTCGACCACGCCCCCTCGAGTATGAGTCGGAGCCACGACGCGGACGACGACGGGTCCGAAGGCAACGAGCAGTTCGAGGTTATCCCAGCGGTCGATGTCGAGGACGGCGAGGTCGTCCAGCTCGTCCAGGGCGAGCGCGGCACGGAAAAGACCTACGGTGACCCGGTCGATGCTGCCCGGAAGTGGATCGACGCCGGTGCGGAGACGTTACACCTGATCGACCTCGACGGCGCGTTCGAGGGCGAACGTGAGAACGCCGACGCGATCGACGCAGTCGTCGACGCTGTCGACGTCCCGACGCAACTGGGCGGTGGCATCCGCACCGTCGAGGACGCCGTCGACCTGCTCGAGCGCGGCGTCGATCGTGTCATTCTGGGCACTGCAGCGGTCGAAAACCCCGACATCGTCGCCGAGATAAGCGACGAGTATCCCGACAGCGTGGTCGTCAGCCTCGACGCGAAAGACGGCGAGGTGGTCGTCGAAGGCTGGACCGAAGGCGCGGGGATTTCCCCGGTCGAAGCCGCCGAACGCTACGAGGACCTCGGTGCGGCGGCGATCCTCTTTACCAACGTCGATGTCGAGGGGAAACTCGAGGGCGTCGCGACCGAGCCCGTCCGGACCCTCGTTGACGCGACCGAGATTCCGGTGATCGCCAGCGGCGGTGTCGCTACCGTCGAAGACGTGCGGGCGCTCGCCGACGCCGGCGCGTCCGCTGCCGTCGTCGGCAGCGCGCTGTACGAGGGGAACTTTTCGCTGTCGGAAGCGCGAAACGCACTCGAGGCCGACGAGTTCGACGAGTTCGACGAGGCCGACGGGACGTAAGCGACGGCATCCCGGTCGGCAATCGCGACTGCTCGAGACGCGAACGGGAACGCGGTTCCGTTAGCCGTCGAAGACGGACGAGTTCTTAGGGGTGTGGTGCGTAGCCGCGGTCGTGCACCCGCGAGATCGCGATCGGGTCGTCCTCGCTACCGTCGTCTTCGCCGTCCTCTTCTCGCAGTTGTTGCTGTACCCGGGGATCGCGACGCTGGTGGAGACGCTGGGGGCCGACGCGACGACCTCGCCGTTCGCCGAGACCCCACTCGACGCGAGCATGTGGTTTCTCGTCGCCGAGTTCGCGGCCTACGTCGCCTTCGTCGGCGTCTGGGGGGCCGTAAGCGACGTGACGGGCAAACGGACGCCGTTTATCATCGCCGGTGCCGTCGCCGGCGCGGCAGGGTACGGCCTGCTCGCGTTCGTTCCCGCGATCGGAACGATCCCGTTCGAGGGTGTGCTTCTCCTGCGGGTCTTCCAGGGTGCGATGACGATCGGCGCGCTCTCGCTGACGATGACGATGCTGATGGACTTGGGCGGCGGCCACGGCCGCAACATGGGCGCGGCCGGGATCGCTATCGGGCTCGGAGCCGCACTGGGCGCACCGGTCGGCGGTCAGTTGACCGAGATCGATCCGATTGCGCCGCTCGTAGCCGCTACGGCGCTGTTGCTCTGTGTCGGTGCGCTCGTCACCGTCGTCGAGGATCGATCGCCGACACACCGGCGCAGCGCCAGGGCGCTACTCGAGGGCGTGCGCCGACGGCCGACGCTGTCGATCCCGTACGCCTTCGGCTTCGTCGACCGGATGACCGCCGGCTTCTTCGCGCTGGTCGGGACGTTGTACTTCCAGGAGACGTTCGGCCTCGGAGCCGGGACGACGGGGCTCTTGCTCGCGTGTTTCTTCGCGCCGTTTGCCCTGCTGCAGTACCCGATGGGAGCGCTGTCCGATCGGGTCGGGCGGACGATTCCGATCGTCGTCGGCTCGCTGTGTTACGGGGCCGGCATCCTCGCGGTCGGGGCCGCGCCGACGGTGGCGCTTGCCGCCATTGCGATGGTCGCCATCGGCGTACTCGGGGCCCTGGTCTCGCCGACGACCATGGCGCTTGTCACCGACATCGCCGACGAGAGCGAACGGGGACTCGCCATGGCCGGATTCAACCTCGCCGGCAGCCTCGGCTTCCTCGGTGGG
>NZ_AOMA01000072.1 GCF_000337895.1 Halobiforma nitratireducens JCM 10879
CCGAGTGCGACGATCAGCGTCGTCGCACACGCGGCGGCGTGGTTCGTGTTCGTCACCAACATCGTGGTCGTCGTCAACATCATCGCAACGGTCGCGCTCCCGACGAGGGAGACGAGGTCCACGGAGAACGCGGGGTCCGGCCGAGCGAAGATCACGTAGGCGCTAACCTCGTTGCCGAGCAACGCGTAGGCGATCAGACCCGCAACGACGGCCACCGTGTGGCCACCGATGACGTGATACGCGCCTTCAGCACGCGCTTTTTCGCCGGTCGCCATCAGGTACGCCGACGGGCCCAGGCTCGGGAAGAGGAACGGACGGCCCGTAACGAGCGTGATCAGTCCGAGAACTGTAAAGTGGAGGAAGACGTTGACCGTCGCGCTGTACTCGTCTCTGAGATCGAGTTCGCGATCCGGGTTCTCGAACGGGAGCGTACCGTCGGGCAACGTAGGTCGATCAACGCGATGCGCCGGCAAAAGGGCTCGCGCTGCAACTGTCCTATCCACGCCCCATCTCCGAAACCCGACCACCAAGTGAAGGCCGCGCCCGAGACCGAGTTCTGGCGGGGAACCGAACCGTCCCGGCTCCTTTTCCCCTCGAGCGCCGAGTGTCGACTATGGGCGAGCGACGGGTATCCCGGCGACGACTCCTGGCGACGGTCGGCGCGAGCACCGGCATCGGTACGGCCGGCTGTCTCGAGGGAGAGGTGGGAGCCGACGATCCACAGTTGGGTGATCCGGAGCCGTTCGAGAGGATCGAACTCGCGAGCGAGGACGGCGATGTGAGTGTCGATCCGCCGGTCGTTCATCTCGTCGACGGGGGTACCGTCGAGTGGACCGTCGACGCCGGCGTCCACGACGTAACTGCGTACCACCCCGATACCCACGGCAGTCGGCAGCGAATCCCAGCGGACGCCGAGCCGTGGGCGAGCGGCCGTCTCGAGGGGGGCGACGGGTTCGATCGTGTTTTCGACGGCGAAGGCGTCTACGACTACGTTTCGACGCCCAACGACGCTCTGGGTGCCGCCGGCAGCGTCGTCGTTGGATGGCCAGACCCGAACGGCGAACCCGGTCTCGAGCCTCCCGGCGACGAGTGCCCGCCCATCACATGCGACGTGCTCGAACGGTACAACGAACGCGTCCGGGACGTACTCGAGGAAGTTCACGGATGAGTTCGAGACTGCGGTTCGAGATGGGTTCCGGAGCTGTTTTGCGGCGTTCGCATCTCGGGCGGTTGGCGAGACACGGAGGTGTTCGGGGAGTCTCTGTCGAGCGAAGCCGGTTACGTCGGCGTGCCAAGCACCGTCACGTCGTACGAATCGATCTCGTCGGGTGACTCGAGGAGGATCACCTCGAACGCCCACTTCGACTCGGACCCGAGGTCCCCGGTCGTCGCGAGATATCGGCCGAGATGCGCCCCGTTCGCGTCGGCGACGCGGGCACGGACTTCGACGACCTGGATCGGATCGTCGCCGGCGTTTGTCACCGTCCCCTGGATCGTCGGCCCGCGGAAGTCGTCCTCGAGGACGAACTCGTGGTCGTCGATCGAGAGAGCGTCGAGCGGCGTGACGCCCTCGTTGATGTCCTGTTCGGCGAGGGCGTCCGCGGCCGTCATCTCCTCGGCCGAGCGGTCGTCGCCGTCGCCGTCGCCGTCCCCGTCGGCCTCGACATCGATCGTCCCGGACTCGTACCGCGGCGCTTCGTCGCCGGTGACCGCGTTACAGCCGGCGACGGCGGCCGCGCCGACAGCGCCGGCGGCAGCGAGCAGTCGTCGTCGAATCATCGCCACGGTCGACGCGTTCGCGGTCGTTTGCAGGCACCGATCATAGCCGAGCGAACGGCGTGGGCGTATGTCAGTCTGGAGCCTGCACTCCCCATCCGACTCCCCACTTTCCACTCTCACGACGTACCACGTACTACGCCCCGCAAGGGAACCCTCGGTCAGAACCGGACCCATCGCGACCACACCTAGGCGTGACGATCGGAAGCCACAGTCACGACGGAGGCCGTCAGTATGTGCAACGCGGAGTCTTATCCCCCAGAGCGGCGAACGTCGCACGAGATGGGGTCGTCCGACACCGGAGAGTCCGAAGAGACGCTCGAGTCCTACGGCGCTGATATCGGCAAGCGGACACGCTCGTGGACACGGTTTCGCGAGTGGGTCCTCGTCGAGGCCGATCGACTGTTCGTCGCGGCGTGTCTCTCGCTTGCCGTCTTCGTACTGTTTCTCGTGCTCGGAGAGTTCGGGATCGTCGGGTTCGTCAACGACGATTCGATCACCCGGCTCGCGGGCGGAATGATCGCCGGCACCTTCTCGCTTGTCACGCTGGTCGTCTCGATCAACCAGCTCATCCTCTCGCGGGAGTTCGCCGCGGCCGGCGAGTCGGAAAACCAGCTCGAGGGCGTCCTCGAGTTCCGCGAGGACGCCGCCGACGTGGCCGACGTGCCGGCGATTCCTGCGTCGCCGACGCGACTGCTGGAGTTGCTCGTCGTCGCGATCCACGACCGGGCCGACGACCTGTCGACGGCTGTCGACGACCACGACGACGAGATCACGTCCGAAGTCCACCCCTACACGAGCCGGGTCAAAGAGAGTACGAACCGGCTCGAGGACACGCTCGAGCACACGAAGTTCGGTACGTTTCGCGCCGTCTCGGCGGCCATCGGCTACGACGACGCCTGGCAACTGTACGTCGGACGGCACCTCCGTGGTCGATACCGCGACGAACTGTCCCCGGAGGCCGAGGAAGCGCTCGACGAGCTACTCGATTCGCTCGAGTTGTTCAACGTCGCCCGGGAACACCTCAAGACGACGTATCTGCAGCGAGAACTGACCCGGTTCTCCCAGTTGACGCTCGTCTGTGGTGTTCCAGCGATCATCTCGGCGATGCTGCTCGGGTTCGTCTATGCGGAGCTCACCGGGCCGGCGATCAGTGCCCAGTACCTCCCGTTCGTCGTGAGCGGACTCGTCACGGTCGTGATCTCGCCACTTGCCCTGCTGACGGCGTACATCCTTCGAACGGCGACGGTGACCCGACGAACGGCCTCAGTCGGACCGATGCTCCCTCAGAAAGACCCCGACGAAGGACCGTTCGACGTTAGCTACGACGAGGAGTCGCCCAGCCCACCGGCCCCATCGCGGTCGGACTGAGACTCGAATGGCCGTTTCTCGCCGTCGCCGTCACTAGCACGTCGTCGGACGATCCGTCTCCATCGGGCCGCTGTACCGGCGTCTCCAGGGAGCTGCGACGACTGGAAGGTGAACTATCGTGACTGTACCCGTGCCCGTGGCCGTGCCTGTAACTGCGATTGTGACTGAGACCCGGACGGAAGTCTGAGACGACTACTCACGCGAGGACTGCGGGGAGTCGGACGCCTCCTCGAACGGTGCCTCGGCTCTCTCCGCTGCCTCTGCGGTCTCGACGAACACCGAAAACAGCGCGCCCAGCAGCAGGCCGTAAAGCAGGTGACCNTCTCTCCGCTGCCTCTGCGGTCTCGACGAACACCGAAAACAGCGCGCCCAGCAGCAGGCCGTAAAGCAGGTGACCGAACAGCCCCTCCGCAGCGACCACCGGGAAGCCCGGGTCCGCGATCCCACCGATCGTCACCCAGAGCGGCAACACGAGCAGCGGAAGGACCGTCCAGACGGCGAGCCCGTAGACCACCCCGGCAAGCGCGAGCCGGAGACTGGGCCCCATCGCGGCGATGAAACCCGTCTCGACGTCGGCCATCAGCGTCCCGAGGATCGGATCGCGACTGACGAGGAACCCGAAGACGATCCCGAGGACGAGGCCGTGGACCACGTGGAAGATCCAACCAGCAGTCCCCACCGTCTCGAGCCCGTATATCGCGGGGACCGTCTCGGTGATGATCGCCGGATCGACGAGCCAGAGGACGCCGCCGAACAGCAGCGAGCCGACGACACCGCCGAGTGCGCCGCCGAACAACCAGTTTCCGGTGCCGCCGAACCCGTGCTCGGTGGGACTGTCCGCGTCGCTCATATCGGACCGACGTACCACGACCCTCGACAAAAGGCTGCGTGAACAGTTAGCCGCGTAACACAGTCGTTCGGTGTCGTTACGATCGGCGACCCGTCCTAATACGTCGTTACTCGAGCCGGCGGCGACTCCGCCGTCGGCGACGTTTCCTCGCGTCTCTCCGGCCCGTCATCTCCCGGGCTGGGCCTTTTACTCGGGGCCGTCGTCAGTGTCGACGGTCGATGAGCGATTCGGATCCGGCGGACGGAGCGAGCGACGAGAAACTCCAGACTGGAGAGCGAAAACGAGACGGAAGCGACGGTGACGACGAAGACGGTAGTGGACGACTTCGCGGCCCACGACTGTGGCTGTTGCTGCGGTTGAACCGGTGGGCGTTCACCGGTGGTATCCTGGGGATCGTGTTCGTCGTCCTCGTGGGGACGAGTCAGATCGGTCTGACACCGCTCCGGCTCATCGTCGAAAATCAGGACGGCCTCGAGTTCCTGTTCTCGGCGTTCATCGGGGCGATCATCACCGGGACCTCGATCGTCGTCACGATCAATCAACTGGTGCTCTCCCAGGAACTCGGCGCGGTCGGCCAGCAACGCAACCGGATGCAAGAGGCGATGAGCTTCCGGCAAGACGTCGAGTCCACTATCGACGAGGGCGCGAGCCCGCCCGAGCCGGCTGCGTTCCTCTTCGAACTCGTCGAGGGTGTCCAGAAACGTGCGAACGAACTCGAGGCCGAGATGGAGGACGAACACGACGAGGAGCTCCGGGCGACGGTCCTCGATTACGTCGAGGATACGACCGGAAACGCCGAGACAGTCAAAGACGATCTCACGGAGGCGCAGTTCGGGACCTTCGAAGTGGTGTGGAACGCACTGAACTTCAACTACTCGCGGAAAATCTACGACGCCCGCAAGATCCGGGCCGATCACGGGGGGGCGCTCTCGGACGGGGCAAACGAGAAGATCGACCACGTCATCGAAACCTTACAGCTGTTCGGTCCGGCCCGCGAGCACTTCAAGACGCTGTACTTCCAGTGGGAGTTGATCAACCTCTCGCGGGCGCTGCTGTACATTTCGGTGCCCGCGTTGACCGCGATGGCGATCTTGATCATGTACATCGACGGGACGGCGTTGCCGGGGACGACGCTGGGCGTCGACAACCTGGTCTGGCTCACGAGCCTGGGGTTCGTGATCGGTATCTCTCCGTTCGTCGTCTTCATCACCTACATTCTCCGGATCGCGACGGTCGCGAAGCGAACCCTCGCGATGGGGCCGTTCATTCTGCGGGAGTCCGAACGCGACGAAGATCTGGGTTGAGGGCCGGACTACGTCGCCTCTTATTTGCCTCGGTACCTCGTACCCCGTTCCTCGTACCTCGTACCTCGTCCAGACCGGTTCCGGACGAACTGTCCGAGACCGCCGACTGCGAACATCTCCCCGAGGTCCATCACAGTACGACCCGTAGGAGCGGTCGGCTCGTAAGAACCCCTCTTCGGGCTCGCCCGGATCGAGAGAGTTGTCGCTGCTGTAGGGAGTGCCCGCGTGTGTGTACTCGAGCCCGACGATCGGTGTATAGCTATCGTAACGACTGCAACGACCTGTACACTGCTCGCCAATTCGTCTGGCGATCAGGTGCACACTGGTTTGCAGTGGCTACTAGAGTGCTACTGCCACTGCTCTCGTCGCCGGAGCTTCGACGGGCGACGTCAGTCCCGACGACCGTGGCATCGACTCCGATCGCGTTCTCGAGACGTTGCTCCTGTGTCTGGTAGTCCGAGTAGCCGAGCCAGAGACACCCGATCCCGACGGCGACGAGAGGGGCTTTCCCCGTCGCTTACTCGTGGTGCACACCACTTGGAACCACGAGCCGTAGCCGGGTTGTCGAGGGGGGCCGATCCCGATCCCGATCCTGGTTCGGGTTCGGGTGCCGATCCCGGCACCGCACCAGCACCAGCACCAGCACCGGCACCGCTACCGACCGCAGACCTTCATCCTGACGGCGACTCGATGCCGTACTCCTCCTCGAGCAGCGCCGCCGCCGTCGGGAACAGCACGTTGTTCTCGCGGTGGACGTGCATGTGTGCGTCTCGCTCGAGTTCCTCGAGTCGACGGAATAGCTCTCGGTAGCTCCTGCAGGCATCCTCGGGCGGCTCGTAGCCGTCAGTGAGGTCGTTTAGCCGTTCGAGTCGCGTGGCGGTCTCGTCGTGGTCGTCCTCCAGACTCTCGAGTTCCGCGAGGAGGTCCTCGCGTTCGGTCGCCGTCAACTCTGTACCGGTGTCGAGTTTCTTGATCACCGGGAAAGCGACCTGTTCTTCCTCGTCGACGTGCTCCAAGAGGTCGGCTTTCAACTCGTGGAACTCCGCTTCGACGTCCCGCAACTCGGGGTGGGTGTCACCGTGGACCCGGGCGACTTTCTCGGCGAGCGCCTCGAGATCGGGCAGATCGCGACGCAGCGGCCGGTGGTGCTCCCAGACGATCACGTTCGCCAACTGCGTCGGGGAGTTCCACTCGGGTGCTGTGTCGCCAGCGTCGTCGAGAGTCGCCTCGAGTCGGTCACGAACCGTCTCGACCGCGAGGTCGCGGTCGGCACAGACCTCGGACAGGGTCCGATCGCCGCCACAGCAGTAATCGATATCGAGGGATTCGAAGGCCACAGCGAAATCAGGGGTCGATTCGACGAGGTCGCCGAGCCGTGCGTCCGGGTCGATAGTAACGTCGGTCATGGTGAGTTCAGAGGCAGGTATGGGTTCGGGGCGGAGACGGGATCGGGACGCGGTCGCCGATCCCGCTCGAGCGGTCCCCGAACGCGACGTGACCTACCACCGGTTCGGAGAAAGATTCGGCCCCGAACATCATCCCACTGGGTGCGGGTGACACGCGAAGATGGCAGTGTCTCACTCACACACGACTGGAACGTTACTTCCACGGCCGCGTGCCGTAGGCTACTGTGCCCGTCGCTTTCCACGCTACCGTAACAACTGCAACGATTTGCACACTGATCCCCGATCAGTCTGGCGAGATGGTGCGTACTGACTAGTCCCAGGAGAATCCGCGAGGTTCGGCAGGCGGCGAGAGCGGACTCGAGGGGAGCCCGCCGTTGGGATCGGGATCGTTGTACGCCTTCGGGGCAACGTCGTTGGGGGCGTCCGGGTAAAACAGCGATGCAATCGCGTGGAGATGCTCACGACCGACATCGAGTTCGAACTGGCCGCCACCGAACAGTTGTATCTCGCGTTCGAGACAGTACTCGATCGTCTCGAGGAGCGACCGCACCGAGCCGAATCGGGACGGCTTGACGTTGAGCCACTCGGGTTCCCAGGGGAGGTCTTCGACTGTCTCGACGCTACGGATCGGATAATCCCAGGTCACGCGTGGTTCGTGGCCCTCGAACAACGGTCGGGTCTCGTCGTCCAGTGCCGGATCTTCGATCAGTGCCCCGGGAAAGCCCTCGAGAACCCGCTCGTACAGCGCCGGGTCGGCTGGTTGGTCGACCGTCGTGCCGTGATACTGGCCCTTGAGATCGAGGATCTGCACCGCGTCGGTCGCCGCCAGCCGCTGGACGACGTCGTCGGTCCACGCGGAAGTCGGGTCGAGTTTGAACTCGAGTTCGGGGTCGCGGTCGAGCCACTCGAGCACGCGGTCGCCGGTCGGTGGCTCTTCCAGGCGCGTACTCACGACGAACCGCACTGACTCGTAGGGACGACCGAGGCGCTCGGCCAGATTCGTGTCGGCCTGTTTCAGCGCGAGGTCAAGCGCGGCGCTCTCGAAGGCCCACTGCCGATAGTTACGAAAAATCGACTGATTCGGTTCGTTGCCGAGGAAGAAGTCGATCTCGGATAGCTGGTCTGAAAACGAATCGAGCGTGTACTCGCCCGTGACAGGAAAGTCCGCTGCAGCAGCGAGAAGGGTTTCATGTGCGTCGTTGTCGTATGTGACGTCCTCGCCGCGCCCGGTTTCGCCGTCGCCGTGTAACGAGACGACGGTCGTCGCTCGAGTGAAACCACTCGATGTCTCACGCTCGCGCTGCTCGAGCTCGTAGTCGTCTATCTCGAGTTCGAGATCGGAAACCTGCTCGTACAACATCGTGACACGTCCTTCGTCGCGCCGCTATTAATAAGTGAGAGCGACAAGCATCAACCTAGTAACACTGGTGTCGGTTGTTTAGTCGGTGAGATCGGAGCTATCCCCAGAAGGCGAGATGGCTGGCACAATCGACGAGCAGCCATATCCACCGCTCCCACTCGTGGAATCACACAGGCGTGTAACACGTTCTGCTGTAGGCTCAACCCACGCAGACCGGCACTGATCCCATCCGTTCTAGTTTAGCAGAGTGTAGCGCCGTCTGACTAGATATCGTTGTG
>NZ_AOMA01000073.1 GCF_000337895.1 Halobiforma nitratireducens JCM 10879
CGCTCGTCCGCGCGCAGTTGCTCCGCCAACTCCTCCCGTCGGGCCGGCTCGAGTCGCTTCGAGTCGGCGATTCCTGCCGGAAGCGCGTCGGGATCGGAACAGTAGACGGCCGCGGCGAACATCGATCCCAGAGCCGGTCCCTTCCCCGCCTCGTCGACGCCGAGTGGCATACCTCGAGGGGTTCGTCGCGGGCTGTTAAATCGTTGTGTTGTTCGGCCGTTCTCCGATCGGGGCGACGGGTGGTACCCGGACACACTCGGGAAACATCTTTTACCCGTCGCTGAAACGGTGGAGTCGTGACAGACCGTAGTGAACTACCGATCGGGGCCTACTACGACCTCACCGAGATCACCGACATCGCGATCTCGCCGACGGGCGATCGAGTCGCGTTCACCGCGACGGAGTACGACCAGTCCGCCGAGGAGGCGGTTGCCTCGCTGTTCGTCGTGCCGGCCGATGGCTCGCGCGAGCCACACCGGCTGACGACCGTCGCCGGTGCTTCGGACCCGACCTGGGGCCCTGCTGGGGAGCGGCTGGCTTTCCTCGCGGCACGCGAGACCGACGTCGAACGCCGCGTCGGCTGGCAAGCACAAGATCGTGACGAGGACGACGCCGCGGACGGAGAGGAATCGGCCGACGACGAGGGGTCGGACGACGACCCCGGCGGCGAAACCGACGACGAGCCGAAACGACAGGTCTGGCTGTTCGACCTGGCCCGTGGCGGCGACGCTCGCCAGGTGACCGACCGTGAGGAGGGCGTCGCGGGACTCGATTGGTCGCCCGACGGCGACCGCCTCGTGATCGAGGCACGGGACCCGACCGACGACGAGCAGGCGTACCTCGAGCAGGTCCGCGAGGGCGGGCCGATAGAGACGACTCGGCTGCAGCACAAGGTCGACGGCGCGGGCTGGACCGACGAGGTGACGCCGTACCTGTTCGTCCTCGACCTCGAGGCCGACGAAGGGACGCGGCTGGACGACGCCTACGGTGGCGGGGCGTTTCAGGAACTCAACGGGATGGAGCCACGGTGGGGGCCGACCGGCCGTATCGCTTTCACCTCGTGTCGGCTCGAGCGTCCGGACGATACGATGGCCCGGGACATCTACACGATCGCGCCGGACGGCTCGGACCTGCGGCGAGTGACCGACGGTGAGTGGCAGTGCTCGCGGCCGTCCTGGCGAGGGGACGGCAGCCTCGGGTTCGTCGCCAGCGACGCCGAGAACTGGGCCCGTCCCGCCGAGGTGTACTGTGACGACGGCGACGAGGGGCGGTCGCTGACGGCCGAGCTCGACCGAACCGTCGCCCGCTGGGGAACGATCGAGTGGATCGACGGCGCGGCGTACACGCTCGTCGGCGACGAGGCACGCACCAGGCTTGTCCGTGCGAAACCGGACGGAACCCCCGAGCGGCTCTTCGAAGCTCAGGGCGACGACCGGGCGATCTACGGGTTCGATGTCGACGACGACGGTGAGACCGCAGCACTGCTTTTCTCTCACCCACAGGACGGTATGGACGTCCACACGGTCGCGGTCGACGACCTCGAAGCCGACGACGAACCCGACTCGCTGTGTCGGCTGTCGGCGGTCAACGACGGGCTGACCGACGAATATTCGATGCCGACGGTCAGACGCGTCGAGTGGGAGTCCGACGGCTGGACGCTCGACGGCGTCGTCTATCACGATCCCGGGATCGATCTCGCTGACGGCCCCCACCCGCTCGTGGTCGCGATCCACGGCGGGCCGATGTCCTACGACGAACCGATATTCAGCTTCGACCACGCGGCGCTTTCGAGTCGTGGCTACGTCGTCTTCCGGCCGAACTACCGCGGCGGCACCTCCCGTGGCCGGGAGTTCGCCGAGGTGCTGCGTGGCCGCTGGGGAACCGCGGAGGTCGAGGACATCGCCGCCGGCGTCGAGTCTCTCGTCGATCGCGGATGGGCCGACCCCGATCGCGTCTTCGGTTACGGCTTCTCCTATGGCGGAATTGCCCAGGGGTATCTCGTCACCCAGACGGAACTGTTCACCGCTGCCGTCCCGGAACACGGCATCTACGACATCCGTTCGGACTTCGGAACGAGTGACGCACACAACATGATGGCTGTCTCTTATACACATCTCNCATCCTCGAGGTCGGCGAGATCGACACGCCCTTGCTCGTGATGGCCGGCGGCGAGGACTGGCGGTGTCCTCCCTCACAGTCGGAACGGCTCTACGTCGCCACGCGCAAGCAAGACATCGACGCGAAACTCGTCGTCTACCCCGACGAACATCACAACATCGGCGATCCCGACCGGGCGATCCACCGCCTCGAGGAAATCCTCGCGTGGTACGAGCGCCACGATCCGGCTCGCGAAGAACAGTTGGGCGAGTGAGGAGCCGAGCCGTCAGTCTTCGCGGGGGTCGTCCCGGAAGAACGCCTCGAGTTCGAACGGCTCGTCCTCTCCTTCGACGGCGGTGACATCCAGTGCAGTCACCTCGGCCCCGGTCTCGAGCAGTCCCGCCAGACTCGGCTCCGTGCGCCCGTCGTCGCTGCTGATCAGTTCCTTGACGTAGAGGCCACCCTCGCCGTGAATCCGGACCTCGGCCGCGGTCGGTGACTCGAGGTCGCCGTCGATTTCGTAGACGGTCCGCTCGCGGGTGAGGTTGGCCCGTCGGTGATCGACCCGCTGGGGCGTCTCCTGCTCGACGGTGGTGCCCGACAGCTCCGCAAGCGCCGTCTCGAAGTCGTCCTCGTCGATGGGGTCGGTGAATTCGACGTCGGCGCGGTACTGCTTGCTCGCGTCGTGTTCCTTGACGCGTTCGACCATCTCGTAGGTCGCCAGCCGCAGACCCTCGACCTCGACGCCGTCGGCTGTCGCGTTGATCTCGCGCTCGAGGGCTTCGACATCCGGCTCTCGGATCGTCGGTCGTTTCACCTCGAGCACGAACGGCCGGCCCCCCTCGAGCATTCGGGCGTCGACATCCTCGCGGCCGGCACCGTGGAACGTGCCTTCGTCGCCGTCCATGGCGTCGACGACGTGCGGGCGGACGGTCTGTTCGACGCTGGTGTCGTACATATAGCCCGATCCGCCACAGTAGTCACAGGGTTCCTCGCCGTCGTCGCCCAGTTGGACACCACTGCCTCCACACTCGCGGCAGGGCCATTCGGTCTGGGGAATGTCCCGCTCAAGTTTGCGGTAGCGGCCGTAGACGAAGGCCGGATTGACCTGGACGTCGACGGCGTGGCCCGTCACGGACGGGTCGTCTGCCTCGAGGACCTCGCGGGGGTCGAACCCCTCGAGGTCGACCACCGCGAGCACGTCGGGCCGGTCGAAGTCGACGTCCGCGCCGGTCTTCGACCCCACGCGGCGGCCGACCTCGCGGTTCATTTCGCGTTTGAGCGATTCGCCGACATCGGGCTCGAGGCCGGCGTCTTCCCGGAGCAGTCGGTCGTTCTCCTCGACCAGCGGCGGGACCTGGGTGCCGACCTGATAGGTCCGGAAGTCGACGCCCTCGAGGGCCTCGACGATGGCGTCGGCGATCGGATCGAAGGTGCCGGCGTAGCCGTCACAGACCCAGCAGTCCGCGGGTAGGGTCGGATCGAAGTCCTCGTCGTCGGCCATCGCGACCGCCGTACGCAGCGCCCGGCCGCGCTCGGCGTTAGTCAGTCCGAAGCTCCTGTCGGCGAAGGGGCGGCCGAGACAGGAGTCACAGACGGCTCCCGTCGCGAGCAGCGCACGGGCGTCTTCCGTGATCATATCCCGAGAATCGGGGTGCCGCGGGTAACACGTTTTCCCTTCGGCATCGGTCGAGGCGACACTGCACCGGCCACCGTTGGGCTCGCCTCGTGGCTTCGAACGGTCGTTCGGCCCCGCTTCGAATCCGGGAATGGAAGCCCTTTCAACGGTCGACTAATCTATCCCGAAGTTGAAATACGTGGAGTCCTAGCCGTCGCCTATGAACGACTCGCGAATCGACCGGCGGCGGTTTCTCGCGGCGGCGAGTGCTGGACTCGCCGGCGCGGTCGCCGGTTGTTCGGAGCCCCGGGGAAGCGAACCCATCGAAGGCGGCTCGACCCAGACCATCGACCGGGACAACGTCGCCGACGGCTCCGTCTACACTGACGTCTACGAAGCTATTATCGACTCCGTGATGATGGTCCGTGTCCTTGGCGTCGACGACCCACTCACCGGGAACGAGCGCCGGGGACAAGGCTCCGGATTTCTCTACGACGATCGCTACGTCGTCACGAACGACCACGTCGTCGCCGGTGGCGCGGAGGTGGACCTCCAGTACATCAACGGCGACTGGACCAGCACTCAACTCGTCGGTACCGACCCCTACAGCGACCTGGCCGTCCTCGAGGTCGATCACGTCCCCGACGCTGCGACGCCGTTATCGCTTGCCACCCAGCGCCCGGTCGTCGGCCAAGAGGTGCTCGCGGTCGGCAACCCCTACGGCCTCGAGGGCTCGCTCACGGAAGGGATCGTCAGCGGCGTCAATCGGACCGTCGATGCGCCGGATCGCCCGTTCTCGTTCCCGAACGTCGTCCAGACCGACGCCGCAGTCAACCCCGGTAACAGTGGCGGGCCACTCGTCGACCTCGAGGGTGACGTCGTCGGCGTCGTCAACGCGGCCGGCGGCGACAACATCGGCTTTGCCATCTCGGCCGCTCTGACCGACCGCGTCGTCCCGGCGCTCATCGAGGACGGAGAGTACGAACACTCGTTTATGGGTATCGGCCTCACCTCGGTCGATCGGATCATCGCCCAGGAGAACGACCTCGAGCGCGCGACCGGCGTGATGGTCACCGACGTGGCGTCCGGAGAGCCTGCCGAGGGAGTCCTCCAGGGTGCCGACCGGACCGTCACCCGGAGCGGCGAGCCGATCCCCGTCGGCGGGGACGTTATTCTCGAGATGGACGACGAACCGATCCCGGATCGCCACGCGCTCTCTGCGTTTCTCGCACTCGAGACCTCCCCGGGCGATACGCTCGAGATTCGTCTCTGGCGCAACGGCACGGAGACGATCGAATCGCTGACGCTCGGGGCCAGATAGCAACGTCACGAGTCACGACGCAGTCGACGAGTGACGACGAGACCGTAGCGGTTCACAACCGACTCGAGGCCGACGGAAGGCAGCAGTTACGACCGCGAGTTTTCCAACGGAGTCGTTCGATTATCGCGTACCGGAACCGTACACGTCGAATATCGTCGAGTTCCGTTTCGATGGAACGTGTGACGCGGATCGACCGCGACTCGGTCGCTACCGTCCCGTTCGGGTTGGTAGTCGGCCGATAACTATGGACGACACCCTGGTAGATCGGCGTGGCGCGACCGATCGCCTGTCAACCAATGGCACGCAAAAACGAAAACAACGGCAATCCCGACTCGAATCCGGGCCGTGACCCCGATACCGATTCCAACCGAGACCTACCCGCCCGAACGGAGAGGCAGGTCGACCCGGACGAACCGGGGGGTGTTCGCCCGCCACTCGAGTCGAACCCGGGGATCGAACTGGATCACGCCCACGTCGAGAACGACGACGCACCCGACGAATGTGCCCTCTTCCCTAGAGCGGCCTCCGAAGACGAACTGGTAACTAACTGGATCGTGGCCCACGAAGGGTCGTTCGTCGAACTCGAATCGGTACGGTAGGACAGATGCACCTCGGGAGCACCGTCACCACCCTCGGCTTCTGGATCGGCACTCTCCTTCCGTTTACCTACTTTCCCGTGATCCTGGCCGGCATCGACTCGATCGCCCGACTCTCACTGTTTCTCGGCTTGCTGATCATCAACGTCGTCGCTCTCGTCGTCGGTCACGACTACCCCGCGAGTCGGACCCGTTCGGTCTGACCGGAGGACCGACGGCTTCGGCGGTCTCTTGTCGGTGGTTTCGTTTACCGGTCCGCGAGTACGAACGTGAGACTCGGGACCTACGTTCACCGGAATCGTCACCGGAGGGTGCGGGTCGGTTGCGGCTGCCAAATACGCCGCTGCCGGTTGCCGACGCTGTTCATACGATTTAGTGTTGTCACTTCCCGCCGATCGCCGACCCGTTCTGGCGATCGGCGGGAAATAGTTACAGCAATCCGTATCAGTCGTCGCCGAACGCCGACCACACCTGCACGCGCGGCGTCTCGCAGCCGTCACAAAGGACGGCCTCGTTTCCCTTGTACTCGCCACGCTCGAGTGTCCCATCTCCGTCGCAGTGCGGGCAGGATCGCCCCTCGAGCGCCGCGAGTACCGTTCCGCGATCGTCGCTGTGGTCGCCTTCGTACGCGGTCGACTCGGCGACCCGCGGTGACTCGGATTTTGCCATACACCTATTCCCGACACCGTGACGGGGAAACGTTGGCCCTGGGTATGCAACCCATCGTCCGAGGGCCTCGGGGTGGGGATCGACGGATCGATGGGAGCCGGAAGTCGAAGCACCTATTCGCCCGTCTCGAGAAGTCCCGCGAAAATGTGGCCCTGGGGACACGTCGCCGTCGCGTATCTACTCTACACTGCCTACACGCACCGTCGATTCGACCGGCCGCCACTGGCCGCACCGGCGGTCGCTCTCGCCGTCGGATCACAGTTCCCCGACCTGATCGACAAACCGCTTGCCTGGACAGTCAGCGTCCTCCCCGGTGGGCGAACGCTCGGCCACTCGCTTCTGTTCGCCGCCCTGTTGGTTCCGGCAGTCTACGTGCTGGCGACACGACTCGAGCGCCGTGACGTCGGCATCGCGTTCGGTATCGGTCACCTCTCCCATCTCGCAGCCGACGTACCACCGTCGGCGTTGACCGGCGACCTCTCGGGTACCGAGTTCCTCCTGTGGCCGCTGGTCGAACAGCCGCCCGAAGAACCCGTCGACGGCATCCTCGATGCGATCCTGCACTACTACGCGATGGGGCCGTACGAACTCGTCCAGTTCGGACTGTTCGCGCTCGCGGCGATCGTCTGGTTCCGGGACGGCGCGCCCGGACTCGAGTACGCGCGACGGTTGATCTCGAGTGCGACCGATCGACGAGCCGACCGCTCCGGCTAACGCTGAATCTCCGTGCGTCCCCACACTCGAGGCTGGGGACGTGGTGAGAGAAGCCGCCCGCCCAGAAGTGAAGACCAAGAGCGATAGTCTCCCAGACGACGCGAACCGTGGCCGCTATCCCGTCGCCGTCCGTTGTCCGTCCCATGCGACAGTTCGTACTCATCGGTCACGAGGTCCCGACCGAACCCGATTTCTCGCTCGACGACCTTGCCGGCGGTGCCGGACGGCTCGACGCCCTCTGCCGGTCGATTACTGCCGCGTTCGTCACCTCTCACGGCATCCGTGAGGACGTTCGCGTCCATCTGATCGCCCAGGACGAACTCACGATCACGTTCGACGGGAGCCAGCTCCGTCGGCTCAACCCCGACGAGCGATCTACCGCGGCCCTCGTACGAACTGCCCTCGAGCACCGTGACGAGGCCATCGGCGCACTCCCCGCGGAGCCAAGCCCCGGCATCGAGGTGTTCCGCCGCGGCTTCGAGGGCACGCTCGCGGCGCTCGAGGGCCCCGTCGTCCAGCTACACGAGGACGGGACGCCGATAGTCGATGTCGACGACCACGCGGACGGGGGATCGGGACTACTCGAGAGCGACCCCGTATTCGTCCTCTCGGATCACCGTGATTTCACCGCCGACGAGAGGAATCTACTCGAGGACGCGGTCGATCTGCAGCTCCGGCTGGGCCCGGAGGTGTTGCACGCCGACCAGGCGGTGACAGTGGTCCATCACTACCTGGACACGGCGGGATACCAGGAGTTCTGATTTCGTTGGCCGGTGATCGTTGGCAAACTGCAGGCAGGCGTGCCGACGATGGCTTTCGGAAGCGTTAAACTGCCGGGGGATCACCGTCTAAACGCGGGCCGGTGGGGTAGCTTGGTATCCTTCGGCCTTCGGGTGGCCGTAACCGCAGTTCGAATCTGCGCCGGCCCACTGGGTACATATACCTTTTCCCGCATTCTCTGACAGCTAGCCGCCGCTCTACGGGGTGGTCTGCATGACGGTCGCCCCGTAGCGTCAGTCAGCGATTCGACTCCTGGGCCGACTCGAGTTCACCGAGCGGTCCGGTCCGACTAGAATCGAGAACAGTCGGTCTCGTGATGCGTGCGGACTACTGCTGGTACCCCCGTCGGTTCGAAAACCGAGTATCGTCTCGAGTTGCCGACCTCTCTCGAGGATGCCGTGAGGACGTTCGAGAGACGTTCATCCCCACGAGCTGGAAAATCGGCCGGTCGACGGGGCGGCAAAACGAACAGCGACCGCCGGCCGCGGTCGCTCATGTCGGACAGCGGTCGACACGAAGCCGATCGTGAACTCGGCGTCGTCGCCACCGCTGACGACGTCAGCAGACCGACCGGCTGCAGGTCGGTCCGTCTAGCAGTCTCAGAACAGATAGTCCCTGATGAGTCGCTCGAGCAGCCCTCGATGTCGTCCCTCGTAGGTCTGGACCATGACGGCGGTACAGTCGACCGCTTCCACGAGGTCGTCGGCGGTGCTGCCGCGGAATCGCGCTTCCACGCCGACCGGCCCGGCCCCCACGACGAGCAGGTCCGCGTCGGCGACGAATCGGGTCATGCCCTCGATCGGGTCGTCGGTTTCCAGGACGCGCGATTGGACCGGCACGGTACAGATTCGCATCAGTTCGGCGTGGTACCGTTCTGCTGTCTCCCGTTGGCGCTCGGGTGCGTCCTCGGGGATCACTCGCACCAGTACGATCTCCGCGTCGGTCTCCTCGGCGACTGCGTCCGCCAAGAGGAGCTTCACCGGGTCGTAGGGACCGCCGCCCCGGCTGGCGACGGCGATCCGTTCGATCTCCTCGAGTCCCCGGTCCTCGACGAGGGCGACGTCACACGGTGCGTTCTGTCGCAGCCACGCCGTCTCGTCCGTACCGAGGAACCCGGGAATACCGTTGCTAGCGTGGCGCTGAGTGAGGATGAGGTCGATCCCCTCGAAGGTCGCGAAGTCGACGATCGCCTCTTTGTGGTCCTCGCTGACGATTCGTCGGTAGTCGACTTGTGTGTCGTGTCCGTCGGGGTCCTCGAGAGTCGCGGCGACTGGCTCGCCGCCGGAGGTCCGAAGGTCACCTTCCAGTGCCTCCGACGGGAACCAGTCCGGTGCGTCCTCGGGATCGTCGGGGAACCAGGCAGGGAGAGCCGTCGATCGAACCCTGGAATGACGCGAGGGGAGGATGTGTTCCGGTTCGTCGGAGAATTCGACGACCGAGACGGCCGTCGACCGGAGCCGACCCAGGTCGAGAGCGACCCGAAGCATGTCGCGTCGGGCACGTTCCGGCGTCGCCTCGGTGATCGCCACCAGCAGGTTGTACTCCCGCTGGGATTCGAACAACGCGCGGGTTCGGTCGGTCGCCGATTCCCCGACGCTCTCGCGGACCTGTGCCCGGGCGACGCCCTCGCGATCGATTCCACCCTGATAGTACCGGACGTAGGCGAAATACCAGACGCCCGCGAGTGCACCGATTCCCAGTGCTCCGACGACCGCGACGAGGCCGGTGTAGGCCAGCACGACCACCCCGCCCGCGATCCCGAACAGCGGCATCCACGGATACAGCGGCGTTTCGAACTCCGGATCGTACTCCTGTACCGCTCCTTCCCGGAACCCGATCAGGGCGACGTTCAGGAGGATGAACACGAGGATCTGGAACGCGCTCCCGAACGCGGCGACCTGCTGGATCGGGAAGACTGAGACCAGCACGATCAGGACGGTTCCCGTCAGTGCTACGGCGTAGACCGGCGTGGCAAAGCGCTCGCTTACCTCCTCGAGTTTCGAGGGGAAGACGCCGTCGCGAGCCATCGCCAATGGGAACCGCGACGCGGCGAGGATGCCGGCGTTCGCAGTCGAGGCGAGAGCCATTAGTGCCGCGACGACGACCGCCAGCGCGAAGAGGTTGCCGAACCCGCCAAACAGCTGTTCGGCTGCCAGCGCGATGATCGCGCCTTCGCCCTCGCTGGTGAGGATCGCCTCAGGGGTGGCGGCGATCGCATCCGAGATGTCGAGAACGCCGATAGTCACGTAGACGACGACCGCGTAGACGAAGGAGACGAACGCGAGCGCCAACCCGATCGCGAGCGGCAGGTTCCGGCCTGGATTTTCGACTTCCTCCGCGACTGCACCGACCTTGGTCAGCCCGGCGTACGAGATGAAGACGATTGCCGTCGCCTCGAGGAGCGACGAGCCACCGACGACCGGGCTGAAAGCCCCCTCGACACGGGTGCTCTCGATCTGTGGCACACCCCCGAAGACGTATGCAGTGAGAATTACCACCAGAACACCTACCAGTCCGAACTGCAGTTTTCCGGACCCTTCGGCGCTGACTAGATTGATTACGGTAAAGAAGATCGCGAGCACGACCGCGATCAGCGTCACGAACTCCGCGAGCGTCTCGCTGACGTACAGCAGATACGGGACGCCCCCAACTAACGCGAGTGCACTCTTCAACGACAGCATCAGCCAGGTGCCGACGCCGGCGATCGTCCCGAGCAGTGGCCCCATGCTGCGCTCGACGTAGAGGTAGGGGCCGCCGTCTTCGGGGATCGCTGTCGACATCTCCGCGACGGCCATCGCGGCAGGGAGGATAAGCAGGGCCGCGATAACGAACCCGAGGACGGCTGCGGCGTCGGCCAGGTTCCATGCGACACCGGGCAGGACGAAGATGCCCGACCCGATCATGGCACCGACCGCTATTGCGAACGTTTCCGGCAGTCCGAGATCCCGTTTTAGTCCGCTCGGCATCGGTCCCTCCCCGCGGGTTCGAGGTGGTCCCGAGGAACTGTCGCCCCGGTACGATTGGCGCTGTCGCTGCCACCGAACCGTCCGCCGCGTTCGGCTGGCGGCTCCGGCAGGTCGGACGGACGAGCGCACGGCGGCCCGCGACACTGGCACGTTCGTTCGTCCGGGAGCCACGACCGCGATGCGTGCCGTTCGGTCGTTGCTAGATCCGACACCATACGATAGCGTAACTGGTCAGAACACCTAAGGGCCAACACTAACTCGTATGATGATCGGCCGGGTACACCGATCGTGTTTCTTCGGTCGGCGTTGATACCGTTCAACATCGGCCGACAGGCCCCGGTCTGCCCGGCGGGGGCTCGTGGCAACTCGATGAGTCCCTCGAGTACAGCGATGAGAGACACGGTGGGAAGTGTCAAAAGGGAACGAGCGACGGACGGTAGTGCTGGGTCTTCACGGCGAGTGGAGAAGTAGCAGCTGCGTGGTGGTTCGGGAAACCGGCCGTGTGTAATTGATACTGCCATCGGGGTCGGAAACCGTCGCACTGACAGCGAACGCCAACAGCGGCCACAGAACCCAGCGGCATCCGACTTCACTTAGAAATACTTAAATTCAGTTAGAGCAACATATCGGTGAGTAACGAGAATGGACGAGGCCACCCAGGAGGACGTCGACAACGCTCTCGCCGAACTCGAGAACGAGGATGACGAGAACGACGACGAGTGACTCCGCAACCACCGGCAATCGCTGCCTGTTCGACATCTCGGCTCAGCGTCTCGATTATCGGCCGGGGGAGTTGTCTCTATAGTCGCTACTGCAAGTCAGTGCGCACCTGATCGCCAGAAAGGTCGGCGATCAGTGTGCAAATCGTTGCAGTTGTTACTATAGTACAGTCGTCACGTCCGAACGACGGCCTCGAGTGCTGTGAAGCCGGTCGAGTTCGAACAGCATCACCGGCGTGCTTTCTGCCGTTACGGTCTCAATCGCCGGCTCCGCCCGAACCGTCCGACGAGCTCGTTCGGGACCCGAACTCGGGACGCTCGACCGGACCGAAAAAAGCTCGTCGTCGGCGGTTCCCCGACCGACATCGAGGGATCGGTTCGTTGGTGGTTAGAAGCCCTTACCGAGCATCTCGCGGGCGATGACGTTCTTCTGGATCTCGCTGGTGCCCTCGTAGATCTGGGTGATCTTGGCGTCGCGGTAGAACCGTTCGACGGGGAAGTCGTTGACGTAGCCGGCACCGCCGTGAATCTGGACCGCCTCGTCGGCCACGTCGACCGCAACGCGGGAGGCGTACTCTTTGGCCATCGACGCGAGCTTCGTGATGTCTTCGCCCTGGTCGACCTTCCAGGCTGCCTTGTAAGTCAGGTTACGAGCCGCCTCGGTGTCGGTCGCCATCTCGGCCAGCTTGTGCTGGATGGCCTGGAACTCCGAGATCGACTGCCCGAACTGCTCGCGATCCTCTGCGTACTCGAGTGCGGCGCGGGTTGCACCTTTCGCGATACCGACGCCCTGGGCGGCGACTGCAGTCCGGGTTTCGTCGAAGAACTGCATCTGCTGCATGAACGCAGCGTCCCGGGTGCCGATGAGGTTCTCCTCGGGGACGCGGACGTTGTCGAAGACGAGTTCGGCGGTGTCCGAGGCGCGAATACCCAGTTTGCCAGTGATTTTCTCGGCGGAGAAGCCGTCACGGTCGGATTCGACGACGATCTGGCTGAACCCGTTGTACCGGCCCTCGGCGTCGGGGTTCGTCTCACAGAGGACGACGAAGAAGTCGCCGACCGTGCCGTTGGTGATCCACATCTTGTTGCCGTTGATCACCCACTCGTCACCGTCTTTTTCCGCACGAGTCGAGACCGACGAGACGTCGGAGCCGGAGTCGGGCTCGGAGATCGCGGCACCGGAGATCATCTCGCCTTTCGCGACCGGTTCCAGGAAGCGTTCCTTCTGGTCGTCGGTGCCGAAGTTCATGATCGCCTCACAGCCGAAGGAGGTAGAGACGATCGACAGCGCGATTCCGGGGTCGTACGCGAACAGCTCCTCGGTGATGATCGACGTATCGAGAATCGAGTAGCCGGCCCCGCCATACTCGATCGGGATGTACGGCCCTGTCAGCCCCATCTCGGCCGCTTTATCGATAATCTCGTGGGGATATTTCTCCTCCTCGTCGTACTCCTCGGCGACGGGGACGATCTCGTTCTCGGCGAAGCGCTGGACCTCTTCGCGGATCTGTTGCTGTTCTTCGGTGAGACCGAATTCCATAGACAATAGTTACCGACCGAGGGGTAAAGACCTTTGTAACCAGATATAAACCGAATTGTAGTTTGCTTTACGAAATAGGGAAACGTTGAAACGCCTTCCCATTGCATGTTAGCGCATGGAGCTGGAAGACATCAACACCATCGCAGTTCTCGGCGCAGGAAACATGGGCCACGGCATCGCGGAGGTCGCCGCGATGGCGGGCTACGACGTTCACATGCGGGACATCAAAGAAGAGTTCGTGCAGGACGGTTACGAGCAGATCGAGTGGTCGCTCGGAAAACTCGCCGAGAACGACCAGCTCACCGAGGAGGAAGCCGACGCCGCCTTAGAACGCGTGACACCGCTTGTCGACATGGAAGAAGCTGTCGGCGACGCCGACTTCATTATCGAGGCGGTGCCGGAGAAAATGGAGATCAAGAAAGACGTCTACGGCGAGGTCGAAGAGCATGCTCCCGACCACGCCGTCTTCGCGACCAACACCTCGAGTCTCTCGATCACGGACCTGGCCGAGGTGACGGACCGATCTGAACAGTTCTGCGGGATGCACTTTTTCAACCCGCCGGTCCGGATGCAGCTCGTCGAGGTTATCTCCGGCGCGGAAAGCGCCGAAGAGACGCTCGAACTGACCGAGGAACTCGCGGCGGACTTCGGCAAGACGCCGGTCCGTGTCCACAAGGATGCACCCGGCTTCATCGTCAACCGAATTCTCGTTCCCCTGATGAACGAGGCCTCCTGGCTCGTCTCGGAGGGCGAAACCACGATCGCCGAGGTTGACTCGACGACGAAATACGACATGGGCCTGCCGATGGGCAGTTTCGAACTCGGCGACCAGGTCGGGAACGACGTCAGCTATCACGTCCTCGAGTACATGCACGAGGTACTCGGTGACGCCTACGAGCCCGCGCCGCTGCTCGAGGAGAAAGTCGAGAACGAGGAACTCGGCAAGAAGACCGGGAAGGGCTTCTACGACTACGAAGACGGCGACGGAGCCGACATTCCGACCGACGAGACCTCCGAGTTCGTCAAAGAGCGGCTGCTCGCCGCGATGGCAAACGAGGTCGCCAAGCTGGTCGGTAACGATGTCGCGCCGCCGGAGTCGATCGACGAGGCCGTCCAACTCGGTGCCGGTTTCCCCGACGGACCGGTCAAGCAGGTCGACGACTACGGCCTCGAGACGCTTCTCGAGACGCTCGAGGAGGCCTACGAGGAGACGGGCCACGAGCGCTATGCGCCTGCTGACTACCTCGCGGAACGTGCCGACGAAGGCGGCTTCTACGAGACCGACGAGGACGACGGCGTCGACTTCGACTCGATCCGCCTCGAGTATCCCGGCGAGTACGTCGGTCACATTGTACTCGATCGGCCACACCGCATGAACACGATCAGCGGCGACCTGCTCGACGAACTCTCCGAGGCGGTCGACCTGCTCGAGGAAGACGAAGAAGTGCGTGCGATCCTCGTTACCGGCGAAGGCGAGAAGGCCTTCTCCGCGGGCGCGGACGTCCAGAGCATGGCCGGCAGCGGTGCCGACCCGATCGAGGCCCAGGAACTCTCGCGGAAGGGCCAGGAGACGTTCGGCAAGCTCGAGGCGGCCGACGTGCCCGTCGTCGCCGGCATCGACGGCTACTGTCTCGGCGGCGGCATGGAACTGGCGACCTGTGTAGACATGCGCGTCGCCAGCGAGCGCTCGGAGTTCGGCCAGCCCGAACTCGATCTCGGCCTCATTCCGGGCTGGGGCGGCACCCAGCGACTCAAGCACATCGTCGGCGAAGGCCGCGCGAAGGAGATCATTCTCACCGCCGAACGCTACGACGCCGAGGCGATGGAAGCGTACGGCTTCGTCAACGAGGTCGTCGACAACGACGAACTCGAAGACCGCGCACTCGAGTTGGCGACCGACCTGGCCGGCGGCCCGCCGATCGCCCAGAAGTTCACCAAACGCGCCTTCCTCGCCGGTCGCGACGACACCGACGCTGGCCTCGAGTACGAGGCCTCGGCGTTCGGTCACCTGATGGCGACCGACGACCTCATGGAGGGTATTACGGCCTTCATGGGTGATGGTGAGCCTGAGTTCGAAGGGAAATAACAGCGCTGTCCGTTTCGTGACGAGACGGCGCTTACGAAAGTGAACGCGAACACGGCCGTTCTTTTTGCGGGGCGTCTCGAGAGGCGTCGGCCTCTGGAGGTAACGACGGCTCGCGAGATTCCGTCCAGTGTGTGCTGTGCAGTCGGGAGGGAGTTACCGCTCTGTCTCGCTCACCGACACGGTGTGGGAGTCGAGGCCGGCCACGACGCGGCATCCATCGTGCTCGAATGGGCGGTGATGTCCACAGACGACTCGAGGCCGGTGGCCACGGTCGGTGTCGATGTGTTGCGGGGGTAGTGCTGTCGGGTCACAGTCCCCGCGAGTTGCGGAGTGGTGCTTCGCGCCATGCAGGAGGTCGCTTGCGAGCCGGAGGTCAGGGTGGGGCCACGCACCGGCAGGTACCGTTCGAGACGGTAGCAACCGTTCCTCGAGTTCGTCGTCGAGATTTCGTTGTAATCATTTGTAATCGGTTTGAGTCGATCGGCAACGATTGAACAGATATAGAAATACTCATTCGAGTGAGTCGTCCCATAGTGACGATGAATCCAGCAAGTCGCCCTCCTGTGGCGGACTGTCGAGCCTCGTTTGTACGCCGGGAGAATCACCGAAGAACTTATTTTAACAGTACCTAAATTGTTCGTGTGTCGGTCGTCCGGAGTGACCGCGAGAGCCATACAGCAGTCGGTTACCGGGCGTCACACGAAATAGCCATTCAAATGATAGCTCAAATATGATCGACGTAACTATCTTCGAAGACGCGATGTGCTGTTCGACCGGGGTCTGTGGACCAGACCCCGACGAAGAACTCGTCCAGTTGACCAGAACCGTCGACAGACTCAGAGACGAGTACGACGACATCGACATCACTCGAGCGAACCTGGCCAACGACGTCGGCGTGTTCCTCCACAATCAGGAAATCTACGACGCGGTCCAGGAGGAAGGGCCCTCGATTCTGCCGATCACCACTGTCGACGGCGAGGTCGTCGAACAGGGAGAGTATCTCCAGTACGAGACGCTCGAGAGCGAAATCGAACGCCGGCTTCCGGAGCGTGCCTGACATGGCGTCGACAGTATCACGCGACGTCGTGGTCCCCTCCAGCGACGACACGGAATTCGTCTTCTTCAGCGGCAAAGGCGGGGTCGGCAAGAGTACCGTAAGCTGTGCGACTGCACAGTGGCTGGCCGAGAGCGGTCACGATACGTTGCTGGTCACGACCGATCCTGCTCCGAACCTCGGGGATATCTTCGATCAGTCGATCGGACACGACGTAACCCCCATCGAAGGCGTCGAGAACCTCTCGGCGATGGAAATCGACCCCGACCGGGCCGCAGAGGAGTACCGCCAGGAGACGCTCGAACCGATGCGGGAACTGCTCGACGAGGACCAACTGCAGACGGTCGAAGAACAACTCAACAGTCCGTGTGTCGAAGAGATCGCTGCCTTCGACAAGTTCGTCGAGTTCATGGACGATCCCGACCAGGACGTGATCGTCTTCGATACCGCTCCCACGGGACACACCATCCGTCTGATGGAACTGCCCAGTGGGTGGAACGCGGAACTCGAGGACGGCGGCGCGACCTGTATCGGTCCGGCGGCCTCGATGGAGGACCAGAAAGCCCAGTACGAGAACGCTATCGAAACCCTCGAAGGCGACCGGAGTTCGTTCGTCTTCGTCGGCAAACCCGAAGCGTCGGCCATCGAGGAGATCGAACGCAGTGCGGGCGAACTGTCGGAACTGGGGATCGACACCGATCTGGTCGTCGTCAACGGCTACCTTCCGGAAGCCGTCTGTGAGGACCCGTTCTTCCGGAGCAAGCGGGAAGACGAACAAGCAGTCATCGAGTACGTCCGCGAAACGTTCGACGACGAACCGGTCGCGACCTACCCGCTACGGCCCGGCGAGATCACGGGGAGCGACCTGCTGTCGGACGTCGCCGCGGCGCTGTACGAGGGCGTCGAGCCGACGATCGACGTCGACTCCCCGGCTGCCGCCCCGGGATCGGTGCCGGACGGGGCTGCCGACGGGGAGCTCGACGTACCGACGGACACCGACGCCGTCATGGAGCAGCTCCGGCCCGAAGACGACACCCGGTACCTGTTTTTCACCGGGAAAGGCGGTGTCGGCAAGAGCACCATCGCGGCGACGGCCGCAACCTCGCTGGCAGAGCGAGGCCACGAGACGCTGATCGTGACGACCGATCCGGCGGCCCACCTCAAGGACGTCTTCGGAACCGAGGTCGGCCACGACCCGACGGGGGTCGGCCTCGAGGGTCTCGACGCAGCCCGAATCGACCAGGAGCGGGCCCTCGAAGAGTACAAGGACCGGACCATCGCCCAGGTCGAGTCGTCCTTCGAGGGCGACGACCTCGAAGCGGCCAAAGAGCAGGTCATGGAGGAACTCGAGTCGCCGTGTGCCGAGGAGATGGCCGCCCTGGAGAAGTTCGTCGACTACTTCGAGGTCGAGGGGTACGACGTCGTCGTCTTCGACACCGCGCCGACGGGCCACACCCTCCGACTGCTGGAGCTTCCCTCCGACTGGAAGGGCTTTATGGACCTCGGATCGCTCACCAAGGACGCCTCCGAGTCGGGCGAGCGCTACGACCGGGCGATCGAGACGATGCGGGACCCCGCGAAGAGTTCGTTTGTCTTCGTGATGTACCCCGAGTACACGCCGATGATGGAGGCCTACCGGGCCGCCGAGGACCTCCGGGACCAGGTCGGGATCGAGACTTCGCTGGTGGCAGTCAACTATCTACTGCCCGACGAATACGGAGACAACGCCTTCTTCGAGAGTCGCCGCGCACAGCAGCGAACGTACCTCGAGAAGATCGCCGATCGGTTCGAGGTACCGCTGTTGCTCGCACCGCTGCGGAAAGAGGAACCGACCGGGCTGGACGAACTACAGTCGTTCGGGACCGACGTACTCGGTGACCAGCCCGAAGAAAACCGACAGCCGATCTCACGATGAGCAACCAACAGACCGAACCCGACGTCAACGCGCGGCTTCGCGAGTTCGTCGACGCGATCAAAACGTCCGACCAGTACGAGACCTACGTGGACGCTCGCGAGCGTCTCGACGACGATCAGGAAGCACAGCAACTGCTGCAACGCTACCAGCAAAAACAGGCCAGACTCCAGCGTGGCGGGTTCGACCAGGACACGATGGCCGAACTCCGCGAGCTCAAAGAACGGATGGACGACGACGAGACGATCAGCGCGTACATGCAAGCCGAAGCGGCGCTGATCGACCTGCTCGAGCGTACTAACGACGTTATCAGCGATCGGATCGGCGAGGAGTTCGCCCGGTCGATGGGGGGGTGTTGCTGATGAGTGATACCGAATCGGACGTTATGACTGCTGCCGAGGCCCTCGGCGATGCGCTGGCTGCCGAGAAGGACACCTGCGACGAGTCGGAGTTCTTCGGACTGGTGATGCGTTGCAACCAGGCGATCGGCCAGGAGATCGGCGTCGATTACGGAGCGGTGTGTAGCGACGATAGCTGCTGATCGATCACTACTCGTGACGTCTTCCCACAACTCTCGGCTGGACCTGAAAGAGCCCCTCGGTCTCGATACCGACCGCGACCACCGTCGCGACCGACTCGTCGAGACGACACAGCAGTTGCTCTCGTTCGATACGAGCAATCCACCCGGCGAAACGCGAGCGGCCGCCGAGTGGATCGCGGACTACGTCTCGTCGTTCGACGTCGAAGCCGAGTGGGTGGTCGACGATGCGGCGAAACCGAACCTCGTGATCACGGTACCGGGGTCGACCGACCGCACGCTGCTCTACCAGGGCCACCTGGATACAGTACCGTTCGAGCGCGAGGAGTGGTCGGTCGATCCGCTCGGCGAACGCCACGAGAACCGGGTGTACGGTCGTGGCGCGACCGACATGAAAGGAGCCGTCGCAGCGATGCTCGAAACGCTGCGGACCGTCGCGACTGCCGAGAGTGACCCGCCGGTAACGCTGCAGTTCGCATTCGTCAGCGACGAGGAGACCGGCGGCGATGCCGGCATCGACGTCCTCCTCGAGGCCGACGCGATCCAGGCCGACGCGGCAGTCGTCGGCGAGACGACCGCAGTCGGCGACCACGCTTCGGTGACCGTTGCAGACAAAGGTCGAATCTGGCTGACGGTCGAAGCGACCGGCCAGGCCGCTCACGGGTCCAGGCCGATGAACGGCACGAACGCCATCGATCGCCTCTACTCGGCTCTCGAGGAGTGTCGACGATCGATCGAGTCTCAGCGCCTGAACTACGACGCACCTGTCGATCGCATCGTCGAGGAGTCGCGGGCGTATTACGCCGACTGTCCGTGCGGGGCTGGCGAGCATGCCGACCGGTTGTTCGAGTATCCGACGGTCAACCTCGGACAGCTACGCGGTGGGAACACGGTCAACAGCGTGCCGGGAACGGCGACGGCCAAACTCGACGTTCGGGTGACTCCCGGAGCGTCCACCGAGGCGGTGTTGGCTGACCTCCGCGAGTGCATCGAAACACGGGAGACCGTCACAGTGACGAACGTCTCGTGGGCCGAGGGAACGTACGTCGAGCCGACCGCACCCGTCGTCGAGGCGGTCACCGACGCTGCCGTAGGCGTGCTCCCGGATCGACCGCTTCGCCGGTGTGCGACCGGTGGCGGCGACGCGAAGAAACTCCGTCGTGCGGGCGTCCCTGCAGTCGAGTCCGCAGTCGGTAGCGACACGGCTCACGGCGTCGACGAGTACGTGTCGATCGAATCACTCGTCAGCACGATGGCGTGGTATCTCCGGACCCCGGCCCAGTTCGCAACGCGTCGATCGCACGGGTGAACGGAGCCGCGGGTCCCGGTCGATGTCGTCTTGCTCTCGGGACGCCCGGTCCGATCTGCTCCGCGCGGTCGAAAAGCGGTTACTGCTCCGTCTCGCTCACCGATACGCTGTGGGGGTCGGGACCAACCACGACGTGGTACCCATCGTACTCGAACCGGACGGTGGCGNTCCGTCTCGCTCACCGATACGCTGTGGGGGTCGGGACCAACCACGACGTGGTACCCATCGTACTCGAACCGGACGGTGGCGTCCGCGGGCGACTCGAGGACGGAGCTACGGCCTCGGGGTCGACGGCGTCGTACAGCGGTGCCAGTGCCGTCGGGGCACAATCCTCGCGGGCCGCGATTCGCTCGAGCGTGCTAGCGAGTGCTGGATGCATGGGTATCGTGGTCGGTGAGGGTTTCGGCGGGCGAGAGCGAAACCGCGACCGTCGTCTCGCAGTCGGGGCGAGTAGTTCCCTGGTCAAGTGGCTGGATACGGACGGCTGTGCGACAGTCACTTCGGCGTGATCGTCTCGAGACCATGTCTCTGTGTTTTTCGGCCCCGACATGGGGAAAACGATCCCTCGAGTAGGCTATACCCAGTTATCTGGGATCGGTGGACATCGGTAGGTCATTACTTCGCCAACGTCAATGCTGGGCTCCTCTCGGTCAGACTAACTCCGACCGACGGCGGTGGGGGCTCGATCGTCCGCGTCTATCTTGATTCAGTGGGAGAATCCCGCCGTTTACGGCGTTCGCAAGACCACAGGTCTTGCGCGCAGACCGGCACTCGTCGAGTTCCGGGGGCGTTGACGAGAGCGAAGGTCTCGTTCGCACACCAGAACGCTTCGCGTTCTGGGGACGGGCGTCAATCGCGTGCGCTCCGTGAAACAGCCGACGGGTTGTTGTCCTACAGAGATTGACACTTCTGGGAACCGTTGCATGACACACACCGAGGCGGCTTGCCGCCGCATAAACGACTAATATCGGAGTCGGGCATCTACCTCTGAAGGAATCTCCCTTCGGGCCGCTGGATTCCCAAGCACGGTAACTCCGAATCCCTTCACAGGATAGGAGTAACGGCGGTATGGCCCCGTCCTCAGAAATCTTCGATTTTTGATGGGCTGTACGAGAACTCCGTGCTGGTGAACGCCAGCAGAGCCGTCATGCCGACCGGTCTGCAAACCGGCAAATCTCCCACCGCTGGGCCACGGGAAGCCCGGTCGTTCACGACCGGGAGGAGGTCACACTCCCGGTCGCTTCGACTGTATCGGTGACCGCCGCTATCGGCGAAGCAGGGGAGCCTTACTCGTTCCAGTTTACGTCGTAACTAATCTCCGTGATGTCTAACCCTGGGTAAATATCTGGAACAGTGTCGGGAAGGTCACCGACGGTGGCAACCGACGTACCCGCGAACGCTGTCTCTGCAACCGTCGCGACGGTAAATAGTAGTCTATAGTGAGTCTCCGGCTCGATGACCCAATCGTACACTCCAGGTGGAATCTGTTCGGTACCGTCCCCGCTGTTGGCATCCTCGCTCACGTCGACTTCTTCGAAGAACGTTCCCTGTGCTTCCTTCGAGTCGTCAGTGAATTTACCGTCCGAGTCCTCTTTCATCACGGTGTAGGTCGCACCGACTGCTGCATCCGCGCTCGAAATCTCTTCTAGCCCGAGAAACGCCAAGCTGAGTGCGATTTTCGGTTTGCTTACCGAGGGTTCGACCTCGTCGCTGTCTCCAGTGTCACTTTCGTCGGGACGGACTGGGTCAGTGCCAGTAGCTACCGACGACTCCATCTCCTCGGAGTCGCGTTCGTCCGGTTCTCGGTCTTCGGCGGTACTAGTTATTCCACCAGTGTTGCCGGACCAGTAATACTCGTAGTCGACTTCCATGTCGATTTCCGCCGATGCGTCGTCTCGGGGGTTGTACATGTCGATCCAGCCAGCAGCGATCGCTGTTGCATCGCTTCCGGCAGTACCGATGGCGCTTGCCTTCAGTTCCATATCCAGCCCGTCACGCGCGGTATCAGCGTCTGCTCCTACTCCACGTTCACACTCGGCCCAGGCCGTTCTGGGTAGAATCTCGTAACTCCCGGAATCGTCGAACGAGACCCATCGGGTATCGACAGGCTCTTCTGAAATCTCTAACTCCGTGTCACAGGCCAGGTCCGAACCGATAACCTCGTCAGCGGTCGCTTCGTTTCGTTGTGCAGAACTGATTCCAACACCCAGTGGAACGGAGAGGGCGAACCCTGTTCCCAGTGCGGACGTTTTCAGAAACGACCGCCGTTTCGGTGCCGTGTGCTCTTCTGAATTGTGTTCCGACATGCAGAACCACGTATAATACTTCCAAGAAAGTGTTCTTTGACTATACAATTAGGTTAAAATATAACTGCGATGCGGGAGCACCCTGTTAGCCGAGTCCGAAGAACCGATCGTCGAAACGCGGTGTGGTTTCACAGGGGTGGGCCGGCAGCGAAACCACAGAAATCGTCTCGAAATCACATGTGCTAACACGATGTCCGATTCGATACCGATATTCCGAACGACAGTATCGCTGGTATACGAACTCCGCCAGATCAGCGAGCACGATGACGGTACACCGCTCTCGCTGCCGGCCAGGTCCGACTCGGTAGGGAACCAGTTTCACTCATCCCCTCGAGCATGTGCTGAAGCGTCAGTTCGGCTCTCGAGTTCTGGGGGAGTCGGTCGACTATCTGGATCAACGGCGCGTTGTCCCGCCGATACCGGTGCTCTCGTGAGAGCGAGCACGGTGACTGTCCGTCTGGATGTCCGTTCATACGTCCGTTTTGATAATTGCTGAACATAGAACGATCTGAACGAACGGTTCGACCCGTCTGTACGGTCGCGAGATTTATCACCCAGAGGTACCATGACTGACGCGTGGCCGTAACCGATGACGAGCACGGAAGGGGATTCGATGGGTGACGAGCTGGACGTCCTCGTCGTAGACGACGAGACTCGCCTCGCGGATCTGTTCGCGGCGTGGCTGCAGACCGACTGGTCCGTCGAGACAGCCTACGACGGCGAGGAAGCCCTCGAGAAGATGGCTGACTCGGTAGAGGTCGTCCTACTGGACCGGCGGATGCCGGGTCTCTCCGGGGACGAAGTCCTCGAACGGATTCGAGAGATCGGATACGACGCCCGCGTGGTCATGGTAACCGCGGTCGATCCGGACTTCGACATCATCGAGATGGGGTTCGACGACTACCTCGTCAAGCCCGTCTCGAAGGACGAACTCCTCGATATGGTCGAGGAGGTCACGGATCGGTCGGACTACGAGTCCGAGATCCAGGAGTACTACGCCCTGGTCTCGAAGAAGGCACTGCTCGAGTCCGAGAAGTCCGAGCGAAAACTCGCGGACAACGACGAGTACCAGCAGCTGTGCGATCGGGTCGAACAGCTCGAGGGCCGCGTCGACGAAGCCGTCGCGGACATGACCAGCCACGACGAGTTCGTCGGTGCGTTCCAGAACCTAGAGTCGGAGAACTGACGAGCGTTCGGTCGATCCGACGCCACTGCCACCGAGACCGTCGAGACCGTCCATCCGACATCTCGGCCGTCACCCCTCACCCGCTACACATGTGACGTTTCGCCCGTCCGTTACCTTCGGTATCCGGTAGTCGATAGTCGATACTCGATAGTCGCGTCTTTCCTTCCGTCACTTTCCGTCCCGTCCCGTCGGATCAGTGCTGTTCGGTCTCGTCGTCGGCGGCGAACTCGAACCGGAACTCGAACCGCGCGCCCTCGGACCGACTCTCGGTTGCAGTGACCGACCAGCCGTGACCGGTCGCGACCTCGCGGACGACCCAGAGGCCGATCCCCAGTCCCTCCGAGGACGACGAGACGGACGGATCGAACACGTCCTCGCGTTCGCGCAACTCTTCGGGCAGACCCGACCCATCGTCGGCGACGAAGAAGCCGGTCACCGTCCCACCGTCCTCGAGCGGCCCCGTCCGAACGGTGACATCGCTGCCGCCGTGTTCGACGCTGTTCCGGAACAGGTTCTCGAACAGCCGCAGGAGCCGCTCACGGTCGGCTTCGAACGGGGTTTGGCCGTCCGGTCGGGCGGTCGACTCGTGGACGGCAAACGACGCCGACGGCGTCGAGACGTGGTCCCAGGCTTCACTCGCGACGCCCTCGAGCGTGACGGGTTCGGGTTCGGCCGCCCAGTCCCCGCCGCGGGCGATCGAGAGCACGTCGTCGATGATCCCTTCCATGCGATCCAGTCCGTCCTGAATCTGTTCGACGTGTTCCGTCGATCCCGTCTCCTGGATGAGATCGAGATAGCCCTGCGCGACGCTGAGCGGGTTCCGAAGGTCGTGGCTAACGACGCGAGCGAACGCGTCGAGTCGTTCGTTTTGCTCCCGGAGTTTGCGCTCGCTTCGCTTTCGCTCGGTGATGTCGCGGACGACACAGACGACCCCTTCGAGGCCGCTTTCGGCCTCGAGAACCGCGATCTGTCCCTCGCAGGGTGTCGTGCGGCCGTCTTTTTGCTCGAGTGTGATCTCGAGCGTGTCGGTGCTCGCGTCCGCGCCCAGAAGGGAACGGACGACCTCCTCGCCGGCTGCGACGTCGTCGTCGGCGAAAAGCAGGGAGACGTGTTCGCCCAGCAGCCCTTCTCGGCTGTAGCCAGTCATCTCCGTCAGCGCCTCGTTGACGGTCATGAAGTGACCCTGCTCGTCGAGAACGCACATACCGTCGCCGGCGGTTTCGACGAGGCGCTCGTACCGCTGGAGGACTCGTTCCTGTTGCTCGAGCTGGCCCCGGACGGCGATCGTCTCGAGGACGTGAGAGGCGACGGCCGCGACGTCCTGAATCGCGTCGCGGTCGGCGTCCGCGAGCGAATCGCGAGCGTAGACGACGAAGAGGCCATACAGTTCGTCGTCGTTGTCGATCCCTGTACCGCGTTCCGTCGGCCCGAGCGGCGCGGCCGCGACCGTCTCGACCCCTCGAGACGCGGCTTCTTCGCCGAAGGGGACGGCGTCGGGCTCGCTTTCGAGGTTCGCCGCGACCCGCAGGTCGCGGTCGCGGACGGCCCGGCGGAGCAAGGTCTCCTCGGTACCGACGCCGAAGGTCCGCTGCAGGGGCCAGTCCAGTTGCGTCGAATCGGTGATCCAGGGGACGATCTCCCCCTCGCCGCGATCGTACTCCCCGACCCAGGCGAACGCGAAGCGGTCGCTTCTGGTGAACTCCTCGCGGAGAATCTCTTCGACGGCCAGCGGCGAGGTGACATCGACCAGTCGGCGACGGACGGCGTCGACGATCTCCGCGAGCGTGGGTCCGGAATCCGGGCCGACTCGGGAGTGGGGAGGGGTCCCGTCTCCTGTACTCGCTTTCGCTTTCTCCCCCACTTCCTCGTCTGCCGTACGATCCGACGAAACAGCCGCGTCGTCGGGTCTACAGACCCGGTCGACGACTGCGCGGGCCAACCGCTCGGCGGTCGTCGCCGCGTCGGCGTCGTCGGTCGGTCCGCTCCCGCCCTCGCTCAACACCGTGACTCGTCCCTCGAGTCGCCGGGGATCGGCGTCCGCCGGCGGCTCCCGCTCGCTCTCCCCCTCGAGGCCCCAGTGGACGAACGTGGGCAACTCGTGGGCTTCGGAGTCGAGCACGTCGAGCAGCGGCGCTTCGGTCGTAACGCCGTTGCCCGCCGACCGCTCGTCTCGCTTCGACAGCGTCCGCGCGTCGAGGACGACCGCGTGGATCGCCGCGCCGTTCTCGAGTTGGGCTGTTGCTTCCGCTGGCGTCTTCGCGACGACCACGTCCACGGGGTCGTCCGTCAGCGAGAGCGTCACCGCGGCCCGCGTCGAGCGGTCGCTGCTGACACAGAGAACGCGGGGTCGGTTCGGCGACGACTCCGGTTCGTCTAGGTCGTCTCCGCCACCGTCGCCGTCACCGTCACTACGGACGGATCGCATCTGTCGTAGCGTTTCCCTCGATACGGATCGTTCTTTCGGCCGCTATCGATCGGTCGGTATCGGCCGGCAGTAGCCACTGCATACGGGGTTTTTACGTCGCCTGCCCGTAGATCAGGTTCCGCTGTATCTCGTTTGCACCTTCGTAGATGACCGGAATCCGTGCGTCGCGGTACGTCCGTGCGATCCGGCGCTCGTCGAGAACCGACCGTCCCCCGTGGAACTGCATCCCTTGTTCCGTGACATCGACGGCGGTTTCGGTCGCCTTCGTCTTCGCCAGGGCCGCCCAGTAGCCGGCGTTTTCGCCCTCGTGGACCTTCTCGCAGGCCCGCCAGGTCAGCGCCCGGGCGCTCTCGAACTCGAGGAGCATGTCCGCCAGCCCGTGTTGTACCGACTGGAACTCGCTGATCGTCCGGCCGAACTCCTCGCGGTCGTGGGTGAACGCCCAGGCTTCCTCGAGGGCGGCCGCGGCGATGCCGAGACCGTGTCCCGCGACGATCACTCGACCGTGGTTGAAGAAGTCGGCGAGCATCCAGAAGCCAGCGCCTTCGGTGCCGATCAGGTTCTCCTCGGGGATGCGACAGCCGTCGAACTCGATGTGGGCCTGCTTGGAGGCCCGCATCGCCATTTTCTCGGGGATGTGTTCGGCCTCGTAGCCGTCGGCGTCGGTCGGGACGATGAACATCGAGTGGTTGCCGTAGCGGTTGTCCTCGTCGTCACCGGTCTTCGCGTAGAGGGTGATCCAGTCGGCTTCGACGCCGTTGCCGATCCAGTACTTCTCGCCGTCGATGACCCACTCGTCGCCGTCCTTCTCGGCCGTCGTCTTCATCCCGGCAAGGTCGCTCCCGGTTTCGGGCTCCGAGACGGCCAGTCCCGAGAGTTGCTCGCCTTCCGCGACCGGACGGATGTACTCTTCACACTGCTGGTCGGAGCCGTACTCGTAGGTGATCTCACAGCCGAAACTCGCGAGCTGGAGCGTCAGCCCGATACCTGCGTCGGCCCGGTAGAACTCTTCGGTGACCGCGAGCAACTGCGGGAGATCGAGACCGCGACCGCCCCACTCCTCGGGGATGTCCTGGGCGACGAGATTCGCCTCTTGGCCCGCCTCGAGGACCTCGTGGGGGTACTCGCCGGATTGGAAGTACTCCTGTGCGTTCGGCTCGATGTGTTCGCTGGCGAACTCGGCGGCTTCGTTCTTGATCTCGTGGGCGTGCTCCGGGACGATGCTGTCGTCGAGTGGGTCCATACCTGTCGAAACACGGCCGACGGAATATAGCCGATGCCTCCATGCGTGGGTCTGGCCCGGTTCGCGTCCGGCGATCTTCGCGAACGCGACGCTTCGGGACCGCACGGACGGACCCGAAACGGACCACCGACGCTCACCGCAGCGCCCGTACCAGTTCTTCCTCGTCTCCGGCGGCGTCGACCTGCCGATCCACGCGACGTGTGTCCCAGGCGACGTCGGTGAGGATGTGGACGTAGAGGACGCCCGCCGTCAGCACCGCGAGTGAGCGACTCCCGAGTGCGAGCAACGGCACCACCGCACCGACAATGAGAAGATGACTCAGGAGCCGTGAGAGAAGTCCCACGTCCCCGGCGTCGAAGATACGGCGCTGATCGGCGACCGCGGCCCGCGGATTGTGCAGACAGAACTGCACGGCATCCCACTGGCCCGTTTTGAGACGCGCGATGAGGAAGTGATCGAGGTCGATCAGGACGCCGAGTGCGGTGCCGTAGGCGACCAACGCGACGGCTGGAACGCCGTAGCCGAACAGAGATACCGGCGGCAGGACTGCTACCAGTACGATGGCGACGACAAGAGAGACGACGGCGTGGTGTTTCGAGTAGATCGGGACTCACCCGGCCGCGAGGTCCACGGCGAGTCACTAAACGATCCCGACCGGTTTCACGGACTCGAGCGAGTCGGGCCGTTGCTCGGTGTCGTCGATCGACTCGACGGTCGAGGACGAAGGGAGTGTGGGATGGGACGGAAAGAACGGGACACAGACGGCGATATTACCCAGCGAATCCGGACAGCAGCCACTCGTCGTCGCCCTCGTCGTCCTCGATGCTCGGCGCACTCACGAGCACGAAGGCACTTTCCGCGTCCCCGTTTCGTATCTGTCGCGTCGATTCGGGCGGAATCCAGAGGGCGGCGCCCTGTCTCTTATACACATCTCNATATTACCCAGCGAATCCGGACAGCAGCCACTCGTCGTCGCCCTCGTCGTCCTCGATGCTCGGCGCACTCACGAGCACGAAGGCACTTTCCGCGTCCCCGTTTCGTATCTGTCGCGTCGATTCGGGCGGAATCCAGAGGGCGTCGCCGGTCTCCATCGCGACCGGCTCGTCGTCGACGACGACGGTTGCCTCGCCCTCGATGAGCACGTACACCTCCTCGTGGTCGTTGTCCGTGTGGTCGTGTGGTTTGCTCTTCCAGCCGGGATCGCAGCGAGCGACGGTGACGCCGACCTGTTCGGTCTCGAGTGGGTCCGACAGGAAGTGCATCGCGCTCGAGACCTGATCGACCGCCTCGTAGTTGACTTTCCGGTAGCTCATACCGTGTGGTTCGCGGGCACGACAGTAAAACCACGCGTTCAGCGGCACGTATTGTCGCCGTCGCGGCCGCCCGCTTCGACCGTCGCGCCCACCTCTCGCCCGTGGAGGTGGCCCCAGCACGTGGGCGGGCGTGTCCCACCGGTGCCACCGGCCGACGCGAAACGAGAACGAAGAGCCGTCAGTGATCCTGTGCGATCGGGTCGAACTCGTCGACCGGGATCACCGAGTAGTCGACCGTCAGTGCGTCCTGGGTCGCCCGAATCTTCCCGACGAACGTCGAGATGTCCTCGAGTTCGCCCTCGAGGACGAACAGCTCCATACAGTAGTGGTCCCCGACGTGGCTGTGGAAGTTCGAGGCGACGAGCTCCTCGTGTTCGTGGCGCAGGTGCATCATCCGCTCTTCGACGCTCGTGGTCTCGTAGTCGAACAGGACGGTGACGATGCCCATCAGCTCACGGTCCTCGAGTCGGGTGTCCTCGAACTCGCCGAGCAGGTTCCGGGAGGCCTCGCGGACGACCTCGCTACGGCCGGTGTAGCCGTGCTCGTCGGCGAATTGATCGAGTCGTTCGAGAAGTTCGTCCGGCATCGAGACGCTGACGACTGCCATATAATAACTCGATGCGGGTGAGCTGTTAAGGGTTACTATCGACGCGACGAGCGGGACGATCACGGGTGGAGGCCGGACGAGCCACCGGCGCACAACGTTTTGTGGCTTCGTCGGGAGATGAAGGTATGTATCTGCCACATCGGACCTGGCCGGATGTCGCCGACTCGATCGGCGACCGATCGCTGGCGGTCGTGCCGCTCGGGTCGACCGAACAACACGGACCGCACCTCCCGGAAGGGACGGATTTCCTGATCGCCGAGGCCCTCGCGCGGGCGGCGACGGACCGGACCGACCACCTCTGTACGCCGGCACTCCCGATCGGCGTCAGCTCTCATCACCGACAGTTCCACGGGACGATGTGGGTCGATCCACCCGTCTTCCGGAACTTCGTCGAGAGTTTCTCGCGGAACCTCACCGCCCACGGGATCGACCGCATCGTCTACGTCAACGCTCACGGTGGCAACGTGTCTCATCTCCGTGAGGTCGGACGACGGCTCCACGAGGACGAGACTGCCTACGCCGTCGAGTGGATGTGTGCGTTGTAATCTTTACTGCGTCTATACGAACTTCGCTGCGAGTTGAATATTCCTGGCATCTTAGCTACACTTTCATAACAACTGGGAACTAATATTCAACTGCGTATATGACTGATGAGACCCCGAACTCCAAGAGCGACAGCGATAGCGATTCCAGTAAGAAGCCATCTGGTACGACGATTAAGAGGCAGAGACCAAACCGCCTCAGAATCAAAGCATGTGACCTCGAAATTGAGGCAGAATCACACGAGATGGATGTGGACGAGATGATGTCGGAATGTGCCCCAGAGATGGAGGAGATAATGGAGTATCACATGGTTGGTGATATGGTCAAAATCGAGGAGCGAGACCTGTTCGCAGAGATTTTCGGAGGTAATCGGTGACTCTCGATGATGGGCTATGACCTGCTCGTGTACCCGTTTGTCGCTATCTGGTTAGCCGTGTTCTATTTTTTCTACTCGATGCTCGGGTTCGTTTGGTCGGCTCTGTATTTCATCCTCGCCGTGTGCGTGCTTTATCTGATGTTAACGGGTGCGTCCACGGTAGCGATTGGAATCTTTCTCGGGCTAATGACACTCCCTATCTGGTCGGCGGGGGGGTTCGGTTAGGTGATTCTACGAGTGTTCCAAATCCTGCTGGTCGTCTCTCTGGTACTGGGATTCGGGTACTTTGTGATAGACCTATACACTGTTCCAGACTCGGAGTATGTAGAATCAATTTCGCAAGGCGAAGTCAATCAAGTACTCCATCTTCGCTTCGTCTCGGATTCTGAAACTCGTGCGGAGGTCGATGCGTATGGAATCTACATCGATGGACAAAGCGAGCCGTATGAATTGAACCAGATGGATGCCCGCTTACCCAGACAGTCGATTGGGTATCCACCTGATGAGGACACGGTTACACTCGTCCTCTGGGCATCGGAGGGAGAGGTTCTTGAGACACACGAGGTAGACTTGGCATGAACCGACGCACGCTTCTCGAATGGACAGGGAGTATCGGAGCAGGATTAGTCGTTACACCGTCGTTTGGGCGAGAGACGATGATTGATACGAACAACTCACAAGAAGACGAATTAGAGCGGTTATTCCCCCAAAAAATCGGTCTGTATGACCGACTGAGAGTAGATTCAGACCGAGTTGTGTATCGAGGGGAGAACGGAGGTGTGCTGAAGGTTCTGAACGAGGATGACCAGCGGTATCTCTCGGTGATTGCTGATTCCCTTCGGTTTAGTGTGCTATCGTGGGGGCAGGCATCTCGACTTCTTGACTCGTATGTGGATGCTGTCGAATATCAAAACCAAGATGGAGACCTTGTATATTCAGGGAGCGGCTGGG
>NZ_AOMA01000074.1 GCF_000337895.1 Halobiforma nitratireducens JCM 10879
CTTCTTCGACTAATTCAGACAGTTCATCTAATAGTTCGTCCCTGTCTTCATACGAGATACCACCCCCATATTCATCTCTATCAACTCCAACCGTGAGTGCGTATTCGCTCATAGGTTGGATTGTTGAAGGCTGAACTTAACTTCTCGCCTACTTTCGGGTTGAGAAGGAGACAGCGGTTGAACCGCTCTCAGACTGAATCATTGTTGACACGGCGAGGGTGTTTATCTCTCGACATGACACATAGTTGGGCTTAAGGTGGCTGTATTACTGGGTGTGGTGGGGGTTGTGGTGTGCGGGCAGGCGGCAGTATATTGTTGCCTGCGTGCGGCTATATCACAGCTCTTCGGCTTCAATTATCATCTCTCCCTTTTTAGTGAGTTCGTATATTCGTCGTCGCCCATCTTCTTCGCTCTCTATGTATCCGTGGTCTTCGAGCTGCTCCAGATGTTCGTAGATGGTACTTCCTCGGACTTTGAGAGCTTTCGCTAAAATGTATCCGTGGGATGGATTGCCATTCAGTTCTCGGAGGATGTTCTTCTTTGCCTCCGTTAGAGTCAGTCCCATTGTCTGGCTGTTTATTTAGGTAGGCTTTAAGCTCTATATCCCCAAACACCTATGTATAGGTAATCACCTATGTATCAACAGGTGAAGCACGCATGATTAAGACTCCTCAAGACAAGAGGGAGAGGTAACTGGATGTATATCGTTGATGTTTATTCGGCTATTCAAGAGGGACATAGCCGTACAGAGATTGAGACGGGTATTTCTGAATTTTGTGAGGAGATATACGAGGAGATGTCTGAGGATGAAACGCTCTGGGTATTCGCTCCCAATCAGTACTCTACTGATGGGTGCTGGCCAGTGGGGATGTCATTAGCAGAATCTATCCGAGCTGAGTCTCCGTTGGTGTTGAAGAACATCATCTCGATTCATACAGAAGGGGGGAGTGGCGGAAACCTCCGACCAGTATACGAGGAGATTCTCTTCCTTGTCAAAGATAAGAGAGAGTATAAATTCAACAAGGACGCCATTCGTGTAGAGCATGTTTATAAAGGGAACGAGTGGGGTGGTGAGCGGGAAACAGGTTCGAGTGCGTACCACGACACAGAAGTTCGGAGGTACAACCCAGAAGGCAAAGACCCAGGGAATGTGTGGATAACTGAAGTGAGAGACGAGACACCGAACGAGGAGGTCGATGAGTCACTTCCATTCGACCGATATGAAGCGTTCCGCCGTTGTATCCGAGCAGGCTCAAATGAAGGTGAGACTGTGTTTACTGTCGGAGCGAATGGCTCAACCGAATCAATAATCGATGAAGAAGGTCGGAATCACGAAGTGCTGGAGGTGAATTTCTGATGAGCGTTTTAGATAGAGACGACCTCACAGTATTTTGGGAAACAAGCGAAGATATGAGCAGTCTTCAGGTATCCCCTCAATCTGTTATTACATCGCCACCATATTGGGACTTGAAGGATTACAGGCACGATGACCAAATCGGGGTTTCCGACGAGTCGTATGAGCATTATTTAGACCGACTGGATGCCGTCTGGTCGGAGTGCTATGATGCCTTGGATGAGTCGGGGACGATGTGGGTTGTCGTTGACACCGTGATGGACAGAGGTGATTTGAGACTTCTTCCATATCATATCGCACAGCGAGCTGAGGAAATCGGATTCACACTTCAGGATATGGTCGTCTGGCACAAGCCAACCGCTATCGCTGGGATGACGGCTCGAAACACGGTGAATAAAAAAGAATATGTGGTGTACCTCTCGAAGTCAGAAGAACACAAATTCAACGAGTTAGGTTCGGATGAGAATGGCGTCGAAGACCCTGCAATAGAAGAAGGAAAACCGTTAGGCAATCTGTGGAGGTTCCCTGTCAAACGAGGTTCAGTTGGGAACCAAGTACTCCACAAGGCACCGTATCCGATGTCTCTGATAAATCGGATAGTGCGAGTCTCTACCGATGAAGGAGATACTGTTCTTGACCCGTTCCTCGGTAGCGGGACGACGGCGTACTCTGCTCTCGACCTTGGACGGCGGTGTGTTGGATACGAGATTAACCAAGACTTCGAGAGTGTTATGGAAGACCGTTTATCAGACCTCAGTCAGTCCACTCTTGATAACGCTTGGCAATAGGTAGGTAGATACCTTTCCATAGGTGTCTACAAGTTTATTCATTATATTATGGCTTCAGTAACACGGCTATGTGCCTGACGACGACCTTTGGACTGACGACCTCGGGTATATCGATTTGGCAACTGACGAACGGAAGCAATTGAAGAGTGATACGAAGGACTTGTTGTGGAACCTCCATGAGAAACACCCCGAGATATTTGATTCGGAGCCACTCGAACCGTCTGACTACAAGCGAATGCGGAAGGACGCTCTCTTTTCTATTGGAGGCAGACTCAGACAAACACACGGAGCGGATAACGAAGACAAAGTGGAGCAGG
>NZ_AOMA01000075.1 GCF_000337895.1 Halobiforma nitratireducens JCM 10879
TCAATCAGGAACAGAGTCCAGCTCTGATGGTTATCCATGACCCGCCCGCTGGTTCACGAACTGATGAAGGTGATGTTATTCCTGATGTGGTAATCTGGCCACGGCACTTCCCACACCCTGACGAACCAGAGCCACCCATGAACAACGCCGAGGACATTGAGTTCGTCAAGATACTATTCCAGGTGACTATTGGGCGAGACCTTGACGATGAAGAGGTACAACGGCATATCTGGTATCACGACCTCTGGCTCGAACCTAAAGAAGGCAATCCTACTGAATACTATGTAGGCAAGAAAATTTGGAACTCATACCACGGAGATAATGTCCAACTACCGACGCAACGAATCGATTACAGCCGTATCTCCGATGTGGCGGAAAGAGAATTGGAAGAGTAGACATCACTCTATCTTATTCATCAACCGTTCGAACTGTCTGTCAGAGAGTAACACTTCCAGATGCTCCAGTGAGTCAATATCGTGTTTAGTGACTCCGCCAGTCCGTTCTTGAATGGTCTCCCAATACTCCTGGGGGACATCCTCAAGCGTTGGTTCATCTGATTCAGCTCGTTCAACTCTACAAAGCACTTGCCGACTGCCGCACACTTGCGTACCCTCATTCAGATAGAAACGCCTCTATTTTGACCGAGAACAGGGTAGAATCAGAAGCATAAGACCCGTTCCAGTACATCCATCCACTCTGTATTAAAGCCCGAATTAGTCAGCAATACGGATTTGTGTGTATAACCAGAATCCTACCCGTAAAATTCTACGCAGGAGTGCTTCTCTTGGAGATGGCTTCGCTGGTTGATTGCCAATATCTGGAATCTCGGAACATATCGGTTGTTGTTGGGGATAATCCTGAGCCTCTGTACGCTTCATACACTCCACCATCGGTATAGAGGTAATATGCGTGCCCATCTATCTGGTACGCTTCAATCAGAGAGTCGCCAGACGGTGAGGAGAAGGATACGGCTGGCTCAGTGTGAGCCGCAATCTCTCTCAAGAGACGGGTATCCACACCCTCACAGTAATCCTGAAGAATCTCGTTGAGTTCTGTTGCCGCTTGCTCTCCAGCGTAGTCCTCAAACTCGTTGTATAGGGTACTGAAACCCACATCCATTTCACAGCAATCAGGTATACCCTGTTGCACGTTCAAGATTAGTTCGCCGGACGGGACGGGCAGACCAGAAACTGACCACCTATC
>NZ_AOMA01000076.1 GCF_000337895.1 Halobiforma nitratireducens JCM 10879
GACTCCACGCACGGAGACCTCGGAGGCTTGGGATATCTCGTCGGGTACATCTTCTCCATCTACACCATGTATTGTAAGAATTATTATACCTTCCTGAACACCGCTTTTAGACACTGTAACCGCTACTGTCTCTACTTTAGCAATCTTTTCAACAAAATTTTCTATGTCTATTTTGTCATACATAGTACCATTCTTAATAAAGATATTTTTATATAAATGTTTTGGTTTTGGTCTGTTGTTATCTGAAGAGATTATATGGGGTTGTATTCGAGATACTATTCTATGTCTGATACAAGGCAGAACTTTCTCACAGTTCTCACGAGCATAGCAGTATGGACGGAAGAACAGCGGCGTGGGTTCACAGTTTCAGAACTCGCAGAACATACATACGGAGTTTCTGAACGGACGGTGAGAAGGTGTGTTAGAGACCTTCAGCAGGATGGATTTGTGAAGAAGCGAGAAGATGGGTTGTATTATCCGCTGATGACTATCCAGCCTTCTATTTTCCACCCTTGACCCTGATTTTGAGAGTGTGTATATCGGGCTATGCTACTCAGCCCGCACTCCCAGTATAGTAACCCAGACCAGACTGGCACTATTATCGCTATCTCACCCTATCGGTATAGCAAATTAGTATCGAAGATACTAAATTTGCGGTGCGGTGTCGGAGCGAGAAATGACATGACAGCCGCTGTCAGGTTGAAGTCAAAATAAAAAAGTTCAGTCAGAAGGTCGTCAATCGTTACAAACTCGAAATCTCAATCGCCTTATTCTCCCACTCTCTACTATGTGAAACCGTCTTAGCCCGCCGCATGGAATCCTGCCACGCATCCCACATCGTATAATTTCCAGCCTGCCCCTCGCACTCATCGAGAACAACATACGAGAGAGTGTTCTTAATTTGTTCGTCCCACGCTTCCAAACCTGTTTTAAACTCTGTACCACTTTCAGACATGCTTTCTGTTTGTATCATAAATCTAACATTTAGATACCCGCCCGTATAAGACTTTGCAATCTCCGTATAAAGAGGTATTACATTATGCCAAAAGTAACACTTTTAATACCTACCCCCTAACATAACTAACGCAATGAGCAAACGAAAGACAATTCTAATTCATCAGGATAACGAAGAATGGGTAGAAAACGCAGTAGACAACTTCAGCGGGTTGGTTAACAGACTCCTGAGAGAAGAGCGAAAAGCGATGGAAATGTCAGCGGAAGAACAACTTCAGGAGCAACTGAACGAAATTCAGGAAGACCTCGCAGAACAGAAGCAGACACTCGAAGAGAAGCAGGAAGAAAAACAAAAAATTGAGAACAGACTCAAAAACCTCAACGAAGCACAGAAAGAGAGAGAAGAAGAGGTCATTATGATGGTAGAACGCCTCTATCAGAACAACACTAACCCTAACCGATGGGTTCAAATGTTTAAGAATAAAGCACTCGTGGGAGACCCAAACGACCTATTCGAATTCATCGTAGAGGAAACAGAACTCCTCCACAACACAGGCGATAAAGTCGTGCTAAACGCAACCGAAGACCCTTCCGATGAAATCAATGAAGTCAGAAGTTGGGTTCAGGAACAGCAGGGCAACTAATTTTTTTCACAGGGGCTTTACCCCAATGTATGATGTAATACCCATAGTGTAATTATCATACATATATTTCAATCATACAGTAGTTTTCTGTTGAATCAGACAACCTTTACCCCAATGTATGATGTGTTACCCCTAATGTAATTGTAATACTGTCAAAGGATAACACACCGAGCAACTCCATAGTAGATAACAGGGAACAGCCTTCCTTACTGCGGTTTTAGAAATATAACGAACATATAGGTGTTACAATTACATACAGGGTATGATGTAATACATTAACTCTTCTAGAAGCTATAATATAACTATACTATGTTAACATACAACATAGTAAAAATCTCTGTTATCTACTCCGACTCTATCTGAGATGTGGAATAGACCTTCGGTCTGTATCTCTCATTTTGCTCTTTAATGTCTTCGTCGTCTGTTTGTAAATAGGTGTTTGCTGTCGTTTTAACGGTGTTTCCGAGCATATCTGCGATGTACTTTATCGAGCATCCATTCTGAAGTCTCTGTACCGCAAAACTGTGTCTGAATGAATGGGCTGTTACTCTGTTGAGAGAGTCACCTTTTGCGTTTTCTCCGAGTGAATCCTGAACGCCACTTCTTTCTGCGATTTTAACGATATTAGAATTAATCGCATGAGGTGTTAGCCGTGTTCCCTGCCAGTTGATAAAGAGGGCATCTGTTTCTGGATTTGGGTATATTGTGTCTCGGTGTCTATTGATGTATGTTCTGAGTTTTTGCTCTGTACTGAAATCAAACCATACAGAACGGGTGTCGTTAGATTTTGCTGAATCAATTGTGATTTTATTTTCGTTGAAATCTATATCTTCAATATCTATTTTTGAACATTCCGACCTTCTAACTCCTGTTTCCCATAAAATTCGGAGAATACATTCGTTGCGTAGTGAATCCGTAGATTGGAGCATTTTAATGTACTCATCTGTTTTTATGTGAGGTACTTTATCAGAGTCCTGTATAACCGTGTTAGTGTTGAGTTTGAGGTCTGATTTATTGAATAGGTTTAGAAAATCAAAGTGGTTGTATTTGCGGGTTAAACCCTGTATAGGGTTTATTTCGTTGCTGATGGTTGCTTCTCTAACTCCTGAGTTTTTGCGATTGGTGGAGTAAATGCTGATGTGGTCGGGGTGAATGTCTTCAACTGTTTCTAACTCTATTCCTTCAGAGTTCAGTATTTCAACAAACTGTGGGAGTATGCGTTTACGCTCTCGCTCGGATGCGTGAGAGTCCGCATCTTCAATATAGGACTCTATAGCGGTTTCAATATCTGTGTCGGG
>NZ_AOMA01000077.1 GCF_000337895.1 Halobiforma nitratireducens JCM 10879
GGCCGACCTCGAGACGCTGGGGTGTGAGATCGACGACGAGTGGTTCCTCAAGAACGCCCGGGTCCAGCCGTTCGATCACTTCGGGACCGAGGCCACGGAGGAGTAACGACGCGCGTTCGTCGCCTGCGGATATCTGCAACCCCGTTGGTTGCAGTTTTACTCAATATATTTCCGGTCGGTGCGCCGATCCAAATCTATTTGGGCGAACGATTATTCATCCTGCATTTCCTTGAGGAAACGTAATATGGATGGACCGCGGACCGACGGCAGCCACACCGGCGACGGAGCACTCGAGCGAGACGGACCGACGGTACGGAGAGATGCGTTCGACACGCGGACGCGACGCTGGTCCGATCCGGTCTCGGTCCCCGTCTCGGTCGTCACGAAACCGGCTGCACGTGGAGTGGCCGGGTCCGTGAATATCGTCACCCACTCGACCCCGAGTAGCTGAATGTCGGGCGGCACGCGAACCGAACTCCTCCTCGTCGAAGACGACGATGCGGACGCGACGCTTCTCCGGGAAGCGTTCTCGACGATCGACGCCGATGTCCGGCTTCGCGTCTCCGGCGATGGCTACGACGCGTTACGCTGCCTGAAACGGACCGCCGACGACGATCCCGCGGCGCTTCCCGACATCGTGATCGTCGATCTGGACCTCCCCGGGAAAGACGGGTGCGAACTACTCGAGGCCATCAGAGCGGAGCCACGGCTTCGTCGGCTCCCTGTGCTCGTGTTTACCGACTCGAGCGATCCCGATGACGTATCACGGTGTTACGAGGCACACGCGAACGCGTACCTGACGAAGCCGACCGGCTTCGAGGAGACCGTTACGATCGCCGAGTTGCTCGTGCGGTTCTGGTGTCGCCACGCGAAGCTGCCGCCGGCTCCGACATCGCGGTAACGGTCGGCCGTCGTTTGCTGGCGTTCCGCCGACCTACCACTGCAGGCGATTCTCTTACTTGTTGTGCAGTGAACTTATCCGCTCGAGTGCGTTGAACCCGGTAATGAGCGATCGTGGTCAGTCGGGTAACGGCCAGGGGTGGTTCGTCGCCGGGGAGCCATCCCCTGGTCCGCAGTTTCGAACCCTCGTCGAGACCGTCGACGGCGGCGTCTTCCGGTTCGATAGTGACGGCCGACTCGTCGCTGTCGACGACGACCTCGCAGAACTGGTATGTGACGGGTCCGACTCGGCCTCGAGCGACCGTGGGACCGAGTGCTGCCACCGGAGTCGCGACCGTCTGCTCGGGACTCCCGTCGCCGAACTCGCCGTCGAGGGGGACCGCGATCGAGTCACGAGCGCCCTCGGAGACGCTGGCAACGGTGACGCCGACACCGATACCGACACCGACACCGACACCGGCATCGACCTCGACACCGACACCATCACCGAACTCGAGATCACGGTCCCCACCGACGGCGACCCCGTCCCCTGTCGCCTGCGACTCAACCGTTCGCTACCCGAGGAGTCGACCGGAACGTACGACGGTGGCGGGCTCGGCGTCGTTCGGCCGATACGGTCCGAGACTGCCGCCCACTCGAGCCCACCGGAGCCGCTCCAGTCGATGCCGGGGGCGCTCGAGGCGGCCGGCGTGGGGGTGTTCGTTCTCGATTCGTCGTTCGACGTCGCCTGGATCAACGACACGACAGAGCGGTACTTCGGAATCGACCGGACCGACGTCGTTGGCCGGGACAAACGACAGTTGATCGTCGAGACGATCCGCGACCGCGTCTCGGAGGGCGACGCCGAGGAGTTCGTCGATACCGTCCTGGCGACCTACGACGACAACAGCTACCTCGAGCAGTTCGAGTGTCGGATCACCGGCGGCGACGGCGACGAACGCTGGCTCGAGCACCGGAGCAAACCGATCGAAAGCGGGCCGTACGACGGCGGCCGCATCGAACTGTACTACGATGTCACGGAGCAGCGCCGCCGCGCCGTCCAGTTGCGGCGGCTGAACGAAGGGGTTCGCGACTGGCTCGAGTGTGACACACGCGAGGCCGTCGCGGAGCGGGCCTGCCGGAGCCTGGAGGACGTGCTCGATCTCGACATCAACGGCGTCTATCGCTACGACGACGATCGGGAGGCCCTCCGGCCGGCCGCACAGTCCGAGCGTGCGGTCGAGCTGTTCGACGAACTCCCGACGTTCGGCGAGAGCGAGGGGATCGTCTGGCGCGTCTTCGAGACCGGCGAGTCCGAAATTTACGAGGATGTCCGCTCCGACCCCGACGTCTACAACCCCGAGACGCCGATCCGAAGCGAGATCGTGCTCCCGATCGGCGACCACGGCGTTCTCCTGGTCGGATCGGAACGGGCGGCCGCGTTCGGCGACGAGGAGCTGTCGCTCGCGAAGATCGTCGCCTCGAGTCTCGAGGCGATTTTCGACCGGATCAGGAACGAACGCCGCCTCCAGTGTGAGCGATCCCAGACCGAGAAACTCCTTCGGACGGCTCCGGTCGCCATCGCCGTCGAGGACGCGAACGGCGAGACGGTCCTCACGAACCGATACGCGACCGAGGAACTGGACCTGCCGGCCGACGCGACGATTGAGAATGTCGCACGAAGCGAGGCGTGGACCGTCTACGACGTCGACGACGGCGGGGAGAGGATCGGCGAACCCGGCGAGCCGCTCGAGCCCGAACGGGCACCGTCGGCGCTGGCCCGTCGCTTCGGCGACCCGGTCGTCGATCGGGAACTCGTCCTCGAGAGCGACGACGAGAACGGCGACGACCCGGCCCGTCGCCGCCGCTGGTTCTCCGTCAACGCCGCGCCGGTTCCGGGGCCGGACGGGGAACTCGGGCGCGTCGTGATCGTCGGCGAAGACATCACCGAGCGCAAAGAGTACGAACGTCGTCTCGAGCGCCGGAAGAGCGAACTCGAGACCGAGCTGAGCGAAATACTGGGCCGGGTCTCCGACGCGTTCGTCGCCGTCGACGACGACTGGCGGTTCACGCACGCCAACGACCACGCTGCCGATCTCCTCGGTGCGGGGGAAGGACAAACGGGCGGAGATCCCGACCCCGAAGACGACGGTTCTGGAGCCGATCCCGACGACCTGCTGGGCGAACGACTCTGGGACGCCTATCCGGGCGAGGTGGAGCCGATCCGTCGTCCGTTCCGTGAGGCGATGCGAACCCAGCGACCGGTAAGCGTCGAGCGGCGGGTCGATGCGCTGGACTCGTGGCTCGAGTTTACCGCGTACCCGTCCGAGACCGGTCTGTCGGTGTACTTCCGCGACGTGACCGACCGAAAGGAGCAAGAACGGGAGCTCAGACGGTACGAGACGATCGTCGAAACGATCGAGGACGGGATATACGTGATCGACGAGGACAACCGGTTCACGACGGTCAACGACGCCTACACGGAACTGACTGGCTACGATCGGGAGGCGTTGCTCGGATCGCACGGCTCGCTGGTAGCCGACGAGTCGACGATAGCGCTCGCTCGACGGCTCGCTGCCGACGACGCCGACGCGTCCACGATCGAGACGGAGATCGAGACTGCAGCCGGCGACCGCGTTCCCGTCGAAGCGACGGTGACCAGTCTCACGCGGGCAGACGGCAAACGTGAGCGGATCGGCGTCGTACGTGACGTCACCGAGCGCATGGAGCGCCAGCGGCAACTCGAGGCCAGCGAGCAACGGTACCGGACGCTCGTCGAGAACTTCCCACAGGGGATCGTGGCTCTGTTCGACGACGACCTCCGGTATACGGCCGCCGGCGGCGCGTTGCTGGACGACCTCGGAGCCGCTCGGGAGACGATCATCGGACAGCGCCTCCCCGAGCGGTACGACGACGACCTCGTCGAAGAGATCGAACCCCACTTCCGGGCCGCCCTCGAGGGCGAGGAACGGTCGTTCGAGATCACGTACTGCGGGCGCGAACTCTCCGCGCGTATCCTCCCCGTCCGGATCGGCGACGAGGTCGATGCCGGCATGCTCGTCGCCCAGGATGTCACCGAGCGAAACGAGTACCAGCGCCGACTCGAGGAGTCCAACGAGCGCCTCGAGCAGTTCGCGTACGCGGCTTCCCACGACCTGCAGGAGCCGCTGCGGATGGTCTCGAGTTACCTGCANCCGACTCGAGGAGTCCAACGAGCGCCTCGAGCAGTTCGCGTACGCGGCTTCCCACGACCTGCAGGAGCCGCTGCGGATGGTCTCGAGTTACCTGCAACTCATCGACCGGCGCTACGGCGACGACCTCGACGAGGACGGCCAGGAGTTCCTCGCGTACGCCGTCGACGGTGCGGAGCGAATGAAAGCGATGATCGAAGGGCTGCTCGAGTACTCGCGGGTGGAAACCCGCGGCGATCCGCTCGAGCCCGTCGATCTGAACGCCGTTCTCGAGGACGTTCGGGACGATCTCACTGTCAGTCTCGCCGAAGAAAACGCGACGGTCGAGGTCGAGGCGCTCCCGACGGTTCGGGGCGATGCCCACCAGTTGCGCCAGGTATTCCAGAATCTCCTCTCGAACGCCGTCGAGTACAGCGGCGACGAGTCCCCCCGGATCGAGGTATCGGCCGAGCGAACCACCGGTCGAACGCGGACGATCGCCGTCCGGGACGAGGGGATCGGCATCCACCCCGATGATCAGGAACGTATCTTCGAAGTGTTCCAGCGGCTGCAGGCCGCTGGCCAGGGGTCGGGTACCGGAATCGGACTCGCGCTCTGTCGACGGATCGTCGAGCGCCACGACGGCGAGATCGACGTCGAGTCGACGCCCGGGGAAGGGACGACGTTCTACGTGACGTTGCCGGCTGCCTCGGAGAACTGACCGCTGTACCGATTTACCGGTGCGACCGCGTCTCGTCGTGCGGTCGCGCCGGAACCGTCTTCCAGCAGCCAGTACGAGTCGCGTCGTTGCCCGCCGGTCCGTCGATCTCGAGCGACGGTCGCGATTCGAGCTGCCGACGGTCGACGACGGCCGACGCCTCACCGGCCACAGGAGGTGTCGGGCCGACCAACAGTTATATATCCGATCCACTACACCTGCCGGCAAGGCGGTGCACGACGTGATCCACGCCATCACCAACCCGGCTTCGGAGCCGAACCGGGGTCGACTCCTGCTCGCTGCATCGTTCGCTTCCTTCGCGGTCGCGGGTGCCGCGACTGCCAGTACCGACGCGATCGTGCCGACGGTCGGAGCAACGGCTCTCGCCGTCGGCGGCGTCTACTGGCTGGCGTTGTACGCGAAGCGGGTCACTCGCCGAACCCTCGCCCAGCTATCGCTCGCACTCTGGGTCGGCTTCTTGGGCATCGCGGGTCTCCACGCGGTCGGTCTCGAGGCCGTCGCGGCGTCGATCCCCGGCCCGACGGCGACGCTCGTCCTCTCGTTGACCGCGATCACCTGGGGGACCTTGCTGACTGCCTGTGGCTCGACCGCGTTCCTGGCGGCTCGCGAGTACGGTGCGTCCGCCGGCACACAGGTCGAGGCCGAGACGTCCGACTACTCGACACGGTAGCTGACCGCGATTCCTTCTCCAAGCGGTAACAGGACGGTTTCGAACTCGGGATCGTCGGTCACTCGCTGCAGGTAGTCGGCGATCCCTCGCGTGTGGTCGTTGACCTCGAGCGTGTCGGGATCGGTGCCGTCCGCGACGATCTCGCGGAGCTTCTCGAACTCGATGACCCCCGCGGTGACCGCGTTGTCCGCGACGACGATACCCCCTGGCGGGATCGAAGCACGGACGGCCTCGAAGGCGTCGGCGTACCGGTGTTTCTGGTGGTCGATCAGGACGACGTCGAACGGCCCGTCGTAGCTCTCGATCGTCTCCATGGCGTCGCCGAGTTCGTACCGGGCCAGTTCGTCGTACCCCCCCACAGCCATGTACTCGCGGGCCAACTCGAGTTCGTCCTCGTCGACCTCGGTGAGGACGATTTCGCCGTCGCCGGGCAGCGCCTCGGCGAACCAGTAGGCGGAGTAACCGTAGCCGGAGCCGAACTCGAAGATCCGCTCGGCGTCGGTCAGCCGTGCCAGCAGTCGGAGGACGCCACCGACTTCCGGCCCGACGTGTGGGAATCCTTCGCGCTCGGCGAACTCGTCCATTTCGACCAGCGTCTCGTCGGGTTCGGGTCCGACGGCCCGGACGAAACGCTCGACCTCTGTCGCGAGTACGTCGACCATACCCGTGGCTACGGGGCCCAGCACATCAACTTCTGGGACGCCGAGTTACGTTGCCGGCGTCTCTCCACATGCTGACGATCGCTCCGCCGAAACGTGACACGAGTCGCTGCGGAGGGAGTTACGTCGCGGCGAGGCGTGCGATCCCTTCGGCGAGTACGCGGGCTCCCGTCGCGCAGTCCTCCCAGTCCGTCCACTCGAGCGGCGTGTGTGAGAGTCCATCCTCCGACGGGACAAAGAGCATACCTGCGTCGGTGACCCGCGAGACGGTCATCGCGTCGTGGGCCGCACCGGAGTGCAGCGAAACCGACTCGACGCCGGCCGCGTCGGCTCCCGACACGAGCGCGTCCCGGCAGCGGTCGCTCATCGGTGCTGGATCGACCTCGAGTTCGACGTCGAACTCGGTTTCGACGCCGCGGTCGCTCTCGAGGCGGGTCAGACAGCGACGGGTCCGCTCGAGAAGCGCGCCCATCGTCTCGGCGTCGATGTCCCGGAGGTCGACCCCGAGTTCGACCGCGCCGGGGACGACGTTGGTCGCGTTCGGCGCGACGTGGTTCTTGCCGACGGTCGCGACGGCGGTGCCGGGTTCGCCCGCGTCCGCTCCGTCGATCGCGAACTCCCGGCCTGCCCGCTCTACGTCGAGCACGAATTCGCTCGCTGCGGCGAGCGCGTCGGTCCGGTCGCCCATCGCCGTCGTTCCGGCGTGGTCGGCCTCGCCGACGAACCGCGCTTCCGCGTGGACGATCCCCGTGATCGTCGAGACGACGCCAACTGGGACCCCACGCTCCTCGAGGCGCGTGTCCTGCTCGACGTGGAGTTCGAGGAACGAGTCCCACTCGCTGGCGTCGACGCTCCCGTCGCCGCGGTAGCCGATCCCCTCGAGAACGGTCTCCAGTGTCGTCCCCTCGTCGTCGGTCGCCGCGAGCGCGTCAGCGATGCTGTACTGGCCCGCCGCGACGGACGACCCCAACAGACCGCCGCCGAACCGTGTCCCCTCCTCCTCGGTGAAGGAGACGACCGCGACCGGCCGTCTCGGCTCGCAGCCGCTTTCCTGCAGGGCACGGACGGCTTCGAGCGCAGCGTAGACGCCGAGAGGGCCGTCGAAGATGCCACCCTCGGGTACCGAATCGAGGTGGCTCCCGGCTGCGACCGGCGACGCGTCCGGGTTGGCCGAATCGGGCGTCCAGGTGCCGACGACGTTCCCGACGGCGTCGACCGAGACGGCGAGTCCCGCGTCCTCGAGTCGGTCGACGAGGCGGTCGCGCGCTCGTCGGTTCGCCTCCGTCCCGGTGAGGACCGTTCGGCCCCGCCCCTCGTCGGCGTCGACCGCGCCGAACGCGGCGTTTTCCTCGATATCCGTCCGGAGTCGATCCCGGTCGACGACGATCGGTTCGTCCGCGGCTCCGTTCCCGCCTCCGTTCGGCTCCTGCCTGCTCATACGCCCGCTTTTCGGATTCCCGTGGGATACCGTTTCGTCTCGCGGCAGGGCACTCCAGGGCAGGATCGGTGTCGCGAAGGCGACCGCGGACGGCACGTTTTTTGGCCCTTCGTGCCGTCAGCATCGATCGAATGTCCGCCGAACACGAACACGAACACCCGCTCGTCGACGTCGTCGACAATCTGGTGTACGAACCCGCACAGGTTCACGAGCACGGGATCGATCTGACCGCGAGTGCAATCTACCGCGTCGCCGGCCCCGGTCGGATCGACTTCGGCGGCGACGAACTCGAGGACGCCGACCTCGAGCCCGTCGACACGGAGCTTCGGGAGCCGGACGACGAGTACGGCTGGTGGAACCTCGAGGGCGGCCAGTACATCGTCCAGCACAACGAGTTCCTGACCGATCCCGAGGAGCCGCTGTGGCTGCAACCACGCAACGACGTGCTCGCGCGAGGAGGCTCGCATCCGTCGATGCAGGTGGTGTCACACCTGCCGCTGATCCCGCTGACGGTCGCCGACGGCGGGCTCCGGCTCAAGGAGAACGCGCGGATTTCGACGCTGCTCCCGGCCGACGGTCGGAACGGCTCGGCTGGCGTCGACCTCGAGAACGGTTGATACCCTCACCGTTTCAGCTCGGTCTTCCCCTCGCTTACGGGTTACGGGAGTCAATGATCGCCGATCGACAGAACTGGATCGCCGATCGGCGGTACACAGTTACAGCAATCCGTCTCAGAGCGTGCCGAACACGAGCAGCCCTACGACCGACACGACCGTGGCGGCGTTGTACCACGGTTGGCTCCGCTCGGCCGCACGCCGGGCGTCGCCGACCGCGACCGTCTTCGCGAGCCGGTTCGTGCCGGCAGTCAGAAGCACTGCGAGGAGCACCCAGACGAGGATCGATGCCAGCGTCAGCCAGCCCGACGGTGTCGTCGCCAGCGCGGTGAGGGTGTACTCGAGGGAGGTAAAGTAGACCCCGGTCAACAGAATCGCGACGCCGGAGACGGCAGTCACGAGCGCGAACCGCTTCCCGATCGCACGGACGGCGTCGACGGAGAGTCGTCCTCGCCGAGCGGCCGGCAGGACGACCAACGCCATCGTCACCGTCGCACCGACGAGTATCACGACCGCCAGCAGGTGCCCGGCGATCGCGAGGGTTTCGAGGAACGTCATACCGTGTGGTAGGAGACCGGCGCAAAATATGTTTTCACGCCGCGTACTGATCTCCGACCGAGCGGATCGTCGTCACTCCAATCGCCGGCGATGTGGTCGAGTTGATAGGGAGTGTTGTATCGATCTCCCGGTGTGACTGCTTCGGATCGCGGGTCCACCGGAAACGGGGAGTGAACCGTATGTAGGGACGTGCTGTCGGTCGTGTTCCCCGTCGGGGCCGGGTGAGTCGGATGAGTCGAGGTGTCGGAACGATACTCGCGTCACGGTCGGGTGACGGAATACTGCACCGAGGTGAATACTTAACCCGATCGCTGCGGCTACGTGTTAGTATGGCAATCGATACCGTCTTGCTGGCGGTCGGACCGATGGACACGGTTCGCGCCGAGGACCTGGCCGAAACCGTCCTCGAGATCGCCGAACCGCTCGAGGCGACGGTCGTTATCGGACACGCGTTTACCGAGACGGAGTACGAGGAGTTCCGGGAGGACCTCGGACTCGAGGCTCGCGTCGAGGACGTCGATCCCGACGCGGTCGCGACCCGTCGCGCGCCGGTCGGTGATCTCGAGGAGCGACTCACCGAAGCGGGCGTCGACTGCGAGATCCGCGGCGCGATCGGGGATGTCGGCGACGAGGTGGTCGACCTGGCGCGGTCGGTAGACGCGGATCGGATCGTCGTCGGCGGTCGTCGTCGATCACCAGCCGAAAAGGCAGTGCTCGGATCGGTGTCACAGGATATTATCCTGCAGGCACCCTGTCCGGTGACCTACTTCCGGGACGTGAACGTACTGGACTAGGGCTGCTCGGTTCAGTCCGTTCTCCCGCCCGAGTCCGCCGATCGACGAGCGGCATCCGAATAGCCGTCGGACCCAGTCGGCGACAGCCCCGCCGACGGCTCGACCGGCCGTCCGGTACAGAATGCTACTCGTCTCCGAGTCGTAATCTGGGTAGTTAAGTACGGCGACGGTCGTTCCTAGGACAGGATGGTCTACTACGCCGGCGTCGACCTCGGCGCGACGAACCTGCGGGCTGCCGTCGCCGACGACGACGGGACCACGATCGGCGTCAGCCGGAACGCGACGCCGCGAGGCCCGACGGGCATCGACGTGACGGAAGGCGTCCTGCGAACGCTCCGGGAAGCCTGTGGCGATGCGGGGATCGAGCCCGAATCGATCGACGCTGCGGGTATCGGCTCGATCGGCCCGTTCGATCTCGCCGAAGGAGCGGTGATCGATCCGGCCAACCTGCCGGACTCGATCGACCGCATTCCGTTGACGGGACCGATCGAGAAACTGATCGACAGCGAGGAGGTACACCTCCACAACGACACGACCGCGGGCGTCATCGGCGAGCGGTTCCACGCCGATCGCAACCCCGCCGATATGGTCTACATCACGATTTCCTCGGGGATCGGTGCCGGCGTCTGTTGTGACGGTGAGATTCTCGACGGCTGGGACGGCAACGCCGGCGAGGTCGGCCACACCGTCGTCGATCCACGCGGCCGGCTGACCTGTGGCTGCGGCCACGACGGTCACTGGGAGGCCTACTGTTCCGGGAACGCCATCCCGGATTTCGTCCGTCTGCTCGCCGAGGACGACCCGACGATCGACACCGACCTCCCGCTCGAGGACCCCGACTTCACGGCGAAAGACGTCTTCGAGTTCGCCGGAGAGGACGAACTGGCCGACTACGCGATCGATCAACTGGCCCACTGGAACGCGATCGGGGTCAGCAACGTGATCCACTCGTTCGCGCCGATCGTCGTCTCTTTTGGCGGCGCAGTCGCGTTGCACAACGAGGACCTGGTCGTCGACCGCATCCGCCAACGGGTCTCGGAGATGGTGATGGCCAACGTCCCGGAAATCCGCGTGACCGACCACGGCGACGACGTCGTCCTCGAGGGTGCCCTTGCGAGCGCGATGACCGAGGGGACCGGCGATCGAAGCCGCTTCAAGCGGTAGGGGCCGACTCAGCGGCTGTGTTACACCCGGTGCTATTTTGGCGTCGACCACGTGAGAAGATGTATGCAGCGGCGAACGGTGCTCCGGCGAAGCGGTGCTTCCCTCTTTGCCCTCCCCGCGCTCGGTTCGCGGTCGATCGACGCCGCGTCCGGGACGGCCGCGAGTTCAGGTTCGCTCGAGACTGCTGACAGCGGCTACGAACCCCTCGGCCAGGTCGCCATCGAGGGTGCCGCCGAGGCGGTGGTCGGCGACGACGGTGAGATCGTCTATCTCGCGACGACGACCGGGTTCGCGATCGTCGACGTGAGCGATCCCGGGGACCCCGAACTGCTCTTTCAGGAGGACAGTATCGCCGTCGACGGCGACCCCTTACTCGAGGTGCTCGACGTCAAAGTCGACGGCGATCGGCTCGTGGTTCCGGGGCCGGCGAACCGTACCTCGGCCTCGGGTCGACTCTTTCACGGATTCTGCTGTTACGACGTGTCGGAGCCGGCGGAGCCGGCGCTCGTCGGCCAGCCGTACGAAACCGGGTTCCACATCCACAACTGCTATCTCGACGGCGAGACGCTCTACGTCGTCGCGAACGACCCCGCCGAGAATCCGCTTGTCGTGTACGACGTCGGAGCCGAGATCGAGGAGATCGGCCGCTGGTCGTTGCTCGAGCGCGAACCCGACTGGGGCGACGTCTACTGGCTCGCCCGCTATCTCCACGACGTCTACGTCCACGACGATATCGCCTACCTCGCCCACTGGAACGCCGGCACGTACCTGCTAGACGTCGCCGACCCGTCCGAACCCGAGTACCTCTCGCACGTCGCCGAAACCTCCCTCGAGGAGCAACTCGCAGTCGACGACGGGAGCGAGACCCAGCAGGGGTTGCCCGGAAACGACCACTATTCGGCGGTCGACGAGACCGGTGACCTGCTGGCGGTGGGGCGGGAGGCCTGGGCGACTGGCGGCGACGAGCCGGACGGGCCGGGTGGGATCGACCTCTACGATGTCTCCGAGCCGGAAGCGCCGGTCGAACGGGGTTCGATCGCGGCTCCCGAGGCCGTCGACGAGAGCTACGGGGCCGGGTTGTGGACGACGGCGCACAACTTCGAGCTTCGTGACGGTCGGCTCTACGCGTCCTGGTATCGCGGTGGCGTCTCGATCCACGACGTGACTGATCCCGACGAGCCGGAGGCGGTCGCGTCCTGGCGTGACCCCCACGAAGCCGGCTTCTGGACCGCTCGGGTCGCCGAACCGGGCGAGACGTTCGTCGCCAGCAGCACGCCCGCGATTCCGAACTCGCCGACCGAGGGGGCCCTCTACACGTTCCCGATCGAAGCCGGCGAGCAGGTCGATCCCCCGTCGTTGACCGATCCGGACGCGTTCGACCTCGAGCCGGAGCGCCGGACGGAAGACGACGAGGACGCCGGGGAGGAAACAGCACAATCAGAGCCGACGGCCGAAACGAGCCAGGAAGACGACGAGACCGAAGACGACGACTCGCGGCTCGGGTTCACCGCCGGCGCGGTCGGCGTCGCCAGCGGTGCAGTTGCACTCGAGGTGTTGCGGCGGCGAAACCGGCAGTGAGTGGAGCGCCCGTGGTCGGAGAGACGACTGCCGTGATCGAGCGCGATCGGGGCGAACAATGATGTGGGACGGCTCCCCAGTGGACCTCACGGCCGAACGCCATGACGGGATACGATCACGCGGCGGTACAGGAGTTCTGGCAGTACGTCTGGGAGCGGGAGGGGGTGTACGAACTCCCCGACGACGCGACGGACCCGACCTACGTCCTCGGGATGTTCCCTTACACGTCCGGGACGCTTCATATGGGTCACGTCCGAAACTACGCCATTACGGACGCCTACGCCCGCTACCGACGGATGCGTGGCGACGACGTTCTCCACCCGATGGGGTGGGACGCGTTCGGCCTCCCCGCGGAGAACGCGGCCTACGAGCGCGCGAGCGACCCCGAGTCCTGGACCAGAGCCTGCATCCGGCGGATGCGGGAAGACCTCGAGACGCTCGGCCTGGGGTACGACTGGACTCGGGAGATCACCACCTGCGATCCCGACTACTATCAGTGGAACCAGTGGTTGTTCAAACGCCTGTACGAGGCGGGGCTCGTGGAGTACGAGGCCGCGGCGGTCGAGTGGTGCCCGGACTGCGAGACGGTACTGGCCGACGCACAGGTTCGTGAGGCTGCACTCGAGGACGCCGACGGGGCCGGCCACCGCACCTGCTGGCGCTGTGAGAGCCCCGTCGACCGACGGGAACTCGACCAGTGGTTTTTCACCATCACCGACTACGCCGAGCAGCTTCACGAGGGGTTAGCCGATCTTACGGGCTGGCCCGACGGCGTTCGTGAAATCCAGCGCAACTGGATCGGACGGCAAGAGGGTGCAAGGATCGAATTCGCGGTCGATCTCGAGGACGCACTCGAGACCGGTCGGACGAGCGTCGACGTCTTCAGCGCCCGGCCCGAGACGATCCACGGCGCGACCTACCTCGCGCTCTCGCCGGGACACGACCTGGCGCGGGCGCTCGCCGAGGTGGACGACGACGTACGGGCGTACGTCGACGAGACCGTGGATCGAACCCGGGTGTCGGACGAAACCGGCTTCTCCGGGGTCGAAACCGACGCGACCGCGATCCACCCGCTGACCGGCGAGCGACTCCCGGTCTACGTCGCGGGCTACGTGCTTGAGGACGTCGGCACCGGCGCAGTGATGGGCGTCCCCGGTCACGACGTGCGCGATCACGAGTTCGCTCGCGAGCAGAACCTGCCGATCGAGCGGGTGATCGAGCCCGACGGTGGCGACGATCACGACGGCAGTGATGCCACCCCGTACACGGGCGACGGCACGTTGATCGACAGCGGCGACTACACCGGTCTCGAGAGCGACCGCGCCCGCGAACGGCTGATAGCTGAGTGTGACACACTCGAGGACGACGTCACCTACCGACTACGGGACTGGTTGCTCTCGCGGCAGCGGTACTGGGGGACGCCAATTCCGATCGTCCACTGCGAAGACTGTGGCCCCGTCCCCGTCCCGGACGAGGAACTACCGGTCGAGCTCCCCGAGTTCGTCCGAACCACGGGCAACCCGCTCGAGGAACACGTCTCCTTCCGCGAGGCGACCTGTCCCGAGTGTGGCGAGGCCGCGCGACGCGAGACCGACACGATGGATACGTTCGTCGACTCCTCGTGGTACTACCTGCGATTCCTCTCACCCGACCTCGAGGACGCCCCGTTCGATACCGACCTGGCCGCGGAGTGGCTGCCCGTCGACGTCTACGTCGGCGGCGACGAGCACGCCACGTTGCACCTGCTGTACACTCGGTTCTTCGCACGAGCGCTGACTGATCTCGGGTTGCTCGACTGTCCCGAACCGATCCGGGAACTACGGAGCCAGGGGACGGTGCTGTACGAGGGCGAGAAGATGTCCAGTTCGGCGGGTAACGTCGTCGCTCCCGAGGAGTACGGTGCGGAGACGACCCGACTGTTCGTCCTCTCGGCGGCTCACCCCGAACAGGACTTCGAGTGGACCGCAAACGACGTTCGCGGGGCGTACGACCTCCAGCAGACGCTGTACGGGATGGTGACCGAGTTCGTCGAGGGTGGGTGGAGTAGGGTCGGCGGGGACGACGGTAGCCACGATGGCAGCACCAACGCCGCCCCGCGAACCGGAGCCGACCGCCTCCCGAGAGACAAGTACGTCGACCGCGAAATCGACCGTACGATCGTGGCGGCCGCCACGGAGTACGATCGGTTCCGATTCCACCGCGTCGCGACCGAGCTCCGGGAACTCGCCACACTGCTTGCCCGATATCGGGAATTCGAGCGCCCGCAGGAAAGGGTGTACCGACGCGGCCTGCTGACCCTGTCCGCACTGATCGCGCCGATGGCACCCCACCTGGGCGAAGAGCTGTGGAACAAGCTCCGTGGCGACGGCCTCGTCGTCGACGCCGACTGGCCCGCCCTCGAGACGGCAGCCGACGCGGACGGTATCGACTACCGGCTCGAGCGTGCGCTCGTCGAACGGACCCTCGAGGACGTTCGGGACATCGTCGACGTCGCAGCACTCACGGACCTCGACCGGATCGAACTGGTCGTCGCCGAGGAGTGGACCTACCGCGTCCTGGCGGCTGTGAACGAAATCGCTGCGGCCGAGACTGGCCGTCGCGAGACGGACCGGTCGACACTCCTCGAGCGACTTCGGGACCGACTCGCGGCCGACCCGGACCTCGACGCTCCCGACCGTGAACGGCTCGCGACGTTTCTCGAAGAAAGCGGCGTTCTCGAGGGTACGCTCGAGTTCGTCTCGGGACGCGGTGGCTCGTCCGAGCGACCTCAACCACTACCGGCCGACCGCGAGCGTGCGGTCCTCGAGCGTGCGGCCTGGCTGCTCACCGACGAGTTCGACGCCGACGTGACGGTGCGTCGCGCGGACGGGACGACGGACGTGGCCGCGCGCCCGAGCAAGCCGTCGATCCACATCGACTGACCAGAGGTGATCGGCTCGGATTTGCCTGCTGGGATCACCGTCGTCCGCTCGGTGCGTGGAGCGTGGACTTCGATATCGAAGGAAAGGAAGTGCTAACGCGGTGAATCGCCGATTCACAAGGACAGGTTTATTCGGCCGGGTTCGAAAGTGCCGAGACACGATATGGAGGGTGGTGGCGATAGCGTCGACGAACGGATCGAGCGGTCTCCCAGCCAGTCCGTTATCGAGGCCGTGGCGGAAGCGGAAGGAGTCACACCCGGGGAGCTGTCTCCCCCCGAGTACGAACCGCTCCATGCGGTCGTCGATCCCGACGCTCTCGACGCGTTGTTCGAGCATCACGCCGACGGACGACCACGTCCTGGCGGGTCCGTCTTCTTCGAGTTCTGTGGCTACGGGATTACTGTCGACGAGTGTGGCAGCGTGATGCTTTCGGAATCGGCGTCCGAGTCGGAGTCGGAGTCGGAATCGGAATCCGAATCCGAATCCGAGTTCGACGGCGTTTGATCACTCGTCGAACGACCGTTCTCCCCAGTAGCCACTAATCGAGATATCAGCCGTGGAGCCGTTTGCCGCACCGGCAGTCGGTCCTCTCGAGCCTCGCTGACCACCCGTCGATACCGACGCCACCCCGCCGTCGTGCGAGTAACCGGAACGGCAAGACAAATACGCACGCTCTCCAAACCACCGACAATGGCAACCGCGGACGCGAAACGTCGACTCCGAGAGCGGCCGATCGGCGCAACGGTGTTTCTGACGATCGTCGGCTACGCGCTCGTCATCGGGACGTTCGTGCTGGATATCGGGCTCTACCCCGATCTGACACATGCACAGATCAACCTGCTCACACACGCGATCGCGGTCATCAACGGAGCCGCGACCGTCCTACTTGCCGCCGGCTGGTACTGGATTCGCGCCGGCGAGGTCGAAAAACACCGGCTGGCGATGGTCGGTGCGTTCGCCTTGATCCTGCTGTTCCTGGTCGTCTATCTGATCCGGGTCGGTGGCGGGGGCGAGAAGCTGTTCCAGGGGCCCCAGCTGGTCCGGTACGCCTATCTGCTCATGCTCGCGATCCACATCGTCCTCTCGATCGTGGCGGTGCCGGTCGTCCTCTATGCACTGGTGCTCGGACTGACCCACACCCCGTCCGAACTCCGCGAGACGGCCCACGCGCGGATCGGTCGGATCGCGGCCGCAACCTGGATTCTGAGCCTCGTGCTCGGGATCGTCACGTACCTGATGCTCAACCACATCTACGACTACGAGTTCGCCGCGATGCTCGTCCCCCTGTTCTAGAGCCGCTCGAGCCGTCTCACGCCCCGTCGGTGCGGCGGCTGGAGCAAGGGTACTCGAGGCACACACAGGCGTCGTCGGGTGTTATATTGCTTGCGACCGTAGCGTTCGCATGAACGTTCGCGGCTCGCTTTCGGTCGAGGAAATAGACGAGTTTCTCACGACCCACGATGTGCCGGTCAGGCTCGCCTGTCGGACGCCGTCGGGACACCTCTGGATGCTCTCGCTGTGGTATCGCTACCGCGAGGACCGGACCCTCGAGTGTGCCACATCGGCGAGTGCGACGGTCGTCGACTATCTGACCCACGACCCGACGGATGCGAGTCCGGAGAGCGAGGGCGAGGGCGAGGGCGGGGACGAGGGTGAGGGTGAGGGTGAGGGTGAGAGCGAAGTCGCCTTCGAAATCTCGACGAACCGGCCACCCTACGGCGGCGTTCGCGGGCGTGGCACGGCGTCGGTCGCACCCGATCCCGAAAAGGAGACGCTCCGGGCGCTCCTCGAGCGGTACCTCGACGGGACGGAGTCGGAACTGGCCCAGAATCTGCTTCGCGAGGAGCGCGAAGAGGTAACAATCGCGATTGAACCGGCGGTGGTGTACGGCTGGGATTACAGTGGTCGAATGGGCGAGGCAAGCGAGCAGTAGCCGGAACCAACAGCGGTCAGTCGGTCCGCGGGATCGACCGCGCGCCCAGCGCGAACGTAATCACGGCGAGGGCAGTCAGGATCGCGAGGTTCGCGAGGGCGGGATCGACTCCCGCGACCGCCGGCGTCGTCGCGTCGGGATAGGCTGCCGCACGGACGCCACGAGCGAAGTACGTCAGCGGCGAGAGGTTCACGAGCGGCTCGAACCAGCCGGGGAGCTGCTCGAGCGTGATGAACGTCTCCGAGAGGAACAAAAGCGGCAGGGCGATCGTGTTACTGGCCGCGACCGCGCCGTCACGCGAGTCGGTGTAGCTGCCAAGCATCGCGCCGATGCCACAGAAACAGATCACTCCCACGACGACGTATGGAACCAGCAGCGCGGAGAACGCGATCTCGGCACCGGTCAACGCGAGCACGAGCCCGAGGATCAACAGCCCGGCGAGGCCGATGATGACGGCATTGACGACTGTCTGTGCGAGCAGCCACTCGAATCTGGACAGCGGCGTCGTCGCGAGTTTCTCGAAGCGGTTGCCCTCGCGGTGGCGGGCGACCTCGCTTCCCATCCGGGACAGCGGCGTAAAGAGGACGACCACGGCGAGATAGCCGGGAATGTACCAGCCTGCCGGTTCGGCGAACAGCCCGTCTCCCGCCGGGTCCGTGCGGACGAGAGCACCGAAGATGACGATCAGGATGACGGGGAAGAAGAACGTGAAAAAGACCGCCGTCCGACGGCGAACGAACGAGCGCCAGCCGGCGTCGGCCTCCGCCCGGATCCGTCCGAGCCTGCTCATCGCGTCTCACCTGCGTTCGCCGCCTCGGCGTTCGCTCGCTGTGTGACGCGTGCCGTCCGTTCGCGTTCGGCGTCGTCGGCCAGTTCGAGGTAGACGTCCTCGAGGTCGGGTTCGGTCCAGTTCAGCCCCGTGTACTCGAGGTCGCGGGCCTCGAGGTAGTCGACGACGGGGCCGATCTCTGCGGGTGTGACGTCCCTGATGACGACGGCGTCGGTGTTCGTCGACCGCCGCCGGCTTTCTGCCCGTTCGACTGGGAACTCGAGGTCGTCGAAGGCGTCGACATCGGTGGTCGTCTCGATCGTGAGCCGACTCGCGCCGCCGTGGACGGCCACGAGCTCGTCCGGCGACCCCTGGGCGACGATCCGGCCGTCGGCGAGCAGGCCGACGCGGTCGGCGAGGTGCTCGGCTTCGGCCATATCGTGTGTGGTGAGGACGACGGTCGTTCCGCCGGCGGCGAGCTCTTCGACGAGACTCCAGATGGTTCGCCGACCGGCGGGATCGATGCCGGTCGTCGGCTCGTCCAGAAAGAGGACGTCGGGATCGTTGACCAGAATCGAGCCGACGCAGGCGCGGCGCTGCTGGCCGCCCGAGAGGTTCTCGTACCACGTCTCGTCGGCGTCGGCGAGCCCGACGTCGGCGAGGACCGTCTCGGGGTCACGGGCGTCGTCGTACAGGCCCGCGTAGTAACTGATTAGCTCACGGGCCGTGAGCCGGTCCGGCGGTGAGAAGTCCTGCGGGAGGACCCCGAGCCGGTCGCGGTCGACGTCGGCCGGCGCTTCGCCGAGTACGCGGGCCGAGCCGCCGTCGGGCTCGGTCGTTCCCGTCAGTGCGCGGACGAGCGTCGTCTTGCCGGCCCCGTTCGGGCCGATCAGGCCGAACACCTCGCCCCGTCCGACGGTCAGTGAGGCACCTGCCAGTGCGACGGTGTCACCGTACCTTCGCTCGAGGTCTGTCGCCTCCACCACGGCTTCCATACGGCCCGGTATCGGCCGCCCGGGCGTAAGGGGTTCGGTTTGGACGCTCGCAGCGTGTTGCCTTCGCAGGCTCAATCATTACGCGCCTGACGGTGGTAACTCGGCCGGATGACCCGAATCGGTTACACCCTCTCGAGTGAGGAACACGGCCCGAGCCGACTGGTCGAGATCGCACGACGTGCGGAGGAAGCCGGCTTCGATTTTCTCTCGATCTCCGATCACTTCCACCCGTGGGTACCGGAACAGGGGGAGTCGCCGTTCGTGTGGTCGACGCTCGGGGCGATCGCACAAGCGACCGACGACATCGAGGTCGGCGTCGGCGTCACGTGTCCGACGATCCGAATTCATCCGGTCAACGTCGCCCACGCCGTCGCGACGGTCGACGAGATGTTCGGCGATCGCTTCACGTTCGGCGTCGGTACCGGCGAGAACCTGAACGAACACGTGACGGGCGAACGGTGGCCGGAACACGACGTTCGACTCGAGATGCTAGACGAGGCGATGGCGGTGATGCGGGGGCTCTGGACCGGGGAGACGGTCAGCCACCACGGCGAGCACTACACCGTCGAGAACGCTCGTCTGTACACCTGTCCGGACGAACAGCCGACGACGATCGGCAGTGCCTTCGGGCCACAGACTGCCCGATGGGTCGCCGAGCGAACGGAGGGACTCTGGTGTTCCGGACCGAAAGACGAACCAGTAGCGGCCTACGAGGACGCCGGCGGCGACGGGCCCAGATACACCCAGCTCCATGGCTGCTACGCCGAGACCGAGTCGGAGGCCGTCGAGACCGTTTACGAGAGTTGGCCGAACGGATCGGTTCCCGGCGAACTCAGCCAGGAGCTTCCGATGCCCGCTCACTTCGACCAGGCGGCCCAGATGGTCGAGAGAGACGACATCGTGGAGTCTTCGACGCTGACCGACCCCGACCCACAGGCGCACGTCGACAGTATCCAGCAGGCGATCGACGCCGGCTACGATCACGTCTACTTCCACCAGATCGGGGACGAACAGGAACTGGCGATCGAGTTGTACGAGACGGACGTGATACCGTCGTTCGGGTAACACGACCCCTTCGAGCGAGCGGCGATCCCGCCTGAATCGGCGCGAACGGCCGTTAAGAGTTAAGTCCGACGGCATCATAGCGCCAGTACGGACGATGACCGACTACTCCGACGAAGAGCAGCGGATCCTCTCGTATCTCCGCGAGAGTGCCGCCCGGGGAGAACAGTACTTCCGGGCGAAAAACATCGCGGACGCGATCGGCCTCTCGTCGAAACAGGTGGGCGCACGCCTCCCTCACCTCGCGGAGAAATCCGACGAGGTCGACATCGAGAAGTGGGGGCGGGCCCGGTCGACGACCTGGAAAGTTACAGTCAGTTGATCGGCCTCGAGGTGATCGACGGGCCGTCGGGTCACCAGCGCCCCGTTTCACTCCACGGTTTTTTTATCGGTGTGCCACCGACGTAGTGGCATGACCGTACGGGTCGAGCGGGCGTTCGAGCTGTCGGCGTCCCCCGAAGCCGTCTGGGAGTTTATCGCCGACCCCGAAAGCCGCGCGCGGGCGATCAGCGTCGTCCGTGAGTACACGACCAACGATTCGGAGGGGCGGCGGGTGACCTGGGAGGTCGAGCTACCGATTCCGCTGGTTCGACGGACCGCGACCGTCGAAACCGAGGACCTGACTCGCCAACCACCCGAGTACGTCGAGTTCGTCGGCCGGTCGAAAGTGATGCAGGTCACCGGTGAACACGAAATCGTGGAAACGGAAGGGGGCGTGAGACTCGAGAACCGGTTCGTCGTCGACGGCAAACTCCCCGGTGTCGAGAAGTACTTCGAACGAAACCTCGACGACGAGATCGGGAACTTACAGCGGGAGCTCGAGCGGCATCTGGAGGCGAGATAGTGATGCCGTCGGCCGACGGGGCAGATCGATCACAGTCGCTGTCGATCGCGCTTGCACAGATCACCGTCGAAGCCGGCGCGATCGATCGCAACCGCGAGCGCGCCCTCGAGGCGATCGAACGGGCCGCCACGCGGGATGCGGATCTTGTCGCGCTGCCGGAGCTGTTCAACGTCGGGTTCTTCGCGTTCGACCGCTACGAGGAACTGGCTGAACCGTTCGCCGGCGATACGTTCACGCGGTTGCGCGAGGCCGCTGCCGACCACGGGATCGCCGTCCTCGCCGGAACGATCGTCGAGGACCTCGCGGCGACCGAGACGGTACCGACGCCGGCCGACGAGGGGCTAGCAAACACCGCCGCACTGTTCGACGCCGACGGTGACCGCCAACTCGTCTACCGCAAACACCACCTGTTCGGCTACGAATCTTCCGAGGCCGAGCTGTTGACTCCCGGCGACCGCATCGAGACTGCGACCGTCGGTGGCGTCGGCATCGGTGTGACGACCTGCTACGACCTCCGTTTTCCGGAGCTGTACCGTCGGCTGGTCGACGCCGAGCCGAGCGCCGAACTACTGCTCGTCCCGAGCGCGTGGCCGTACCCACGTGTCGAGCACTGGGAGACCCTCTCGCGGGCACGAGCGATCGAAAACCAGTGCTACGTCGCGACGATCAACGGCAGCGGCGAGTTTCCCGAGGCCGATGCGGCCCTGCTGGGCCGGTCGACCGTCCACGATCCGTGGGGCGTAACGCTGGCCTCGAGCGGCGACGAACCGGCGCTCGTCACGGCCGATGTCGATCCGACGCGGGTTGCCGACGTCCGTGAGGAGTTTCCCGCCTTGCAGGATCGGCGGCTGTGAGCGCTCGGTAAACGGGTACCGATCCCCTCGAGACTGGCTCCGACCGCTGACTTTTTGTTCGATGGGTGCTTTGGTCTGGGTGCCGGTATCCGACGCTTTTCACGTCGCAACCGGCATCGCGCGTCGCTCCGGCTTCGATCCGATCCGACCCGACCCGGCCCGTCGACGCTCGTCTCCCGGGAACGAGCGTCCACACCCGTCTCCTCGCCTTCGCCTTCGCCTTCGCCTTTACCCTCGCTGTCGACTCCGATGCCGTCTTCACGTTTAGTCCGACCGCCGTCCTCGTTGCCCGTCCCTACCCGATCGGTCTCGAGCTGTCCGACGAGCGTTCACCGCACTCGTGCCTACAACTCTCGATAACTCGAGGAGTCGACCGCAAGCTGGGAGCCGAAACTCAGGAAGCGACGGCTCGAGAAGTGGAGTACCAACTGCAACGAGTTGCACACTGGTCGCCGACCTGTCCGGCGATCAGTGCGCACTGACTTGCAGTGACTACTGTAGTCGCTCGCCGGGCAGAAATGCCGACCGTGTGTTCGGACGCTCGAAAACGATCGACTCGGTCGCTGTGTGTCGGTGCTTGCGACTCAGTCGTCGTTCGTGATGATGTCGGCCGAGAGGCCCTGTGCCATCTCGATCTCCTTCGAGTTGTTCATCGTCCAGGCCGTACGCTCGGTGACGGCTTCGATCGCCTCGCGGGCGCTCGGGTAGCCGTTGCCGGACTTCTTGACGCCGCCGAACGGCAACTGGACCTCAGCGCCGATACACGGCAGGTTCGCGTACGCGAGTCCGATATCGGCGTGATCACGGAAGTAGTTGATCTGGCGGTAGTCCTCGGAGATGACTGCGCCCGCGAGGCCGTAGGGCGTGTCGTTGTGGATCTCGAGGGCACGTTCGATATCACCAGAGTACTCGAGCAGGGCGACGTGTGGGCCGAAACACTCCTCTTTCAGGCAGCGCAGGTCGGTGTCGTAGTCGATCTCGTAGACGAACGGACCGACCCAGTTGCCCTCGGCGTGGCCGTCGGGAATCTCGTCTTCGGCGAGTTCGAACCGGTCGACCAGGACGTTCGCGCCCTCTTCCCGGGCGAGTTCGTTGTGCTTGCGGATCTTCTCGACGTGGTCGCCCTCGATGGCTGGCCCCATGAACGTGTCCTCCTCGAGGGGGTCGCCGACGGCGATGTCCTCGGCGATGTCGACGAACCGTTGTTTGAATTCGTCGTAGATGTCCTCGTGGACAATCAGGCGCTCGGAGGAGACACAGCGTTGTCCTGTCGTCTTGAAACTCGACATCACGGCCGAGTGGACGGCGATGTCGAGGTCGGCTTCCTCGGTGATGACGATGCCGTTCTTGCCACCCATCTCACACGCTGCGAGCTTGCCGGGTTCGCCGCCGACCTTGCTGGCGATCTCGTGGCCGACCTCCGCGGAGCCGGTAAAGAGGACGGTGTCGACGCGACTGTCGTCGCTGATCGCGGCACCGGCGTCGCCGAAGCCCTGTACCATGTTGAAGACGCCGTCGGGGATACCCGCGTCTTCCATCATCTCGGCGATGATCTGACCACACCACGGCGTCTGCTCGGCGGGCTTCCAGACGACCGTGTTCCCCTCGACGAGTGCGATGGCCATGTGCCAGAACGGGATCGCGACCGGGAAGTTCCAGGGAGTGATACAGCCGATGACGCCGCGTGGCTTGCGGCGCATGTAGGCGTCCTTGCTGCCGACCTCGCTCGGCACGACGTCGCCGTGTGGGTGGCGGGCGTTCCCTGCAGCCCACTCGACCATGTGCCAGGCTTCGGTTACGTCGGCTTTCCCTTCCGAAATCTCCTTGCCACACTCTTTGGAGACGATCCCGCCGAGTTCCTCGTGACGTTCACGGAGTTCGTGGTAGATGTCCCACAGGTACTCCGCGCGGTCGATGTAGGACAGTTCGCGCCACTCCTCGAAGGCGTCTTCCGCAGCCTCGAGTGCGGCGTCGACGTCGTCTTCGGTGCCACGGTGGAACTCCGCGAGGGTCTCGCCCGTTGCGGGGTTCTCGCTCTCGAACGTTTCCGAGCCGGTGCCGTCGGTCCACTCGCCGGCGATGTAATGCTGATGTGTTTGCGTACCGGTCTGTTGCGACATGGTTTGTCGTTACTCCCTGAACGTATGTAAGCCCCACCGATCATGGTCGACGTATCATTCTTTATTTCTGTCCAATTCGACCCTAACGCATTGGTCGGGTGGTGGCTTATAGTCCCTGTCTCGAGCAATACGAACGAATGATTCCTCCCATCGCGAGCAAATTCGTCGCGGGTGAGTCGCCGGCGGAGGCGTTAGAGCACGTCCGGACGCTCAACGATCGGGGCGTCGCGGGTATTCTCAACCTCCTCGGCGAGCACTACGACGATCCCGCCAACGCGACGGCGGATACCGACGCCTATCTCCAGTTGATCGACGATATCGCGGAGTCGGAGATCGACGCCTGTATTTCGGTCAAACCATCACAGATCGGGCTCGATATCGGTGCCGAGACGTTCGAAGACAACCTCACGGAGATCGCCAACCGCGGCGCGAAACGGGATGTGTTCGTCTGGGTCGACATGGAAGACTACACCACGACCGACAACACGCTCGACGCCTACGAGGACCTCGTCCGGCGACACGAGGGCGGAATGGGTCTTTGCTTGCAGGCCAACCTGAAGCGAACCCGTGATGACCTCGAGCGGCTGGCGGACGTTCCGGGGAAGGTCCGAATCGTCAAGGGAGCCTACGACGAACCCAGCGAGGTCGCCTACACGGACAAGGATCGCGTCGACCGGGAGTACCGAAAGCTCATCGAGTACATGTTCGAGTCGTTCGACGACGGGGTCGCGATCGGCAGTCACGATCCGGAGTTCGTCTCCGTCGCTCGCGACCTCCACCGAGAGCACGGGACGCCCTACGAAATCCAGATGTTGATGGGCGTTCGAACCGACGCACAGTACGAACTGGCCGCCGAGGGGGTCGACGTCTATCAGTACATCCCCTACGGGAACAAGTGGTTCTCCTACTTCTACCGGCGCGTTCGCGAGCGAAAGGAGAACGCGCTGTTCGCACTGCGGGCCATCGTGAACTGATCGGCACGCCACACGCGATCGGTGACGGCTCCGGGCGGTCCGGTTTCGGACGACCGTGACGACACGGCACGTACTGGGCCTGCCGTCAGTGACGAGTGACCGTCCCACCTCCGTTCGTACCTCGAGTCTGACGTAATCTTTCCCAGTTACATTCGGCGGAATCAGTCCCCGATTTCCACCGAGCAGAACGACATTCGGTTATTCGGTACCCCAACCTATTTTATCGCCGCGTCAGACGTAGTATCTATGACGATACAACGCCGGCGATTCCTCGCCGCGGTCGGGAGCGGCACCGCAGCCGGACTCGCCGGCTGTGCGGCTCTCGGCGGTGACGGTGCCGTACTGGAGTCGGGCGGGGACGACGAGTCCAGGCCGACGGAGATCAGCGGGGAGCGGCTGACCCTCACGACGACGACGAGTACGTACACCACCGGACTGCTCGACGAACTCAACGCGCCGTTCGAGGACCGCTACGGTGTCACCGTCGACACCGTCCCACAGGGGACGGGGGCAGCCCTCGAGACCGCTCGCCGCGGCGACTCGGACGTGGTGATTGTTCACGCCCGCTCGCTCGAGGACGAGTTCATCGAGGACGGGTACGGGGTCAACCGTCGCGACCTCATGTTCAACGACTTCGTCGTCGTCGGTGAGCCGGACGACCCTGCCGGCGTCGCCGGCTCGAGAGACGTCGACGCGGCGCTGACGGCGATCGCAGACTCCGGATCGACGTTCGTCTCCCGGGGTGACAACTCCGGAACGCATGCGACGGAACTCGAACTCTGGGAGACAGCGGGGCTGACCGTCGACGAGTTCGGCGAATGGTACCTCGACGGCGGCGGGGGGATGGGCGACGTTCTGACCCAGGCGAACATGCAGGGAGCGTACACGCTGGCCGACCGCGGGACGTATTTCGATATGCGCGAGGAGATCGGTCTCGAGATACACCTCGAGGGGCCCGTCGAGGGCGGTCCGGAAGCGCTGTTGAACCCATACGGGATCGTCGCCGTCAACCCCGCCGTTCACGATGTCAACTACGACCTCGCGATGGCGTACATCGGATACGTCACGAGCGTCGAGGGCCAAGAGATCATCGAGGGATACACGGCCAACGGCGAACAGCTGTTCTTCGCCGAAGCGCTGTCTGCGGAACCGAATTTCCGACAGTACGTTCCCGAGGGATGGCGGCGTTCGAACGGTGGGGAGTAACCCAGATCATCGATGTCACTCGCTTCCGGACTCGCGGTGCTGACGCCACTGGTGGTCGAGTTCCCCTTCGAGTGGAACTACGTCCGGAGCATCGTCCGCGTCTCGCTGTACGTCAGTCTCACCGCGGTCGCGTTGAGCACGCTGGTTAGCCTCCCCGTCGCCCTCCTCGTCGGCTTCAAGGAGTTTCGCGGGAAGACGCTTCTCACGTCGGTCATCAACACCGGGATGGGGTTTCCCAGCGTCGTCGTCGGCCTCGTCGTGCTGTTTGCGATCTCGAACCAGGGACCGTTCGGCTCGTGGGATCTCGTGTTCACGACCGAGGCGATGATCATCTCACAGTTCGTCCTCGCCGCCCCCGTCATCACGGGCGTCAGTCTCGCCGCGGTCAGTAGCGTCGAACAGAACGTCCGCGACGCGGCGTACGCGCTGGGCGGGACCCGCGTCGACGTGGCGATCGTGACGATCAAAGAAGCCCGCTACGGCATCGCGACCGCCGTGCTCGCGGGCTTCGGGCGGGCGATCAGCGAGGTCGGATCCGTTCTCATCGTCGGCGGGAACATCGCCGCCTCCGACGGCACCTCGGTCACGCGAACGCTCACGACCGCGATACAGCTCGAGGCCGAACAGGGCCGGTTCGAGACGGCGATGCTCCTCGGTGCGATCCTCGTCGTCCTCGTGTTAGTCGTCAACGCGATCGTCGTCCGGCTCGGAAACGGGGGTGGACGGTACGGATGACCCTCGAGGCGATCGATGTCCACCACGGATACGACGGCGAAACGGTCCTCGAGGGGGTGTCGCTGTCCGTGCCATCCGGCGAGGTACTCGCGATCATCGGCCCGTCCGGCGTGGGGAAATCCACGCTGTTGCGCCTGCTTGCCCTGTTCGACGCGCCCGACCGAGGCGAGATCGAGTTTGGGAGCGAGCGCGTTTGGACCGGGTCACAACAGCGACGACTCGAGTTCCGTCGCCGGATCGGGATGGTGTTTCAGGAGGCGAGTCTCTTCGACGCGACCGTGCGCCGCAACGCCGAGTACGGGCTCCGCGTTCGGCAGTCGTGGATCGGCCGACTCCGTCGTGAACTCTCGGCGCTCGTCGGGATGCCCGCCGAAACCATCGAAGCGATGGAGGCTCTCGAGACCGTCGGGTTACAGGAGAAAGCCAACCAGGACGCGGCGTCGCTCTCCGGGGGCGAAGCCCAGCGGGTCGCGTTCGCCCGTGCGCTGGCCTACGAACCGGACGTGTTGCTCCTCGACGAGCCGACTTCCGACCTCGATCCCCGTAACACGGCAGTTATCGAGAACGCCGTGCTCGAGGCGAAAAAGCGCGGTATCGGCGTCGCCATCGCGACCCACGACATGCACCAGGCGGAGCGTATCGCCGACAGGGTCGCGGTGTTGCTCGGGGACGGCGTCATCGAGGTCGGCGATACCGAGACGGTTTTCGAGAGCCCTGCGGACGAACGGACCCGGAAGTTTATCGACGGCGAACTGATATACTGATGCGACCGACCGATTCGAGGACGTCTGGCTCCCGTCTGCGCGTTTCCGACCGACTCGGACCCCGGATGTCGCTCGACGGTCCGACAACCGACGACACATGACCCTGCTTTGCACGACAGCTCCTGGCACAACCGACCGAGGTCACTACCGATGACGATCGAACGCGACTACAGCACGAAACTGTCCGTCGACGGTGTCACGATCGACCGGCGCGACATCGAGATGCTCGATGCGATCGATCGACACGGATCGATGCACAAGGCAGCCGACGCGCTGGGCCGGTCGTACGCTCGACTCCAAAACCGCGTCGTCGAGATCGAGGAGGCCGTCGGGCCGATCACGGAGCGACAACGGGGGGGAAGCGGCGGCGGTGGAACCGAGCTAACCCGAACCGCGCGAACGTTGTGCCGACAATTCGACCGGCACGACGCGGAACTCGACGGCGTCGCACGGGTGACGGAGTCCGTCTTTACGGGGCCAGTTCGGGACCGAACCGGCGAACTCGCGACCGTCGACACCGAGATCGGGCAGATCATCGCGATAGTCCCCGCGGACGCAAGCGAGGTCCAGGTCACCGTCCGCTCGGACGCAGTCGTCTTGACGGAGCCCGACGACACGCCACGAGGGGACAGTACGAGCCTCCGAAATCAGTTCACTGGCACGGTCACGTCCCTCGAACCAGGAAACGAGATCACCAGAGTGACAGTCGGGCTCGCACCCGAGAGCACGCTCCAGGCGCTCGTCACGAAAGCCAGCGTGGAACGTCTGGGACTCGAGCCCGACCGGCAGATCGCGGCGTCGTTCAAGGCGACGGCTGCGAGGGCGATCGCGATCGATGAAGACGATGCTGCCGACTCCGACATCCCGTCAGCGGTCGGCCGGGACGAATGAGGTCGGGACCGGGACCAGGACTGGAGCCGTGATCGGTACCGAAATCAGGCCGGAGTCACTCACGGATCGAGCAACTTCGACTCCGCCCGCCGCAAGTGCTCGAGCAACGTCGACTTCGCGAGGTCCAGATCGTCGGCCAGTTCGCGGGTCGTCACTTCCCGGGGCCACTCGTAGTAGCCGGCCTCGCGGGCGTGTTCGAACACCTCCCGCTGGGCCGTCGTCAGCGTGTCGAGTCGCTGTTCTCGCGTCGAGCGGTCCGGGGTTTCGGAGGTCGTGATCGACGTGACTGTCACCTCGGCACCGGTCTGTTCGCGGACATCGTCTAGCGACTCCTCGATCGCCGACCGGTCCCCGGCGAAACAGAGGTTCCACTCCTCGCTGCCGTCCTCGATGCGGACCGGCGCGCTGTGGACGAACCCGTTCTCGAGCAGCGTCGGACAGACCATCTCCGTGGGATCGTACTCGAGGAAAAATTCCCGGACGACGTTGCCCGGCGCGTTTCGTGCGCGACCGAACCGTTCCTGAAGTTCGAACACCTCGCCGGAGTGTTCCGAGGCCCGGATCGCGTCGAGAACGTTCTCGACTTCTCCCGACGTATCGCCGAAAGCGGTAAACAGCCCCTTTACCGTGTTCGAATCGTCGGTGTCGCCGCGGTTTCTGCTTTTGTTGCTGTCCCCGACTTCACCTCCGGTCCCGCCAGTCGTCGGCGAGTTGTACACCGCGTGTGCGAGCACCCCACCGCCCGTTCGATCGGTCGCCTCGATCGCCCAGCAGTTCGGATGCCAGAGATCGAGCGTCAGTCGAACGCTGGATAACTCGCCCTCGAGACTCATGCGTAATCGTGTCTCAAGGAGCGGTTTCTATGTTCCGTTTTCGGCGGCTTCGTCGACTGCTGCCAGCGATCGACGGATGATCCCTCGGTGAACGGCCGAGACTGGTACTCGGTCTCCCGGAAGCGGTTAGACGATCAACCACTCGAGGTCCCGCGGATAGTCGGTCAGTGTCTCCGTATCGTCGGTTACGACCACGGTATCGGAGTGGCGGAAGCCGCCGACGCCGGGCACGTAGAACCTCGGCTGGACGGTGAACAGTTCTCCCGGTCGAATCTCCCCGTCTTGCTCGACGTCGAGAAACAGTCGTTCGTGCCCCACCATCCCGATGTCGTGCCCGACGTGGTGTTTCGTGTACCGCGACGCCGTGTTCCTCGGAGGAGTCGACGACGGCCTCCTCGACGGCAGTGTACTCGACGGCCTGGCCGATCGTGTCGATCGCGATCTCCTGGGACTCCGTCATACTCTCGAAGTAGGTCCGCTGCTCGTCGGCGACTTTCCTCCCAACATCGTCCGCTCGAGTTCGGTCGTGTAGCCGCCGACGGTCGGCTTGACGATAGGGGCCTCTACAGAGAGACAGCGAGAGTGGCTCGGGGTCGTACGGAAGACGTTATCTTCCGTGATGACGAGACGCGAAGCGTCTCGAACCACTTGACCCCGGGGTACTTCACAAGGGAGTTATCCCACGAGTGGACGAACGTCGCCATCGCCGAGTCCCGCCTGACATCAGGCGGGTCGTTGACGGTCGAGACCCGTCAGTTTCGGCTCAACTCCGCCGCCTTCTCGAGTTCGCTCCGTAGCTTCGTCGAGTCGAACTCGTGATCCGGTCGCAGGCGGACGAAATCGAGAAACCGTCGCGCAGCGAGCAGGTCCGACGCGTCGTAGACTCCCGATGCGGCCTCGACCGACCGGCGCGCGCCGATCCGTGGCTCGAGGAGGGCGAGCCCACAGGCCAGATCGTAAGCGGTCGTCTCCGAAACCCGGTCCTCGTGGACGCTCGTGGCGTCGATGAAGTAGAGTTCGCCGTTGGCGATGAGGATGTTCTCGGCCCGCAGATCACCGTGGGCCAGTCCGTGGGCATGCAGCGTCGCGAGCATCTCGAACAGTTCCGGTGCGCGTTCGGCGACGACCGCGTCCGAGACCGTTCCCAGCGACTCGAAGTCGGGGAGGTACTCGAGGACGAGCACGCCCAGTCCGTTCACCTCGAACGCCTCGATCGGCTGTGGCGCGTTGATACCGATCTCTCGCATCCGCTGGGTCGCCTCGTACTCGTGTTCGACCATCTCGCGGGGCGTATCGAACCGGTCGAAGAAGCCGCCGGTTCCTGCCGAGACGGCACCGACGTTTCGTCCGGTCGTGAGGACGGCATGAACCAGTGCGTTCTGTCTCGAGACGATCTTGACGAACCACTCGTCGTCGATGACGAACGGTGTCGACAACCAGTTATCCGCCTCGAGGAACTCGACGCGGACGACTTCGCGGTCGTGTCGCTCCGCCAGTGTCCGGACGACTCGCTCGATTCGGTCCCACTCGACCGTGCCACGAACGAGCTGGCGGATATCCATACCCGAGAGAGAGAACCTTCGGAGTTAAATGCGTCCCGAAGTGTCGTCGGTAGGACGTATTTCGAACGGAGACCCGCCGCTCGGACGATCTAACGCCCACGAACGTCAGACAGTATTATTTTCACTGATGGGATGGTATATCACGGATATGGATGCGATCGACGATCTCGGCGATGCGATCGACGTAACGCGGGACCTGCTGTTGCCCGTTCGTGCCGGACTGTGGCTCAAACTCGCGATCGTCGTCCTCTTCGTCGGCGGGAGCATGGGCCTGGGCGGCGGTGGCGGCGTTCCTACGGGCGATATCGATCCGGCGCTCGAAGAGACCGGCGTCGACGCGCCCGCCGAGGAACTCCCCGAAGACGTGTTGCTCTTCGTCGGCGTCGTGCTTCTCGTCGGACTCCTGCTGTGGCTGTTGCTCGGACTGATCGGTGCCATCATGGAGTTCGTCTTTCTGGAGTCGCTTCGCTCCATGGAAGTCCGGATACGACGGTTCGGCAAGGAAAACCTCGGACGCGCCCTACAGCTGTTCCTGTTCCGGATCGTCGCCGGCATCCTGCTGGCCCTGCTCATCGGGGGGCCGATAGCGGTCGTGTTACTCAGCGCCTCGTCGCTCGAGGCCGCGGCCGGATCGCTGGTACTGATCGGCCTGCTCGCGATTCCCGTCTATTTCGTCTACGCGATCACGATGCGCTTTACCTCCGAATTCGTCGCTCCGGTGATGTTACTCGAGAAGCGAGGCATCCTCTCTGCGTGGGGCCGGTTCTGGGGTACGCTGACGTCGAACCTGGCGGAGTACGCCGTGTATCTGGTACTCGTCTGGATACTGCAGCTCGTGGTCAACATCGCTGCGGGGATTTTGCTGGTGTTCGGCGCGCTCCTCGTCATCATTCCGTTCGCGATCGTCGCCGTCCTCCTGACGATGCTCGGTGACATCGGCGTCTTGCTCGCGATATTCGTCGTGATTCTCGGTGCGCTCGCAGTGATTCTGGTCTACGCACTCATTCAGATGCCGATTCGGACGTACTTCCAGTACTACGCGCTGTTGTTGCTCGGGGACACGAAGCCCGAACTCGATCTGATCCCGGAACAGCGGGCTGCGGTCCGTAACGGCGACGACCGCGGCGGTGCTGGCGGCGTCGGTCCTGGAGGACCGGACGACGGGACGGGTCCCGACGCGCCGGACGGTCGCTGGGGAACCACGCCCGACGACGAGCCGCTCTGGGAGACCGACGACGACACGGACGACGAGAGCGAGACTGGCAGCGGCTGGGACCGCTCGAGCGGCTGGGACACCGATATCGACCGTGACTCGGATCGAAGCGAGGACGCACAAGACGACGAGAACGACGAAGATAGCGGGGACGACGGACGCGGCTGGTAACGGTCCGCCGCGTCTCGACACTCGTTTGTCGTTCGTCCCTGTCGTTCGCTGCTCGGTCGTTCGTCCCTGTCGTTCGCTGCTCGGTCGTTCGTCCCTGTCGTCCGCTGCTCGGTCGTTCGTCCCTGTCGTTCGTCCGCTATTCGTGTCGTACTCCTCACCGGGTACTGGGCCGTCGTCTTCGCTCGAGCAGGACCTCGTTGTGTCCGTTCCGGTTTCCGGCCCGTTCTTCCGAGACGACTCGTCAGCCACCAGGTGTACTGCAAACGTGTTCCATGTCGAACGTTGTCGGTGCGTTTATTTCCCAGGTTGGCAAGTATTGCGTATGGACTTCGAGCTGTCCGACGAGCATCGGATGATCCAGAAGACCGTCCGGGACTTCTGCGAAACGGAAATCGAGCCGATCGCCCAGGAGATCGAGGAGGAACACCGGTTCCCCGACGAAATCTTCGACCAGCTGGCGGAGCTGGACATGATGGGGGTTCCCATCTCCGAGGAGTACGGCGGGCTCGGCGGCGACACGCTGATGTACTCGCTGGTCGCCGAGGAGATCGGTCGCGTCTCCGGCTCGGTCGGACTCTCCTACGTCGCTCACGTGTCGCTGGCGTCGAAACCGCTCGAGCTGTTCGGCACCGAGGAACAGAAGGAACGATGGCTCCGACCGCTCGCGGAAGGCGAGCACATGGGTGGCTGGGCGTTGACCGAACCTGGAAGCGGCTCCGACGCGTCGGACATGGACACGACCGCGGAGAAACGCGAGGCAGAAGCCGCGGGACGAAGCGGGGTAGCCGCGGCGAAAGACGGTGACGAGTGGGTCCTCAACGGCACCAAGCAGTTCATCACGAACGCGAACGAGGCCGGCTCCGTACTAGTCAAGGCCGTTACCGATACCGACGCGGGCTACGACGGAATCTCCACGTTCATCGTCGATCCACAGGAGGACGACGGGTTCGAGGTAACGACCGTCTGGGACAAGATGGGACTGAACGCCTCACCGACCTGTGAGATACAACTCGAGAACGTCCGGGTCTCCGAAGACCGGCTGCTTGGCGAGACGGGTGACGGCTGGGACCAGACGAAAAAGACCCTCGATGGCGGCCGGATCTCCATCGCCGCGCTCTCGACGGGGCTCGCCCAGGGTGCGTACGATCACGCCAAGGAGTACAGTCAGGAGCGCGAACAGTTCGGCCAACCGATTTCGGAGTTCGACGCGATCCGGGACAAGCTGGTCGACATGCACCGCAAGATCGAGCGCGCCCGTCTGCTGACTCATCAGGCCGCCACGACCTACGACGCGGGCGAGCCCGTCACGCGGGAGTCGGCACTCGCGAAACTCGACGCCAGCGAGGCGGCCCGTGAGGTCGCGGAAGACGCCGTGCAGGTGCTGGGCGGATACGGCTACACGACGGACTTCGCCCCCCAGCGGTTCTACCGCGACGCCAAGCTCATGGAGATCGGCGAGGGAACCAGCGAAATCCAGCATCTCGTGATCGGCCGGGAGCTGGGGCTCTAACCGGCGGTCGTACGTTCGGGCCCGTGTTCGCAATCGTCATCGGCCTCGTCCTCACAGCGTTCGGTCTCGCTGGCGTGTGGTACGCGCCGGCGATCGTCGAGGCCCAGCGACGCGAAGGCATGGCACCCCTCGAGGACTCGAACGTCGAGGAGAGCGATCGTATCGCGGTCACGAAAGGCGTCGGCGCAGTGATGATCGTCGCCGGTCTCGCGGTCGCGGCGTACGGGGCGGGGCTCGTGTGAGCTGCCGGCCGGGCCGTTACCCGGTGAGTGACAGTTCTATCCCGATTCCGTCGTCTTCGTCGGCGTCCTCGTTTTCGTCCTCGTCTTCGTGTTCAGTTTCGTCTTCCTCTTCGTTCTCGTCTTCACTTTCGTCTTCGCTATCGTCGTTACTCTCCCCGTCGTCGCCGTCGTCCGGATCGTTATCCTCGTCGCCGCCGTCCTCGCCGTCCCCGGCCGATTCATCCAGCTCCGGGACGACGCTCTCGGCGAGTCGGTGAACGTACGCTTCCTCTCGAGCACGGAGCTCCCGCGGATAGACCGCGATCGTGACGATCAGATCGCCCCCACTCGGCACTGCCTCGGTGACGTGGAGGTCGACCTCGAGGTCGATGCCGTCGAACTCGGCGTCCGCGGCGAACCGGGAGACCGTCGTCGGCTCACCGAGAACGGTAATCGACTCCTCGCTCTCGAAAGTTACGTCACCGATGTCGTCGTAGTTGTCCTCGAGCAGGTCCACGAGTTCGGTCGCGGACAGCTCCTCGACGGGGTTGAACTGCTGTCCGGCTACGCTGATCTGCGGCGTCGAGAGAACCATGAAAACGGCGGCCTGTTGCTCGACGAGTGGGCCGACGTCGACCGACTTCTCGTGTTCGGTCAGGTAGTTGGTGACGGTGATGGTTTCGGCGTAGGGGCCGACATCGACCGACTCCTCGAGGACGACCGGACCGACGGCGGCTCGTTCGTATCCCGTCTCCTCGCGTGCCTCGGAAGCCACGCCAGCCGGTGACGCCGTGTGTTCGTCCATGCCGACGAGTCCCAGACAGCCGGAAAGCGCCGTGAGAGAGGTAATACCGGCTCCTGCCACGAACGTTCGTCGTTTCATCGAGAGGGAATACTCTTTGAGTTCATAAGTGTTTTCTCTTTGTGGGTCATCGCGGCTTTCGATCGTTGGAGGTGTCTTCCGCGTCATTTCCGTCCTCGCGTCCGGGTTCGCTTCCTCGTCGAGTCGATCGAAGACGCGATCACCGCCGGAACAACCGTCGAAGTCTCGATGGGGGAACGCCGGGGAATGAGCCCTTCCGACGCCGGTACGTACGCGTGAGATGCAAGAGGAGCACGTATCCGATCGCCGAAAGGACGGCGGCGACGATCACGTTACCGACCAGCAGTTGCTGGACTGCCGTTCGGGCGGTTTCCGAGGACAACGCCGTCGAGGGAAGCGGATTGGTCCCGAGTACCGTTCCCCCAACCTGGAAACTCGCTACGTAGACGCCCGGTTTGACGAACGGGTTGAGAACGGCGACGGATGCAAAGATCGCCGGTTTGCTGATCCAGGACCAGACGGAGACGAACGCAAAGAGCAGCCCCACGCCGAGCCCGCCAGTGGGCAACGCCGTGACGAAGACGCCGATCGAAAAACTCGCGGCGATCTGGTGAGGGGTGTGCTCTCTTCGAAACGCGTCGGTCAGCTTCCGTCGCGCTCGGTCGCGATACGTCACCAGCCGTTCACGTAGCATTCGGCCCTGTCAGTCGGTGTTTCCCGAATCAGAAAAAAGATATCGGGGCCGATCGGAGCTGTCGGAGTCCCGACGGTAGACACCGGCCGTAAACGACGAACCGATGGATCGAGAACTGGAGAGGGGCAGGGTCAGGGGAACGATCCCGCTTCTTCGAAGGCGTCCGCTACCCGCTGGATCGCGACCACATACGCGGCCGTTCGCGGGTTCTCGAGGTCGTGGGCCTCGATCGTCTCGACGAGGGAGTCGAAGGCCTCGACGATGTGCGCTTCGAGTTCCGCGTTGACCTTCTCCTCGGACCAGTAGAACCGCTGGCGGTTCTGGACCCATTCGAAGTACGAGACCGTGACGCCGCCGGCGTTCGCGAGGATGTCCGGAACGACGAAGACGTCTTCCTCTTCGAGGACGGCGTCCGCTTCGGGCGTCAGAGGGCCGTTGGCGGCTTCGGAGATCACGTCGGCATCGACGTCGCGTGCGAGCTCGCCGTCGATCGCGTTCTCGAGTGCCGCCGGAACGAGCAGATCGACGTCCATCGTGAGGACGTCCTCGTTGGTGACCTGTTCCTGGCTTTCCTCGTAGCCGACGATGCTTCCCGTCTCGTTTTTGTACTGCTTGGCCGCGGCGGGATCGAAGCCATCCGGGTTGTAGATGCCGCCACTGGAGTCGCTGGCAGCGACGACCGTTGCACCCATCTCGTCGATCAGTTTCGCCGCGATCCAGCCGGCGTTCCCGTACCCCTGGACGGCGACGGTTGCCCCCTCCAGTTCTTTCCCGAGATAGTCGAAGGCTTCACGAGCGGCGATCACCGTCGAGCGACCGGTCGCCTCGACCCGACCCTTGCTGCCGCCACTGGTGACCGTCTTTCCGGTGATAACTCCCGGTTCGGTGGTATTCTCGAGGGTTTCGTACGTGTCTTTGATCCAGTTCATCTCCCGCTGGCCGGTGTTTACGTCGGGTGCGGGAATGTCCCGATCCTCACCGATCAGGGGCCGAAGTTCCTTCGCGAACGCACGCGTGAGCCGCTCGAGTTCGCTCTCGGAGTACTGGTCCGGGTCGATGACGATCCCACCCTTGCCGCCGCCATACGGCACGTCGACGACTGCGCACTTGTAGACCATCCACCCCGACAGTGCTTTGACCTCATCGCGGTCGACTTCCGGGTGGTACCGAATGCCGCCTTTGTAGGGCCCTCGATCACCGTTGAACTGCGATCGAAACGCCTTGAACCGCTCGAGTCGCCCGTCGTCGCGTTCGATCGTGAGATTCGTTTCGAGGACCCGTTCGGGGTGTTTGAGCCGTTCGAGGACGTCGTCGCCGATCTCGAGATGCGCTGCGGCGTCGTCGATCTGCGACTGCAGCGTTTCGAACGGGTTCGCTTGTTCACTCATTGGTAGCCGTTTCCGAGGATACCGAAATAAGCATGGCGAATGCTGATTATAGTAAATAATATACAATATAAGGTATTGCAATAGATTAATATACTGGACGAACGCTGGTCGATCGGTCGGCGGTGAATCGTGTTTTCGACTGGTGAGTTGTGGGGTCGGATCGAACAGTCGGCTATCGCTCCCCGGCTGCGTCGGCCCGCTCGAGGATTCGTTCTGCCTGGGCGATCAGCGGAGCGTCGATCATCTCGCCGTCGACTTCGAAGACGCCGCGTCCCTCCGCATCGGCCTCGCGTTTGGCTTCCAGAACGCGTTCTGCCCACTCGAGGTCGTCCTCGTCGGGCGTGAACGCCTCGTTGATCGGTTCGACCTGTGCGGGGTGGATCGCGAGCTTTCCGTCGTAGCCGAGCCGAACGGACCGTCGGGCGTCGTCCCGGAGTCGTTGCTCGTTTTCGAAGTCCGTGACTAGCGTATCGAGCGCGGTACAGTCGTGGGCCGCAGCCGCGAGGACGACCCGTTGACGGGCGTAGCTCACTTCCGAGCGGTCGTCGGAAACCGTCGCGCCTACGTCCGCCGAGAGGTCTTCGGCCCCGAACGCCAGCGCGTCCGTCGCCGGCCGAGCGGCGACATCGGCCGCCGCGAGAACGCCCGACGCACTCTCGATCAACGCGATGATCGGCAACGAGACGCCGTAGTCCTCGAGCAACGCGGTGAGATTGCGAACGTCGTCCGCGCCGTTTGTTTTCGGGAGCATGACGCTGTCGAGCCGAAGCTCCGTCCCGTTCGCGAACAGTGTCGAGAGGTCGGACTCGATCGCCTCGCTCTCGACGTTGACCCGAACGCAGACCTCACAGTCCGGGTCGAACGCCGGGTCGGCGAGAACCTCACGGACGGCATTACGGGCGTCGTCCTTTCTGGTCGGAGAGACGGCATCCTCGAGGTCGAAAACGAGTACGTCGGCACCCGAATCGGGTGCTTTGCGCAGCATTTCGGGTCTGTCACCGGGCGTGAACAGGACGCTTCTACGAGCCATGCCGGTGGTCCTCGGGCCATGCCTATAGAAGTGGGCGTCTATCGACGAGTGCCCGAACGGCGGTTGCAGTAATCGAGGAACGGTCGAAGCCGTCGAGCGATGGCAGTGAGGCCCACCCCTCGTTCAGAGTGAAAGCCCTCGAAAGAGTTGGGGGCTGGCGGGCTTCTTGTGTCATGGTCGTTGGGGTACAAATAGGGGAGTCATAGAACAGTCAACACCCCATTCGACACTACTCTCTGCCAGGCAGCACAGGGGACCGATGGACAACGAGAGAGCGAAATCTACTCGAGGCTGTCAGAAATTGCGTGCTGAATTACGGGGTGCGAATGTGGCACGGACTGAGAGCCGATCTGCGAAAGACGAGTGAGCGGTCAGTACAGTAGCTGGATTTACTGATTGTCTCGGTCGGAATCAGCTTCCATATCGCCGTTATCCAGCGTGAAATTTTTCAAAACGGGATCGACATAGTCCGGGCCGAAAAACGACCGCAAGGCCAATGTCGTCCCAAGGTACGATGCAAGGAGGAGGACACCGAAGCCGATAACGAAGCTAATAGCCAATTCGGCGACCATGTGCGTATTCAACTAACTGTTGGAATAAGTAATATACGGTGTTCAGTAAACAGGTGTAGTGAACAGGTGGTTTACTGAATCCAACGTGAAACGGGTTTTTCAACGCGAGAGCAATCGCCCTTGTGAATAGTTCTGTGACTCCCTCAAACGAATTCTACTGCGGGAGTAGCAACGGAACGGGACGGCACGGACTGGAACGGATCATCCCTCCCGTTCGTCTGTTTCACTCTGAATCCGGGGCGTCCACTGATCTCGGATCGGCGACGACAGTGGTGACCCACCCCTCGTTCAGAGTGAAAACGGTCAAGAGAGGGGGTGGGATGGCGTGGAGCGGAGTCTAGCTGAATCAGGTCGGAAGAAGAGTGGACAGCGTGAGGAATAGACAGCCACAAAGACCGAGACCACGGTTACCGGTGGCTAGTAATTGGAACGAATAGAACCAAGAAAATGTTTCTTCTTTAGTAAAATATAAATAAGAATGTAGGAGCCTCCAGGATGCAGTACTGATTCCTCTGCTGGGAAGCGGTTCGCTTCGAAGACTACCGAGTTGCGAGCAGCGATGGGGCCTATGGCGTGATGTTCCGGCTATCGAGACGGGTTCCCGAACCCCTTCACACCGGAATCAGGTCGTGGTTCACTATCTTATTCGAGCCCCTTTCACTCTGAATGAGGGGTGGGGGAGAGTGTCGTCCGTCCCAGGACCGATGGGTTTGCTTTCACCGTGAGCGCATTCAGTCTGCGTCCGGTGTGTTTCGTTCTACCTCTAATCCTCCTCGAGAGGGCTTGAAAAAATACCTTCCGGCAGAATATCAGTCTGAACTACCTTCCATACTTTTATTATGTCCGTCTCCAAGGAGGGAGATATGGCTGACCAGGCAGGGGACCCGCTGTTCCAATCGCACGATCCGATCTTCAATCGGAAGGAACTCCTCCACGTCGGTCACGTTCCCGACGAGGATCGGATCGTCGGTCGGGACGACGAAATCCAGTCCGTCGCCGCGGAAGTTGGGGCGATCACTCGAGGGGATCCGCCGAACAACGTGATGATCTACGGAAAGACGGGAACCGGAAAGAGCCTCATCTCACGTCACGTCGCCACGCGAGCCCAGGACGCCGCCCGGAGCAACGAGATCGACTGTGGCGTGCTCTACGTCGATTGCTCGGAAGCGAACACGGAAACTCGCGCGACCCGACAGATGGCGCTCAGTCTGAAAGATCAGACCGGGTACGACGACAATATCCCGGTCCGGGGCGTGGGAACGATGGAGTACTACCAGCACATCTGGAACATCCTCGAGGGCTTTTTCGATGCGACTATCGTGATTCTCGACGAGATCGACAAACTCGACAACAGCAACATCCTGATGCAACTCTCCCGGGCCCGTGAGGCCCAGAAGACCGACGCCTACATCGGCGTCATCGGTATCAGTAACAAGGTCAAATACCGCGAGACGCTCGACGAGCGGATCGACAGCAGTTTCGGCCACCGGGAGCTGTTCTTCCATCCCTACGACGCTTCCCAGCTCCGGGAGATCATGCGCAACCGCGAAGACGCCTTCCAGCCGGGCGTGCTCGAGGACGGCACGATCGAACTCTGTGCAGCGCTTGCAGCGAAGAAACACGGCGACGCCCGCAAGGCGATCGAGATTCTCAAGGAGGCTGGCGAACTCGCGCGCCGGACGGGGTCGGAGAACGTCTCGGAGAGTCACATCCAGCAGGCACAGGAGGTCGCCGAGATCAACCGGATCGAGGAGCTCACGAGCGGCGCGACCGTTCACGCGAAACTCGCGCTGTACGCGCTGGCAAGTCGCATCATCACCGGTGATCGAGAGACGTACAAGACACGTGAAATCTACGAGCGGTACGTCAGCATCTGCGAGTTGGTCGCGACGGACCCGATCACCGAGAACGGCCTCTACCGCCAACTCAAGGAACAGGCGTTCCTCGGCGTCATCGAGTCGGAAAAGACCGGCGGCGGCCGTTCCCAGGGGAGTTATCTCCTCCATCGACTCGTTACGGACCCAAAACACATCGTCAAGGCCGTCCGTCGGGATGCGTCCCTCGAGGAGCTGCCGGAGTACGATCGGCTGGCGGAAAGCGGCGACGGAGCACGGAACCGGGACGCCGACCTATCGTCGTTTTCGTAGCCGTACCGGCTTCGATCGAGTCATCGTCTCGTTCTGTGGTCTGACTTCCGTTCGCGACCCCCTCGGGAACATGTACCAGTTACACTCTGAACGAGGGGTGGGGGTCCAGGGACGAAGAAACGCTTCCGTCACTGAACGACACTCGGTGGGGAAGATAACGGCAATTGCTCTCGACACTCATCCGGCACTCGAGCAACGGTTCATCTTCGGGTGTCACTCGAAACAGGCCGCGTCGAAAAGCGGCGATCCGCGTCCGAGAAGGGGCTAATCCGCCGGAGCGAATTCGATTTCTGGGCGGTCCGGCGCTGTTGTCACGGCCCGCGAGGTTACGGCCAGAGCCCGCGTGAATCGTGGGCTTCAGCGATTCTCGAGAGAGCGACGATGTAGGTCGCGTCCCGCCAGGTCACGTCGCGGCTTTCGTACTCCTCTCGGACCGCGTCCCAGGCTCGGAGCATCTCCGTCTCGAGTTCTTCGTGGACCCGCTCGAGTCGCCAGGAGCGCCGGTTGATGTCCTGGAGCCACTCGAAGTACGAGACCGTGACGCCGCCGGCGTTCGCGAGGATGTCCGGAATGACCGGAATCTCCCGCTCCTCGAAGATCTGGTCCGCGGTCGAGGTCGTCGGTCCGTTCGCGCCCTCTACGATCATGTCCGCCTGGATGTCGCGGGCGTTCCCGCCGGTGAGAACGTTCCCGATGGCGGCGGGGATGAGCACGTCGACGTCGAGTTCGAGTAGTTCGTCGTTGGTGAGGCTCTCGGGTGCGTCGTAACTCGAGACCATTCCGGGGGTCTCGTCGTGATCCTCGACGTCGTTCGTGTCGAACCCGTCCGGATCGTAGATCGCGCCGTCGACGTCGGAGACGGCGACGACCGACGCGCCGCGATCGTCGAGGTACCGGGCCGCGTTCGCGCCGACGCTCCCGAAGCCTTGGACGGCGACTGTCGTTTCTTCGATGTCCCAGCCGTAGAAGTCGATCGCCTCACGGGTGATGATACCGACGCTGCGTCCGGGTGCGCCCTCGCGTCCGTGAGAACCGCCGACGACCGGCGGCTTGCCGGTGACGACGCCAGGCTCGGTCTGTCCCTCCTGCATCGAGTAGGCGTCCATGAACCACGCCATCGTCTGGGGGTCGGTTCCCATGTCCGGCGCAGGAATGTCCTTCATCGGGCCGATAACCGGCCGTAGTTCCTCGGCAAAGCGGCGGGTAAGTCGCTCTTTCTCGTTTTGGCTTAGCTCTTTGGGATTGACGACGACGCCACCTTTCGCGCCTCCGAAGGGAAGATCCATCACGGCACATTTCCAGGTCATCCACATCGAAAGGCCGACACACTCGTCTTCGGTGACGTCCGGATGGTAGCGGAGTCCGCCCTTGAATGGGCCGCGAACACTGTCGTGGTGAGCACGATAGCCCGTAAACATCTCGGTCGTTCCGTCGTCCCGCTCGACGGGGATGGTCACGCGGTAAACGTCCTTCGGGTACCGTAGCCGTTCGACGGTTCCTTCGTCGACGTCGAGGTGGGCAGCGGCTCGCTCGAGTTGGCGACGGGCTGTCTCGACGGCGCTTTCCTCCGCGTTCGGCTCCGTGGAATCGTCAGATCCTGTCATGATAGTGATCGGCTTCGGGTCCCCCAGTTCGAAGCCACGCGACCGAAAACGGCCGCCTGCTTCGGACGCCGGGTATCCCTGTTGCTGGGGTTTTCCGGCCCCTGTTCTTAATCCTTGTCAATGCTCTTTCTTTCCTGCAATACTTGCAGCAGCCTGCACGGGATTATCGACGGGAGACGCGGCCGGGATAGCTGCCGTCGACGCCGAACACCACGCTTTTGTAGCGTTTGGTCGATCGTGAACGTATGCCTGGGCTCTACTACGAGGAGTTCGAGGTGGGTGAAACCATCGAACACGAGCGTACTCGAACCATCAGTGAAAGCGATAACCAGCGGTTCTGTGATATGACGATGAACCAGCAGCCGCTGCACTTGGACGCCGAGTTTGCCGACGACACGCAGTTCGGCGAGCGACTGGTCAACGGTCTCTATACGATGTCGCTTGCCGTGGGTATCTCGATCCCGGAGACGACCGACGGGACGATCGTCGCGAACCTCTCGTACGATAACGTCGAACACCCGAACCCGGTGTTTCACGGCGATACGATTCGTGTTCAGTCGATAGTAACGGACAAGCGAGAGACCAGTGACGGCGAACGAGGTATCGTCACCATGACCGTCGAGGTCTACAACCAGGACGAGGAACTCGTCTGTGAGTTCGACAGAACCGTCCTGTCACTGAAACGCGATCACGCGGACTCCTGAGTTGTCGTCCGAACTTACGGGATTCGACCCGTTCTGCGGAACGACCTGCACCACTGCCCGTTCAGGAAGCGACACTGACGACAACTCGATCGTTTGGAGAGTCCGGCCCTCGACTCGGATTCCGGCCCCCAACCGACTTATTGGGATTTTGTCTGCCTTCCCGCCGGTAGACCCTACATCATAACATCGTTCGATTCGTCGTCGGCTGATCGGCATCTTATCACAGTCGACTCCCTGAATTTCAGTACAAATAATTGTAAATCTACCGGGCGTTTGGAAACCCATTTATTGGAGTTCGTTGGACCTCGGGTGATGACAGTGGAGGACGCTCAGATTGGGGGCGCGGAACTTTCGAGCGAGTCACGAGTAGGCGAACAGACAGTTTGGGGACGACAGGCCGCCGATACGCCTGTGTACGCGATCGTGTCCGCGGTCGCAGAGGCGACTGGCGAGGACCCGTGTGATCTACCGCCGCTTGCGCGCGTGATCGATCCGGACTCGCTGAACGCTTTGCTCACCGCAGAGTCGGCGACCGGTGACACGTCGGTTCGATTCCAGTACGTCGACCGGACCGTCGTCGTCCGCGGCGATGGAACCGTCGATGTCCTCGAGGAGGACGACCTCGACGTATAATACTGTTAGACAGGAAGCCACGAAGCCGATCGTGCTGCTGGCGTCACCAGCGTTGGCGACGACTACGGGTTCACGATCGGCCTCGCCGTGACTGCTGTCCGACAGTATACGTCCGATCCAGAGCCGTCCCGTTTTCCCGCTAGACTCCAACGCCAGCGACGGCGGTGATCAACGCGAGATTGATTACCACGGCGACCGTCCACGGGAGCGCCAGGCCAGCGGGCACGATCGGTCGATAAACCCGTGGCAACAGCGGCCGACATACCAACCCGACGCCGATGGCGAACGCCTTCAGGGCGAGCATTCCGGCCAGGCCGTAGCCGTCGATCGCGCTTCTCGCGACCGGGTTCGATTCCGCGAGACCCAGGTGAAGCCCGACGAACGTCGTCACCACGTCGCCGACGAGCGATAGTCCGACCAGCACCCACAACAGTCGCTCGAGACGAGCGGGTTCGATATCGAGGGGGAAATCGACCCGAAGGTGGGCGTCCGCGCCGTCGGAACTCATAGGCTCCTCGCCGGGATCGAACCGGCGAACCGCCGGACCGTGGGGAGCGTGCGGGGGAATCCGCACTCGAGACATCCAGCAGATCGGACATTGTTATGGGAGCCGTATTATCGACCAGTAGGTCGGTACGTTCGGATAATCAGCCTCTACTCGTGGTAACAAGTCGACAACGGACCGTCACCGAACGCTAACCGTCGAAGGTCGCAGGGGCCGGTCGTCCATCGAGGGGGCCGATGTTCGAACGACGACTCGCGGCTGGCGTCTTCGATCCCGGGTCACGTTTCGGCCCCGAGGACTGCTCCGACGTTCAGAGGATCGTTCCGTGTTTCTTGTCCGGGAGCGATTTCTCGACGTCTTCGTAGAAGGCGAACCGTCCGGCCAGTTCCTCACGGAGCGTACTCGGCGGGATGATCTCGTCGATGACGACCTCGCTCGCCATTCGGTGGACGTCGATGTCTTCCCGGTACTCCTCGCGGAGTTCCTGTTCTTTCCGCTCGCGCTCTTCCGGATCATCGATCTGGGAGAGCTTGCGCGCGTAGACGGCGTTGATCGCGGCTTCGGGGCCCATGATCGCGATTTCGCCACTGGGGAGCCCGATGACGCTTTCGGGTTCGTAGGCGGGGCCACCCATCGCGTAGATCCCCGCCCCGTAGGCCTTGCGAACGACGACGGTCTGTTGAGGAACTGTCGCCGCCGAGGTCGCGTAGATGAACTTCTTGCCCTGCTCTAAGATACCCTCCTTTTCGACCTGTGAGCCGGCCATGAAGCCAGGCGTATCACAGAGGTAGAGGATGGGAACGTTGAACGCGTCGGATTTCCAGATGAACTCGGCGGCCTTCTCGGCGGCGTCGGGGAAGATCGCACCGGCGCGGTGGGCCGGCTGGTTGGCGACGATGCCGACCGGGCGACCGTCGATCCGCGCGTAGGCGGTGATAATCTCTTTGCCGTAGTCGGGGCGGAGTTCGAAGAACGACCCGTCGTCGATCACTCGGTCGATGAGGTCTTTCATGTCGTACCCCTCGTTTGGGTGTTCGGGGACGACGGAGTCGATTCCGGCAGGCGACCGGGCAGGCGGTCGTGTTTCTGTCTGTGGCGGCTTCTCGTCCGCGTTGTCCGGCAGGTACGTGATCAGCTGTGCGACGAGTTCGCGGGCGTGTTGCTCGTCTTCGGCAACGAGGTCGGCCGACCCGGACTCTCGTGTGTGGACCTGCGGCCCTCCGAGTTCGTCGAGGTCGATGTCTTCCCCGGTAACCATCTGCACCATCCGCGGCGAGGCGATCGCCATCGCAGAAACGTCCTCGACCATAATCGTGAAGTCAGCGAAGACGGGGGTGTAGGCCGCGCCAGCGATACAGGGACCGTAGAGCACGCAGATCTGGGGGACACGACCCGAGAGCATCGAGTGATTGTAGTAGTACTTCCCGATGCCTTCGCGGTTCGCGAAGAACCCGGTCTGCTGGTCGATCCGACCGCCGGAGGAGTCCATCAGGTACAACACCGGCTTCCCCGTCTTCAGTGCGCGCTGTTGCATCCGCAGGAACTTCTCGACCCCTTTCGCGGCCATGCTACCACGCTTGACCGTGTAGTCGTTGGCCATGAAGTGAACGTCCCGGCCATCGAACTCCGCAGCGCCCGTGATGAGCCCATCGGCGGGTAGACGGTCGTCGGTCTCCTCGCCGACGCCGCTCTCGTGCCAGTCGTCGAAAGCCGCGAACTTGCCGTCCTCGAAGTGGAAGTCGCTGCCCTCCCCGCCGAACCACAGTTCGAGTCGATCGCGGACGAACAGTTTGTCCTCGAGCCCCTCGCGGTACTTCTCGGGGCCACCCTCGAGGATGTCCGCGATCTCTTCGCGGAGCTTCCGTTCGCGCTCGGTCGGTCCGAGGTCGTCTCGAGCGGCCCCCTCGGCGGCCGCTACGGGTGACGGAGCTCCGTTACCGGAGCCAGCGGCGCTCGCGAGCTCGTGGACGGCTTTCGGCTCGTCGTCGTCGCCGACGTACACTTCGACCGTGTCTCCGACGTGTTCGGCCATCGCGGCTGCGATCGCCGAGGCTTCCTCGTCGGTTGCCCCTGGCGCGATACGGACTTTCATACCCGTCTTCTTGCGGGGACATCTAAAAAATCCAGCGTGATTTCTCCGCGATCGTTCCTCGTCCCGTATCGTTCCCGAACGAACGACGAACGACACGCTCGAGTTTCCGGTCGATTTCGACTGTCATATTCGATCATACGCCCGGATACGGGAAGTCTGTAGCTGACGCCACACGAAGACGAAAAGAAAGGTGGCATGGGTGTGCCGAAGGTGAGCCACCGCTCCGTCGACGTTCGCCGGGGGGCGAACGAGGATGCGTCGCGTGTCGGGAGGATCACGCGAACGCAATCAGGTGTGTAGTCGTGATCGCTGTTTGGTCGTGGTCGTGGTCAGTCGTTGCGCGGTCGTCTCCGCGGTCACCAACACGGAGACAATCGTTGCTTTTCGCCAGTAGCTAACCAGCGCTTGCGTTCAGTCGTCCAGCTATTATACCGGGACCAGTAGTCGGTACCGAGTCCCGCCGGTCGATGTCGCGTCGTCTTGGTGTCGTCGGTGTCGTCGGTGTCGTCGGTGTCGTGTCGGCTCGATCGTCCGTATCGTCAGCGCCACGACGTCGTCAGTACCGCGTTGCCGTCGGTAGAGAGCAGGTCACCGAACCGTCGGTTGCGAGCAAAAACCGCCGCGGCAGTTGCAGGCACAATCGCTATTCCCCGATTCCACGCTAGTGTCAACAGCCAGCCGACCGCCCCGTGTACGTGAACATTAGCTTTCCCCGAACGGGGCCCAGCGATAACTGAAACCGGCACCGACGACATGTTAGGCGAACGTAGCGACCGATCCGATCGAACCCGCGACCGCCTCGCGACGCTACGGGAACGGATCGACGCTGGGATGGACCGTCGCGAGTTCCTCAGAACGGTCGTCACCGGCGGGTACGCGCTCGGGATGGCCCACTACCTCGGCGTCGACGACTTCCTCGCAGCCAGCGACGACGAGGTCCCCGTGGTCACCGCGCTGGTTCGGAGCGACCCCGACGACCCCTTTTCGCTCGAGGAACGGGTCCGCTACGTGCCCGCCGACTGGTACGCCGCCGTCGAGAACGCGTTCGAACTGAACGAACTGCTGGCACGCGTCGCGTTCACCGGGTACCTCGGGAGCGCGGTCGTCCCTGGCGACTACGACAGCGGGACTGCCTCGATTTCGATCGGCGTCTCGAGTGCGGAGTCCTCGATTCCGGATGCGATCCGGGAGTTCGCGGACGACGTCTCGATCGATGCGGAGTCGTTCATCGAGATCGAGGACGTAGAGGTACGTCCGGACTCGGCCGAGCCGAGAATCCTCGAGGACCCAGTCGGCGGTGCCCCGAGTGGGGTTGCCTGTGAAACCCCCTCGAGCATGGCGACGCTGGGACCGGCTCTGTACGATCCGTCGACGGAACGTTCGTTCTTTACGACCGCCGAACACGCCTTCGAGGGGGATGGTGATCCGGTTGGGGATCAACTCACCGTGCCGATTCAGGGGGCTGAACAGCTCGATCTCGGACGAGTGTCTCGTGCACATCCGATCGCCGACGTCGCCGCTATCGAACCGAACGGGTCGGTCGCGCCGACGAGTTGGATCGACGCGCCGACGCCGGCTCGCGTCCGCGGCCAGCTTACGAGGTACGGCCTCGCGGACCTGCTCGCCCGGGACGAACGCCTCGAGAAGGTCGGTGCTCTCACGGGTCATACGACCGGACGGGTCCAGGGGGTCGATGCAGTGACGTGTTTCACCGAGGACTTCTGTCGTCGCGGGCAGATCCGGTGGGGCGGTGAGATGGACCTCACTGACGGGGACAGCGGCTCGGTAAGCTACTACCGTGATCCCGAAGGCGACGACGGCGACGTGCTCGTCGCGGGGTTCAACAACGCCCGCACCTGGTGGCCCGGCCAGAGCTACGTCTGGGGCATCAGCGCGTATCGATTGACCGAAAAACACGGGTATCACTTCTGACGGATGGAAACAGAACCGGAAGACGAGCAACGAGCGCGGACGGGCGACGAGCGCGGACGTACACGTGGACGCGAACGAACGGGAACGGAACGCAGCCGACACCGGACCGTCGTGAGCGCCGGGATCAGAGTCCTCGCGGACCTGTTGATCCTTTCTCTGTGGGTCCTGGCGCTCACCCTCGCGTTTCTCGCGTTCGGGTGGCCACGGTGGGCGTTTTACGGCGCGTTACTGCTCGGAGTCGGCGTCTACGTGTCGATCACGAGCGGCTGGTGGCCGTCCGCGGCCGGCGACGGTGACGCGTCACGAGAGGCGTAGCGTGAGTTCCGTCGTCTCTGTGAGGAACGACCGGAACTCCCGTGTCACCGATGGTCGGGAAGCCACCTGTGGGGGCCGATCACGAGCTGGGTGTCCCCCAAGTCGGGCGAGGACCGTTCGTGCTCACGTCACCCTCGTCGACACTCGACTCGTCCCGGTACTCGAGGTCCTCCTTCGCCAGCACGTGGGTCGAAGCGTCGCCGACCAAATCACGCACTGATCCGATCAGTGGACGACGGTCCGTCCGGCGTCGATGCTTTCCGATTCGCTTGCGACGTGTTTCGCGAGTTTGAGCAGCTGATTCGAGAAGCCGTACTCGTTGTCGTACCAGGCGAGCACTTTGACGGTGTCGTTGGCCGCGACCATCACCGATTCGAGATCGACGTACGAGGCGAGGGGCAGTCCGACGATATCCCGCGAGACGATCTCGTCGTCGGTGTAGCCGAGGACGCCGGCGAGTTCGTCGTCGGCCGCTGCCCGGATCGCCTCGATTACGTCCTCGCGGTGTACGTCTTCCTGGATGTTGACGGTAATGTCGGTGATCGAACCGTTCGGGACCGGCACTCGCATCGCCATCCCCTCGAGTTTCCCCTCGAACTCGGGGAGAACCTCGCTGGTCGCGCCGGCCGCACCGGTCGTCGTCGGGACGATGTTCTCGGCGGCGGCGCGGCCGCGACGGCGCTTGTCCATGGGGCCGTCTACGAGCGACTGACTACCGGTGTAGGCGTGGACGGTCGTCAAAAGCCCGGAGACGACATCGAACCTGTCGTCGAGGACCTGCAGGACCGGCGCGACCGAGTTCGTCGTACAGGAGGCATTCGAGACCACGTCGTCACCGTCGTACTCCCCGTGGTTGACGCCGTAGACGAACATCGGTACCGGCTCCTCGCCTTTCGGCGGTGCGGAGATGATTGCTTTGTCCGCTCCGGCCTCGAGGTGCTGTGTGACTTCCTCGCGGGTCCTGAACAGTCCCGTCGCTTCGAAGGCGATGTCGATGTCGAGGTCGTCCCACGGCAGCTCCGACGGCTCGCGTTCCGAGAGCAACTGAAACTCCTGATCGTCCACGAAGAGGCTGTTACCACGGCGGGAAATCCCCTCGAGTCGGCCGTGTACCGAGTCGTACCGGAGCAGATACTCCATATCGTCGTCGTCCATCACGTCGTTGATCGCCACGATATCGATGTCGTCGTGTGTCAACGACGCCCGCAGGAGACATCGTCCGACCCGTCCGAAGCCGTTGAGTCCGATTCGAACTGTTTCGCCGGTTTCCGAGCCGCCATTCGTCGCCGTCTTCATGCTCGTGGCTCCACCATCTGCAGGTAAATTTGTTGTCCCCGAAACGTTGGATATCGATAGATACATCTCCTCTAACCCATCTCTCGAGCCTCTGGCCCCAACTGATACGACCGTCGTCGTGGTGGTGACGCGCATCGACGATGCATCCCCCTTCACTTCCGGACCGGTCGGTCGAGGCCTACGCTAGCGCGACTGGCGACGGCCGCCTCGAGCGACTCCGTGAACTCGCCGGGACGCTGTCGGACGTTCGGGTCCTCCACGTCAACTCGACCGCGACGGGCGGTGGCGTCGCGGAGTTGCTCCGTTCGATCGTGCCGGTCTGTAACGATCTCGGTATCGACACCGACTGGCTCGTCATGGACGCCGACGACGACTTCTTCGAGGTCACGAAGGCGGTCCACAACGGTCTCCAGGGGAGCGGCGAACCGCTGACCGACGAGATGAAAGCGACCTACCGCGAGGTGACCGAACGAAACGCGACCGAGATCGACAGCGAGTACGACCTCGTCGTCGCCCACGATCCGCAACCGCTCGGGATGCTCGAGAGACTCGACGAACGGGTGCCGAACGCACCCATCCTCTGGCGGTGTCACGTCGATCTCACTGATCCGGACGACAACTACCTCGCGTTCGTCTCGGAGTACACCGGCCCGGTCGATCACGCGATTTTCAGCCGCTCGGCGTATGCGGCGATCGACGCGCCGGTAGTTGCCCAGGTCTCGCGTTTCGACCCGTGGAAAGATCAATTCGGCACGCTCGAGGCGTATCGAACCGCGACGGAGTCGATCCCATCGCTCCAGTTGGCGCTTGCCGGTGGGATGGCCGGCGACGATCCGGAGGGACTGGAGTTCTACGAGCGGGTCGCCGACGAGGCGGTCGACGATCCGGACGTTCACGTGTTGACGGACCTCCCGGACACGACGATAAACGCCCTCCAGCGGCTATCGGACGTCGTCGTCCAGAAATCACTGCGCGAGGGGTTCGGCCTCGTCGTCTCGGAGGCGCTCTGGAAGCGGACGCCGGTCGTCGGCTCGACCGTCGGCGGGATCCCGCTTCAGATCGAGGACGGCCGGAACGGCTATCTCGTCGGCCCGGAGGACGTGACCGGGGCAGGCGACCGGCTCGTCGATCTCATAGAGCACGACGAGCGCCGCCGATCGTTCGGTGACGACGCCCGACAACGTGTCCGCAAGCGGTTCCTGCTACCCAGACAACTGGTAGACCTGCTCGAAATTTTCGTCGACGCGCTGGGACGTGAGTCCTGATCTGTCGGACCACACACTGGAGACGGCCACTGGCTCCGATCCGGCCGGTCTCCAGCGGTCGACATCCCCCACACAGTTATTCACCGAGACGGTGAAGCAATCCGGGACCCACCCATGAGCCGGCTCATCGACGCGGTACTGATACCGACCGACGGCAGCGACGGGGCGCTGGCCGGGGGCAAACGCGGGATCGCGCTCGCGTCGCGGATCGACGCCACTGTCCACGTCCTGTCGGTCGTCGATACCGGGCGTTCCGAGGAGTACGACGAGTTGGCGTTCCCGTCTCTCGAGGCGAGCGCCGCGGACGCGGTCGAGGAAATCGCACGGCTGGCGGCCGACCACGACGAGAGCATAGACGTCACGACGACGGTCACGGAGGGAACGCCGTTCCAGTCGATCAGGGAGTACGCCAGCCGACGCGAAATCGACGTCATCGCGATGGGGACGAAGGGGAAAACGGGAATCGACAGAGTGCTCCTCGGCAGCGTGACCGAGAACGTCCTCCGAACGGCCCGAACCCCCGTACTCGCGGTCCCACCGAGCGCCGGCGACGACCCGATCGCCGACGTCCCGTTCGATCGACTCCTCTTGCCCACAGACGGCAGCGACGGTGCGGCGATCGCGGCCGAGTGGGGAATCGGACTCGCGAATCGACTCGAGTCGTCGATACACGCGCTCTACTCGATCGATACGGGTCCACTCGCTGACATACCGGACGACGAGCTCCTCGAGCCCCTCGAGAACGAGGGCCGAGCTGCGATCGATGCGGTCCGGGAACGTCGCGAGGACGCCGGCGTGGCCGTTTCAGTTTCGGGCTCGATCGTCACCGGCTCGCCGGTGACGGAAGTTCCCGCATACGCGACCGAGAACGACATCGACCTGATCGTTATGGGCACCCACGGTCGGACGGGAATCGGCCAGTGGTTTCTCGGGAGCGTCACCGAAAACGTCGTCCGCCAGACCGACGTGCCGGTGTTCTGTGTCCCGGTGAGCGCCGAGCATCCGTAACGGCGCTGGCCGAGACCGTTGTGTTCTCTTACCGGTTGGAGACAGCGAGTTCCAGAACGAAACTCGACGCGGAGACGATGTCGCCGATACCGACCGTTCCCGCCGGTTCGTCGACGACGCGATTCGGGCAGGCGGCGACCGTGGGCGTCTCGAGGATGCCGTCCTCGGCCGTCTCGCCGACGTGTTCTGCAAGCAGTTCGATCGCCTCTCGTCCCACCCCAGAGGGGTCGTACTCCAGCCCTCTCTCGAGGTCCTCGGGCTTAGAGATGTGTCCCAGTGCCGCCTTGGTGGCGGCGTTGACGGCCGAAAACTCGAGCCCCCGTCGAAGCGCCTCCGGCGAGTGGTACGACTCCATCACGGCGAGGTGATACTCCATCGCGTGCAACTGCAGACAGTCGACCCCGAGTTCCTCGCGGACCCCCTCGAGCATCCGGTAGTGATCGATGATCTCCTCGGGTTCGAACGGCGTCGCCTCCGACGGCGGCTCCCCGTCGATGCCGATACCCGCGTCGTCGTGTAGCATCGTCAACTCGTGGGTATCCACACCGACGACGTTCGCTTCCGGCAGGATCAACTCGTACATGCTGTCTCTCAGGTCGTCGTCGTGGGTGACGGCGTACTCGACGTGAACGTCGAGGTCGCTGCCCGACCGGAGTCAGTGGAGGACCTCGCGTGCGTGACGATGCGTCTCCTCGTACCCCCTTTCGACGTTGTCGGGCGTGAGGTTGTGATACCCCGCCAGGAGAGCGCCATCGACGGTTTCGCCGACCTGGTCGATCGCCTCGTCGAGGGCCCCTGCCGAGAGGTCGAACTCCGGCGGCCTCGAGGCGGCGATGAACCGAGCGTCCGTCGGCGCGGTCACGCCGAAGAACTCGTCTCCATCCCCGAACTCGAAGACCCAGTTGATCTTGGTACGATCCGCGGTGACGGCCTCTGGGAGGGGAACGTAGCTCACCTGACCGTCCTCGACTGCCGGATACCGAACTGTTTCGGGGCGCTCGAACATCGATAGCTGCCGCTCCGAAACCAGATACGTGTACGTGATCGGTGCGGTTCCCAGCGCGGTAAGCAGGTTTGTCTTGACATCCTCCTCCGCGTTCACGCGGAGGAATCCCGAGCGGTGGGAGTTTCAGGTCTGCAACCATGGACGCCGCCACTTCACGGGAGTCCGCATCTAACCCAG
>NZ_AOMA01000078.1 GCF_000337895.1 Halobiforma nitratireducens JCM 10879
TCTCATTGAGTGGCGGCGAGGCCGCCTCCGAAGGTCGTTCGGAATCCGCTTCGTTCCGACCTGACCTTACCGTTGTATAGCGGTTCTTGACAGTTCAAAGTACGTATTGGAAACTCGAACTGGAGTGTCGAACGTGGGCTGATTCCAAGTTGTCGGATTCATCCTGCGGCTAAAGCCGTAGATATTCTCCTTGATTTCGTATAATCCCCGCCTGGCCACCCATCTGCTGGCTGTCGGGCTCCAGTTCCGACTCGAGAGTCGCGGCGAACGCGTCGGTCATCGCGAACTCGTCGCCACGGCCCGCTGCCATCGTGTGTGCGATCGCCGCTGCGAGTTCGCGTTTCGACGCCAGTGGGCTCGCGGGTAGTTCGGAGCCGGGATCGGACGGCCGCTCGAGGACCGACTCGAGTTCCTCGTCGACCCGAACGATCGCGTCGACGTTCGCGTTGTAGGCGACGAACACCGGTAGCTCCTCGAGAGCGGCGATGTCCGCTTCCAGCCGGGCGTGAGCGTCCTGCATGGCACGGCCCTCTCCCAGACGCAGCGGGATAATCCCGTGGGTACCCGGTCGTCTTCCTGTCGGTACTCTCGGTTGTACGCGGTGTTCACTACCGTCGGGTGATGAGTTGTCGTTTCCTCGTCGGTCTGGTCTCTCCGTCCGTCGTGTACAAAATCGTTCGACTGCGACTGTCAGATGGAACGACGGCAAGCCGATCGCATTGACTGCTGCCCGACAGTGTGAAAACCGTCGCTTGACACGTCCTGATACGCGAGGACGGGACACTCCGCTTGATCAGTGTGACCAGCCGACGCCAAGGTCCGTCGTCTGCAGCTCTCGCGTAACACCGACTCTTCGGTCTGGCGCAACGATCCTCTTTTCTCTCTCCTTTGCTGTGTTCTCTCCACGACCAATGTGTCCCTGGGCTCGAGCGGACCGTCTGACCCAGCGGATCGAAACCGAGACGACCCGATGGCCACAGACACGATCGTGGCTACGTGACGAGCCCGGAGTCGACCGCGATGGCAGCGAGGACAACGAGACCGAGGCCGCCGATCCGGACGGCTCCCGCGAGGGTCGTTCGTCCCGACGGAACCGATTCGGCGACCGCGAGGACGACGAAAATCCAGCCCAACGTCATCCAGACGGTGTTCCCGCGAACGAACGATACCGTGAAACTGGTGGCAGCCAGCAAGAAGACGAGCGCGTTGACCGGCCAGCCGGACGGCTCCTCGAAGATTCTCGTAGACCCCAGCCACCCGGACTCCGTTCGTGACCTCGTCATTGGTGACCAACTCGTGTCGTCAGTGTGTAAAGATTGCCCTGTCGACTGGCGAACCCGATCCGGGCTCTTACAGCGAGAACAGTGTGAACGCCCACGAGCTACCTCTAGGGTGAAGGCCGTACGCTCGAGTGGCAGGCCACCCTACGGGGCCTCAATACGAAAGCAACCCGTACTAGGCGAGCGCGTCCTCGAGACGGTCGATCAACTCGGCGTTGCCGACGTGTAGCGGAGCCCTGTCGTGGAGGTCCGTCGGTTCGACCTCGAGAATCGACTGGCTGCCGTCGGAAGAGCGACCGCCGGCCGCCTCGATGAGGTACGCGATCGGGTTACACTCGAACTGCAGGCGCAGTTTGCCGCGGGGGCTGTCCTCGAGGGCGGGGTAGGCGAAGATGCCGCCATAGGTCAACACCTGGTTGACATCGCCGATCATCGCACCGCCGTACCGGAGCTTGTGATCCGGGTTCGACTCGATCTCGCGGACGTATGTCCGAAACTCGTCGTGCCAGTGTGGGACCCGGCCGCCGAAGCCGTAGACGAGCGGGTCGTCGGGCAGAGTGATCTCTTCCTCGACGACGGTTCGCTCGCCGCCCGTGAGTTCGTACTTCGTAACCGATCCGTCGCGGGCGTAGGCCATCGTCGTGATCGGTCCATAGAGGATCCAGCCGGAGGCGACCAGGGCCGTCCCGGGCGCTGGAAGCGGCTCCTCGTAGATGCCAAACACCGTCCCCATCGTGTTGTTCGATTGCAGGTTCGACGAGCCGTCGAGGGGGTCGACGGCGACGTACACCTGCTCGTCCCCGCCGTCGATGATCTCCGAGCGTTCCTCGCTTGCGTACTGGCCGACGCCGTCGATCGAGGTCAGCCGGTCGGCGAGCAACTCGTCGGCCCACACGTCCGCCTCGGCCTGGACCTCGCCGCTCGGGTTCTCTTCGTCGGCTTTCCCTCTGCGACCGACCAGTCCCTGGCGAATCTCGGCTGCCGAGCGAGCGATCGTGGCAACGACGTTCTCGACGGGATCGAGCCCTGATCCGGGTTCGGGGTCTGGGTCCGGGTCACGGTCACGGTCACGATCGCGATCGGGATCGGTGGCGGACATCCTACTCCGTGGCCTCGAGCGCGGCGTCGGCCGTTTCCTCCTCGTAAATGACCTTCTCGAGGGCGTCGAGGATACGCGTCGGGTTCTCGCGTTGCCAGACGTTGCGGCCGACGGCCAGCCCCGTCGCGCCGGCGTTGATCGCGGCCTCGACGGTCGAGAGGAACTCGTAGTCCGATGTCTTGGAGCCGCCGCTCATGACGACGTTCATGTCACCGGCGCACTTGCAGGCGTGTTCCATCGCCTCGGCGCTACCGGGGTACTTGACCTTCGCGATGTCGGCACCCAGCTCGAGCCCGAGTCGGGTTGCATAGGAGATGACCTCCGGCTTGGTATCGTTTTTGAGCCCCTGGCCACGGGGGTACGACCACATGACGACCGGCAGGTCGTGCTCGCGGGCGTCCTCCTGAACGTCGCGGAACTCCTCGGCCATCTCGACCTCGTGGTTCGAGCCGCCATAGAGCGTGAATCCGATGGCGTCTGCGCCGAGTTCGGCCGCGTAGTCGACCGAGCAGTTGACCGCCGAGTCGTACTCGCCCATCCAGAGGTTCGACGTGCCGTTGATCTTCAACAGGAGGTTGACGTCGTCCTCGAAGCTGGGGTAGTACCCCTCCGCGATCCCCTTCTGGACCGCCATACAGGAGACGGCGTCGTGAGTCGCCGTCTCGAACACCGTCGAGGGATCGAGCTTCTCGGGAACCTCCTCGAAGTCTACAGGCCCGTGCTCGAGCCCGTGGTCCATCGCCAGGATCAGTGATTTGCCGTCGCGAACGATCGGGGAGTCGTCGATCGGGATCATCTGGTAGATGGTCCGACAGTCCGCTATATATCTCTGATGGTCCTGATTATCGAAATTACGTACTTCTGTAGTAATTGTCCACGAAACCGACGGACGGCACGGCCCCTACCGAGAGTAGAACCACCCTTCGACGACGGCGAGAACGGGCATCCGAGGTTAATCGACCAGTTCGCGTGCGTTGTGTCGCCATGCGCGAACGTGTAACACGTCGAGATCGAGTGCGTTGGCGACCTCGGTTGCAGTAATCGTCGCCAGGCGTTCGGCCGATCGGATGCCGGCCTCGGCCAGTGTGTCCGCATCGTCCGGGCCGACGCCAGTGACGGCGGTAACGGGCGTCGGCTTCGGGTACGGACGTTCGTCCGGTCGTTCCCGACCGACCGTCTCGAACTCGGCCTCGTACTCGAAGGACTGCCAGTCCTCGTCGTCGCTGACGGCGATCCACTCCCGTTCGGCTTCGCCGAGCCCTCGGACCTCGTTCGAGCGTCGATCGAGGTCCCCGTCACCGTCGCCGTCGCTGACGAACGACCACGGCAGCGAGAACTTCCGTCGCAGGTCGTCGGCGACCGACTCGTCGACCCCCGCCTCCAGCAGCGATCGGTAGGAGTGGCGCTTCTCTCGAACCGCGGCCGGTTCGAGGCCCGCCTCCTCGAGTGTGGCGCGTTCGTCCCCACCGATCCGGGACCCCTCAGTGTCCTCCGGGCCCGAATCTGTCGACCCGACGACGTATTCCTTGCTCACGCGATCCACCAGTTGGCTGTATCTCACACTGTCTCGCCTTGAATTTTATTCTCCACTCGTCGACATCTCTTCGGACGACCACGACCGATCGCGGAGCGTACCGCCCGAACGGTCACTCTCGGCGGACGTGACTGGCTCATCGGTCGAAACCAACCGGCACACTTACGGAATCGTCGGCTGAATCACTGTCCATGGTTCGCGATCGGATCGAACGGATCGGCGTCGTCGGCGCAGGAACCATGGGCAGCGGCATCGCGCAGGTCGCAGCAACCCACGGGTACGACGTCGTGATGCGGGACATCGAAGCAGAGTTCGTCGAAAACGGGTTCGAATCGATCGAGGACAGCCTCGGTCGACTCGATTCGCGGGGTGACCTCGAGGAAGACCCCGAGACGATCCGCGGGCGCATCGACGGGACGACGAACCTCGAGACGTTCGACGACCGCGATCTCGTCGTCGAGGCCGCCCTCGAAGATATGGAGGTCAAAAAGGACGCGTTCGCCGACCTCGAGCGCGTCTGTGACGACGACGTGATCCTCGCAACGAACACGAGCACGCTGTCGATCACGTCGATCGCCTCGGACCTCGAACACCCGGAGCGCGTGATCGGACTGCACTTCATGAACCCGGTCCCGATCATGGAGGGCGTCGAAGTCGTCGTCGGCGAGAAGACGACCGACGAGGTCACCGACCTGGCCCACGAGCTTGCCGAAGACCTCGGAAAGACAACCTGGGAATCGGACGACAAACCCGGTTTCGTCACCAATCGCATTCTCATGCCCTGGATCAACGAGGGCATTCGAGCGTACGACGAGGGCGTCGCCTCCAAGGAGGACATCGACGCGGGGATGGAACTGGGGACGAACGTCCCCATGGGACCACTGAAACTCGCCGACCACATCGGTCTCGACGTCTGTCTTCACGCCTCCGAGACCCTCTACGAGGAACTCGGCGATCGGTACAAACCCGCGTACCTCCTCAAACGGAAGGTCGAAGCCGGCGACCTCGGCAAGAAGACCGGCGAGGGCTTCTACGACTACGAGTAGGCCTCGTCGCCGTCGACCGCCCTCTCGAGTGCCCCGGTAGAACGGTCCGGCTCGAGCCGGAACCCGGCGAGGTCGACGTTTTGGTGATCTTACCAGCGTTTCAACCGACGGTCTTGGACATCCTCAGTCTCCGCCCCAGTCTGTGTCTCGCCGAAAACGAGGTTCGGATGTCGTTACTGGTGGAGTGGCTTCTCGGCCATCTCACGGCGGAGGTCCTCGAGTCGCGAGCGCGAGACCTCGCCTTCGAACTGCTGGATGAGTGCGTACACTTCCGCGCGGGGGACCTTCACGTCGCCTTCCTTGACGACGTCTTCCGGACGCTCTCGGAGTTCGCGCATCGTTCCGACCGCGAGCAGGTACGGGATCGCCCACGCCGAGAGCCGGTTTCCGTGGCGCTCGGGGACGACCTCGAGGTAGCGGTGAGCGTCGTCGACGTACGTTTCCGCGCGGTCGGTAACCCGTTGGATGACGTTGGTGACCGCGCCGTGGTTCTCCTCGCGGGTCACCTCCTCGATCGCGACGTTTTCCTCCTCGAGCCACTCGGCCGGGAGGTAGACGTTGTTCTCCTCGTGATAGTCGTTCTCGACATCTTTGGCGATGTTGACCAGCTGCAAGAGCAACGCGAACGAGCGGGCGTTGTCTCGCATCTCTTCGGCCCGTTGTTCGGACGCGCCGCGGGCGACCAGCCCGGTGATGAGCGTCCCGACGGTGCCGGCGGCGTACCAGCAGTACTCCTCGAGCTCTTCCAGAGTCTGCAGTCGGAGCCCGCCCTCGTCGGCGTAGCGGTCGGTGAACATCGCCATTCCGTCGACGAGTTCGCGGACGGGATCGCGCATGATCTCGCGGGGCTCTTCGTCCAGGGACTCGAACGTGCCGAGCACACGGGGCGTCTCGGCGACGACTTCCCAGTCCTCGTTTCGCTTTTCGGGGTCCGGAACCCAGGGCTCGACCTCGTCCATGAACGCGGCGACGGTGCGGTCGGTGTCGGTCTCCGGATCGAGCAGTCGGTCGTACTCCTCGAGCAGTTCGGTCTGGGTCTCCGGCGGGATGTGACCGGCGTCCTCTATCGTGTCGGCAACTCTACATAAAAGGTAGCCGACGCAGATATGTTTCGCCATCGGCTCCTCGAGCCGATCGATAGTAATAGAGAACGTCCGCGAGACGCCGTGAACCGCGTCGTAACACCACTCCAGATCGGCGTGGGTTCCGTATTCGGGCTGGCCGGAGGTCATCTACTCGAGGATATTTTGGGCCCATCCCGGAAAAACGCCGCGGTCCCGGCGGAATACGGTCGGGATTCCTGACCACGCCTGTCGCAACTGCCGTTCGTCTACCGAACTGATCGTCGAATGTGCCGCCGTCGCCGCTTTTGCCGTCGAACGGTCGGCCGTGAGCCGTTGATCCACGGAAGTGAACGTCATACGAGTGTGGTAACAATGAAGGGCAGACCCCACGAAACCCGGGTATGGACTTCGCACTCTCGGCAGAGCAACGGCAGATCCGGGACATGGTATCGGAATTCGTCGACGAGGAGGTCGTCCCCGTCGCGGACGAAATCGACCACGAAGACGAGTTCCCGCAGGACCTCGTCGACGAGATGGCGGATCTCGGGCTGATGGGGATGCCGTTCCCCGAGGAGTACGGGGGTGCCGGGCTGGATTATCACTCCTACGCCATCGGCCTCGAGGAGATCTCGCGTGGCTCGGGTGGCCTGGGAACGATCGTCGCGGCTCACATCTCGCTTGCGGGGAACATGCTCTACGAGTTCGGCGACGAGTCCCAGAAAGAGGAGTACCTGACGCCGCTGGCGGAGGGACGAGATATCGGTGCGTTCGCGCTCTCGGAGGCAGGTGCGGGCAGTGACGTTCCGGCCATGGAGACTACCGCGGAGAAAGACGGCGACGAGTACGTGATCGACGGCGGTAAGCTCTGGATTTCGAACGGCTCCGTCGCCGACACTGTCACGGTCTTCGCCAAGACCGATCCGGAGGCAGGGAACAAGGGAATCTCGTCGTTTATCGTCCGTCCCGAGGAAGACGATGGCTTCATCGTCGAGAACACGGAGGAGAAACTCGGCGACAAGGGGTGTCCGACGGCGGAGCTGCGATTCGACGACCTGCGTATCCCCGAAGACCGGCTGTTGGGCGCGGAAGGCGACGGGTTCGTCCACGCCCTGAAGACCCTCAACGGCGGCCGCATCACGATCGCCGCCCGTGGCGTCGGTATCGCCCGTGCTGCCTTCGAAAACGCCAGGGACTACGCGAACGAACGCGAGCAGTTCGGCCAGCCGATCGGCGAGTTCCAGTCGATCAAACACAAACTGGCGGACATGGACACGAAAATCCAGGCCGCCAAGATGCTCATGCACAAGGCCGCTGACAAGAAAATCCGTGGCGAGAACTACATCAAAGACGCCGCCCAGGCCAAGCTGTACGCAAGCGAGGTCAGCCGCGAGGTCGCTAACGAAGGCATCCAGATCCACGGGGGGTACGGCTACACGAAGGACTTCCCCGCCGAGCGGTTCTACCGCGACGCCAAGCTCAACGAGATTTACGAGGGCACCAGCGAAGTGCTGCGGAACACGATCGGCGACCAACTGCTCGAGGAGTAGGGACACCGACTCCTCGTCTCACTGTGCAGACGGGCCGTTGAAAGTCGCTTCCGACGCAGTTGTGATCCGTATTCGGTCGCGCCGGGAACTCGCTTCACGGAAGCGTTTCACGATAGGGTGGGGTAGTTTACACGATTCGGTACGTCGCCGTCACGTCGACGGCCACGTCAATCGGGTTCGGCCGAATATTACGAGCGGATGGTGTAGCCGACGTGGCGTCGAGAAGTGTCGACCGTGGCTCCTCGCCGAGTGCTCGTTCGGTCGTTTCGATACTGATGACTTTCCCCAACGCCAGCCGCTCGCATTCGACTATCGTTTCGGCGCGTCGACGCGTGCGTTCGACGCCGTCCTCGAGTGCTCGTTCGTACAGTCGGTTGCGAGTCTCCGCCTCGAGCCCGAACTCGATCCCGTCGATTTCGGCTCCGGCGTTGGCCCCTGCGGTGACGACGTCGATCGCAGCGTCCGGATCGGTGTCTACCGCGAGTGAGACGGCTGCGACGACCGTCTCGTCGGCGTCGTCGAAGTCAGTCGTCTCCGTTATCCGGACGTTCGTCCGCCGACTTCGGTGGTTGCCCGACAGCGAGTCCCGGACGCGTTCGATCCCGTCTTCGGCCGCTGTTCGTGCGCTGTCGGGGGTCGGACCGCCGCGAGCGACGGTCAGTTCGACCTGGGCCCGCTCCGGGTCACACGTCGCCGTTCCCGTCGCTTCCGTCGTAACGGTGCGCTCTCCCATTCGTGACCAGTGTTCGTTCGAAACTTGATAAACGTAGGGCCGACGTGCCGACTGTTTTCGACGGTCAATCCTGTTCGTCGTCCTCCGCTTCGAGGTGGGTCTGGAGCCACTCGTAGTGCTCTCGTACCCGTCGTTCTCCCGCGTCGGTGAGCGCGTACACGTCGTGGATACCGTCCGTTCGCTCCTCGACGAATCCCGACTCGACCAGTGCCGACAGCGAGCCGTAGAACGATTTCGGGTCGATACGCTCGTCGTAGTGAGACTCGAGCCGGGACTTGAGCTGCTGTCCGCGGAGTTGTCCGTCGCCGGCAAGCAGGACACAGATGTCTCGCCGTCGGCCGCTCTGGAGCCATTTGGTCATAGATACGTGGACTGGCGTCGTCGAGCCGGTCGTTCGTTACGGTTTCGTCTTCACGTCATCTGTCGCTACAGACACTCATACTGTCGGACAAACCATTGTGCACACCGACCGCACTCGAGTCGCGATCGGGGGTGTACCGACTGTTGTCCAATAGTCTCATCCGAGGTCGAGACTCCCGCGAACGGCGGAGACACCGGTCCAGCAGACGCCGCCAAGCGCCGAGACGGCGACGACGAGCGACGCGCCGACTTCGATGACGGCTCCCCCGTCGCTTCGGAGTTCGTGCCGGAAGAGGAGCCAGCCGTTCGGATCGCCGATTACGACGCTCCCGGAGCCGACTGCCAGCGAGACGAGCACGCTGGCGATAGTCGCGCCGAGCAACACTGCAAGCGTGCCGACCGCTCCGACGGCGATGCTCGAGCACAGTACGACGACGACTCGCGAGTCGGGTTCGGCGACGTGGTCCGCCGACGGGCCGTATATGGCGAACCCCTGTGGGGGCCGGTTCCCCTTGGTGCGGTCGTCGCTTTCGTCGGCTTCGCGCTCGCCGCTTTCGTCGTCTCCTTCGTCGCTGGCCGCGCCACGAACACGCCCGAGCTCCGTAACCCGCACGCTCGAGGGGTACCGCAGCAGCGTCGCGGCCATCCAGAGATCGCCGACCGACCCCGCGGCGTTGGCTGCCAGCGGCACGAGCAACGCGGGGGACGGGTAGACCGCGATCGTAACCAGCCCGAGCGCAGTGATACCGACGAACGGCGCGAGCAGGACGACGAGCATCTCCCGGCGGGTAAACGCCGTCCCCTCGGTTTCTGCGTACGCGTATGGGAGCACGAAGTACGAGATGCCGATTCCGTAGGTCGGCCCGCCCGTCTTTCGATCGCTGTACCTGGTGATGAAGACGCCGTGGAGCAACTCGTGGAGGACGACCGTCAGCGCCACCAGCCCGAGCGAGAGGACCAACGACCAGCGGACGAACGGCGGCGCGGGGTCAACGACGATCGGCTCGAGTGTCCGTCCTCGAGCGATCGCGAGCACGTGGCCGAAAGCGTACGCGAACGCGAAAAACGCCACCACAGCGGTCGCGAGCCACTGGCAGGCGACGGGCCGGGTGAGGCGAAACTCCGCGATCGGGCGGCGTGTGGGCGGCTCCGGACGGCTCACGACACGCCCTCTCGTCGGCGGCGAAAAAGCGGTACCGGTATCGAACAGATCGCGAGTGTCCAACCCCATCGTCCTCGGGACCTCGTTTGTGAGCACGATTGTCGAAACCGACAGCTTCCCGGTGCTCGAATCCCGATGGTGACGTATGACCGACCGGGAGACCGAACCCGACGGCGACGGTTCCGAAACCGACCCCAACGACCGAACCGCCGCGAACGCAGGCATCGAGGCGACCTACCGCGAGACCGACGAGGAACGTCTCCTCGAGTTCGAGCGCACTGCCGGGACGGCCGCAACCGCTGCGATCGCCCAGAACGTCGAGGGCTACGCCATGCTGAAGGTCCGACCGACGGCGACCGGCGACGAACTCGAGCGCTACTACGGGTTCGACATGGCGCTTGACCACGCGGCGGAACTGCTTGGCGTCTCGGCCCGTGAGCTTCCAGTGCCGGCCGCGGCCGACGACATGGGAATGTAATATCCCGCGGAACAATCTTCACTGTCCCTCGAATAGGGGGAAAAAGCGGGAATCATAAATACGCGGAGTCGAACGATTCAGACGAGAATAGCCGTGGCAACTGAGTCGTTTCCCCGCCCGATCCGGACCCATCGACGGTTCTCCGCACTGCTCGCAGCGACTGCGCTGGGCGTTTACGTCTTGTTGATCGTCGGCGCGACGACCACGATCACGAACGCTGGTTCGGCGTGTTCGACGTGGCCGACCTGCCACGTGCCCACGGACCCGCTGAGTCAGACCCAACTCGTGATCGTCTGGGGCCACCGGCTCGCCGCCGTACTGGTCGGCGCGCTCGTCCTCGCGTCCGTCGTCGCCGCGGTCGTCGGCGACGCATCGCGTCGTGTCGGCGCAACGCTGCTCGCCTCGGCGGGCCTCTACGCCGTGCAGGTCGGCGTCGGGGCGGCGACCGCGACCCTGGGTCCTGCCGCGATCACGCCGGGACTGCACCTCGGGCTCGGCGTCGTCATCTTCGGCGGGGTCGTCCTCGCGCTCGCCTGGGACCTCGAGATCACGACGGGCGAAGAAGACGACGCGATCGAACTCGATGCGGGCGAACCGGAACCCGCAGCCACGGCCGACGAACGAACGCTTCCCTCGAGCGGCCTCGAACGCGCCAAACTCACCGGGTTCGCCTACTTCAAGATGATGAAGCCACGGCTGATGTGGTTGCTCTGTCTCGTCGCAGCCGCGGGAATGGCGCTCGCGGCCGGACCCGCGTTGGATGCACATACCATCGTCGCGACGCTCGGCGGCGGCGTCCTCGCGATCGGTGCCTCGGGCACGTTCAACCACGTTCTCGAGCGCGATGTCGATCGGAAGATGTCCCGCACGGCGGACCGACCGCTGGCGACCGACCTGATCCCGGTTCGAAACGCGATGGTGTTCGGGGGCCTGCTGACCGTCGCCTCGCTCGGCGTCTTCCTGACGATCAACCGGCTCGCGGCGGCGCTTGGGCTCGCAGCGATCCTGTTTTACAGCGTCGTCTACACCCTGTTGCTCAAGCCCAATACGGTCCAGAACACGGTCATCGGTGGCTTCGCCGGTGCGCTTCCGGCCCTGATCGGTTGGGCGGCCGTCACCAACGAAATCGGGCTGCCGGCGCTTGCACTGGCCGGCGTCATCTTCCTGTGGACGCCCGCGCACTTCTACAACCTCGCGCTGGCGTACAAAGACGACTACGCCCGCGGCGGATTCCCGATGATGCCCGTCGTCCGCGGTGAGACCGAGACCCGAAAACACATCGTCTACTACCTGGCCGGGACGCTCGTCGGCACGGTCGCGCTCGCCTGGATCACCGATCTCGGCGCGATCTACGCGGCCGCGGTCGCGATCTTCGGTGCCGTCTTCCTCTGGACGGCCGTCGTCTTGCACTTCGAGCAGACCGAGGCAGCGGCGTTTCGCTCGTTCCACGCCTCGAACGCCTTCCTCGGTGCCGTTCTCGTTGCAGTGCTGGTCGACGCGCTCGTACTCGTCTAGTCGAAGCCACCGATACGCCTAACGGTCCGCAAGCGCTAACGCCGTCGATGAATCGTCGCTCGTTTCTCGCCGCGGCCGCCGGTACAGCCGCCGTCAGCACCGCCGGCTGTACCGCGCTGTTCGATGCCTCGATGCCCGACGAACTCGAGGGTATCGACCCCGATCGACAACTCCCGGTACCGACGCTGGGCGACGGTACGATACCAGTCGACGTCTACGAGGACCCAGGCTGCGACGCTTGCCAGGAGTTCCAGGCCGACGTGTTCCCGGTACTCGAGTCGGCGTACATCGAGCCGGGTGTGATCGAGTATCGCCACTACGATTTCGTCGTGATGGCCGCCGCCGCGTCGCTCGAGATGGCCAACGCTGCCCGCGCGGTACAGGCCGCAACGCGGAGCGACGACGACCCCAATGGGGCGTTTTTCGCGTACAAATCGAGCGTCATGGCCGACGAACGCGAGAGCGACGACGAATTGGCTGTGGCCGCCGACGCCGACGCCGTCGATGTCGCTCCTGATGTCGTGACCGACGCACTCGAGGACGAGACCTACTACCCGACGCTGGCTGCAGACTGGGAGCGTGGCGCGGAGGCAGGCGTCGAGGCAACGCCGACAGTGATCGTCGACGGCGAAACCGTAGACACGCCGCTCGACCCGGATGCGGTCGGCGATGCGATCGAGAACGCAAGGTAGTGGCTCGAGTTAGGACGGTTCCTCGGGGTGTTGGCCGAAGGCCGCAGGCCGGAAGCCGACTCGAACGTCTACTGGTAGGCCTCGAACTCCTCGCCGAAGACGGCGAAGTAGACGACACCGATCATGCCGATGATCGAGGCGACGGTAAACGCCAGTTCGGGCGTCGCGTACTGCCAGAGGATACCGCCGAGTAGTCCGCTCGGGATCACGACGAGACCGCGGACGAAGTAGTACGAGCCGGTGACGCGACCTCCGGCCCCCTGCTCGGCCGGGCCGACGATCAAGGCCTTGTGCGCTGGGAGTCCGGCGAACCGCAGCCCGGAGAACGCAAACAGGGCGATCAGTACCCAGACGCTCTCCGGTGCGAAGATTAGCATGACCGGGAACGCAGCGTAGACGAAGAATCCGAAGCCGACGACCGGTTTGAGCCCGGTTCGTTCGGCGACCTTCGCCGCCGGGGCCATCGTCAGCAAGGCGACGAGCATTTCGATCCCCGACAGCACGCCGAAAAACGCTGCCGGAGCGAGATCGATCGTCCCGATTGCGGGCAGGGTCACCGTCCAGCCGATCTCCAGCATCCGGGTGATAACCAGGATAAAGAACACGTACACCATCCCGTTTGCGAAGCGGACGAACGTGTCCGCCACCAGCAGGGGGCGCAGCGGATCAGGCAGTGCCCGGAGGTCCTCGACGAGCCGACCGAAGCCGTCGAACTCCTTGCCGACGGTGTCCTCGGCGGCCTCGTACATGAAGTGCTGGACCACCGTCCCGAGGAGCGCGAACCCGATCGCGATCGCGAGTACCCCCAGGAATCCGGGCATGAACTCGTCGGCGACCAATACCGCGACGATAAGCGGTGCGAGGAGAAACGCCGCTCGGCGGAACGTCTCCGTGCTGGCGAACCCGCGGGCCAGCCGATCCGGCTCGGTAGCCTGCTTGACGATCGCGTAGTGGCCGCCGATTCCGAACGACTTCCAACACTGTGCGAGGAGGAGGCCGACGAACACCCACACCCACGGCTCGATGGTGACGATACCGAGATCGATAGGATCGACGAACGCGGCTGCCAGCCAGACGCCGAAGCCGATCGCCGACAGGAACCCGAAGACCGTCAGGGCGTAACGCGACCCGACGCGGTCCGAGATGACGCCGCCGTAGTAAGGGTACACCGCACCGATAACGTTCCCGAACGTCCCCCAGATCCCGACGATGAGGCCCGTCGCCCCGAGAAAGACCAGATACTCGGAGAGAAACCGGTTCGTCATCTGGAACCCGAGGCTGAACGCGAACATCGCCAGCGACAGGACGAGCACGTCCCGTTTGAGCGAAAAGAACTGCTGGAACGTCTCTAACGGCCCTGTTTCCTCCGCGTCGACGGTGACTTGCTCCCTTGACATCGTATCTCGAGTCGTAACTCGCGTTTCACGGACTGGTTTTATCGGTGGCGACGCCGATTCCGTCCTCGAATTTGCGTCGATCCCGAGCCCGAGCCCGTTCTCGTTCTCGTTTCCGTTCTCTTTTCCGCTCTCCCCCGGCAACCGCCGTCACTGAGCTGCTGAGACCGACGGCTCCGACGCAGCCGAACGGCTGCTCGGTCACGTCTCCACGTCGTTGCTCGAGGATAAATAGATTATCGTATATGGTCTACCGATATCGATTTACCACTCCGGGCACTCTCTCGTACCGAGGCCCACGGAACACCTATGACCGGCCGGAAAAACGCGATGCTCACGACGGAAGACCGGCGATGGTTGACGGGAGAGAAGCGATACGACGGGGAGCACGCGACACAACAGCGCTACCAACGCCGCCGGGATATCCGAGAGCGCGTCTACAACTCGCTGCTCGATTTCTCGGTACTGTTCGAGCACCTCGAGGACGACGAGCGGGAGAAACTGTTCGGCACGCCGGGAACGGAGCAGACGGCGGTCACCGACGACGACCGTCTGTCCGACGGCGTTTGCGACGCACTCGCGTTCCTGCTGTACAGTACGGGAATCGACGCGGCGATGGCCGGGGACGACGGAGCGACTCCGTTGGCGGAACGGTTGCTCGTCGACGCCTTTCACCGGGCAGGGCGTGAAGACGGCTATCTGGTCCAGGACGTGACCCTCGAGGTCGATGCGGTGGGGCTTCCCCGAGACTCGCTTCTCGATGACTTGGCGGCGGGAAACGAACTCTCACCGCAGGAACTCAGGGTCCTGCTCGAAAGCGAGGACGTCGACACGCGGGCGGTCCAGGAACACATTCGAGGACAGCTACTCGACGAATGATGGGGAGCACAGCGTCGGATGCCTGTGTTTCGCCGCATTCGGAGACAGTACGGACTACGACCAGACACCGGAGAACCAATCGATGACGACCACGACACCGACCGAGACGTTCGAACGGGAACTACGGAAGCTCTATCACGCGGAACTCGAGATTCTCGATCTACACGCGGATCTCGCGGACGCCGCGGCGAGTGACGACGTGGAGGCGCTCTTTGCGGATCACGAGGCGGAGACGGTCGAACAGATCCACCGGCTCGAGCGCATTTTCGAGGAACTGAACGAGAAGCCCCGGGCCGAAGGGAGCCCCGTCATGGAGGGAATCCTCGCGGAGAAAGACGAGATCGTTTCGACGGACGCCCCGCCGGCCCTTCGTGATCTGGACGTGTTGAGTACCGGGATGATGAACGAACGGTTCGAGATCACGGTTCTCGATCGCCTTCTGTTGTTGGCGACCGATCTGGACCTCCCGGAGGACATCTCGACCGAGCTGGCGGCGAACAGACAGGAAGCGAAGGCAGCACTCACCGAAATGGAAGCGATCGTCGAGCGACGACGGCTCGAGTAATCCGAGGACCACCTGTATGCCCAACTACTGGCGGTCGGAGCGGCTGTCGAAGCGACTTCAGACCCAGATCGGGTAGGATTCCGACCGTATCAACTTCCGGTTTCGATGGGAGCAGCCGAATCCCGGCGGCTGGATTCACGATCTGCTCGTCGACACCGACGGCGAGTGGCGGCAGTTTTCGAACCCGTCGCCGTGGATCGATACGGGTGAGCACGACGACCACACTGGGTTTTACGAGGACCGGCTAAGCTTCCTGCCCGACGATGGCTCTGTCCGCGGTTTCGAGGCGTTCGGCGGCTGGCTCACCGTTCACACCGGGATACGAACGATGCCCAGCGAGGCCGCCGCGTGCAAGCGAAGGTCCCGAACCGCTCGCGAATCGCTCGCGAATCGCTCTACCGGTCGCGGCCGGGCCCCGGTGGTCGTTCACTCCTCGAGCGTGCGGGCTTTCTCGATTCGCTCGAACTGCTCGTCGCTCAGGTCGACCTCGACCGCGCCGACGTTCTCCTCGAGTTGTGCGGGCGTCCGTGCGCCGACGATCGGTACGCAGGTAACGCGGTCCTGGTCCATCAGCCAGCGCAGCGATACCTGGGCCGGCGTGGCACCGATCTCGTTCGCGACATCGTCGACCGCGTCGAGTACATCCCAGGCCTGCTCGGTCACGTAATACTCGTCGAACATCTCGTCGAGACTCCCTCGCGACCCGTCCGGGGCTTCGAAGCCGCCGTCTTCGGTCCGTTCGTACTTGCCCGTGAGAAAGCCGCCGGCAAGCGGAGAGTACGGACAGACCGCCAGCTCCTGGTCGGCACAAACGTCGAGATAGTCGCTCACCTCGTCGTACTCGACGGCGTTGACCATCGGCTGGGTGACGTCGAACCGCTCGAGTCCGTCCACGTCGCTGGTCCACAGCGCCTTCGTGAGCTTCCAGGCGGCCATCGAACTCGCACCGAGGTAGCGGACTTTCCCCTCGCGGACGAGCTCGGTGAGCACCGAGAGGGTCTCCCTGATTGGCGTGTCGTCGTCCCAGCGGTGGATATAGTAGAGATCGAGGTAGTCGGTCCCGAGTCGCTCGAGCGTCCCCTCGATCTGGGCCCGGACGTGCTTGCGCCCGAGGCCGGAGTCGTTCGGCCCGGGCTCACCTCGGCCGTCGAAGGGGAAGTACACTTTCGAGGCGATGACGAAATCCTCGCGGTCGTGATCGGCGAGCCACTCGCCGATCCACTCCTCGCTGGTGCCGTTGGGGTCGCCGTAGACGTTGGCGGTGTCGATGAAGTTGACTCCCTGTTCCCAGGCGGTATCCAGCAGGTCGTGGGCCTCCTCGCGGTCAGTCTCGACCGTGTCGCCGTGTTTCTTGCCGAATCGCCAGGTACCGAAACAGAGCCTCGAGACGGCCGTCCCGGTGTTCCCGAGCGTGGTGTACTCCATGCAGAGCGGTTCGTCCGGCGCACTCAAAACGGATGGGGAAGCGGCTAACGCATCGGACGCGACCGTCTCTCGGTTCGGACTCGAGGTTTCAAATCGGTCGCTTGCAAGTGCCACCACAGCCGTCTTTCCGCGCGGGATCGGCACAGCGGGTGATGGACGCGACGAAACCAGCCGTCGACGACCTCGGTACGGAGACGGGACCGGATGTCGTCGAGTACGAGTACGATGCCGAAACGCCGGCCAGCATCGCCGCCGTCCACGCGATCTGTGCCGTCACCGATGTCGACCCGCTCGAAGCCCCGACGGAACTCGGGTTCGTCCTCCACGAACACGTCGACCCCTCGGCGATCGACATGCTGTTGGGCGACGGGACGGGGGACGGCGACGTCGTCGTCTCGTTCGAAGTCTCGAACGGGGGACGGTACGGCGTCGAAATCGTCGACGACGGACGGATCGAAGTCCGCACGCTCGAGTCTTCGTAGTCACAGTCGCCGGCCGCTATCGTCTCACGGGTGATCTCGAGCAGTCGTTCGACGAATCCGGTCGGCTTCAGGCCAGGCCTCGTGTCTCGAGGGGACGGGCTCGACCGGAGCGTCGTTCGGATTGGGGATCGAGAGCTGAGGACTGAGGGCTGAGGGCTGAGGACTGAGGACTGAGGGCTGAGGACTGAGGACTGACCATCATCTCCCGAACTCGAGTCGGCCACACCAACGCTCGGGGAGTCGGGATGTGAGAAAGCACGTCGGAGAGCCGTTTTGACGGTCGCGATCGGTGCGTCTCGGATCGATGCTTACTCCCAGAGGTGGATACCGACGACCGCGAGCGAGCTAAAGATGACTGCGGCCGCAAAGCCCCACGCCGCCTCGATCTCCGGTGCACTGGTCAACATCACGAGCGCGCCGATGGTCGCGACTGCCCCGAGCGCAAGCGCGATTCCAACGCCTTTGTCCGTCGTCGACTCCGTTTCCGTAGCCATATCCGACGGTTGTGAGCGCGGTCTCTTAATTGCACTTGTTTCGACTGGCGTGAACGAGTCTCACGCGGTGAGCGATTGGCAAGAACCGATCCGACGTTAGTGGGCCGATCGGTCTCAGTTGATCGTCGTGTGGACCGACTCTTCGTTCAGCGCGAGGTTCGCGGCGATTTCGGCGTTTCGCATCGCGTACTCCGCGGTCTGCTGGAGGCTCACGAGCACTTCTCGAACGCGAAGCAGTTCCTCGTTTGGCATCTCCGGGAGCGCCGACAGGATTTCGTTCTCACGGTCGGCACTCTCGTGGAACAGTTGCCGGACCTCGTTGGATTTGTCGTAATCGCGTTCGACGGCTGCTTCGACCGCCAGCGACGTGATTTCGTCGACCAGCTCGTTCAGCTCCCGAATATCACGCATTACCGAGCCGTCGACCTCCAGCGAGTGGCCGTCGGTCTCGATGACGATGTCGGCGATGTCCTCGGCGTTGTCCGCGGTCAACTCGAGGTTCTTCGCGATCGAACGGTACCCGATCAGCGGGAAGCCGCTGTTGAGACCGACCGCCCGCGCCAGGTTGGGGTTCTGGTAGGCGGTAAAGATCAGGCGCAACAGGAGGACGAAGATCTTGTTCGCCTGCCGTTCCCGGTTCAGAGCCCGCTGTGCGAGGTCCGGGTTGCCGTGGGCCAGGGCCTTGATCCCCTCGCTGCGCATCGTCTGTCCCGTTCGCTCGAGTCGCTCGAGGAGGTTGTGCAGGGAGAAGTCCTCGGGATCGACGGAACAGCGGATCGAAATGCTCTCGGGCGTCTCCTCGATGACGCCCAGTCCCATGAGCTGGGTTTCGGCCTGGTAGACCGCGTTGATGTGATCGGACTCGAGGGCACCGTCCTCACACTCGACTCGAATGACGCGTCGACCGAGGACGTACTGGGCGACGATCGCGCGCTCGACCGCGTCGGCCGTCAGGTCGTCGGCGTGGATGATCGCTTCGGTCTCTTCGGAACTGGCCGACTCGGGCATCACTGTCAGCGTTCCCTTGCCGCTGGTCCGCAGCGACACCTCGTCGCCTTTCTCGACTCCGTGTTCGCTCGCCCATTCGGCGGGGAGGGTCATCGCCAGCGTCGACGGCCCCAGTCGCTGCACTTTCCGCGTTTCCATACGATGCATATTGTTCGCACTGACCTTAATCTTGACTATACAGCCCTTATATTCCGACGAGTGATTATATTGTGTCGCGTTGCCGGGACGCGTCGGCCAACCTTATATGTAGCTCTCGTCGGCGAGGGGCACCTCTCTCAAACGGTGATCGTACGGTACGCGGCGACCCCTCGTCTCGTACTACTGAGCGACGGTCAGCCCACACCCGATTGCGTCTCGAGTGCGATCGGTGTCTGCAGTGGTTTGTCCGGCAGTATCAAGCGACCTTGACGAGTCGCGTCGTGAATCGGCCGGTTCGAACCCGTATCCACCCTCGAAGCTCCTCGTCGAGGTCGGGGTCGTCGGTGTCGACGTGTAACGCGTCGATCCCGTCGAGCTTCTCCGCGGAGGCGACGACCTCGAGTTCGTCCGCTCGCCGGATCACGGGTGGGGAGAGCTGGTGATTGCCGCGGCCGAAGACGAACCCCTGCCCGCCGATCGGCGAGACGACGATCGTCGCCGGCTCCTCGAGAACGTCGAGGAGTTCCTCCTCGGCGGCGTCCCGAGCCAGGAGTGTCCCGTCGGTCCCGTCCCCGTCTGTATCCACACGCCACACGTCCACGCCCAGCGGCGACGGCTCGAGACCCAGCGCTTCTTCGATCGCGCCGACGGTGCTTCCGGGTCCGAAGACGTACGTTCGGCCGGGTTCGATCTCGCGTGCGAAGCCGGTCGCCAGCGAATCGACGCTGCCACTGGCCAGTTGCTTGCTCGACTGGACGTCGTCGGCCACGGGGACGGGAACGACTGCCCGCAGTTCGGCACGAACCTCTCCCTCTCGGTAGGCTTCCTCGTCGATGTCGTTGACTTCACGGCTGCCGACGCGGTCGAACTCCGCGGCGATTCGGCCGGCGTCTTCGGGCGTGACGGCGAACACGGACGAGTAGATTTTGACGCCTGCCGGAACGCCGAGGACGGGAACCGGAGTTCGCTCCTCGTCCGTCTCGTTGGCTTCCTCGATCGTCTCCGCGACATCGACCGCCGTCCCGTCCCCGCCGACGAACAACACGAGATCGACCTCGCGCTCGAGGAGGGCACGGACTGCCCGGCGAGTGTCGTCCGCGGTCGTTCCGGCGTCCGCGGGATCATCGGGTCTCGCCGGCTCTCCCGGGTGATCGTCCGCGGGGTCGTAGACGACGACTGGCTCGAACCCCACCCCACGAGCCGCGCGTTCGCCCATCACGCCTGCGGCCGTGTAGACCGTACAGTCGGGCTCGCGGTCCCGGAGCGATCGCAACGCGGCACGGGCCCGTTCGGGCGAACGTGGCTCTGCGCCACGCTCGCGGGCCGCATCGACTTTCCCGTCAGTTCCTTTCAGCCCGACCCGACCGCCCATGCCGGCGATCGGATTGACGACGACGCCGAGAGCGTCCATACTGTGACTATGCCAGTGACCGTACGTGAGTCTGCGGGTTCGCCGTCCGTGTGTCTGCCGTCCCGTCAGAGACGAGCATCTCATCGCTCTCGAAGTGAGCGGCTGCTGGGAGTTGCCGGCACTCGATGCGGTTTCTGAAAAACTAAGGGGGCTCGGTACGGATCGCCGACCATGAACACACTCACGCAGGTCCTGCTGGAAGCGGAACCGACACTCCCGATGGACATCGTCGGCTGGGGGACGCTGCTCCTCGGGTTGCTCGTCGCGGTCGTCTGGCTGGTGTACCTGTATCGTTGATCGACGCGCCCGCTTGCCTTTCCCGTGGAGATGAATCGGACTCGATCGGCCCTACCGTGCCGGAGAGCGGTGTCCGTACCGGTTCCGACCTCGGTTCCGGTCCCGGTCCCGTCCCGATCCCGATCCCGTCAGGAGTCGAGGTGCGATTCGGACGCCGGAGCGTCCACGCGCTCTCGCAACCAGTCGGCGGCCTTCCGAACCGGTTCTTTTTCCGTTCCCTGGAGTACGATCCGAACCGACTCGCCAGGGTAGCTGCCGACCGACACCTCGTACCTGTTTCGGACCGACTCGAGGCGGTCCAGTAACGCGCTCTCGGGCTCGTCGGCGACGACCTCCTCGCGGTGGGTTTCGGTCCCCGAAAACTCCTCTTCGACCGATTGGAACATCGCCCGCATCTCCGAGGGGACGCCCGGGAGAACGTAGATGCCCTCGACGGCAGCGCCGGGTGCGACCCCGACCTCGTTGTGCAGCGCCCGCGCGCCGGCCGGGAGGTCGGCCGTCCCCTCCGTCAGGTCCGATCGGGAGTAGCCCTCTTCCTCGAGCCAGGCCAGCGCGGCCTCGTGTTCCTCGAGCGGGCGGCCAAGCGCCGCGGCGACGCCGTCCATCGTGACGTCGTCGTGGGTCGGTCCGACGCCACCGGTGACGACGACGGCGTCGTACTCTGCACGGTACTCGTTGACGACGCGGGCGATGTCGCCGATACGGTCCGGAACCGTGGTGACGCGCTCGACGGAGACGCCGCGCCGAGCAAACCGCTCACAGAGCCACGTAGCGTTCGTGTTCGTCGTCTGCCCCGCGAGCAGTTCGTCCCCGACCGTGACGACCGCGACGTTCATACCGTGGCATTAGACCCCGACCTTCAAATGCGTCTCGTCCGACGACGTTCCTCCCAAAACCCTCAGATCGTTGAATTGATGGCCTAATACGACAGTTTGCTAACCACAAGATTCAATTCTGATAATTAGAAAAGGGAAGACGATGTCACGTAGCCGGACGGAATCGAAGGGGGCGGATGCGACTACGGTGTTGTCCGCACTCGGAAACAAGTACAGCGCGGAAATCCTCTGTGCGGCGGGGACGCCGAAGTCCGCACAGGCACTGAGCGAGGACGTCGAGATACCGATCGCCACGTGCTACCGGCGGATCGAGGAGCTCGTCGACGCGGGGCTGTTGACCTGTGAGGGGCGGCGACTCTCCGAGAAGGGACGACGGACGAACATCTACCGGCGGACGTTAGACGGGATAGAGATCGACTTCTCGGACGACAACCCTGTCTACTCGAAGAAACGCCGCACGGAAGCGAAAAACCGGTTGCAGGATCAACTCGACGACTGACTGCCGCCGGCCGCGATCGGGTCCAGTTCTTTGCTTGTCGGTCGGAACTTCTGGGAAAACATTCGTCGACACCACTCGGTACAGAATCGCAGATACACACGGAGAACGGCCGGACGACAGTCACGGTACACGGTAGGAAGCACCGGCGGAGGAAGTGAGACGTCGGTGGCGTTGCGAACCTGCGAACCACCTCGTTTCCGTTGGTTCTACCCCCAGTAGGGAACCTCACCGCTTTCGCCGTGAGATATCAGAGGTAGCCTTCTTCGGCCAGCCGCTCGATCCCTTCCTCGAGTCGCTCCTCGCTCGCGGCGTAGGAAATCCGCGCGTAGCCGGGCGTACCGAACGCACTACCCGGGACGGTCGCGACGTGGGCGTCCTCGAGTGCACCCTCGCACCAGGCTTGATCGTCGTCGTCTACGGGCAACATCATGTAGAACGCGCCATCCGGCACGGCGACATCGACGCCGTGGTCCTCGAGCAGACCAACGACCATATCGCGACGTCGTTCGAACGCCTCGACCATCTCGTCGACGGCCTCGTCGGTGTTCTCGAGGGCTTCGATACCGGCGTGCTGGACGAAGTTGACGGCCGAGGAGACGGAGTGGCTGTGGAGCTTGCCGGCCTGGTCGATCAGGTCCTCGGGGCCGGCGAAGTAGCCGAGCCGCCAGCCGGTCATCGAGTAGGCTTTCGAGAAGCCGTTGACCGTGACGGTTCGGTCTTCCATCCCCTCGAGCGTGCCGAGGCTCGTCGGCTCGACGCCGTAGGTGATCTCCTTGTAGATTTCGTCGGAAATAACCGTCACGTCGTGTTCGACGGCAAGATCGCGGACGCCCTCGAGGGCTGCGTCGGAGTAGACCGCGCCGGTGGGGTTCGACGGGGAGTTGACGACGAGCAGTTCGGTTTCGTCGGAGACCGCAGTCTCGAGTTCCTCGAGTGCGGGCTCGAGCTGGAAGTCGGTCTCGGAGAGGTCGACGCGCGTGAGGTCGCCGCCGGCCATCTTGACCATCGCTTCGTAGGAGACCCAGGCCGGGTCCAGCAGGACGACCTCGTCGCCCTCGCCGACGAGTGCCTGGACGATCTCGTACAGCGCCTGTTTCGCACCGGGCGTGACGATGATCTCGTCGGTGGTGTGCTCGAGGCCGTCGTCGGCGAGTTTGTCGGCGATGGCCTCCCGCAGCTCGATGATTCCCGCGGAGGTGGTGTATCCGGTGTGGCCGGCGTCCATCGCGTCCTTGCCGGCTTCGACGATGTTCTCCGGTGTCGGGAAATCGGGCTCGCCGACCGAAAGGTCGACGACGTCTTTCCCCTCGTTTTCCAGTTCGGTCGCGAGTGCCGAGATGGCAAGCGTCGCGGACGGTTCGACTCGAGTCAGGCGGTCGGTAAACTCCATGGTCATGGCTGATTACTGTGGATCGGGTAGTTCCTCGACGAGGTCGAGCGCGCCGCCGACGGCTTTCGCGGCGTTTTCGACCCGTTCGCGAGCCTCTGCGGCGGACATGCCGGGCCCGGTCACGCCGAGGGTTACGGGGGTGTCACGCTCGAGACTGACGTCCGAGAGCCGCTGTGCGGTGGCGTCGGTGATCACCTGGTCGTGATCGGTGTCGCCGGTGATCACGCTTCCGATCACGACGACGGCGTCGATCTCCTCGAGGCGGGCGAGTCGATCGGCAGCGAGGGGCGCGTCGTACGCGCCCGGGACGCGGACCGTCTCCGCGACCGTAGCGCCGCCGTCGGCGGCGGCCTCGAGGGCCTCCTGCTCCATCTGCTCGGTGATCGGACGGTTGAACTCGGCGACCACCAGTCCGAGCGTGGTCATACCCGTGCGGTGGCGGCGGCGGGTAAAAGAGGTACCGTTCTCGCCCCGTGTTTCCGGCATCCGGCGGTCGTGTCGTCTCCGTCGATGCGCTCTCGACAGTCGTCCTCGAAGCGAGAGACAGAGCGAAAGCGGCGGCTGCGTGGCCGACCGGACGGCCCGTCCGGTCGTCGGCTCGATCGCCCGACAATGTCCTCGAACGTGACCAGATGTATGATCCGCGGGGCGGTCGGTACACACGGACGTGTTCTAGAGTGAGAACGCTTAAGCGGCGGCGTGGACAATCGCCGCGCAATGACAACGTTACGGACGCCGGGGCCGACGATCGGGGTCGTCGGCGGCGGACAACTCGGTCGAATGCTCGCGGAGGCGGCCGCACCGCTGGGCGTCGAGGTGATCGTCCTCGACCCGACGCCGGACTGTCCGGCCGCCCTCGTGGCCCGCGATCAGATCGTCGCGGAGTTCGACGACGAGGCCGGTATGCGGGAGCTGGCAGCACGATCGGACATCCTCACTTTCGAGATCGAACTCGCCGACCAGAACGTCCTCGAGCGGGTCAGCGAGGATTCCGGAACGCCGGTTCACCCGAAGCCGTCGACGCTCGAGACGATCCACGACAAACTCGTCCAGAAGCGTGAACTCGAAGAGGCAGAGGTCCCCGTCCCGCCGTTTCGGGACGTATCGGACGCCGACGATATCCGTGACGCGATCGACGACTACGGCGGGCCGGTCATGTTGAAGGCCCGCACCGGCGGCTACGACGGTCGCGGCAACGTTCCGGTCGAATCGAAATCCGAGGCAGAAGAGGCTCTCGAGTCCGTCGCCGGCCCCGCGATGGTCGAGTCGTTCGTCGACTTCGAGCGTGAGGTGTCGGTTATCGCTGCCAAAAGCGACGACGAGACGGCCGTGTTCCCGATCGGGGAGAACGTCCACGTCGACGAGATTCTCCGGGAGACGATCGTGCCCGCACGCTCGAGCGACGCCGTCGAAGAGCGTGCACGTCGGGTCGCCGAGGACGTACTCGAGGTGATGGATGGGCGGGGCGTCTACGGAATCGAGCTGTTCGAAACAACCGACGGGGAGATTCTCCTCAACGAAATCGCACCTCGGCCCCATAACTCCGGCCACTGGACCATCGAGGGCGCTCGGAGCTCGCAGTTCGAACAGCACGTCCGCGCGGTGCTTGGCTGGCCGCTGGCCGCGACCGATCTTCGCTCGCCGACCGTGATGACGAACCTGCTCGGCGATGTCGAGGAGTCCCAGGACGCACAGCTGCGGGACCTCGACCGGATTCTCGAGACACCCGGCGCACACCTCCACTGGTACGGAAAACGCGAGGCGCGGCCGCTGCGAAAACTCGGCCACCTCACGCTGACGGCCCGTGACGACGCGACCGACACCGAGGACCTCCTCGAGCGTGCCCGCGAACTCGAGTCGGCTCTGACGTTCGTGCCCGCCCAGGAGGAGATCGAGTCATGACCGACAGCGTCACCGACCTCATCGACAGGTTCCAGAAGCAGGCCGATCAGGATCGATCCGCCGCCGCGACACCCGATGTCGGGATCGTCATGGGCAGCGACTCCGACCTCGAGACGATGATGACCGGCGGCCGGCGTCGTGGGGCCTACGACGCCTTCGTCGACGAACTCGGCTTCGCGGAGCAGACCAATTACGAGAGTCCGCCCGACGAGCGCTTTACATTCGAGACCTACGTCACCTCCGCACATCGGACGCCGGACCTGATGATGGCCTACGCCGAGACGGCGGAAGATCGGGGACTCGAGGTGATTATCGCTGGCGCGGGCGGGAAGTCGGCCGACCTGCCGAACATGACCGCCTCGATCGCGTACCCGCTGCCGGTGATCGGCGTCCCGGTCCAGGAGAAGTCAGTCGACAGCGTGATCGGAATGCCGACCGGCGCACCCCTGGTCGCCGTCGACGCCGGCAAGTCGTTCAACGCCGCGCTGTCGGCTGCACAGATTCTCGCACGCGAGCACGAGGAACTTCGGGAGCGGCTGGTCGCCTACCACGAGGACCTGCGTGAGGGCGTCGGAACGGTCTCTCGAGCCCTCCACGACGACGGAACGCCGGCGTTTCGTGGCCGCGAGGACTGACACGACAGCCAGCCGACGCTAAGACTCTGTCGCGAGTTCCCGAGGCCGACCCCTGTCGGCTCGAAAGCGGTCGTCGAGAGCCACACGTCTCACAGCCCCTCGAGCGTTGCTCGGAGCCCGTTTGCCTGCCTATTTAATTCAGACTTGGGAGATCGATAGATAGTTCCCTGTGATCGTTCAGGTCATTTTCAGCCCTGAAGCCGCCTCTTGGCACGTCACGACCCGGAAAACGAACAATCAACCCTTATATGCGTGCGGTCTGAACCTCCGAACGTTACGGAGATGAACGACTGGATAGCGATCGGGGCACTCGCGGTCGTAGGACTGTTGATACCGCTGGGGATGATGGCGGTGTCGTACCTGCTACGTCCGAGCGTACCCGAAACGAACAAACGTGCCACCTACGAGAGTGGCGAGGTTCCGACCGGCGGGACGCGCGTCCGGTTTAACATCCAGTACTACATGGTTGCGCTTCTGTTCCTCGTTTTCGACATCGAGACCGTCCTACTGTTCCCGTGGGCGGTCGTGTACCTGGATGCGATCAACCACGACGCCATCTCGCTGGCCGAAATCCTCGGGCCGATGGTCGCGTTCGTTGCCATCCTACTCGTCGGACTCGCGTGGGCCTGGCGCAACGGCGCAGTACAGTGGGCACGAACACCTAGTCAGGTGGAGGCCGATCGGTGATCAACTATGGGTAGCGACGAACCAGAAACACAACCACGACAAGCGATACACGACAGCACAGCGCCGTCGACGGACACCCGCGACTCCCGCATCGGCGAGGGCGTCGACGACCGCTTCAACTCGAAACTTCGCGAGGCGTTCGGCGCGTCGCCGTTTATCCTCACGAAGTTCGACGAGTTCATGAACTGGGTTCGCGGGAACTCCATGTTCATGCTGCAGTTCGGAATCGCCTGCTGCAGTATCGAGATGATCCACACCTACGCGATCAAACACGACGTCGACCGCTACGGGGCCGGTGTGCCGCGAGCCTCCCCACGACAGGCCGACGTCATGATCGTTCCCGGGACGATCGTCTCGAAGTTCGGGCCGCGCATGAAACGCGTCTACGACCAGATGCCCGAACCCAAGTTCGTGGTCGGGATGGGATCGTGTACGATCTCCGGGGGCCCCTTCCAGGAAGGGTACAACGTCGTGAAAGGAGCCGAGGAGATCATCCCGATCGACATCCACGTTCCGGGCTGTCCCCCTCGTCCGGAGGCGCTGATCTACGGCATCCTCAAACTCCAGGAGCGAATCCAGAACGGGGAGTCCTCACCGGTCGTCGTCAAGCCGTACGAACTCGAGGAGTTCGGGGACCTCCCAGAGGACGAGCTCGTCCAGAAGCTAGCCGACGAGATCGACGAAGACGACCTCGTGATGCGTTACAACTGGGCTGATTCGCCATGAGCACGGGACTAGAGGAGACGTCGGACGCCGAGACAGTAGACGTCACGGAGGCAGAGCTCGAGGCACTGATCGGTGACCGCGCGCTCGCGCGAGACGAACACGAGAACGCACCCGGGTTCGTCGTCAACCCCGACGAAGTCCAGAGCGTCCTGGGGGACCTCAAAGACGAGGCCGGATACGACCACCTCTCGTGTGTCACCGCACAGCAGTACGAGGACCGGTACGAGTCGATCTACCACCTCAAAAAGTACGACGACGCGAGCGACGAGGTCAGTATCGTCGTACCGACGACCCGTGACGACCCGGTAAGCGAGAGCGCGGAACCGGTGTTCCGAACGGCGGACTGGCACGAGCGGGAGGCCTACGACCTGGTCGGTATCGAGTACGCCGATCACCCGGACCTGCGGCGCATTCTCCTGCCCGAAACCTGGCAGGGACACCCCCTCTCGGACGATTACGACCAGGACAAGCCCCAGCTCGTCACGCTGGCCGAACACGAGAACCCGCTGGCCGACGACCACCACGACGCCGAGTCGGACACGATGTTCCTGAACGTCGGTCCACACCACCCGGCGACCCACGGCGTGCTCCACGTCAAAACGGTGCTGGACGGCGAGACTATCGTCGATGTCGATCCCGACATCGGTTACCTGCACCGCTGTGAGGAGCAGATGTGCCAGCAAGGGACCTACCGCCACCAGATCATGCCCTACCCCGACCGCTGGGACTACGTCTCCTCGGGGCTGCTCAACGAGTGGGCATACGCGCGGGCGATCGAGGACCTCGCCGACATCGAGGTTCCCGAGTACGCCCAGGTCATCCGAACGATGGGGGCCGAACTCTGCCGGATCGCCTCGCATATGCTCGCGCTGGGGACCTTCGCGCTGGACGTCTACGGCGAGTTCACCGCCATCTTCCAGTACACATTCCGCGACCGCGAGGTCGTCCAGGACATCCTCGAGGACCTCACGGGCCAGCGGATGATGTTCAACTACTTCCGCGTCGGCGGCGTCGCCTGGGACCTGCCGGAACCCCGCGAGGAGTTTTTCGAGCAGACCCGGGACTTCCTCGACGAGCTCCCGGCGAAGGTCGCCGAGTACAACGACATGGTCACCTCGAACGAAATCTTCCAGACCCGGTGTATCGACACCGGCGTTCTCGAGCCCGACGTGGCCAAAGACTACGGCTGTACGGGGCCGGTCGCCCGTGGCTCCGGGGTCGACTACGATCTCCGGCGGGACGATCCGTACGGCTACTACGAGCACCTCGACTGGGACGTCGTCACCCGCGACGGCTGTGACAACTACGCACGGGTGCTCTGTCGGATGGAGGAAGTCGAGGAGTCCGCGAAGATCATCGAGCAGTGTCTCGACCTGCTCGAGGAGTGGCCCGAGGACGACCGCGAGGTACAGGCCAACGTCCCGCGGACGTTGAAGCCGGACGCCGGCAGCGAGATTTACCGTGCGGTCGAGGCGGCGAAGGGCGAACTCGGTATCTACATCCGGTCGGACGGCACCGATAAACCAGGCCGGTTCAAGATTCGGAGTCCGTGCTTCTCGAACCTGCAGGCGCTGCCGGAGATGACCGAAGGGGAGTACATTCCGGACCTGGTCGCCTCGCTCGGTAGTCTGGACATCGTGCTCGGAGAGGTGGATCGATGAATACGGCACCGACCCCACTGCAGAGCGATACGGTACTCCTCCCGGAACTGATCGGCGACCTGACCGGGATCGCCGAGTTCGGCGTCGCCGGCGAACTGCTCGCAGCGTTTATCGGTGCGTTCATCGTCGGCAGCCTGATGCTCGCGATGACCGGCATCGCCGGCCCCTGGGCCAAACGAAAGATCACGGCCGCGTTCACGGATCGAATCGCGGTCAACCATCTCGGACCGGGCGGCATTCTGGTCATCGTCGCCGACTCCGTCCGTCTGCTCTCGAAGGAGAACATCATTCCCGAAGACGCAGACCGACCGGCCTACGACCTCGCACCGATTATCATCGCCGGATCGGCGCTGCTCGGGTTCGCCGTGATCCCGATGGGAAGCGGCATCCACCTCGCCGACCCCGAAGTCGGGCTGGTGTACGTCTTCGCCGTCGCGGGGATCGCCTCGGTCGGTCTGATGATGGCCGGCTACGCCTCGGGGAACAAGTACTCGATGCTAGGTGGGCTGCGTGCGGTCGCACAGAACATCGCCTACGAAATCCCGCTTGTCGTGACCGGGATGTCGGTCGTGCTCTTTGCGGGCTCGCTCCGGATGAGCGAGATCGTCGCCGTCCAAAACGAGACGACCCTGTTTACGATCCCCGGCCTCGAGTGGGCGATTCCGGCGTGGTTCGCCCTCGTCAATCCGTTCGCGTTCGTGCTGTTCCTGATCGCGAACTTCGCCGAAGTCGGTCGGAACCCCTTCGACATGCCGGAAGCCCCGGCAGAGCTCGTCGCTGGGTACCAGACCGAGTACTCGTCGGTGTACTTCGTGTTGGTCTATCTCGGGGAGTTCCTCCACATCTTCCTCGGTGGGGCAATCATCACGACGATCTTCCTCGGTGGCCCTGCGGGGCCCGGGCCGGCGGAGCTTGGGATCGTCTGGTTCATCATCAAGATCTGGTCGGTGTTCCTGCTGACCCAGTGGCTTCGGTCGGCTATTCCACGGGTCCGGATCGACCACCTCATCGAAATCGGCTGGAAGGGCCTGCTGGTCCTTTCGTTCGCTAACCTCTTCCTGACTGCAGCAATCGTCGGGGTGATTCAATGATCGGACTACTCAAATCCATGGCAACGACGATGAAACACGCGCTGGACGGCTCCACGTTCACTGTGGAGTACCCCAAGACCGCACCCGACGTCTCACCGCGGTTCCGGGGCGTCCACAAGTGGAGCCAGGAGCGGTGTATCTGGTGTCGCCAGTGCGAGAACGTCTGTCCAAACGATACCATCCAGATCGTGATGGACGACCAGCGCAACGGGGAACAGTACAACCTCCACATCGGGCAGTGTATCTACTGTCGACTCTGTGAGGAGGTCTGTCCCACCGACGCCATCCTGCTCACCCAGAACTTCGAGTTCACCGGTGACACCAAGCAGGACCTGGTCTACAACAAAGAACAGCTGAAGTCGGTACCGTGGTACAAGGACATCGACCCGCTCGAGTCACGCGAACCCGACCGGGGCGCGTGGATCGGCGAGGGTGAAGGAGAGGTCGACTACCAGTAACAATGATGGAAACACTCGCGTTCGCGCTGTTCGCGATCGTGACTCTCGCCAGCGGTGCCGGGGTCGTGCTCCTCAAGGACCCCTGGCACGCGGCGCTCATGCTGGGCGTGGCGCTGCTGTCGGTTGCGGTCCACTACATCATGCTGGCCGCGGAGTTCGTCGCCATGATGCAGGTGCTCGTCTACGTCGGCGGCGTACTCATCCTGGTCACCTTCGCGGTGATGCTCACCCAGCGTGAGGGCTCCGACGAGGGTACCGCGACCGGTGCGAGCTCCGACGAGGTGGTACAGCGATGACGACCAAACCGGAACTCCGGCTCGGACGGACGCTCGTCCCCGGCCTGCTGGCCGTCGCTCTCTTCGGGCTAATGGCGATGATCGTCCTGAACACGTCGTTCGAGACGATGGCGGACGGGTTCGGCGTCGACTCGATCACCGCCGCCATCGGCTACGCGCTGTTCAACCTCGGGCCGCTGCAGGCCGAGGCCGGCGTCGCTGGAACGGAGCCGTTCCTCGCGGCGTTCCTGCTGATCGCGATCGTCCTCGACGCGGCGCTCGACGCCTCACTGGTCCTCGCAAAACGCGAGGAAGAAGGCGAGCCGGTCTCGGCGCTGGCGAATCAGGCTGCTGATGCTGGTACCGGTGTCGCTGTGGCTACCGGAACCGGGAACGGGACCCCGACCTCGAGCGACCGACCGGCCGTCACCGACGGACGCGGCGACGGCCGCGACGACGAGGAGTCGACGGGAGGTGAGACGCGATGAGCGTCGGTATCGAGCACTACGTCCTCCTGTCGATGGGGCTGTTCTGTATCGGCCTCTTTGGCATCCTGACGCGTCGCAACGCACTGATGTTCCTGATGTCAGTCGAGCTCATGCTGAACGCGGCCAACATCAATTTGATCGCGTTCGCGCTGTACCACGGGGACCTCACCGGACAGGTGTTCGCTCTGTTCGTGATGGCGCTTGCCGCCGCCGAGGTCGCCGTCGGGCTCGGGATCATCCTGGTGCTGTATCGCAACTTCCGTGACGTCGACGTCACGGTCCCGACGACGATGAGGTGGTAAGATGGAAGGTGTATTCAGCTACGCTCCGGCGATAGCGGCGTTCCCGCTCGTGGCGTTCGTGATCGCCCTGGCCTTCGGCAAATACATGCCGAAGAAAGGGGCGTTCGCGGGTATCTTCGCGACGCTCGGCTCACTCGTGCTGTCCGTGTTGATGCTGGTTGCCGTCGCGAGCGGCGAAGTGTATCACGAGACGCTCTACGAGTGGGCAATCGGCGAGACCCCGTCGGGAATCGGCGGGATCGAGTTCACGTTCGGCATCTTGATCGATCCGCTGTCGGCCCTGATGCTCGTGATCGTCTCGCTGATCGCCTTCCTCGTCCACGTCTTCAGCCTCGGGTACATGAACGCCGAGGGCGAGACCGGCCTGCCGCGGTATTACGCCGGTCTCGGCCTCTTTACGTTCAGCATGCTCGCGTTCGTCTTCGCGGACAACCTGCTGATGGCGTTCATGTTCTTCGAGCTGGTGGGGCTGTGTTCGTTCCTGTTGATCGGGTTCTGGTTCCGCACCCGCTCGGCTCCGTCCGCGGCGAAGAAGGCGTTCCTGGTCACCCGTTTCGGTGACTACTTCTTCCTGATCGGGGTCGTCGCGATCGCGGCGACGTTCGGCACGCTGCAGTTCGCCGGTGACGGATCGTTCGTCGCGGCCGCCGAAGCCGCCATGGACGGCACCGGCGAGGCCTGGACGCCCGCCGGAATCGGGATCGAGAGCTGGGTGACGGTCACCGGCCTCCTCGTCCTGGGCGGAGTCATCGGTAAATCCGCGCAGTTCCCGCTGCACACCTGGCTGCCCGACGCGATGGAAGGTCCGACCACCGTCTCCGCGCTCATTCACGCGGCGACGATGGTCGCGGCCGGCGTCTATCTGGTCGCCCGGATGTTCGGCTACTACGCACTGTCGCCGACTGCACTCGCGATCATCGCCTTCGTCGGCGGCTTCACTGCCCTGTTCGCGGCGACGATGGGCGTCGTCAAAGACGACATCAAGCAGGTGCTGGCGTATTCGACGATCAGCCAGTACGGCTACATGATGCTCGGTCTGGGCGTCGGCGGCTACGTCGCCGGAGTCTTCCACCTGATGAACCACGCCTTCTTCAAGGCCTTGCTGTTCCTGGGTGCCGGCTCCGTCATCGTCATCATGCACCACGAACAGGACATGTGGAAGATGGGCGGCCTGAAGGACAAGGCTCCCGTCACCTACTACACGTTCCTTGCCGGCGCGCTCGCGCTTGCGGGAATCATCCCGTTCTCGGGCTTCTGGTCCAAAGACGAGATTCTGTTCGACGCGATGATCGTCGGGCTCGAGGAGCCGGTCATCCTCGCGGCCTACGTGATGGGGCTGCTCGCAGTCTTTTTCACCGGCTTCTACACGTTCCGGATGGTCTTCCTGACCTTCCACGGTGAACCGCGGTCCGAGACTGCCGAGGACCCACATCCGGTCGGCTGGTCGATCAAGGCTCCGCTGATCGTGCTCGGCGTGCTCGCACTCGTCGCGGGCATCGCCAACCTCGCGCCGGTCGCCAAGCTTACCGGACTGGACATTACGTTCCTCCAGGGCTGGCTCGACGGCGAGTACGGTGCAGTCGAGGGACTGACCTACGGCGCGTACAGCGATCTCCTGGCCTACGAGACCGGCGTCATCGGCTCCGAGCAGCTCACGGTGTTGCTCGCCGCGGGCCTGTCGCTGCTGCTTGCCTTCTCCGGTGCCGGTCTCGCCTGGAAGCTCTACAACGTTCCCGAACCCGTTGCCCACAAGGAGCGACTCGGGAGCGTTCGCGAGACCATCGAGGCCAACTACTACCAGGACGAGTACCAGGTCTGGCTTGCGGAAGGGCTCACGCTGCCGTTTGCCCGTGCCGCCGATCGGTTCGACCAGACCGTCATCGACGGACTGGTCGACGGCGTCTCGACGGGTAGCCGATCCGCCGGCAGCCGGATGCGTCGGCTCCAGACCGGCATCGTGACCAACTACGCGGCCCTGCTGGTGGCCGGGTTCATCGCGTTACTTGTCGTCCTCGGATTCCTCGGGGGGTGGTTCCTATGATGATCGAAGCGCTCATCGCGGTCGCACTGGTCGGCGCGCTCGTGACGTTCCTCGCGCCGAATCGTATTGCCGGCAAGCTAGCGTTTGCGATCAGCCTGGTACCGGCCGCGCTGAGCCTGTGGATGTTCTCGGCGTTCGATGGTGCCGGCAACGCCTTGCTCGAGGGCGATCTCGCCTTCGAGTCCCAGGTCGAGTGGCTCCAGCTAAGCGAGTACTCGATCTCGTGGTTCGTCGGTCTCGACGGTATTAGCCTGCCGCTGGTCGTGTTGACGACGATCCTGACGACCCTCGCGATCGTGAGTTCGTGGACGCCGATCGACGAGCGTGAGTCCCAGTTCTACGGACTCTTGCTGTTCATCGAGGCGAACCTGATCGGCGTCTTCGCGGCGCTCGATTTCTTCGTCTGGTTCATCTTCTGGGAGGCCGTCCTCATTCCGATGTACCTGCTGATCGGTATCTGGGGCGGCCCACGCCGGAAGTACGCGGCGATCAAGTTCTTCGTCTACACGAACGTCGCCTCGCTTTTGATGTTCGGTGCCTTTATCGCGCTGGTGTTTGCGCTGCCGGAGGTCACGACGTTCGCACTGCCGGATGTCGCGACGGCGATGCTCAACGGCGGGCCGGAGGCGATGTTCGGCGTCGCCGGCACGACGCTGGCGTCGATCGTCTTCGTCGCGATGTTCATCGGCTTCGCGGTGAAGGTGCCGATCGTCCCGTTCCACACGTGGCTGCCCGACGCCCACGTCGAGGCACCGACCCCTGCGTCGGTGCTGCTGGCCGGTGTCCTGCTGAAGATGGGAACCTACGCACTGCTGCGATTCAACTTCACCATGTTCCCGGACCAGGTCGAAGCTTACGCCGTGCCGATCGCGGCGATCGCCGTCATCAGCGTCATCTACGGGGCCTTGCTCGCGCTGGCCCAGACGGACCTCAAACGGATCGTCGCCTACTCGTCGGTCTCGTCGATGGGCTATGTCATCCTCGGGCTGATCGCGTACACGCAGTTCGGGGTCGGCGGCGCGACCTTCCAGATGGTCTCGCACGGCCTGATCTCCGGGCTGATGTTCATGGCGGTCGGGGTCATCTACAACGCGACTCACACCCGGATGGTGACGGACATGTCCGGAATGGCAGACCGGATGCCCGTCGCGGTTGGCATCCTCGTGGCCGGTGCTTTCGGCTACATGGGGCTGCCGCTGATGAGCGGCTTCGCCGCCGAGTACTTCATCTTCTTCGGCTCGTTCGGTGCCGACTTCCCGTACGCGCCGATCTTCACGGCACTCGCGATGTTCGGCATCGTGCTGGTCGCGGGCTACCTGCTGTTTGCGATGCAGCGTGCCGTCTTCGGACCGTACAACTTAGAAACCGACTACGAGGTGAGCACGGCCCCGCTGCACGACATCGCACCGATGTTCGTGTTGCTGGGGCTGATCATCGCCCTGGGCGTCGCGCCCGATCTGATCTTCGAGATGATAACCGACGCAGTCGATCCGATCCTCGACGGAGGTGAGCTGTAATGGCGGTGTTCGACCTACCCGGCTGGACCGGGCTCGCACCGGCGCTGATCCTGGCGGCGACGGCACTCGTGTTGTTCGTCGTCGACAGCATCTCGCCACGGTCGACCAACCGCGCGGTACTGGCCGGCATCTCGGTCACCGGCGCGCTGGCGTCGCTTGCCGTCGCCGTCTGGTTTATCGCTGCCGGCGTCGGCCAGAGCGGTCTCGAGGGACTCGGCGTCATCGAGCTGTTCGACGGCGGGGCCGAGTTCGCCGGTGGCAGCCAGTTCGTCGTCGACCAGATGGCACTGTACTTCATGATCATCGTCGCCGTCGTCACCGCTCTGGTGTCGGTGGCCAGCTACGACTACATGGACGGCCACACCTATCAGGCGGAGTACTACTCCCTGATGATCCTGGCTGCGACCGGGATGTCCCTGATGGCCGCCGCCAACAGCCTCGTGACGATCTTCATCGCACTCGAGTTGGCGAGCCTGCCGTCCTACGCCCTCGTGGCGATCCTGAAGGACAACCGCGGCAGCGTCGAGGCCAGCCTGAAGTACTTCCTGATCGGTGCGCTGTCGTCGGCGATCATGGTCTACGGTATCTCACTGATCTACGGTGCGACGGGCTCGCTGCAGCTCGACGCAATCGCGAGCGAGCTCGCCGCCGCGGACGCCGACGACTACGCCTACGACGGCATCCTCGGACTCGGTATCCTGATGCTGATCGGCGGCTTCGCGTTCAAGACCGCAAGCGTCCCCTTCCACTTCTGGGCTCCCGAAGCCTACGAGGGCGCACCCGCACCGATCAGTGCCTTCCTCTCGTCGGCCTCGAAGGCCGCCGGGTTCGTGATCGCGTTCCGCGTGTTCACGACCGCCTTCCCGCTCGAGGTTACGGCTGGCCTGATCGGCATCGACTGGACCTGGGCGTTCATCATCCTCGCGATCGTCACGATGACGGTCGGGAACTTCGCGGCCGCAACCCAGGACACGGTCAAACGGATGCTCGCTTACTCGTCGATCGGTCACGCCGGGTACGCTCTGATCGGGCTGGCCGGGCTGACCGTCGACGGCGGCGAACTCGTGATGGGTGCGGCGATGATGCACCTGCTGGTCTACGGCTTCATGAACACGGGTGCGTTCCTGTTCGTCGCCCTGGCGGAGTACTGGGGCGTCGGCCGCACGTTCGAGGATTACAACGGGCTCGCGACGCAGGCACCGGTCGCCTGTTTCGCGCTCGGGATCTTCATGTTCAGCCTCGCAGGCATCCCGCCGCTGGGTGGGTTCTGGAGCAAGTACTTCCTCTTTACCGGCGCGATCGGCGTCGGGAGCACCGCGATGCTGGTCGTCGCAGCCGCGCTCGTGGTCAACAGCGCACTGTCGCTGTACTACTACTCGCGGCTGGTCAAGGCGGTCTGGATCGAAGACCCCCTCGTCGACCGTGACGCGCTGACCCAGCCGACCGGCCTCTACGCGGCGATCGTCTTCGCCGCGGTAATGACGGTCGTGTTGCTGCCGGCGTTCGGTCCGGTCTCCGAGACCGCGATCGAAGCCGCGGCCGCCGTGATCTGAGCGCCGTCTCGTCGCTTCGTTTCGCTCGGTTTCGCGGTTTCGCTGTTTCGCGGTTTCGCTGTTTCGCGGTTTCGCTGTTTCGCCGTTTCGCTGTTTCGCCGTTTTTCGGTTGGCTATTCCAGCCGTTCGTGTGGGACTCCCGCGAGCACTCGAGACCGTTGCGTTCGTCCCGATGGCTCGGTCGATCGACACCGGCGATCGAGAAACGAAGACGAACCGACGACCGGTACCTTTTCCCCCTCGGGATTACAACCCGCGACAAATGGTTTTCCGGCTCGTGCTCGGGTGCGGAACCGTCGGCCGCCACGTCGTCGAACGGCTGGCCGAGCGCGACGGCCGCGACGATCGACTGCTCGTCATCACCGACGACGAGAACCTCGTCGAAACCCTGCGAGACGAGAGCATCCCCGCTCGACACGGTGACCCGACCGACCCAGCAGTCGTCGCGAACGTCGACCCACCGGACCTGCTGTTCGTCGGCAGCGACCGCACCGACATCAACAGAACCGCACTCGAGCACGCCCGAGACCGGTTTCCCGACGCCGAAATCGTCGCCTATCTCGGTGGGAACTCCACGCTGACCGACCGGACCGACTTCGGCATGGACGCGGACCGCATCGTCGACACGACCTCCCCCATCGTCGAGACGGTACTCGATACCACCGCGGCCCCGGCTGCCGGAACGGCGATCGAACTCCGTCGTCACCTCGAGGCGATGGACGGTCGACTCGCCGTCGTCACCCACGACAACCCCGACCCCGACGCCATCGCGAGTGCGGCCGCTCTGGTCGACATCGCCGAGTCGCTGGGAGTCGAGGCGGAGGCCTGCTACTACGGAGACATTTCCCACCAGGAAAACCGGGCGATGGTGAACCTACTCGACATCGAGTTGCGGAACGTACCGTCGGACGACTCCCTCGAGGAGTTTGCGGGGTTCGCGCTCGTGGATCACTCGCGTCCGGGGGTCAACGACGGCTTGCCCAAAGACCTCCACGTCGACATCGTCATCGACCACCATCCGCCGCGGGGGCCGGTCCCTGGCGAGTTCGTCGACCTCCGGGACGGGGTCGGTGCGACCAGCACGATGTTGACCGAGTATCTCGAGCAGTTCGGCCTCGAGTTCGATTCGTCGACGGCGACGGCGCTGCTGTATGGTATTCGCGTCGACACGAACGACTTCTCTCGGGAAGTGTCGCCGGCCGACTTCGAGGCGGCGTCGATGCTTCACCCCCACGTCGACGCGTCCGTGCTGCGACAGATCGAACAGCCGACGGTCGAGGGTGACACCCTGGAAACGATCGCCCGGGCGATCAAGAACCGGACCCAACGCGGCTCGGTGGCGGTCGCAAGCGTCGGCCAGCTTTCGGACCGGGACGCCCTGCCACAGGCGGCCGATCAGTTACTCGCCATGGACGGGATCGAGACGACGCTGGTCTTTGGCTTCCGCGAGGAGATGGCGTTTCTCTCGGCCCGATCGCGGGACAACGATGTCGACCTCGGCGAGGCGCTGCGGGATGCGTTCGACCGTATCGGCAGTGCGGGCGGTCACGCCGACATGGCCGGTGCGCAACTCGAGGTCGGAGTGCTCGGACGGATCGACGACGAAGACGAGGCCGAATCGATTCTCAGCGTCGCGGAGGAAGTGATTTCGAACCGGTTCTTCGAAGCGATCCGGACGCGGCCGGGTGTGCCCTCTGGGGCCTACGACCAGACGAGCGAGTGGCTGTTCACCGTTCCCGAGGACGGCGACCGAGACCGAAGCGAGCGGGCTGCCGATGTGGGTGTCGAGCGGGAGGACGGCCCCGACTACGGCCCCGATCCCGAGGGAGTCGACGAGACCGGAACCGGGCCCCTCGGCGCTGGTCGGTACGAGGACGAAGAGAGGGAAGGGGGTAACGAAGATGACGGGGACGACGGGGACGACGGGGACGACAGAGAAAACGAGTAGCACTCGAGTACGGACAGCCGAACCGGCACCGACGATACCAACGACACGCCAGCAGCGGACGACACGCTCGAAGACGGACCGAGTACGCAGTACTTTTGCGCACGGCACCGTTACCGTGACGTATGGAGGTTGCGTCGGACCGGCGAAAGCCCCAGGTCGAGGAGTACATGACTCGGGACGTAGCGACGGTCTCGCCCGACGCGACCGTCGGCACCGTCGCGACCCGAATCGCGGAGAGCAACGAGCACAACGGGTTTCCGGTCTGTGAACGCCGGCGCGTGGAGGGGTTCGTCAGTGCCCGGGACCTGCTACTTGCCGACGACGACGAGCCGATCTTCAAGGTGATGACGACGGACCTGCTGGTGGCCCATCCCGAGATGAAAGTGACCGACGCCGCCCGGGTCATCCTCCGGTCCGGTATTCAGAAGCTCCCGGTCGTCGACGATGCCGGGAACCTCGTCGGAATCATCTCCAACGCCGACGTGATCCGCAGCCAGATCGAACGGGCAACGCCGGAGAAGGTCGGGAAACTGCTTCGCACGCTCGAGCAGATCCACGACGTCTCGCTCGATCAGGAACGGCGAACCGTCACGCTGGACGATCTCACCCCCACCCAAGGGAAGGTCTACGCTGACGAACTCGAGGGACGACGCTACGAACTCGAACGGGGACTGGCCGAGCCCCTGGTGGTCATCGACAACGCCGGCACGTTGCTGCTCGCGGACGGGCACCACCGCGTACTCGCAGCCGACAGGCTCGGTATCGACGAGATGGACGCGTACGTCATCGTCATCGAGTACGAGATCGATCTCGGCATGGCTCGCACGGCGGAGAAGGAAAACCTCGAGCGGATCGACGACATCGAGGTCGTCGACTACGCACGTCACCCGCTGGTACAGACGACCAAACGGTTGCAGTCGGACGACTGACGCCCTGGCCTTCTGTTCCGACGGGAAACTGCTACCGCCGGACTCCTCGACACTGTTTTTCGTTCCGACGAAGACTGTCGCTGTCGGAGCAGGCCGGCTCCCAGCGAGCGTCTGTGGTCGTGTCCCTCGCCCGGAGTAGCCGTCGTCTCGGCTTTCGTTCGGCCCAGCGGGTGCCGTTGGCAGTCAGGCGTCGCGTTCGATCACGAACTCGGTGAACTCCCGGAGCTTTCGGTCCGTCTCCTCGTCGAACCCGACGGTCTCGAGTTCGTCACGTGCCTGGGCCGCAAGTGTCAGCGCCCGCTCGCGTGCGTACTCGATGCTGCCGGCGTCCTCGATGATCGACAGCGCCTCGAGTACCTCTTCGTCGGTGTTGTCGTCGGCCTCGAGGAGTGCCGAGAGTCTGGCCGCCGTCTCGGGCCCACTCTCCGCTAACGCGTGGATGACGAGCAAGGTCTGTTTCCCTTCCCGAACGTCGTTCCCGAACTCCTTGCCGAACTCGCCGGCACGACCCAGCGAGTTCTCGACGTCCAGGATGTCGTCGCCGATCTGGAAGGCAACGGCGGTCAGTTCAGCGTAAGTGGCGACGGCCTCCTCGACCTCGGCTGGCTGGCCGGTGATGATCGCGGCCAGCCGGGCGACGATCCTGGCCAGACAGCCCGTCTTGCACGCACACATCTCGAGGTACTGTCCGGGTGTCACGCGAACGTCACCCTCGTTGTGCCAGCGGATGTCCATCCCCTGGCCGAGGTGAGTTCGGTTGAGTTCGTACAGCAGCATCTCGTAGGCGGCTAGCCGCTGTTCGGCGGGCACGTCGCCGGGGTCCTCCGTCAGAATCTTCAGCGGCAGGAAGTACATCGCGTTCCCCGCGTTCAGTGCCACGTCCTGGCCGTAGATGTGGTGCAGTGCCGGTTCCCCACGTCGTTTCGCGGCTTCGTCCTCGACGTCGTCGACGATGATCGTGCCGTTGTGCAGGATCTCCGGAATACAGGCGTACGGCAGATACTCCGCCGGGTCCTCTCCGAACCCCTCGACGAAGACGAGAAAGAGCACGGCCCGCCAGCGTTTGCCGCCCCGATCGAGCAGTTCCCAGAGCGGGTCCGCCAGCGCCCGCTGAATCCCTTCGGGATCGTACTCGTAGGTCGGCTCGCCGAAGAACGACTCGAGGTACGCGGCGTCGATCTCCCGCGGGACGATCTCCGCGATGGCCTCGTCGATCGCCGGCCGCCACTCGGCAAGCGTTTCCCGCATACTCCCCTCGAGAGTCAGCGGGGTAAAAAAGATTCTCAGTTTCACGTGATCGGTTCGGCGGACCGACGGTTCGTCGCGCTGGCCGACTTCCTGCGTCGGTCGCGTTTCGAATCGAAAAAGCGGAACAGTTACCATACCCCAGTGCAACCCATCCCGCATGACAGACTGGATCGGTGACGTGTTTACGAGCGACGCAGGATGGAGCCACCTCGAGGACCTGGTCGATGTCGGCAACCGAATGGCCGGCAGCGAGGGCGAACGCGAAGCTGCGGAACTGACCCGCGATGCCCTCGAGCGCGCTGGTGCGCGCAACGCCCGCCTCGAGACGTTCGACATCCAGGGCTGGACCCGCGGCGACAGTACGGTCCGGGCAAGCGAGGACGCACTCGACTGCATCGCGCTCCCGCGAAGCCCTGACGACGCGGCAACTGCGGAACTGGTCGATCTCGGCTACGGACTGCCAGCGGACTTCGAGGATGCCGATCTCGAGGGGAAGGTCGTGATGGTCCGCAGTGACATCCCCGACTACTACGAGCGGTACATCCACCGCCGGGAGAAGTACTACCACGCGGTCGAACACGGCGCGGCCGCGTTCGTCTACCGCAACCACGTCGAGGGCTGTCTCCCGCCGACAGGGAGTGTCGGCACTCAGGCAGACCCGATCGGGGAGATTCCGGCCGTCGGCGTCTCGAGCGAGGTCGGTACACGGCTCGCTCGCCGGTACGACGGCGAGGAGGTGGCGGTGCGAGTCGACGCGGACGTACACGACGCGGAGAGTCAGAACGTCCACGCCGAACTCGGTCCCGACACCGACGAACGCGTGCTCGTGACGAGCCACGTCGACGCCCACGACATCGCAGAGGGGGCGATGGACAACGGCGCGGGAACGGCGATGGTCGTCGAACTCGCGACCGCGCTGGCGGCCCGCGAGGACGAACTCGACACTCGCGTCGAGTTCGTCGCCTACGGTGCCGAAGAGGTCGGCCTGGTCGGCTCCTCGTACCACGCCGAGCGAGCCGCTCACGACTCCATCAAGGCCATCGTCAACAACGACGGCGTCGTCCGGGGGCGTACCCTATCGCTTACTACCCACGGGTTCGACGGCCTCGCGGCCGCGGCAGAGACCGTCGCCGAGCGCTTCGGCTACCCGATCGAGACGATTCCCCAGCTGGGGCCCCACAGCGACCACTGGCCGTTCACCCAATGGGGCGTCCCCGGCTACCACGTCATGTCCACCTCCGACGAGGTCGGGCGTGGCTGGGGCCACACCTTCGCCGACACCTTCGACAAACTCGAGAAGCGCGACCTCCTCGAGCAGGCGTTCCTGCTGACGGAACTGGTCGTCGTCCTCGCGGGCGACGAGCGAACGGTCGAACCACGCGAGCCCAAAGCGATCGCCGCGGACCTCGAGGAACAGGACCTCGCCGAAGGGATGCGGATTACGGGCGACTGGCCGTACGACTTCGACTGAGCCGTCGACACGACGATCCCCCCAGCCGTACGTTTTTGCATCGGCCGGGTGAACTGCCGGCCATGGACTCGGTCGCGTGGCCGTCCGACGCCGAGCCGATCGTCGGCGTCGTCACGAGCATCTCCGATCCCGAGACAGACGACGCCGCCGTTGGGAACGACCTGGTGGACGACGCCGCCACAGTGACCGACTCACGCGACGGAACCGTCGTCGCGGGACCGCTCGAGGACATCCTCGAGGCCGATCCCCTGCCGTCCGTCCTCGTCGTTCGTGGGGACGACGGCTTCTCCGCGGTCGCTCGCGCCGTTACTGGGACTGACACCGATGTCGAGAACGCCGGTGTCCCACCCGTGCTCGCTCTTCGACCCGCAACCGGGCTCGATGCCGTCGTATCGTCGCGACTTGCCGACGCGCTCGTGGCCATCATCGAAGGCGAGGGCCGCGTTCGGGAACGGACGGTCCTCGAGGTCGACGTGCCCGAGGGGGAGCCCGCGGCGGCGTTCGACGTCACGCTCGTTACCGACGAGCCGGCGCGCATCTCCGAGTACGGCGTACACACGGACGAAAGCCGACACCGGCGCGGCGTCGACTCGTTTCGCGCCGACGGCGTCGTCGTCGCGACTGCCGCGGGAAGCCGGGGGTACGCGAGCGCGCTCGAGGGGCCGTTGCTCTCCCCGGCGATCGATGGCGTCGTCGTCGCCCCCATCGGGCCGTTTTCGACGGACACGTCACGGTGGGTTCTCTCGCCGCCCGTCTCGTTGTCCGTCGAGCGTGACGAAGGCTCCGTAACGGTCGTCGCCGACGGCCGGTCGGTCGGGACCGTCTCGGCCGACGACGTGATCACGGTCGCGGCCGGCGGAACGTTACGGACGGTAACCGTTCCGGACGATATCCCCTCGATGAAGACCGATGCCGAAGATCGCGGGTAGACTGCGTGGAATAGACGCGAGGCGGCGACGAGAACGCGAAAATACGACGGAACTGCGGACCGATCGGACGACCGTCGAGCGGCGAGGATCGCCGCGTTAGCTGTTGTAGGGCTCTTCGTCCCGGTGGTGGTTGGGGTTGGCGTTCTCGAGGGCGTCGGCCTCTCGCTGGTCGGACTTGTGCTCGATATCCTGGCGGCGTTGCTCCTCGTCTTCCCGCTCTCGAGCCTCCATCTCTTCCTCGGTGAGCTCTTCTTCCGTCTGTTCTTCTCTCTCCGTGTCTTCTTTCGCCAGTTCTACGTCCCGCCCGTGCTCGTCCTTGTCAGTATCGTCGGTCATCGTGATCCCGAACGGGGCTACCGGGAGTCGACGAAAAGACGTTGGGCTTGCGACGGACGGCTGCCAGTCCCGATCCCGTCGCCGTCCGCCCGTGGCAGGTTCTCGGTTCGATCCATCGCCGTTTCGAACCCGAAGCGTTATCCTGACAGTCATAATTAGTTGCTGCGAAGACGTGTAATGAGTGGGCCGACACGTACCCGACGACGACTCATGGCGAGCACGGGCGCGACCCTCCTGACGGGCGTTGCTGGCTGTCTCGGTGACGACCCCGAAGAGGACGTAACGTTCGACCATCCGGACGACGTCCGGGCCGACGAGCCGTTCGAGTTGACGATCGACGGCCTCCCCGAGGAGACTCCAGTGGAGGTGGCGATGGAATCCGACAGCGGGATCGACGCTACCGTCACCGTCGAGACCGACAGCGATGGACGGATCGATCTCGCCGACCAATCCGTCGTGGACGGGGACGTGCCGACCGATCTCGACATCCCGACCACTGTCGCCCTGATCCAGTTCGCTTCGGAGTCGTTCTGGCAGTATCAGCCGCCGGAAGAGGAACGGGTGACCTACAGCGTTAGAACAGATGACGAAGAGTACGGGTCGACCGAACTGAGGCGCTCTCACCTCGATCGAAGTACGTACGATGACCCAGCACACAGTGAGTTGGTCGGCGGGGTGTTTACACCGCCTATCGACGACGAGGGGCCAGGCATACTCGTCCTCCACGGGTCAGAGGGTGAGCCCCTGTTTGAACACGCTGCCACACTGGCCCATCGCGGGTTCACAACGTTTGCACTGCACTACTTCGACGGACCCGGCCTTCCCGACGACCTCGTCGAAATTCCACTCGAGTACGTCGAGACGGCAGCCCAGTGGCTACTCGAGCACGAGCGCGTATCGAGCGACCGGGTCGGTGTCATCGGAATGTCGAAGGGAGGCGAACTCGGACTTCTCGCTGGGAGTCGAAGTGACGAAATCGGCCCCGTCGTCTCGATCGTTGGTAGTGGGCTCGTCTGGGAGGGAATCAACGACACCGGCGTCGAGCCACCGGAAACGTCATCGTGGTCGATCGACGGTGAACCGGTTCCGTACGTGCCGTACGATAGAGGCCCGTTCGAAGACGATGTCTCGATGAGAGAGTTCTACACACAGTCGCTCGAGGCCGCACGTGCCGACACCATCGACGAGGCTACGATTCCCGTCGAAGAGATCGACGGAGACGTGTTACTGGTCTCGGCCGGTAACGATGAACTGTGGCCGACCGAACGGCTTCACAACGTCACGGCAGATCGACTCGAGGAACGTCCCCAGTCGACTGTCGAACACCTTCGGTACGGAGATGCCGGACACGGAATCTTTCCGCCATACAGCCCAGTCATGGGGACGAATAGAGCCCGCTTCGGCGGTTCGCGAGCCGGAAACGCTCGAGCGGCTCACGATCACTGGCCGGCCGTTCTCGAGACGTTGGCGACGCTCGATTGAGTCCGTTACCAGGCCTCGCCGGACGCCAGGTCGACGTCGCTGTCGCCTTTCTCCGAAGGGCAGATATCCGCGAGGACGCAGTCGCTACAATCCGGATTGCGTGCCGTACAGACCGCGCGGCCGTGATCGATACAGAGGTGGGTAAACTGCTGCCAGTACCCCTCGGGAACGATCTCCATCAACTCCTCTTCGATGCGTTCGGGTCGCTTTTCCTCCGTGAGTCCGAGTCGTCGGGAGAGTCGCTGGACGTGCGTGTCGACGACGATCCCCTCGACGACATCGTGACCGTGCTGGAGAACGACGTTCGCCGTCTTGCGGCCGACACCAGAGAGGTCGGTCAGTTCGTCCATCGTATCCGGCACCTCGCCGTCGTGTTCCTCGACGATCGCTTCACAGGCGCTCTTGATGTAGCCTGCCTTGTTGTTGTAGTAGGTGATCGAGTCCAGATCCTCCGCGAGTTCGTCCTGCGGGGCCGCTGCGTACTCCTCCGGCCCATCGTACTTCTCGAACAGGTGCTCGGTTTCCTTGTTCACTCGCTCGTCCGTACACTGTGCCGAGAGGATGACGGCGATTAGCAACTCGAGTCGGTCCGAGTACCGCAGCGAAATCGTCGAGTCGGGGTACTCCGCCTCGAGGCGCTCGGTGACGTCCTCGGCCTGTTCCTGCCGCGTCTCGCGTGGGGTTCCCATAGGGGTGTGGTGGGATGCGGGTGGTTTCAGCGTTCGGGTTCGTCCGACCGCGTGACCGGGACTCGCTTCCGACGGCAGCCTGCCAGATGCCAACACCTAACCACGATCCGACCGTCGGGTATCCAACGAACGAGACGATGACCCGATCCGACGGGCCCGGCCGAGAGGCCGGACCTCCGGCAATCCGCCTCGACGGACTGCGAAAGACGTTCGGCAGCGGCGAGAACGCGGTGACGGCCGTCGACGATGTCTCCTTCGAGATCGAACGCGGCACCGTCGTCGGCCTGCTCGGACCGAACGGCGCTGGCAAGACGACGACTATCAAGTCGATGCTCGGCCTGATCGTCCCCGACGCGGGAACCGTCGAGATCGATGGCATCGACGTACACAGCCAGCCGACGCGGGCCTACGATCGCGTCGGCGCGATGCTCGAGGGCGCACGGAACGTCTACTGGCGGTTGACGGTCCGGGAGAACCTCGCGTTCTTCGCCGGACTAGGTGGTGACTCCCCCTCGACCGTCGGCGGCCGTCACGACGCGTTGCTCGAGCAGTTCGGGCTCGCTGACCGGGCGGAGACGGTCGTCAACGAGCTCTCCCGCGGGATGAAACAGAAGGTGTCGCTGGCCTCGACGCTGGCCCGCGACGTGGACGTGGTGTTCATGGACGAGCCCACGCTCGGCCTGGACGTCGAGACCTCCCTGGAGCTGCGTGCGGAGATCCGACGACTCGCGGACCGAGACGACGTCACGATCCTGGTCAGCAGCCACGATATGGACGTGATCGAAGACATCTGTGACCACGTGTTGGTCCTCGAGAACGGGCGGGTCGTCGCCGACGACGAGGTCGACGCCCTGCTCGACGTGTTTCGCTCTCAAGAGTACCGGATCGAGGTCGACGACGTACTTCCGGCGGCGGCACGGACCCGACTCGAGACGGCTGTCGACGCGGAGTGGACGGCTGAACGGGACGACCGCCGTCGAACGACGATCTCGTTCACCGCGACCGGCGGCGACGAGTTCTACGACGTAATCGACGTACTTCGGGAACACGACCTCCCGCTCAGGGACGTCGAGTCGGTGACGCCCGATCTCGAGGACGTGTTTCTCGAACTCACTGCCGAGGACGGGCAGCGTTCCACGGCCGAGAGTCCAGCCGACTCGAGTTCGCCGGCGCGTCCGTCGCGGGACGGCGAGCCGGCGAGAGACGGCGGGGCGGAACCGGCCCGAGACGCCGGCGAGGAACTCGAGCGAGGTGACCGACGGTGAGCGACGGGACCCGGCGTGACTCTGGCGTGCCGGTTTCGATCCCCGATAGCTCGATTTTCCCGCTACTGTGGGTCGTTGCCCAGAAACAGGTCGTGTTACTCCTCCGGTACCCGCTGAACACCCTCTCGCGGTTCCTGACGATGTTTATCTTCTTCCTGGTGGTCTTCTTCGGCGGGCAGGCCGTCGCCGGCCCCGCGATCACCGACACGCTCGACGGGATCATCGTCGGCTTTTTCCTGTTTACGCTGGCGATCACCGCCTACTCCGGGCTGGCCTGGAACGTCACCCGCGAAGCCCAGTGGGGCACTCTCGAGCGACTCTACATGTCTCCCTACGGGTTCGGGACCGTCATGGCCGTCAAGGCAGGCATCAACGTCTGTCTGAGTTTCCTGTGGGGTGTGGCGCTGCTCCTCGCGATGATGCTCGTTTCCGGACGGTGGCTCACGTTCGACGTCGTCACCGTCGTCCCGCTGGCGGCGCTGACACTCGCGTCCGTGATCGGCATCGGCTTCTGTTTCGCCGGGCTCGCGCTGGTCTACAAGCGCCTCGAGAACCTGTTCCAGCTCGTGCAGTTCGGGTTCGTGCCGCTGATCGCCGCGCCCGTCTGGAGCTACGAGTGGCTGACACTGTTACCGATCGCCCACGGCAGCTTCCTCACCCGAGTTGCGATGAGTGATGGGGTTCGGCTCTGGGAGTTCCCGGCGTCTGAACTCGTGATACTGACGGTCGTCAGCGTAGCGTATCTTGCGGCCGGCTACTACTGTTTCGTGTTTGCAAGCAGGAAGGCACGGCGGGAAGGGTTGCTCGGCCACTATTGAGTGCCGAGGATCGCCGCCGAGTTCGGCCTATTCTCCGCAGCGAGATGCCGTGAGCTTTAAGCGACCGTCACACCCGTGTGAGGGTATGAAAGCTACCGCGATGGCCCACCCCATTCAGGGATTGGTCAAATATCACGGGATGCGCGATCACGTCGAGCGACTTCCGTACCACGACAGTATCAGCGTCTGTACGGCCCCGAGCCACACCCGCACGACCGTCGAGTTCTCGATGGACTACGACGAGGACACGTTCGTCGTCGACGGCGAGGAACTCGAGGGGCGCGCCCACGAGCGCGTCGAGGCCGTCGTCGAGAAGGCCCGTTCGATGTCGGACGCGGCCCACACCGTCTACCCCGTCCGCCTCGAGAGCGAGAACAGTTTCCCGACGAACGTGGGGCTTGGCTCCTCGTCGTCGGGCTTCGCTGCGGCGGCGATGGCCCTGGCCGAGGCGGCCGAACTCGACGCCTCGCGTGAAGAGATTTCGACGATCGCTCGCGTCGGTTCCGCGTCGGCTGCCCGCGCGGTGACGGGGGCGTTCTCGCAGCTACATACCGGGATGAACGACGAGGACTGTCGGTCCCGACGTATCCCCACGAATCTCCACGAGGACCTCAAGATCATCGTCGGACTCGTTCCGTACCACAAGGAAACGGAAGACGCACACGACGAGGCCGAGGACAGTCACATGTTCCAGGCCCGCAACGCCCACATTCACGAGCAGATCGCGAAGATGCGTGATTCGCTGCGCGAGGACGACTTCGACGCCGTGTTCGAACGCGCCGAGCACGACTCGCTGTCGCTCGCAGCGACGACGATGACCGGCCCCGAGGGGTGGGTCTACTGGCAGCCCGCGACGCTCGCAGTCTTCAACCGTGTCCGCGAACTCCGCGAAGAAGAGGACATCCCCGTCTACTTCTCGACGGACACCGGCGCGAGCGTCTACGTCAATACGACCGAGGAACACGCCGAGTTCGTCGAAGAAGAGATCAGCGACACCGGCGTCTCGACGACCATCTGGGACGTAGGTGGCCCCGCTCGCCTGCTCGAGGACGAGGACGACCACCTCTTCTGATACTACCGGACAACAGCCAGTACACACCCGATCTCACTCGAGACGCGATCGGTGTGTGCAGTGTTTTGTCCGGCAGTACGAGACTGGGTGTTGTCCGGCAGCTCCGGTACAACCGGTTCGGGTCGCGGTGATACCGGAATATTGGGACAGCAATCCGTACGAGGGACACGCTCTACAGCGTGCTCGGAGTGTCACGTTCGACGGGAGTCGGATCGTTGTCTCGTCGCGCCGCCGTTCTGTTGTTTGACTTGGGCGAGCAAGTGTTGCCCCGCAGGAGACTCGGTGTCGTACTCGCCGGCGTTGAACACGATGTCGGTGCCACAGATGAACGCCTTCGCGTCGATGGCGTCTGCGGCTGCGGCGGCTTGTCCATCGGTGTGGATACGCACGTCGGAGTAGACAGTGCCCTAAGTTCGTTGTGTTCGATAGCTACCGTGTCCGTGTTGTTCGCATCAGCGGCCAGTCGTAGTAGTAGGCTTCGAAGAAAAGACGGCCGCCCAGCCGATCGCTGTCGAGTACCTACAGCGGCACTGGAGGCACGTATCCAGGCACGTCGGCTTCGTGATTGTGGTACTCCGGATAGCAATCGAAGTAGTGGTACTTACCGGTGTACTTGTACTTCCCTTGGCCGAGAACGCGATACTGAGCCGGTGGCTCGACACCCATGCCGATGTAGCAGTCCCGAATCTGGCAGATGAGATTGAGCCCCATATAGAAGCGAAAGCCCGGCAGATCGAAGTTGGTTGGCATCAATTCGAGACAGGCATCAGGCTCACGATCGAACGGATCGTCTCCTTCGATGACCTGCTCTGAGCCGGAATCATCCGTGTAGCTGGTGTGGACTCCAGAGACGCCCTCGATAGTGAGATCCGTGATCGGGGACTGATCGAGAAGGGCCTGACCGATCGAGAAGAAGTTCTCTTCGGTCGTTTGGTCACTCGAAGTCAACTCCGCAATCACCTCCTCGTCAATCGCGTCGACTGGTGGGTCCTCCAAGTCCGCAGTGATCGTCGAAAGGTCCTCCTCGAGATAGATCCCTTGCTTGTACATCGGACCCTTTCGTTCGATCCCCTCGGGCAGATCCAGCGGAGCGGTAATGTCCTCTCGCTCGTGACTCACAGTCTGCCGATGGAGCGTTTCAAAGTACTCCTCGACGGCCTCCCACTCCAACTCGAGCAGTGCTAACAGGACGCCTGCGATTCGGTCTGGGTTGTTCGGCGGCGACAGCGTGTCGTAGCCCTTCTCACGGTAGACGTGGTACTTGGCGAATCGGCGGGCCTGGGAGATACTCTCGTCCTCTTGATTTGTTCGTTCCGGAGGGTTGTCCGGATATCCGTCCTGTCCGTGACCTTGGATGTCCCCCTCAAAACCGACTGAGATTGTATGGTCAACGGAATTATTATCAGTCACTGCGACTCCAAATCCGTTCTCATCTTCACCAATAATTTTTGCATCCATCCGTTATTCCTCCTCGAAACGGCTCCCGTTGGTCTCTCCTTCTGCACGCTGCTCGTCGTCATCACTGCGACCGAGTTTCTCCTTGCCCCAGCCGATCGCTCGGCCGATGCCGTCACGCACAGCATCGACTGTGCCAGCCGCTTTGTTGTATCCTCCCTCGAGTTTCTGGCCGCCATCGACTGCCTGTGTAAGACCAAAGGAACCCGCAGAGAGGACCGCAGTCAACCCAGCCGCGGACGCAACCTCTGGACTCTGTGCTATTGCTTCTCCGAGATAGGGAAGCGCCTCCACGATTTCGTTCCCTTCTAATCGGTTGGCGAAATCCTCTTCCATCGACGTTCGAGTTCCGGCCATCATAGTGCCAGTCCCGACTGCCGCCATCGCTCCAGCAGTTTTGTCCGCCCAGTTGGCGTGAACCTCGTCCTCGAGAGAGTCCAGCGAGGACTGGGTCTGATCGATGGTCTGGCTGTTTTCGGTGACTTCCTCGCGAAGCTCTTCGACCTCGTCGGCGAGGTCCTTGACCCCTCTGTAATTGTTCTCGACACTAACCTCGGCAGGCGCTCGCTGGACGTGAACATCCGTCCCCATCCGATTCACGACTAACGGCTCCTCGCCGGACAAGGCCTGATCTGCGGCCTCGTCGGCCTCACGCTCGAGTTGCGGATCTGGATCGATCTCCAAATCCGCCCCTTCCTGGGGCATCATGGAGATGGGCGCGCCGCCGTTCTGTTGTTTGACGTGGGCGAGTTCGTGGGCGAGCAAGTGTTGCCCCGCAGGAGACTCGGGGTCGTACTCGCCGGCGTTGAACACGATGTCGGTGCCGCAGGTGAACGCCTTGGCGTCGATGGCGTCTGCGGCTGCGGCGGCTTTTCCGCCGGTGTGGATACGCACGTCGGAGAAATCCGCATCCATCCGGTCCTCGAGGGAGCGACGGAGGTCGTCCTCGAGGGGCCTGCCGCCGTTGCCGATGACCTCGAGTACCTGTTCGGGCACGTCTTCTGGGGCTGTCTCGAGTCCCTCGAAGGCACGCTGGATGTGTTGTTCGTCGTCACTGGCGTCACTGTCGTCGTTACTGGCGTCGTCGCTGATGTCGGCCTGTGAGAGTGCAGCGCCGCCGGGGATAGTCGCGGGCTCTGGTACTGTAGGGTCAGGTTGGGCTCCGGGCTGGTGTGCCCCGGGCTGCTGTGTGCCGGGTTGGTGGCCGGGTGCTGGCTGCATCGCCTGGGACTGGCCGTCTGCCACCTGACCATCGTTTCCGGACTGCTTGTCACTACGCACGGTCGACTCCGCTGTCGAGTCGTCGGTCTCCGCCTCCGCTGACTCTTCTGTCTGCCCTTTCTTCTTGTACATTAGCTACCCCCTCGAGTCGCGGTACCGGAACGACGGTACCAGTTGGTGAAACATTGCGCCATTTCGTTCAAATCCATTTCACTTCTACATAAATATTTCCCACTGCTCGTCTATAGTTGATTTCAGCCGCGGGTGGAAACGCGAGACTCGAGAGGCCTGTTCGGTGCCGATGGTGGGGAGATGCTGTGTGATCGGGCGGCAACACGATTCGTTTTGTCCGTAGTACGGTTTCCCTCGGCCGTCTCTCGGCCGTCTCTCGGCCGTCTCTCGAGTGTGGATCGAGTGCCGACAGGGTATGAATCGAGACCGACGGCTGTACCCCAACCAGTCACCATCTTACTCTTTTCCAAGGAAGATTGCGTAACGAACAGGTGCGCACGAAAGTGCGCATGAGCCGGAGTGCAAGGGTGGTGCCATTCACTCCGACCCATACACGCTTCCCCCGCGTAGCAGTATCAATCCAACATTGATGTTGACGAAATAAAAACCTACCGACGTCCATCGCCCCAGTCACGACCGTGTCTGGATCGCTTTCTGGATTGTTCGCTGCCGTGTCGGGGCCTGGAAGCGCAGACACACGTGCTCTCGAGAATCACCAACGGCGGCTATCGGATCATGGTCGGCCCCGATCCCCACGACGTGGCGGTGATCGACCCGGAGCGGTGGGGTGAGGGCCCAGCGAACGGCCGTATACCGTTTTTCGACTCGGAAATACCCTCAGAGCGGCTGCCACGTTCGTGGTGAATCGTTCAACCGCTCGTGGCCGTCTTCGGTCACGATCACCAGATCCTCGATCCGGACCCCGAACTCCCCCTCGAGGTAGACGCCGGGTTCGACGCTGAAGACCATGCCGGGCTCGAGTTCCCGGTCGTTTCCCGCGGTGATGTACGGCGGTTCGTGGACGTCGAGCCCGACGCCGTGTCCCGTTCGGTGGAGGAACTGCTCGCCGTAGCCCCGGTCCTCGAGGACCTCGCGAGCGACGCGGTCGATCTCCTCGGCTGGAACGCCGGGTTCGACGGCCTCGATGGCCGCGTTGTGAGCCTCGAGGACGGCGTCGTGAACGGTGTCGAACTCGGCTGGCGGCTCGCCGTCGAAGACGACGGTGCGGGTCTGGTCGCCGGGATACCCACCTGCGCGAGTCCCGAAGTCGAGCACGACCGGGTCACCGGACTCGATCGTTCGGTCGCCGCTGCGGTGGTGGGGTCGTGCGCCATTGGGGCCGGAGCCGACGACGGTCTCGAAGGAGACCCCCTCGCCGCCGGCGTCGGCGAGTCGATCTTCGATCTCCGCGGCGAGTTCGTCTTCAGTCATACCGACTGCCGTCTCACCCAGCGCACGGATCTCCTCGCTGACCGTATCGGAGATCGACGCGGCTTCCCGCAGGGCCTCGAGTTCGGCTTCGTCCTTGCAGAGCCGCAGATCCTCGAGGACCTCGCTTGCCAGGCCGAACGACGCTTCGGGGAACGTCCCCCGTAGGTCCTGGGTGAACAGCGCCCACATGCGGTCGTCGACGAGCAGTCGGCCGCCGGCGAGCCCGAGGTCGTTGCCGACGGACTCGAGGAGGGCCGTCGGGTCGTCCCCGTCGCTCCAGGTCCGGATATCGTCGACCGGCGACTCGTCGCCGATCTGATCGTCGTACATCTCGGGGGCGACGAACAGCTGTGTGTCGGGGGTGACGAACAGGAACAGGTGCCGTTCCATCGGTTCCTCCTCGAACCCGGCGAGATAGTGCATGTTCGAACTCGGGAAGCAAACGAGCGCGTCGATTCCCCGCTCTATGAGCGTCTCGCGGGCGCGTTCGAGGCGGTGCCGGACGGCGTCGTCGGACTGGTGTGTGGTCATAGTCGACGATTCGGGAGCAGGGGTAAAGTTCCCGCCGATCCCGACCGTTTGGCTGCCAGTATATAGTCGTAGAGTCCCAACGCGAGGTATGCACGTCGTCGTCCTCGGCGGTGGCTACGCCGGACTGACGCTGACGCGGTTGCTCGAGAGCGAACTGCCCGGCGACGCGGAGCTGACCCTGGTCGACGAGACGCCCGATCACCTCGTCCAGCACGAACTCCACCGGGTCATCAGGCGGCCGGAACTCGCCGACGCGATCACCGTCTCCCTTCCCGCAGTGCTCGATCGTGCGAGGGTTCGGGTCGCCCGCGTCGAGGGGATCGACCGCGAAAGTCGCGTCGTCTCGCTCTCGAGCGGCCGGCTCGAGTACGATGTCGCGGCGGTCTGTTTAGGGGCCCAAACGGCCTACTACGGTCTCGACGGCGTCCGCGAGCACGCTCTCCCGCTCAAGCGGTTGCGACACGCAAACCGCATCCGGAAACGGGTTCGGACAGCCTGTCGGACCCGCGAGCGACCTCGGTTCGTGATCGGTGGGGCCGGCCTCTCGGGCGTGCAGGTTGCGGGCGAAGTAGCCGAACTCGTCCGGGAAGAGCGATCCCAGTCGACGATCACGCTCCTCGAGCAACGCGAGCGCGTCGCGCCGAACTTCCCGCGTCCCTTCCAGCGGGCAGTCCGGGAGGCCATCGAGAACCAGGGTGTCGATGTCCGTACGGATGCGACCGTTCGGGACGCCGACGGCGAACGCGTCGGCCTGGAATCCGGCACGGCGGTCCCGTACGACGGATTCGTCTGGACGGGCGGTATCGCCGGCCCGGAGGTACTCGGTGGGGAGCGACCGACGGTCGAGAGCGACCTGCGGCTGGACGACCGCACGTTCGTCGTCGGGGACGCGGCCCGAGTGATCGACGCCGAGGAGGAGTTCGTCCCCGCGAGCGCGCAGGCGGCGGTTCGGGAGGCACGGACCGTCGCAGCGAACGTCTCGCGGCTGGTCGATAGAGTGGAAGACGGCGACAGCAATGGTGACGACGAACCCCTCGAGGAGTTTACCTTCGATACGCCGGGGTGGCTCGTCAGCGTCGGCGACGATGCCGTGGCACAGATCGGCCCCGCCGTCGTCACGGGAAAATCGGCCAAGGCGTTGAAATCGACGGTCGGTCTCGGCTATCTCTCGTCGGTCGGAGCCACGAAGACGGCGCTCGAACGCGTTCGCGAGGAGTTCGACCCTCGAGGGACCGGCGAACCGCGGTAGGTGTCGCGGTCGGTCGGCGGCTGGACTGGAGGTGCTGTCAGCTTGCAGTCATCACCTTTCTCCCCTTCCCTCAAGTCCAGCGGTCCAGCCCCGTCTGCGTGATGCTCTCCTCGATTCGCTCGAAGCCCCGGGCGACCTCGTCCGGATCGACGGCCCACTCGTCGGTGACGTACTCGCGGGCCGCCTCGAGGTCGGGATCGGGCGTCGCGTCGAACTCGTAATCGTCGGTGACGTTCGGATCGCGGAACAGTTGTCGAACGCGGTCGCCATACTCGACGCTGTCCCCGCGGGCCTCGAGGACGCTCCAGAGGTCGCCGTGTTCGGTAATCGCTTTGATCGCCGTCTTCGGCCCGATGCCGGAGACACCGTCGTTGAAGTCCGTCCCGATGAGGATGGCGGCGTCGATCAGTTGCTCGAGGGTCAGGTCGTGTTTCTCGAGGGTCGCCTCGAGATCCATCAGTTCGGGATCGCCCTTGCTCGTCAGCTGTCGTAGCGTCAGGGGCGCACCGAACAGCAAGGCGTCGTAGTCCTCGGAGCCGACGTAATCGGCGTCGCCGCGCCGGACCATGTGTGCAGCCTGAGCTTCACCCTCCGCCGGCGCTTCGACGATCGGTACGTCCAGCAACCGGAGCAGTTCGCGGCTGGTCTCCTGAATGGTGGGTGTCAGCCGCTGTGTGCGGGACTCGAGTTGGGCGATAGCGACCTCGTCGCCCTCCTCGCGGGCCGTCTCGAGTTGTTCCTCGTAGGTTCGGCGCTGTTCTCGACGGGATTCGATTTCGTCTTCCTTCAACTCGGAGGGACCGCCGTCGAAGACCATCACGGGGGTAACGTCGTTCTCGAAGAACTTCGGCAATCCCTGGACGATGCCGACGAGATTGGCGACCTCAGTGCCGTCGGCGGTCGTGTAGATGTCGCTGTCGGTCCACTTGACCGTCGTCGTCAGGTACCGGTAGAGCCAGTTGTGGGCGTCGACGGCGACTACTCCTTCGATCTCGGAAAAGGGGACCTCCTCGATGACTGCAATATCGCGAAGCGCTGCGTTTCCCATTACCGCGGTATTGGTGAGACTGGGATTTGAAACGTCGGCTTCCGACTCGATCCAGTTCGGTCGGGTTCGATCGGCACCGACACACCCTCGAGTTGAGGCAGGACAGACGACAAGACATTTGAGAGCTGGTTTTGATAACTGGACTGAATGGTCCCCGCACCGAACCCGACTCGTCGGGCGGTAGTCGCCGGACTCGGCGCTCTCCTCACTGCTGGCTGTCTCGGTGGTGCCAGCACGACAGCGGGCGGCTCCGGTGACGGTAACGGCTGGAAGATGTACGGACGCGACCCGGGCCGTACCCGCCACGTTCCGGACGCCGACGTTCCCTGAAACGCACCCGAGGTCGCCTGGGAGCGGCAGGTCGGAGCCTCCGGCTGGCGGCCGCCCGTCGTCGCCGACGGCACCGTCTACTGCCAGTACGCGAACGGGCTGTTCGTTCTGGACCTCGAGACCGGAGACGGGCGGCTCGCGAACACCTACGGGGCCTTCGGCCGAAGAACCGGTCCGATGGCCGTCGCACCGACGGAACTCTACCGAGACGGGGCGCTAATCGTCCCCTACGGCGAGGCCATCGCCGGCTACGCGGCCGACCCCGACGGCTGGCCGGACGAGGTGTCGGGGTTCGGCGGCGAACTGCTCCGATGGTGGTCCGACGGCGAAAGGACCGGCACCGATGGCGTGGGACTCACGTCCCGTTCACCGGCGCTACGATTTCGGCATCGCCGATCCCAATCGGCGGCGACCTCGTCGCCGTAAACGCGCTGACGGGTGCCGTCTCCACCGTTCGCGCTGACGACGGGAATCCGCGCTGGCAGTACGTCCTCGAGCACGCGGTGCCAGACGACTGGGAGTACGGACTCGAGCCGATCGAACACGTCGTCGACGAGGCGAGCGAGACCGTCGCCGTCGAAGGACGGCTGTTCGCGGCCCCGTATCTCGTCGGACTCGATCTGGAGACCGGGTCGCTCGAGTGGACCGTCGACGGACGGGAGAGCGACCTTCGTTCGACGGAGCCAGGAGACGGACTGCTCGCTCGAGACGGGACGGTGTACGCGGTTACAGAGACCGAGGATCGGGACCTCCACGTGCGCTCGATCGACGCGGCGACGGGCGAACGCGGCTGGGAGCGAACGCTGTCCCGTAGCGGTAGCGGTCACGCCGGGTTCGCGGCCGACGAGCGGGCGCTGTACCACGTTGGTAGCCTGGATCGCAGCGGCACCGATCCGATCGCAGTCACGGCGCTGGCCCTCGAGGACGGCCACGTCCGATGGACGGAGACGTTCGACGACGGTCCGATAACGGAATCGGGGCCGGAATCGGCCACCGGGTCGATAGCGAGTATACACCGTCAGCCGCCGACCGTCGCCGGCGACGCCGTGCTCGTCCCCAGTGACCGTGGGCTCCACGCCCTCGAGAAGACGAGCGGCGATCACCTGTGGACGTTCACCGAACTGGTCGGCACCTCGGGTGGAAGCGAAGTCCCGCGCGAAGCCACGACTCCGCCTGTCGTCGTCGGGGACCGCGTCGTCATCGGAACGACACTCGCCGTGTACGGACTCGACCTCGAGGGCGAGCGAGGGGGAACGGAAGAGGGGGGTGAGTAACTGTCAACCGTGTCGGACCTCGCAGCCACCGATTCCGGATCGGATTGTAGAACAGAGACCCGAAGCGAGGACACCGGCGGCGACTCGAAGCCCGGCTTCGTTCTGGCGATCCAGCTGGCTGGTGGAGCGATCCGGGACCGACCGCAGCTGTTTCTCCCTTTCTTATTCGCCGGAATCGTCGGCGCTGTCAGCAGCCTCGCGAGGATCGAGACACCCTATCCAGTCGGCAGCAAGATGCCGTCGCTCGGCGACGGCTCGTTCTACGTCCCGATCCCGTTTGTCCCTCGTCTCGAGCCGGGGATCGAACTCGCACCGACGATCCTGCTCGGGCTGCGCCTCGAGTACGCCGCCGTGCTTGCCGGCTGGAGCATCGGGATCGTGCTCGCGACGGCGCTCGCGTTCGGCGTCGGCCTCTGGCTGGCAGCGCCGGAGACGGCTGGTTACCGTCCACCGTGGCGTCGTCTCGGCTGGCTCGCAGGCTACATTCTGGCCATCCAGGGCGCACTCTTCGGGCTGCTATACGTCCTGCGCGTCCCGTTCAGGTCCGGTAGTGGGGGAAGCGGGATCTGGACTGGTGCCCTGGCGACGCTGGCCGCACTCGCCGTCGGTGGTGCACTGCTGCTTGCCCCCGCGTCGATCGTTCTCGGCGGACTCCGTCCGGACCGGGCGGTGTTCGAGAGCCTCGCGTACGCCGGCACGCGGCCGTTCTCGAGTGCCGGACTCGTCCTCTCGCTCGGACTCCTCGCGGCGGTCGTCTCCGCGGTTTCGACGCCCGTTCCCGATCCGACGGTCGCTCTCGCCGTCGGCACGATCGCGAGCGTGACCGTGGCAGGCACGGGACACGCGGCCGTCGTCGCCACGACCTACGATCGCTGGCGTCGGTGACGGCCCTTCCGTGCGCGAACGTTGGGGGACGCTATGTAGACCGAGGTCGGTCCGGACTGCCGTTCCTGTTCCCGTCCTCGTCTCGGTCCCCGTCTCCGTCCTCGTCTCGGTCCCCGTCTCGATCCCTCTTTCCGTCCGAATCCATCGACATCGCACAGGACGGCGGTTCGTTCCCGGCTCGCGACTCGAGAAACGCTTCCTCTTCCACGGAGAGATCACGATCCCGAAACTCCGCGAGGCCGTTCTGGTATCGTTCCACCGCTCCGTTCGTCTCCGTGTCCGACCCACGCTCGTCCGTCGGCCGCGGGTACTCGAGCACCAGTTCGGCGATTCCGGTCGTCTCGCCGGTATAGCCGAATCCGGCGCGATACAGTGCCTCGTAGGCGAACGGGTTGTTGACGGCGATCCGGAGTCGGTCGTAGCCACGCTCGAGTGCCCGGTCGCGAACCAGACTGCACAGCTGCGGGCCGATTCCCTCGCCACGACGGTCACGGGCGACGGTAACGTAGCGCAGCCACAGCGTCGCGGCGTCGGTCCGATCCTCGTTGAACGCGATGGCGGCGACGACGTCGTCGAGTTCGAGCCAGTCGCGGTCCGACCCGGTTCTCGTCTCGACGACTTCCGCGTCGACAGCTTCGTCGCCGTCTCGAGCGACGGCTTTCCCCGTGTTCGTCATCACGAACTTGCCGGCGTAGCTGAACCGCTCGTGATCGAGCCGGAGTTTCGGCCCGTCGGGCGGCCAGCCGAGTACCTCGTACTCCAGTGTCACGGCTAGCGTACGAACCGCGTCCACTAAGTTCCGGAGGATTTGTGGCGTGTGCCACTGGTCACGACAATCGAGGTAGATTTTTGATAGTTCGGCGGATACCGTCGCGTGATGTCCGATGACTACGAAGACGCGGAGGAACGACCGGCGGAAGAAGAACTGCTCGAGACCGAACTCGAACAGTCCCTCGAGGACGTAGTCGGACGACTGCGCGACCTCGCCGACGCCCTCGAGGACGGCGACGAACTGACGGTCGCGAACGAGGCCGTCTCCGTGACGGTCCCTACACCAGCCAGTGACGACGCCGTCGAGTACGAACTCGAACTCGAGCGGGAGCGCGAGCGAGAATCCGACGAACTCGACGAGTTCGAACTCGAGATCGAACTCGAGTGGACGGCACCCCGCGAGGAAACGACGATCGAGCAGGACGGCGACGAAGACGACGTGCCGTCCGACGCCGGCGAGGACGCCGACGACTCCTGAGCTGACTGTTCCGACTCCGCATACTACTGGACAACAGTCAGTACACTCCCGATCGCGTCTCGACGCCCGTCGCGGAAGGCGAGGCATCACGAGTGCGATCGGTGTATGCAGTTGTCCGGCAGTAGCAGTCGTTTTCGACCCGGCAGACGTCTCCGTCCCGGAGCAGAACCCGGCTACCGCTTCGTTCGTCCCACTTCGCCGTTGTCGTCAAGTAGTGGGCCGTCGGTCGGTCCGTCTCGAACTCGCCGGTCATATCGTCGACACATCCGTCCCTGTACCGTCGTCCCGAAGCGCTCGGTTGGCAATCAGGGTTAACTTGGCACAGTCTCGATACCGAGACCGTGTTCGAGCGCGTCGAAACGATGCGAACGGCTCTCGAGGCGATCACGACGACCGAGGGGCGGCTGGCCGTCAGCGTCGGACTGGTGGTGGCCGCAGTGGTCGTCGGGTTCGTCGTCGCCCCCATCCTCGTTCGACGAACCGTCGTGTTAGTCGCCCGACAGCTCCGGGAAAGCGACGCCGGAAGCATCTTCGAGACGGTCGACGATCTCCTCGAGGTCCCGTTCCCGATGCGGGCAGTCGTCCGGACGTTGCAGGCCGTCGTGCTCACGGTAACCGGCCTCGCACTGCTCGTCGTCTGGGGGTACGTCGAACAGGCGGCACTGCTCGTCTCCGGCTTCGCCACCGTCTTTCCCCACTTCCTGCGTGTCGTGTTGACGATCGCTCTCCTGGCCGGTGCCGTCGTCGGAACACGCCACCTCGAGCAACGACTCGACGACTGGCTCGTCGACGCCGACTACGTCACTGCTCATCAGGAAGGCGTCGTCTTCCGCGTGCTCCAGGTGACGATCTTCATCGCGGTCGGACTCGCCGCCCTGACTCTGTGGGACGTCGAACTCCGCGGGCTGCTCGTCGGGGCGGGCTTCCTGGGTATCGTACTCGGTATGGCCGCGAGACAGACGCTCGGATCGCTCATCGCCGGCTTCGTCTTGATGTTCTCACGGCCGTTCGAGATCGGGGACTGGGTCCGAATCGACGACCACGAGGGGATGGTCATCGACATCACGATCATCAACACCCGTCTGCGCAGTTTCGACGGTGAGATCGTCGTCCTCCCGAACGATCGCGTCTCCTCGAGTACCATCATCAACCGAAGCAAGCGCAACCGACTCCGGCTCCGGCTCGAGGTCGGCGTCGACTACGAGACAGACCTCGAGCACGCCGAGGAGGTCGCCGTCGACGCGATCGAGAGCGTCGACGATGTCGCGCCGGCACCGAAGCCACAGGTGATCCCGACCGAGTTCGGGGACTCGTCGATCACCCTCGAGTGTCGGTTCTGGATCAAGCAACCCAACGCTCACAAGAAGTGGACGACGATGCGGTCGGTGATCCACGAACTCAAAACGGCCTACGATCGTGAGGGGGTTGGGATTCCGTACCCACAGCGGGAACACAGCGCTCGCGGGGACGGGTTTCGGGTCGTAGACGGAGACGAAGCTGGCTACGGGGACGGGAACCAAAGCGAGAACGAACACCCGGAGTCGCCCGCGGAACTCGCGTACTCGGAAGAGAACTCAGGCTGACTCGCCGCCCGACAACTGGCACGATCGTCCGATCTCGTCTTCGTACTGCGTCTTGATCCGCTCGAACAGGCTTTTCCCGATGTCCGTCCGCAAACGCCCCACAGCGGTCGCGAAGAACTCGTCCAGTCCGTCGAACTCGTCGAAGTGTTCGTTCGAGTCGCGTTCCTCGTACCGAGCCGTCCGCTCGTATTTCAGGGCCTGCAGACAGTTGTCGATCAGGTCCATGTCCTTTACGAACCGCGCGGTCGCCGTCTCTCGGTCCTCGTACTCCTCCCACAGCGAGCACAGCGGGACCGACCGGTCCTCGAACGGCTCCGTGAGGTCCGTTACGGCGTCCCGTTCGGCTGCTTCCTTCTCCGCCGGGGAAACCCGTTGCTGGCCGGCGTCCGCACGGGTCGCGACATCTCCGGTTCGGGCCTCCCCGAGGTCGTGAACGAGGGCCATCGCCACCGCTCTGTCGCGGTCGATGTCGACCCCTACTTCATCGGCGTACAGCAGACACAGCGTCGCCGTTCCCCACGTGTGTGCCGCTACCGACTCCGGCGCGTCGACGTTCCGTAACTCCCAGCCCGTCCGGCGTTCGTCTTTCAGTTCGATCCACTCGAGCAAGGCCTCGAGGTCGTCACTCATCGTCCGAACCCACCGCCAGCGGACAGTTCAGGATATCGGCTCGGTGGGGCAGTCGAGCCCGACCGTGCCGGGTGGTGGGTCTTCGGCGGCGAACGCGCTGGCTCTTTCCGGCGTTCGAATCCACCGATTACCGAAGTGCAAGGAGAAAGCCCCGCCGTTCACAGTAGATGCCGATTCAGCGCGGACAGCCGAACGAAAATGGTCGATCAACCGATTTGGATTGCAGCGCTCCAACGATCTATGCGACACAGCGAGGAAGGGAGCGAAGAAACGCCGCTGTCGGCGGCGTTTCTGAGCGTTGCCACTCGGTTATGGCGTTCTGACCGATCATCTCGGTCGGACTGATCACCCCCTATCCGTAATCGGTCACAACAACGAATTCCCTGAAGACACGTGTCGAGATTGGCGGTTTCTCCGGTATAGCACCAGCTGAGACAAGCACATTTGCGAGTATCCACAGATTGTACATCGAAACTGCGAACAGGAAGTAGAACAGCCGCACCGAGAACGTCGGCGACGACGTTCTCGGAAGAAAGTCTCCGATCTGGCGATAGGAGGTTTCGATACCCCAGCGGCGGCGGAACGCCGCCGCGTACGCTCTCGCCGCCTCAGGCTCAAGGTCGAGATTCGTAACGAACCAGACGTGCTCGTCCTCGGTCGATCGATGTGGCACAGCAAACACAGTTACGCCAACTGAGGCGGTTGGCTTACGTTTCCGTTGCATGAGATATTCATCGACGACCGTCTCAGCGCCGGCGCTGAGACGGGCTTTCATCCCTTTACTTGGACGTGCACGGACGATGTAGTCGATGTCGTGCTGTTCTAACTCCGCAACGACGTGAACTTGGTAGAACCCTCTGTCGAGGTAGACGTGTCTGACCGAGACGTACTCTCGTGCCGTTTCAAGCAGTGAGCGAACGGCTTCGCGCTTGGCGCGAAAGCCGTTCGCCTCCAGTGCCAGGACATCGAGTGTAAACCGCGTTCCTGGTGCAACGATACAGATCGTCGCAAAACAGTACGTTCGATTGGTTCCCTGATCGGGATAGGTAATCAGGACGTGATCAGTGTCTGCGTTGCCGTAAAACCGCCACTGGTGGAGGTCTATCGCAACATCGACACAATCGGGCAAGAGTCGTTGTTTCCGGAGAATCTCGAAGAGATTGCCGCGGACGCCATCGAACTGGTCGTCGATGGCGTCCGCCTCCAAGTTTCGGAGGTGGTAGAGGAGTGATTTTGCGAGTCCGTTGCGAGCCGTCGACGTCACGTCGACGGGCTCGCCGTAATCGAGTTGGCAGGTTTTCCCAGCTGTATTGGCGAACTCTTGCTCAAAGGCGACACGAGAGAGGACTTCGAGAAAGTCCTCTCTCGTATAGCGCCCACAGGGTTTGATGTCGAAATTGAGCGCTGGATACACGACGGTAGAAGCTGCGCGACAGACTTGTTTTGCTTCGGTCGTCTCGACTATAGCCACCCTACCAGCAACGCCGCAAATTAGGTTCGGCATCTACTGTTCAGGGCGGGGAGGATGTCAATGCTGCTCTCGAGTTTGCTCACGGTAGAACTGTACGGACCGGGCTTACTCCCGACTGCGAGACGGTCGTCTTCACTCCGTTCGGACGCTGTCGTTCGAGAGAGCAACGCTCTCTCGTGATGACGAAACGTCACAGGCGTTTCGAACCACGACTCGCATGCTTCGAATCCCCTGACGATTCCTGTCGCTGACGAATTTGTTCGCGACAGGAGTGCGCGGACCGGGATTTGAACCCGGGCCATGAGCTTGGAAGGCTCAGGTCCTACCACTAGACCATCCGCGCGCAGTTCCCGGTTTTCGCTCCACCATTAAGGCTCTTGCTTTTTCCGTCGGGCGGTTTGGGTACGAATCGCGCGGTACTTCGCGCACTTGCGTGAGCCATTGCCGCATTGCCGGAACCAACGAACCGTCGTCACGAGAAGGACACGCCGTGTCAGGCGTCCTCTTCTCGAGGCTCTTCGACTAATTCGTAAAATCGTGTATCCGCCAATGATCAGCGCTCGAGGACAGCCCCACCGGAGCCGACGGCCAGGTCGACCGGACCCGTCGCGATCGCCTGCAGGTTCTCGCCGATGGGCGTCGGAGTCCGGCTCCAGTCGCCGTCCTCGAGTTCGAAGATCGCACCGCCGCTGCCGACGGCTACGCCGTCGTTGCCGTCGGTTTCGAGGTCACGGAGGTCGGCGTCGCCGAGACTCTCGGGGAGCCACTGGCTGCCGTCGTACGTGAAGACGGATGCGTTACCCCCGCTGACGGTGACGTCGTCTTCGGCGTCGCTGTCGAGGCCGTAGAACGTTACGTCGGCGTCTTCGATGCCGATCGGGTTCCAGGTGACGCCGTCGTCGGTGGCGAACACGCGTCCGTTCGTGTCGATCGCGTGGCCGGACCGGTCGCCGTGGAAATCGATCGCGGGGAGGCCGGACCCGCTCCCGGGGACCTCGTACTCCCAGGTACCCTCTTCACCGTTGTCGAAGCTGTAGTGGATCGAGCCGGAGTCGTCGGCGACGTAGACGTCGGCTTCGCCAGCGGGGCCGGTAACCGCGATGTCGTTGAAGTTCGCGGTGAAGTCGTTTGGCGCGGAGCGGTCGACGAGGTTGCCGGTGGTTACGTCGTACTCGCCGATCGCGCCGCTCGCACCGACGATCCAGAGGCGTTCCCCGTCGTCGGTTACGTCCGCACCGAAGAGATCGTTCCCGTTGCCGGTGGAGCCACCCTGGAGGACGACCTCCCACCCTTCGGCGGCGCGTTCGATCACGAGTCCGCCCGCGGCGACCGCGTGTGCGTTGGTTGCGGTGTGGGCAACGTCGTGGAGGGTACTGTCGATCGGCGTCTCGGCGACGGACCAGGGGTACTCGTCTTCGGCGGCGGACGCCGTCGCGGGAACGCTAGCTGCGGCAAGCGATGCGCCTGCAATCTTCAGCATCGAGCGTCGAGTAGTACGCGTCATGGCGCATCCGGCTCTGGGGGAGAGTGGATGTTAAAAGCCGGAAGCGATTAACGGGAGTTGCAGATCGTTGCGGACCTTTCATACACTTTAATTCTATCCAATACCAGAGAATACTACATCGAGAAATGTCGTAGAGCGAAAAATACAGAGATACGAGCACAACGGATACGCGCCAGGGCCGAACGAAACACTCACTCCGAATCCGATCGAGAACGACCGGAGCCCGACCCCGCGACCGTCGCGTAACAGTTCCCGCTCGAGATTTCCCACTCGAGAACAGCGAGGTCGCTGCACTCGAGTTCCCGTTCGAACTCCGCGGGCGCGTAGATGTGATAGAAGCGATCCACGGGTTCGCCGCCGGGGAGTGTCCACTCGACGGTCGTATCGAACCCGTGCTCGTCCGTTTCGTCGGCCTCGTCGAACCGGTCGTGGGCCGTCGACCACGCGCTGACGAGCGCACGGCCGTCGGGATCGAGCACGCGTGCGAGTTCGTCGAGGCTCGCTTGGCGCGCGTCCGCGGTCGGCAGGTGATGCAGCGTCGCGACGTAGACCGCGAGATCGACGCCGTCGGCCGCGAGGGGGAGCCGTGAGGCGTCGCCCTGACAGAGGTCGAGCGCGCCGGTAAACGACCGCTCCTGTGCTCGCTTCCGTCCCGTCTCGAGTAGACCGCGGCTGACATCGAGCCCGACGACGCGCTCGAGACCGGCGGCCGCAAGCAGTTCGGCATGCCGACAGTTGCCACAGCCGAGATCGAGACCGAGCCCGCGTTCGCGCTCGTCGGTTCCGTCTTCGGCTCCGTCCTGGAGGGTGGGGGAACGAGCGTGAGTCTCCACGAACTCCTCGACCTCGGGCCAGGCGTACTCTCGAGTGGACGCGAAGTGTGTGGCGATCCGGTCGTACGTGTCACGGACGGCGGCTCGATCCGGGTGCTGGCCCGATTCGCCGTCCGACCCGGACTCGCCGGTCGATTCCGCGTCGGGTTCCTGCTGATCATCGGCCATCGTCGGGAGTCGACGCTGCGAACAAAAAGGGCTCGCGGTACGCGTCGGAAGCCGCCGACTCGAGGACATCGTGAGCCCGCGTGCCGATCACGCGATGACCGTAAACAGCAACACCGTAAGCGCGATCATGGCGGCAGCGTGTTTCGCCCCCGCTCGAACGTCGCCGGTGCTCAGTTGGCCGGCGATCAGTCCGGACAGCAGCCCCTGGACGAGCGTCGCGTGATAGAAGAGCGTGCTGTAGATGTCGGCATCCCCCTCGTTGAAGCCGCCGAGCCCGTCGACGTCCGGGCCGGCCCCACCCGCCGGGTCGACCCCCTCGGTCGGCAGGTTGGGAATCAGGTACGCACCCAGTACGGCGATGATAAACAGGAAGACGAAAAACGAGACGTAGACGACGATGGTGTACTCCATCATCGCCTGCTTTCGCTCCCGCTTGAGCCGACGGTCCGTGGCGGCCTGGCGGGCCGCGATCCGGAGCACCGTCGACAGGTTGCCACTGGCGTTCATCGCCTCGGTCAACAGCGTCACGACCCGGGAGGTCGCCCGCGTCCTGACTCGGCGCTCGAACCGCCGAAGCGCAGTCTGGAGGTCCGACCCCCACTGGACGTCGGCCCAGACCCGGTCGAGTTCCGTCCCGAGCGGCCCGAGTTCGGAGTCCCGAACCTTGTCGAAGCCGGCGACGACCGACATGCCGGCCTCGTTGACGCTGGCGAGCCGATCAAGCAGATCGGGGACGGCAGCTTCGATCGCGTCGACCCGGCGACGGTGGAGTTCGTAACAGACCGCAAACGTCGAGAGCACCAGAAACGCAGCGACCGCAATCGTATCGTCGACCACCGTCGGATCGAACTCGCTCCCGGCGAAGGCCGCGGGCAGTTGCTGGAGAACCACGAGGAGCGCGATCGGCACCGTAATCGCGAGCGCGAGGTTCGGCCGCTCGAGCAGCGTCTCGATCGGACGGGACAGGTACCCGCGGAGTCGATCGATCCGTCGGTAGTACCGGAGTCGTTCGACGTTGGGTGAGATCGTATCGCCGCCGTCTGCTCGTGGCATGGCAGCGGTTTCGGGTCGCGACGCGTCCGAGAACGGAGCGCCCGTCCCTTGGCCCGCAGTACCGTCGTCCTCGGCGACCGTCGAACCGGGCGTGATCGAGTTCGTCACCACGCTTAGATAGACGATGAATCCGAGGTTGGCGAACGGAAGGATCAGGTATATGAGCGCCTGGAGCGGGCCGATCGTGTCACCGACGGCGATCCCGATAACCACGAGTATCGTAATCAGAAAGAGCGGTCCTGCCACCAGCACGGTCACGTACGCTTCCGCCAGCGTCCCGAGCAGTTCGATTGTCGACTCCTGTTGGGACTCCGACTCCTCCTGATAGTCGTGGTACTGGCGCTCGAGGAACTCCGAGAGACTGTGACCGCTTTGGAGGACGCTGGCGAGGTTCTCGGTAAACTCCTGGAACTGTGGGCTCGGAGTCCGATGTCCCATCTCCTGAAGGGCAGAGATGAGATCCATCCCGAACGTATCCATGTTCCGGACCGCGACCTGAAACTCCGTGGCGGCCTCGCCGTAGGTTTCGTCCTGGGCGGCGACGATCCTGACGACTTTCGGGAATTCCATGCCGCTCTTCGAGAGGGCATAGACGAACGCAACCGTCGAGGGAAGGGCCGTCTCGATGCGGCGGGCCCGCTCGTCCGCGACGTAGCCGGGGTACCACCACCGGAGCCAGTAGGTTCCGGTTCCTGCGAGGGTCCCGATCGTCACCGACGAGACCAACACGAGCGCGAACAGTTCGCCCGCGGATAGAGTCGGGACACCCCCGAAGTTCGCGAGGAACTCGAGCGCGCCGGGAAGCGCCTCACGCATCGTGTCGGGATCGATCGCGAGCAGTTGCAACAGCCCCCAGATAGCGTAGATACCAACGATCGCGCCGACGATCGCGAGCACGGCGGCGTACAGCATCGTCTTCGAGCCGTACTCCCGGTAGGTCACGGAGAACTGCGCGGCGCGGAGTGCCGATTGTCTGTTGGGGTGCTCGGTCCGGAACTCGTCGATGTAGTCGCCGAACAGCCGGATCGCGATTCGCGTCAGGAGACGGTCGAGGCCGCGGTGGACTCTGGTGATCGCGAGGATCGAACACAGAAGCGCGACGACCGCAAGCGGCGCGACGTTTACGACCGATTGACTCATCGTCGGCCGCGGTCCTCGGTGTCGAACGCGGCGTTCCCGCGGTCGCCGCCGTCGGTTTGTGTCTGTGCACCGGTTCCGGTTTCGCTTCCGGTGTCCTCGCTCCCGATCCCAGCCTCCGACTCGGGCGTGGACTCGTATTTGGGTTCGTGCTCGTGTTCGGCGTCCACGTCGGAATCGCCGGCCCGGCTCTCGCCCTCGGCGTTCCCTTTCGTCTCGGGATCGGTTACCTCCTCGATCGCCTCGAGGACGCGGTCTCTATCGGCGTAGTACTCGTTGACGAGGGCGGTAAACCGGCGGTAGTCGGTGATCCCGTTGTCCCACAGATACTCGAGGAATCGTTCGCGGTTCCGGACCTCCGTCCGAAGTTCGCTCTCGGACCAGCCGCGCTCGTCCCGGATTTCGCTCAGGACGTGGCTGCCGCTCGAGCGAACGGAGTCGGTCTCGCTATCCCAGGTGTAGGCCGTCGAGTAGTCGAGTTCCCCGGTCCGTTGATCGATCCCCTCGATCTCGGCGATTACCTTGTTCCGTCGAGCGCGCCCGTCGCCGAGGCGGGTGAGTGTCTGCACCGAGAGGATATCGAGGCTCTGGACCATCGGTCTGGGGACGTTGATCGGTTCGTTCTCGAGACGGTTGATCACCGTCTGGACCGAGTCGGCGTGCATCGTCGAGTACGTCCTGTCTCTTATACACATCTCTGATG
>NZ_AOMA01000079.1 GCF_000337895.1 Halobiforma nitratireducens JCM 10879
CCGCTCAGAGATGTGTATAAGAGACAGCAACTGGAGTTCCCGGGTGTCCTCGATCGTCAGCACCTTCGAGCGAGGCGGGATGAACATCGAAATCGCGTTCATACTCGTCGTCTTCCCCGACGCCGTCCCGCCCGCGAAGATGAGACTCTTGTTGTGCTCGATCGCCAGCCAGAGGTACGCCATCTGTTCGACGCTGAACGTCCCGTACTCGATCAGGTCGATCGGTGTGAACGGTTCGTCCGCGTACTTTCGAATGGTAAAGGCTGATCCTCGCGGCGTTACTTCTTCGCCGAGCGCGAGCTCGGCTCGAGAGCCGTCCGGCAGCGTCGTCTCGACCATGGGGTCGCCGATCGAGATGTGGCGGCCGGAGTGTTGGGCGAGTCGGACGACGAACTGGTCGAGCGCCGCTTTCTGGAAGGCAACGTCGGTGGCAACGTCGGTGTACTCCTCGTGGTAGACGAAGATCGGCAGGTCGTACCCGTCACAGGAGATGTCCTCGACGTGGGGGTCGTGCATGATCGGATCGAGCCGGCCGTACCCCTGGAAGTCACGGTGAATGTAGTAAAACAGCCGGTAGAAGGTCGCGACGTCGATCTCGGCCCCGTAGCGCTCGAGATACTCGCGGATCGTCTCCCGGAGAATCGGCTCGACGTCGCCGTCGTCGTCCCGGTACAGCAAGGGGTCCCGGATGTCCTCACGCAGAGTGTCGACCAGCACCTGCTCTTCGGATGTCAGTGTCGGCTCGACGGTACGGTAGCGGTGCTGGTTGCGGTTCGGATCGTAGCCGATCGTGACGAACGAAAACGGCGCGTTGACCCAGTAGCGCTCGACCTCCTCGATCCCGTCGTCGCCGTCGAACGAAACGAGGGGGCCGTGGACGCTCGGATCGTAGTCGTCGGCTTCGATCGTCGAACCCCGGAGCGTCTCGAGAACGCGCCGGATCGTCCGGCGTGCGGTCTCGAACAGTGACTCGTCACCCGTTCCGTTTGCGGTTCCAGTCGCGTCTTCGTCGCCGAGTTTTACCCCGTCCTCGCGGTCACTTTCGTCTCCCCTTTCCCGGGCAGAATCGTCTGTCGACCGCTCGTCGGTCGCGACCGCTTCGCGGTTCCGACTCGAGCGGTCGTTGGCGTTGGCGTTGGCGTTGGCGTTGGCGTTGGCGTTGGCGTTGGCGTCGGCATCGGCGTCAGCGATGCTATCGCCAGTGCTCCCGGCGCTTCCCCCGCGGTCGATCCCCGACTCCGCGTCCGTCTCCGGACCCCCGTCCGGTTCGTGCTGATCGGTCATCGTAGCGGCCGCAACGTTCACCCGACTATCCCAACCGGACGGCCTTAAAGTAGGCGGCCGACCGTCGAGATCGAACGACGGTTCGGTCCACGTTTCCGCCCCCAACCAGTTCGTTTCGGCGATCGGGCGTGCGTTACGTTGATACGCTGGGAGCCCTAACCGCCACGCACGGAATGAGGCGCGAGCACTTCACGCTGGACGTTAGTAATGTCGACTGGGTCGACAGCGACGACGAGCCCCGAAAACCGTCGGTAGCGATCGACTTTACCGGCCCGGCGACGATGCTCCGCGAGCGCCTTACAGGTCCCGACGGCGACGTTCTCGAGGCGGGCGAAACCGATGTCGCCCTTCGCCTTCAGGAGCCTCTCGACGATGACGCAGCGGGCGTGGTCAGCGTCACGAACCGCATTACGGGCGAGTTCATCCTCGAGTTGAACGAAGAAGCAGCTGACGTGTTGACGTTTATCCGTGCGGCCCGCGGCTACGGCGAGGAAGCCGGGGACAGTGACGGACGGTACGAAGTCGAGATCACGATCGACGGGGACCCGTTTGTCACCTACGACAAGCGTACCTTCCTCGTCTACGACGACGAAGGAAGCCTGCTGCGCCAGCACAGTCTGATTCCAAGCGGCGTCGAACTCTGAGAGCGCCACGAGAACGGCGACGACCGCCTGTGTGTTGCGATCAGGTGGGTTCCACCTTCGATCTCCCGGTGTTCCCAGTCTACTGGAACGGACCGGCAACTATAAGTGTTTTAGGCATCCCTAAATCAATACACGCCGGCACCTCGCCGGAGTCGACTATGGCGAACGGGCAACTACTCACGACGGCCGCCGACGAATCGACGGCGACGCCAGAGACGACGGAAGATGTCGTGCTGGAACTCGACGACGTGGCCAAACAGTACGGGGCCGAACAGGTCATCTCGGAGCTGTCGCTGTCGGTACGCGACGGCGAGATACTGACGCTACTTGGCCCGTCCGGCTGTGGGAAGACGACCACGCTACGACTGATCGCCGGCCTCGAGAAACCGAACACCGGACACATCACGCTGCGAGACGATTCCGTCGCCGGCAACGGCCGGTTCATCCCGCCGGAAGAGCGGGGCGTCGGTGTCGTCTTCCAGGAGTTCGCGCTGTTCCCCCATCTCACCGCTCGCGAAAATATCGCCTTCGGACTGCAAGACTGGAGCGACGAGGAACAGGACGCTCGCGTCGAGGAACTACTCGAGTTAGTCGGGCTCTCCGAGCACGGGGACAACTACCCCGACGAACTGTCGGGAGGCCAACAGCAGCGAATCGCCCTCGCCCGTTCGCTGGCACCCGAGCCGGAGATGCTCCTGTTAGACGAGCCGTTCTCGAATCTCGACGTCGACCTTCGGGTCGAAATGCGCGAGGAAGTCCGACGGATCATCAAGGAAACCGGCGTCACCGCCGTCTCGGTCACACACGACCAGGAGGAAGCGCTGTCGATCTCCGACCGCGTCGCCGTGATGAACGAGGGCCGAATCGAACAGATAGATACTCCAGAACGCGTGTTCCAACAGCCGAAATCGCGGTTCGTCGCGGGCTTTCTCGGCCACGCGAGCTTTCTTTCGGGTGAGGTCCGCGGCGACCACGTCCAGACGGCAATCGGTCGCGTACTCCGGGACGATGTCAACGGGCTGGCCCACCAGTACGACGGCAGCCGGATCGACCTCCTCGTTCGTCCCGACGACGTAACTGCGTTCCCGGCCGACGACCGCGAAACCAACGGCCGCATCGTCTACCGACGTTATCTCGGTCCCACGGTGTTGTACCGCGTCGAACTCGACTCCGGCGAGACGATCGAGTGTATGCACAACCACTCCGATCGGATTCAACTCGACGAACGGGTTGCCGTCCGCGTTACCGCCGACCACGAGCTCACGTGGTTCCCCGCAGGACAGCGACACCGTGATGTCGCCATCGCCGACGATTGAGACAGTCTGCTGTAATCACTCACCGACTTTCGGCCTCGTGCTATCGTTTCCGCTGGCCGGTGAAAACACGTTTCCTCGGTGTGGAACTACTGCTGTCAGTTTTGCGATCGGAGGCCACACAACCCTTAAGCCCCGACCGTGCGTATGCGCGAACATGCACAAGGACGAACTTCTCGAGCTCCACGAAGAACTCGTCGTTATCATGGAGTACTTCTCCCAGCGAGAAGACGTCGACGAGGAGCTGTTCGATCCGTACCGCCAGCTCGATGTCGACCCGTCTCACGTCCACAAATCGAAAAGCGAGCACAAACACGCCGTCTTCGTTCTCGGAAACGCTCTTGCAAAGGGGATGAGCGAGGACGAGTTCTCGAGTGCGGGGCGGATCGGCAAGCGAATGAAGGAGCTGGCCGAAGACGCTGAATCGAAGATATAGAGACTCCAGGCGAAACGTATTTGGTCAGCTTACTGCTTGTTAAATTATGGACCCACGCACGCAAGAACGCGTCGAGCAGTGGGATTCTCGCCCGTTCAGCGGCGGTTACGATGGCCTCTCGGATCTCGCTGGCGACGAGTTTTCGGGGGCAGTCACCGCGGCGGGCACCTGTCTCTTTCTGCTCAACGGCCGTATCGTCGGCGTGTTCGACGGCGACATTGAGGACTTCCGGAACGCGTCCGGCACGCTCTACGAAGCACCACACCCGTCGCTGCCCCTGCTCTGTACGATGGAAGAGCGAGGCGGCGACACACGTGCCAAGTACTACACCAACGACACCCCACTCGAGGAGGTCGACAGCACCCTTCAGCAGGGGTCGTTCACCGGGTACGTCGAGCTGAGCGAAAACGTCCTCAGCGGCGACTACTACGCGGTGTACTACGGCGGCCGCCGGATGGCCGCGGCGTACATCGGCAACGCCGAGCGGCTCGTCACCGGCGACGAGGCCTTCGAGCGCGCGGCCGACGAGGTTGGAATCTACGAAGTGACCGACGTCGACATCGAGGTAACGGACGTTCCCGGGCAGGGCGGGAACGAAGACGAAAGCAAAGCCACGACGACGGAGACCGCACCCGGATCGGGCGTCGACGAGCGGACGCGACCCGAACCCGGAACGGACCCGACCGAATCCGCGATCGACGGGCTCGACGTCTCCGGAAGTGGGCCAAGCGGCGTCGAAACGGACGCAGCTGCCGACTCGGAGTCCGAAGATTCGGACGCGGGATCGCTCGAGGTGAACCTCGAGGACCCGACGGCAACGGAGTCCGGAACGTCGGACGCGACGACCGACGCCGGCGGGATCACGACCGACGATCCGACCGACCTCGAAGAGCGATCGCGCGGGATTACGAACGGCGATGGCGACCTCGACGAGGCAGCCGACTCGACGGCGACTCCCGCGCCGCCCGCTGATACTTCGTCCCCGACTTCGAATGCGGACCCGACGCCCACGGAGGGCCCGGACGAACCGGACCACGGGACGCCTATTTCGGAGGCAGAGCCGACATCCGACTCGAGTTCGGGCGCGAGTTCGAGTTCGAGTCCGCCTCCGGCCGGCACCAGTCCTGACCCCGAAGAGGTCGAAGCCGCGGCCGAACAGCTCGACCGGAGCGGCATTTCCTGGACCGCCGAGGACGAAGGAGCCGCGGGCGGAACCGACGAACCGGCGGCGGCAGCGGAACCGGAACCGGAACCAGAACCAGAACCAGAACCGGAGCGGGAACCGGACCCGGGACCGGGACCAGGACCGGAACCAGGGGCATCGGAGTCGGCCGTACCGACCGACGGTTCGGAGGACGACGATCTCGAGGAACGATTCGAGGAGGAAGAACAATGGCGTGAAACCAGAAGTATTCCCTCGATCGATCCGGAGAAGACCGCGGAGACGACTGCGACGGACAGCGATTCGAGCGCGAAAAAGGAGCGTTCCCGATCGCAGTCACAGTCACAGTCACAGTCTCGATCGCAGTCACAATCCCGGACAGCGTCGTCGGCCACGAGTTCCAGCGCCGCGGACGACAAGACTGGAGCCGGAACGGAGTCGACGGCCACCCGCGACACCGCAGGCGACGCGTCGGATGGACGACCCACTGGTCGGGGACGGACCGGCGACGCCGGAACTGGTGGCGGTGCCAGCGCCAGCCCCGCCGCCGGAAGCGAAACGGCGGACAAACTCGCCCAACGCGTTGAGGAACTCGAGCAGCGCCGCGATGCGCTCGAATCGAAAGCGAAAGAGATCGCCGCCGAACGTGACGAGCTTCGGGAGGAAAACCAGGAGCTATCCGCCCAGGTCGACCGGCTGCAATCCCGGATCGACGAACTCGAGGCCCAACTGGAGCGGGCGCGTGACGGTAGCGAGACCGGGGGGGAGTCGTTCGCGACCGAACTGACTCCCGACAGGGCGCTGTCGGGAACGAATCTGTTCGTCCGGTACGGTTCGAAGAGCCAGCCGACACTCGAGACGGCCCACGACGGGGACGCCGACCGGAACGAAGTCGCGGCGAACCTTCGGCTCGAGCACCATACCGAGTTCGACGCGGACGAGGTCGCCGTCGAGGGCAAACCGTACCGGGAGTTCCTCGGGTCGACGATGGCCTACCGGTTCGTCGAGTGGCTCACCGAGCATGTGCTCTACGAGATCCGAGACACGGGCCACGCCAACGGGCTGGCCGACCTCTACGACGTCATCCCGCGGATCGACCGTGCCGAACTCGACGCGACGATCTCGCTCGAGGACGACGACACGGACGACGTTCCCGACCGGGTCAGGTTCGACGTCGTCGCGTTCGACAAGCGAGGCAATCCGCTCGTCGTCGCGACGCTGAACGACTCTCGGGAACCGGTGACCGAGTCGACCCTCGCGGAGATGGAAGAAGCAGCGTCGGCCGTCAAGGCCAACTACCCCGACCTCGCCGCGGCGATCGCCGTCACCTCGAGTTACTTCGAGCCCGGCGCGCTCGAGGTCACGGAGCAAGCCACAAGCAGCGGCTTCCTCAGCCGTGGCTCGAAGCTGAGTTACGTCAATCTCTCGCGCAAGCAGGGGTATCACCTCTGTCTGGTGGAGTCTCGATCGGAAGGGTTCCACATGAACGTTCCAGAACTCTAGCGTCTCGAGTGGCAAAGGTCGGCAAGCGTCGTCGACGCGTCATCGACACCCGTTCGGGTCGGTCGATCCGGTCCCAGTGGGTAATTCGTCCTGCTTTCGTCGGTTTGTCTTACCGCGGTCCGTGCTGGCTGTGGGGAAGCAAGCGACTGTCACAGTTGGTACTACGTCGATCGAAAAGAGAAAGAGACGAACTGCGGATCGAGTGGTCACCGTCGACCCATGGTCGCGATGTCGCTCCGAACGTGGCTGTGGCGCTCGATCCGGGATCAGCTACTGCCGGCTAGTTCTCTGCTTCCGGCACGTCTTCGATTTTCATCCCGTCGAGCTTGCCGATGATGTCGTCGAGCTTGCCGTCGAGCTCGTCGACGAATTCGGCGGTGCGCTCGGTCTTGATCGCACCCTGGCTCGAGGGCTCGATGAGGTTTTCCTCCTCGAGGACGCGAAGCGAGTAGCGAACCTTGTGGTGCGGATAGCCTGTCTCGTTTGACATCTTCACGATGCCGATCGTCTCGTTTGACATCTTCACGATGCCGATCGGCTCGTTCTCGATGACCATCTTCAGGACCTGCAGATGCCGTTCGAGCATATCGACTTCCTTCTCAAGTCTGTCTATCATGGCATTTGTTAACTTGTCTTTGGACCTTTTAAAGGTTACTCTCGAAAACGTCGACGGACACGCTCAACCCGATCATAGTTCTTGCGAGTAGTTAACGGTTCGGGTTGCGGCGGTCGGCGCGTCGAAAACTACCCGTCGTACGGCGGGAAGGCGGTGACGGCGCGGTGTCAGTCGACGCGGATCGCGGCGGGGTGGTTGGCGCGCCCGCGCTCGAGCCGTGCGATCGATCCCACCCTGTGGGTGGTCGTTGGTCTCACGTTCACGTACGGAGGGTGGTTATAAAGGCGGATCGATCGCCGACGGCACTGGGTGGCGGAGAGCACTGTGAGACCGGGAGTAACGGGTAGACATCGTCGAAGAACGCAGTTGACCGTGACTGTCGATCGAGCCGACCAGCGTGCAGGTACGGGTCGGCTCTCCGCTCGCAGTCGGCCCCGTCAATACCGTAATCTGTTTATCGGCCGGGCAAGAATCCGCCGCTGTTATGACCGTCACAATCGTCGGGTCGCAACTCGGCGACGAAGGCAAGGGTGGCGTCGTCGACCTCTACGGCGACGCTGCCGACGTTGTCGCCCGATATCAGGGAGGGGACAACGCTGGACATACCGTCGTCCACGACGGTGAGACGTACAAGTTATCGCTCGTTCCATCCGGAGCCGTTCGCGGCAAAGTCGGCGTGCTCGGCAACGGCTGTGTCATCAATCCCCGGACCCTATTCGACGAAATCTCGACGCTACAGGAAAAGGGGCTCAATCCGGACGTTCGAGTCGCAGAACGCGCTCACGTTATTATGCCGTTTCACCGGGTGCTCGACGGCATCGAAGAAGACGTCAAAAGCGAGTCCGACCAGGAAGTCGGAACGACCGGCCGCGGCATCGGCCCGACCTACGAGGACAAGGCCGGCCGCCGCGGGGTTCGGATCGGCGACCTGCTCGATCCCGACGTGCTTCGAGAGCGCCTCGAGTACGTCGTTCCACAGAAGCGGGCGCTCGTCGAGGAAGTCTACGACATCGCCGTCGAGGAACTCGACGATCCCGACGCGTTCGATGTCGACGCGCTCTTCGAGGAGTTCCGCGAGTTCGGCCAGCGACTCGCGGACGAAGACATGACCGTCAACGCCAGTGCGTTCCTCACCGACGCGATGGCGGACGGAGAGACCGTCATGTTCGAGGGTGCACAGGGGACGATCATCGACATCGACCACGGCAACTACCCCTACGTCACCTCCTCGAACCCGACTGCCGGCGGCGCGGCGGTTGGAACGGGGCTCGATCCGGGAACCATCGCCGACGGGGAGATCATCGGGATCGTCAAAGCCTATCTCAGCCGCGTCGGCAGTGGTCCGCTGCCGACCGAACTCGGCGGCGTCGTCGGCGACACCCCGGGCTACGACGAACAGGGTGACGGCGAAAACGAAGAGCTGGCGACGTACATCCGCGAAGAAGGCGGCGAGTACGGGACCGTGACGGGCCGTCCCCGGAGAGTCGGCTGGCTCGACATGCCGATGCTTCGCCACTCCGCACGTGTCAACGGCTTCACCGGACTCGCGGTCAACCACGTCGACGTGCTCGCCGGGCTCGACGAGGTGAAGGTCGGCCACAGCTACGAACTCGACGGTGAGGAGATCTTCACCATGCCCGCGACGACCGAGGAGTGGCAACGGTGTGAAGCGACGTTCCGAACGTTCGACGGCTGGCCGGAGGTCGACTGGGAAGCGGTCGCGGACGAGGGGTACGAGGCGATCCCCGAGAACGCCCGTACCTACCTCGAGTACGTCGCCGAGGAACTCGACGCGCCGATCTACGCGGTCGGGGTCGGTCCCGGTCGTGAGGAGACCGTCGTCGTCGAGAACCCCTACGAGTAGCACTCGTTCAGCCGTTCGGGTCGCTGGGACGGAGAACGGTCCATCGGGAAAACGGAGTCCAACGCCGTCGGGAACGACGGCGTCGCTCGGTTCTCGACGGCTGTGGAAGTGCCGTCACCGAAGTGGATAGGTGAGTTGCCACTGTTCGTCCATCCAGTAGAACCGATCGTCGTAGTAGAGCGGTTTGTTGATCTCGGACACGAACTCCGTTAGTTCGGCGGGCTCGATTTTGTACTCCGTCGGCGACGGTAACAGCCGTTTTCCATCGAAACAAGACTCGTTCCAGTAGACACCGACCGGATCGACTGGGAACGGAACACTCGTGACCTCAAGCCCATCGTCCGTGCTCGACCGGATCGTATTGAGGTTCGATGGATACCACTTCGGAGCGTACCTGTACGCTCCGTCGCCGACGACCGCCGTTTGACGGCCGGTTTCGGCCGCGGCACAGGCGCTTGCGGTCGCGACACAGTGGCCGTACAGCAGTAGTTCGCCGATGGTCGTCGACGGGCGCTCGATCGACTCCGTACCCGTTCCCGTTCTGGCGACGCCCGCGATGCTTCCGGTCCGTACCAGTTGCTCGGCAACGGAGACCGTCGCCGGCGCATCGAGTTGTACGATCCCGACTTCGTTGCACTCGAGCGCGTCGACCGACAGGTATCCGTCACGACAGGCGATCTCCCGATCCCCGCACTCACCGACGTAGTGTAAGAAGTCTACACCGCGGGTAAAACACTCGGCGAGGTCGTCACGAGTCGGGTCGTCGAGCCGCGAAACGGTCGGCGAAACGGTCTCCGTCCGACGACGATATCTGTCGACGATCGACGATCGATCGGACTCGGAGAGGGTCTCGTCCGCGAACACGACCGCCACCGATCGGTCGTCGGTTGCGCGTTCGAGGTCGGTCAGTCGGTGATCGTAGGCACTGGGCAGCGCGGTAAACCCCGCGTGTGGCTCGTCCGGCGCGGGCGCGTCCCCGAGCGTCCCTCGAATTCGACGACAGTCGAGCAGTGACTGCGCCGACGACGGCTCCCCGGCCGCGTGGGGGCCGTGGTCGAACTCGAGGTCGGAAGCGGAATCGGGGTCGGCGTGATCGCCCACGTTCGAAACGACGTTCGTCTCGGACGAGTCGGTCGGGGTCGGGGTCGCGGTCGCGGTCGGGGTCGCGGTCGGCTCCGATTCGATCACGGCCATATCGTAGAGAAGGTGGGGAATCGTACGGGCGTAGTCAGCCGTCGGTTCGACCGTGACGCGGTAGGGCCAGCCAGGAAGTACGTCTTCGACGGAGTCGTCCGGAGCCTCGAGATACGCCGCCAGCCGCGCTGCGATCGGGTCGTCCCCGTCGACATCGACGTCGATGTCGATGTCGATGCCCGCATCCGTTAGCGCCTCGTACGCGGTGATCGTCGACGGGTCGACCTGGTCCAGCGAAGCGAAGAAATCGAAGAAAAAGACGCGACGGAGCAGTGCCGTCGCGTCGGCGGCAAACCGATCGGGATCGAACTCGTACTCGACTCCGTGCTCGGGTGCCTCGAGGAGGGGACGTACCAGGTCACCTGTCGAGACGCTCGCTCCGAGGTAGTAGGCAAGCGGGGCCGCGATAAATAACGAGGAGAAGCGATCGGGGACGACGAAATCGATTCCAGTATCCGGCGTCGCGTCTCGAACGGGTTCGGGAACGTGTGTTTCCGTTCCGAAGTCGACCATCGGGGGGTAGCCCCGGTAGTTTCGATGTACCCGCTCCGCGCTGGTCGTCTCGATCGACGACGAAAAGTGGGAGAGGGCAGTCGCGATTCCACCCGTCGTCGGCTCTACCGTCAGCCCGTGACGCGGGAAATCGACGAACGACGTGAAGCCCAAGGTAACTGCCGTCGGGTGTGCAAACGAAATCGTCAGGCTCCCGGTTCCGTTGCCGGAGATAGTCGCCGTGCCGTCGAATCGAATGCGGACCTCCATCGGTTTCCCGAGCCGACAGACGTATTCGCCGGTCGGGACAGTCACGGAGAAGTCGTCGATCGGTTCGATGCGTGGACAGTCCATCTCGTCCGTCTCGAACGCCGAACACTCGATCTCACCGTCGAGTCGGTCGAGACTCAAAACGTTTGTCAGATCGTGTTCGATTTTCGAAACGCGGCCGGTCACCGAAACGTCGGTGGGTGTCGTCAGTTCGTCGGTTGGCGTAAGTTCGTCCCACCCCGTGATATCGAACGTGACGGTGTGGCCCGCGATGTCCGTCGCCCGAAGCGTCGTCCCGGATACTTCGAGGGTCACTGGGTCCGCGTCGGACGGTTCACTCGACGGTGGCATCAACTTCGTCCCTCGCGTTTCGGTTTGGTCGGTGGGGTCGTGTCCCCGTCGGCTGTCGTCCGCTCACGACCGATCTCGTCGCCGCCGAGCGAGAACACCGCGTCGCTCGTAGTGTGAAACTCGAACCGCGCCCCACCGTCGGCCCCGTCGGTGAGGTCGATCCGCCACCCGTGGGCCTCGCTGATCTGTTCGACGATAGCGAGGCCGAAGCCGGTGTTCCCGTCGCCCGTCGTATATCCGGACTCGAAGACGGTGTCTCGCTCGTCGGGCGGGATTCCCGGGCCGTCGTCTTCGACGGCAAACCCCTCCTCGAGCGGCTCGACTCGGACTCGAACGGCAGGCTCCGAACTCGAATGGGAGTCGCAGTCGCAGTCAGACCCCATCTCGGAATCGTCCCTTGCACACCCGGCAGCGACACCTCCGCCGTCAGCCGACGAATCGGGACTCCCGTGTTCGATCGCGTTCCGGAACAGGTTCTCGAGCAGCCGAAGCAGTCGACTCCGATCCGCGCGAACCCGGCCGTTCGGTTCGATATCGAGCGACGCGTCGGGGGTGGATACGTTTTCCCAGGCCTCCCTGGCTGCCTGCTCGAGGTCGACCGCGTCGCAGTCGTCGATGTCGCCGCCGCTACGAGCCAGCGTCAGTACGTCGTCGATGATCCGTTCCATCCGATCGAGCGACCGTTCGATCTCTTCGAGTTCCGCGGTCGGGTCGTCGGACTGTCGGGCCGCCTCGAGGTAGCCGTCGGCGACGTTCAGTGGATTGCGGAGGTCGTGGCTCAGAACGCTCGCGAACTGATCGAGACGGGCGGTCTTGCGCTCCAGTTCGCGTTCCCGTTCTTTGAGTTCGGTCAGATCAGTGTAGATCAGATAGCCGGCGGTCGTCTCGTCGCCGGTCGCGAACGGGACGTGACGGAGCAAAAACGACCGTGGGCCGGACGCCGTCGCTCGGACGACCTCCACGCCGTTGTCGCTGTGATCGGGCAGTGATCCGTCGATCAACTCTCGCTCGGTCGGATCGTCGTCGGGCATGACCGATTCCCCGAGCAAGTCGCCGACGACGTCTTCGCCCTCGTAGCCGAACACCCGGACGAACGCCGAATTGACCGCCTCGATACGGTAGGTTCCGTCCTGGGTGTAGTACTGCAACGCCGCGTCGGAGACGTTCTGGAACAGCGCCGCGAACTTGTCGCGCTGTCGTTCGACTGCTTGCTCGGACTCCAGTCGGCGTCGCGCGTTCACGACCGCCGCGGCGATGAGTTCGCCGACCTGCCGATCAGGGTCGGAAAACGCACCGACCTCCTCGGCGTGGAACTGCAAAACGCCGTCGTCCCCGAGCGGGATCGAAAGCAGCGACCGAAACGCAACGTCCGTCGTATCGTCCCCGCTCGAAGGACCTTCGAGATCGTCGATATCGTCCACGAGGTACGCAGTTCCCTCCGAAACGGTTCGACCTGCGACCCCCTCGTCGTGAGAGAGGGGCTCGCCTGGCAGCAGCCGATCGATGTCGACCGCCCGAGGGACGAAGACGTCGTTTTCGATCGTACAGAGGATGGCGGCATCGAAGCCGACGAGGTCCGCGGCCGCGGAAAGCGCCAGGTCGTAGACCTCGTCGACGGTCGAACAGGACTCGAGTTCCGTGACGAACGAGCGAAGGCGGCCCGCGTCGCTGGTCACGCACGTGCTAGACATCAACTCGTCTCACCTCGCCACCCGTGAGCGCTGACTCATTCTAACCGAGGGTATGTTCTGCGCAAATAAAAAGCTCGGTACTCGTTGACTCGCCTCTCGATTTCTCTGGCGTCCGGACGGAGGCCTCGTCGCGTTCAGATCCCGAAACCTTTTGCTGGATGCGGCCAGCCTTCGTACTATGAAGGAGTCGTTGCTTGAAATCCTCCGCTGCCCGCTGGACAAACACGAACTCGAGCTCGAGGACGCAGAGTACGCCGACGACGAGGACGGGGACGGCGACGGCAACGAAGTCGTCGACGGCACGCTCGTCTGTGCGGAGTGTGGCGAGCGATACCCGATCGAGGACGGAATCCCGAACCTGCTCCCGCCGGACATGCGGGAGGAGACGCCAGCCTGAACGCGAGCGCCGCGATAGCACAACGTCGTCCGTCCAAGCTACGCTCCCCGGGCTTTACGCGTCGCATCGATGCGCTGCCGACCCACTCGAACCCGACCCACCCACCGTGTCGTCAAACGAGGTCACCGTCCACGTCAACCGCGCCGAGAACGATTCTCTCGAGGTCGAGTCCGACGTCTCGTCGTCCCCATCGGCGGCGTCGAACACCGACCCGGTCCTCGGGACCAGCGGCTCGTGTACCCTGATTCTCCGTGGCCACGAGACGCCCGCACACGTCCACTGTCGGCTCGACGGTGAGCTCTCCCGGATCGCATCGATCGATCACCCGAACTACTACGTCGAGCCAGGGGACGTGACACGCGTTCCGATCGCCTTCGACACCGGCGGTCTCGAGGAACCGATCGACGGGCGACTCGAGGTCCTGACGGGCTATGGCTCGGAGTCGGTCGCGGTCGCCGTCCTCGTGCGGCCAGGGCCGTCCGAGATCGAGGTCGACGAGACCCTTTCACGCCCCTCGCAACCGGAGCCCGAACCGACGATCGTCGACCGGCTGGCCGCTGCGGGTGGGATCGACCCCGGAACGCTCGCGGTCGCCGTCCTCGGCGTCCTCGCGGTCGCGATCGCGACCGCGACTGCGATGACGATCGGCGGCCCGGCGGCGATGATCGGTCTGGCCGCAGTCGTCGCCGGCGTCGTCGTCGCCGGTCTCTTGTTGTTCCAGTAGGCGACGGAGGCGGGAACTCGAAACCGGCCGTCGGCAGCCGACCGCCTAGCTGTCCGTCTCGTCGTCGGAGGGACTCGAGTTCGCATTCGCACCGTCTCGGACGCGCGCTTCGAGTTCCGTCCCGTCGTCGCCGAACCGTTTCGCACGGAGGTACCGCGTCCGGTAGCGGTTCGCGCCCTCCGAGAGGTCCGCCTCGCGAACCGCACGAGTTCGACCCTCCGCGACGGCCTCGATCAGCTCCGTAAGTTGCTGCCGCTCGCTCGGGGTCAACTCGAGTTCGTAGGTTCGTTCGGGTTCGTTCTCGATCGCGGCCCACTTCCTGGCTGCCGCGACGACCAGCGAACAGGGTTCCCGGCAGGGGAACCGACCGTCGCCCCCGTCGACCTCGAGTTCGTCGTCGGCCGCGTACTCCCACTCGCGTCGCTTGAGACACTGGGAATCGACACAGCAGGCCTCGGCGACCCGATCGACGGCTTCCCGCGGGAGGGAGTCGACGCTCGCGTACATCCCGGTCTGCCGGCTGGCCGTCTCCTGCCAGTGATCGACGTCGAGTATCCCCTGTCGCTCCCGGTGCCAGTTGGCGATCGTCGCCGGATAGAGAAACCGGATCGCCTCGATCAGCTCCGCCCCCGAGAGGCCGGTAACGATCCAGCCGGCCTCGAGCGTCGGTGCGGTCTTCAGCGGCCGATACCGGCCGTCGAGATCGGTTCGGACGATTTCGCGGATGTCCCGCGGGTCGCCGTACCGCTCGAGGGCCGCGAGCGGAGTGTCGGCGTCCTCGCGATGGTGGAGATCGTAGACGCGCTCACCGGGTGCGAACTCGTTGCCGTTGCCGTCGCCGTCTCCGCCCCCGCCGCAATCGTCCGATTCTGACCTGCCAACGGCCGTTCCCGGGAACCGAGCCGTAACCTGAACCTGTCCCCACTCGCGCTCGATCCCATCCCGGAGGGCAGCGTATCGGTCCGACACTGCGAGCGGGTCGACATCGTCGACGGGCCGGGATTCCGCGCCCGGAAGCGGCGCGCGTTCACACCACCGGAGAAAGGCCCGGCGGGCAGTGCCGTCCCCGCCGACCGTCGCCTGCCAGTAGTACCAGTTCGAGACGTACGCCGACACGGGCGGTTCGGCCCCGAGGAGGTCCGCGACCGTGACGGTCCGTCGGTCGGTCTCCGGGGTCTCGACCTCGTAACGCCGCTCGTCGGTCGTCGAGTCGCCAGTCGTACTCTCGACCTCGACCTCGACCTCGACGGGCTCGAGTTCCAGGCCGTCGAACGAGATGCCGTCCCCCTCGGCGCGATCGAGCAGGGGTTCGAGCGCGTCGCGCTCGAGCGGGAGGCCGGCCGAGACATCGGGTGCTGTCACTCCGATCCACCCCCGTTCGTGGCTGCGTCGGGAGAGCGCGGCCCGGTATCGGAGCCGGTGTACTCGAGCCGACCGGCGACGCCGGTCTCGGTATCGATCTTCGCCCCGGCGTCGGCCGCCCGCTCGAGGATCACGTCCGCCAGCAGGCGCTCGGTTCCGACCGCGCCGGCGTACCAGATCCGGCGGCCCTCGACCGCGGCCGGCACGTCCCACCCGCGTCGGTAGTCGTCGGTCAGTCCCACGTCCTCGGGGATGTCCTCCCGCGTGTGGTAGCCGTCCGCGACGAACAGCGGAACCAGGACGAGCTCCTGACTCTCGAGGTGGTCGGTAACGTCGTCGACCTCCGGCTCCTCGTCCATGAAAAGCGCCCGGACCTCGTCGAACCGGTCCCGGTCGCGAACCCGGTCGGCGTGGTACTCGATCGCCTTCGCGGAGTGTTCGTTGCGGTCGGTGCCGTGGCCGACGACGGCGAGACCGACCCCGTCGCCGACCGTCGGGTCGTCCGTGACCGACTCGGCCCGCCGGACGATCACGTCCGTCATCGCGTCGTGGGTCCCCACCGGGCCACAGTAGTGGACCGTCTTGTCGACGTCGCTCGGTTCGAGCGTCGCGTGGCCGGCGCTCGTCCCGTCGGAGTCCCACAGGTCGGGGTCCCACCCCTCGAGTCGGAGTTCCCGAGGGATTACCCGCTCGGTGAAGTACCCCTCGCTGATGAAAAGCGGAACGACGAACACCTCGTCGGCCTCGAGCGTGCGAAGGACGTCCCGGAAATGAGGCTCTTCCTTCCAGAACGTCTCCCGAACTTCGTCGAACGCGCCGGTCTCCCGAATGGCGTCCGAGTGAGCGTACGCCGGGGCCGAGGCGTCCGGATTGAGGTGCGACCCGTGGGCTGCGACGACCAGCGCTTGCATACGAGTCGGTTAGAACGGCGGCCGCTTATAAGCGCTGCCGAATATCGTCCGCTCCCGGTAGCACCCCCTGGCACACTCATACGACTGGCCAACAGTCAGTACACACCTGACGGCGTCTCGACGCCCATCGCGGAAGGCGACGGTGTCTCGAGTGCAATCGGTGTGTCTATAGTAGCCACTGCAAGCCAGTGCGCACCTGATCGCCGATCCGTCTGGCGATCAGTGTGCAAATCGTTGCTGTTGTCCGGCAGTATCAGTCGGAGACGGTGAGTGCCGTCCGCGCCTCGCAGGTCGTCTCCCGGGCCTGTAACTCGGCGAGGGCGGTATACTCGCCCGAACTGGGATCGTTCCACTCGGCTTCGTACGTCGCCGTCTCGTCGGGTGCGAGCCGTTCGGAACTGATCATCTGAGCGAACGCCCGTCCCTCGGTAAAGCGCCAGACCTCTCGGCCTTCGTCCTCGACGACGAACTCGGCTTTCGCCGCGTCCGTGAACTGAAGCTCCTGGGGTGTCGAGCCCGTGTTCGTCACCGTAAACTCGAACGCGACGGCGTCGTTGCCGGTCGATACGTCTGTCTCGAGCGTTCCCTCGAGTGCCATAGCGGCCTTTCGACGGTCTCGCGGATAGCTTTTTTCCAGGCCGCTTTCTGACTTTGACTATAGTAGCCACTGCAACTCAGTGCGCACCTGATCGCCGATCCGTCTGGCGATCAGTGTGCAGATCGTTGCAGTTGTCACTATAGGATACCCGAAGCGTGTCCGGTCGCCCTTCCACGAGAAAGTACCTGCCGATCGAGCGAAAGTGGCGTTTTCGTAATACTCGAGAGAGCAAAGCGATCACGAGCGAACCCTTTGAACTCGGAGACCTCGGGAAGCCCGTGCGGGACAACGTCCCGCTGACCTCACGAGATCGTTTCTTCTGGTTCGACTCGTTTAGTCGCGAAAATTTATGCTTCAGTGATAGAACTATCCTCGTGTTCCAGTAACTCATTCGGGAACTGTGGTAGCTGAAAATTAGTTCGTAGAAGTCATCACTGCTACAGGATTGCATCGTGTTTCCAGCCGCTCACTCGATGCCATAGCACGGACCCGTCGAACAGCGAACGGTATATCTGCTCCGGCCCCGAACCCGGGGACGAGACACCCGTGCAACTGGTCGGATACGAGCCGAGCGGCCGTGGATCGGCGCTGTTGCTCGCGGATGGCGGAGCCGTCGAGCGGCACGAACTGCTGGCCGGCGAGGACCTCTCGTACTCGCTCGGCGATCGTCGCTGTGCAGGAGTGCTCGACGACGGTGCCCACGTTGCCTGTGACCGTCCCAGCGCGCCCTACTGCGAGTACCATACGGACACGTGGGTCTGTGCTCGCTGTACGGGCACGTGCCTCAAAGACGAGATGGACTGTTTCGAGGACCACGCGGTCTATCTGGCCGCCTTTGCCCCGGACACGTTCAAGATCGGCGTCACCCGTGAGTGGCGTCTCGAGACGCGACTCCGCGAACAGGGTGCCGACCGGGCGGTCCACCTCTATACGGTTTCGAACGGCCGGATCGCTCGCGAGATCGAGGCCGCGATCGCTCGCCGACTCACCGATCGGGTTCGCACGGGGACGAAAGTCGCCGCACTCGCGAGCGCCGTCGACGAGACGGCCTGGGAAGCGACGCTGTCGGGCCTCGAGGGGTTCGTCGCCGACGCCGCCGGCGACGACATCACGTTCGAATTCGACCCGGCCGCGGAGGACCTCGAGCCCGGCGTTCGCGCGGAGTTCGAGTTCGACTACGGGCTCGACCTCGCGGCCCGTCCCGTTCGGGAGACGATCGCCCGCGGCACCGTGGTCGGCCTCAAGGGTCGGCTGCTCGTCCTCGAGAACGGGCAGACGAACTACGCGGTCGACGTGCGCGATCTGGTGGGGTACGACCTCGAGCGAGAAGACGGAACCACGGGTCGGAACCTCCAGGCGTCGCTCGGCTCGTTCGGCGGGTAGCGAGGCTTCGGCGACGATCGTGACACGTTTGCAACGCTGCTACCGATACTGATACTCGATTTTCGTATCGCCAGTTTCACCCCATCGATCTGCCCGCTCGGAGTCGACGCCGTACTCGATCTCGTGGGACGTGTCCGACGTCCAGTCGTCGCTCGAGAACTGCGCCGCGACGCCTTCGGCGGCGTCGCCGTAGTAGTCGCCGCGATGGAGGTGCGATGCGGTAACGTCGAAGACGTCGAGGTGGGCGTGGATGGCGACTCGATTGGCGTCGACGGGCCACGCGTGGACGTGAACCCACTCGTCGCCGAGCCGGGGACGACGGATCGACAGCGCCGGTCGCACCAGCTCCGCCGCGCCGTCGTCCCACGCTCTGGTCGCCGAATCGGGGAAGACCGGAGTCCACTCCAGATTCGTGAGTCCGGTGAACTGGTCTTCGACGACCGCAATCGCTCGCTTCTCGCCCGGGACGACCGCGTGGACGTTGATCGGCATCGATACGCCCCACTCGTCGTCGTCGCGTTTGTAGACACACTTCGGGTAGGTCGCCTCGAGGTCGGTTTCGACGATACTCTCGGCCTCGATACCATCGGGTTCTGCGGTCGCCGTTGCCGACGCCCCCGTTGCCGAAAGCGTCATTGTGCCGCCGATACTCGCGATCGCCTGCCGTCTGGTGAGCGGTCGTGCCATCGTCGTCGGTTCCGCTCGCTTGGCTGGGCGCGGACTGAAGGCTTCGGCCTGTGTCTCCAGGCCGGGCCGGACACACAGCTAGGAGAGCGATTCGTGCCCGTCTTCGAGTGCTGCGTCGCCGACCGCCGCCGTTCGTTCTGCGACGTCGAGCAGCGAAAACCAGGTGTTCAACGCTGCGCGCAAGGCGACGACATCGGCTGCGTCGATCTCGAGTGTGATCGTCGTATCTTCGCGATCGATCCTCGTCCGGGAGCGATCGTCGTCGATCTCGCCGATTTCACGGGCGACGCTCTCGGCGACGAGACGTGCGCGGGACGGCGAGTCGTAGTCGAACTCGAGCGTTGCGCCGTGAGAAGACACCGTTTCGTGGGTTGTGTTACTGGACGTCGACTTCCTTGACGTCGCGGCTGCGTTCTTTCAGGAGCACGCGGTGTCCGCAGTACGGACAGCGGACGCCGCCGTACTCGTCGAGCTGGACGTCGCGTTTACAGCGGGAGCACTTGTAGCTCATACTAGGGTAGTAGGTGTCGAGACCTTACTCGTCTTCGGCCAGTGCGGCGCGGATCGAGCGCTGGACGGTGCGGCCGGCAGGGGTTTCCGGACGGTACGCGCCGCCGGTGAAGACCTCGCCGGTCTCCTCGTTTTTCCAGATACCGGTACCGACGCGGGTGACGTCGTCGCCGTCGACTTCCGCGTTTTGCATGTCGTCTTCGATCTCGCTGACGCGACGTCGGGCGACGCGGCCGTAGCGTGCGCCAAAGCGGCCCGCACTGCCGACGTTTCCTCTTTCGGACATAGTAGGGGTAGCTATCCCCAGCGGCTTATTAAACCTGTTGAGTCCGAGTCGCGCCGACCCGTCCGGCCGCCGAGAGAACGACGCGGTCAGGAGGCTCGTCTCGCGACCGGGCCGGCGAGCACCTCTCTGAACACGAGCACTAACGCAGCCAAGTATCCTGCCGGTGCCAGCGGTGCCGCCAGCAGCCCGGTACCGACGCCGGTCGTCGCGACCAGCGATCGGAGGACGAGTCCGCTGACGGCGACGAGCGGAATCGCGGCCAGGACGGCGTCCGGTCGCTCGAGCATGGCTAATTACATCTAATTACAGGAGCGGGGATAAGGCCGGGACAACCAGCAGGCAGTGTCACTTCCGCGGGTTCGTGATATCCATCACCGCTGACCGTTCGACGCGTTCGCCATCCGTTTCGGTTACGGCCGGGGCGTGACACCCGCTCGTCGACGGCAGTTCGTTATCGGCGACACATGTGACAACGAACGACTTTCGTGTTATCTCGTGACACTGTATTAAGTCACGTCTCACGGTACGTTCACCATGCGCCGCCGGAGCTATCTCGCCGCTGGGGGGAGTCTGGTGGCGACGATCACCGGAAGCGCGGAAGCGATCGAGCGCGATCTCTCGAGGCGGGTACGTGGCGTCTTCGCCTCGCAGGACGGAAGCGAAATCGCGGTTCGGATACTCGAGACCAACGCCCCGGTTCGGGGCGGATCGCGACTCGAAGTATCGATCGAACTCGAAAACGAGGGGGACTCGCCGGCGCGGCCGACCGTCGATGTCGAGTACGACGGCGAACACCGGTGGACGATCGAAACGCCGGTCGAAGCCGGAGGAATCGAGACCCTCGATAGCGTCGGTTTTCGGACCTATCCGACGGAATCGGACGGCGAAGCGACCCTCCGGGTCGAGGCAAACGGGAGCACCGACGAACGCACTGTCGAGGTGCTCGCCGTCGAGGAACTGACGCCCGATCGGACCAGGCCGGAGCGGGAGCTTTCGGTTCAACCGGGTACGTCGGTGCTGTTCGAGGTCGACATCGAGGACGTCGAAGACAGGGGACGAACGCAGTGGTTCGTCGACGGCGGGTACGCGGGTCAGTCGATGGGGCCCTGGCACGCGGCCTACCACGACACACAGGGAGCTGATTTCTGGCGGACGACGTTCGAAGGGACCGGCGAGCGAGCGGTGACCGCGTCCGTGGGCGACGACGACCGACGTCGAGCGACGTGGGCCGTCGACGTGGCCGACACCGGCGTCGCTGCGCCGACGATCGACGCCGCTCGGCCCGGCGGCGATTCCCTCGCGGTGACGAAAGACGACCCGACCGAACTCGAACTCGACGTCGCTCATCCCGACGGCGCGCTCGATCGCGTCGTCTGGTGGCTCGGCCACGCGGATGTCGTCCTCGAGGTCACGTCGGTCAGCGGCGCGACAGACGAGGCGACGTTCGCACTGCAGCGGTACTGTCACGGCTGTCCGATCGTCGTCTGGGTGATCGCCGAGAACGGGGTCGTCACCGTGGAGAGTCCCTGGGTGATCGATGCGATCGACGACGAGCCGGACGCCGACCCGGGGGTGACGATCACGGGGACGAACGACCCCGTCGACGCCGGCGACCTCCTCGCGGTGACGGCCGAACTCGAGAATCCGACCGACGACGAGGTTACCCGGGACGTGGAGTTGCTCGTCGGCCACGATCCGGAGCTGGTCGACGACCAGTCGGTGACCGTCGGCCCCGACGCCGTCGAGGCGTTCGTCCTCGAGTTCGAAACGGCCGCGGTCAGCCGTACACAGACGTTCCCCGTCAGGGTCGAGACGGACGAGAGCGTCGACGAGCGGACGGTGAAAGTGATCGGTACCGCGGAGGTCGGGCTGGAGGTAACGATCGTCGAGACGACCGCACCGGTCCGGACCGGCGAGTCCCTCGAGGTGACGGCCGAACTCGCGAACCTCCACGGGACGCCGGTCTCGCGGGAGGTCCAACTCGTCGTCGGTCACGATCCCGACGTGGTCGAGACGACGGCGGTGACGGTCGATCCCGGCGAGACGGAGACAGTGACGATGGGCTACGAGACGGCGGTCGTCGAGCGCGACCAGGAGTTTCCGGTGCGGGTCGAAACCGAAGGTGACGCGGGCGAGGTCCCCGTCTTCGTCTACGCCGACGCACCGCCGGTGCTGGTGTCGATCCTCGAGACGAACGAGCCGGTCGCCACGGGCGACGTGCTGACGGTGACGGCCGAACTCGAGAACACGAGCGACAGCGAGACGAGCGAGGACATCGAACTCGTCGTCGGCCACGATCCACAGCGGGTCGATTCCACCGTCGTGAGCCTCGGTCCCGAGGAGAGCGAGACGGTCGACCTCGCGTTCGAGACCGCGCGAGTCCGACGCACACAGACGTTCCCCGCACGGGTGAAAGGGGAGACCGACGCCGATGTCCGTGACGTAACGGTGGTCGGCAGCGACGACCTCGACGTGACGGTGACGATCACGGGGACGAACGACCCCGTCGATGCCGGCGACCTCCTCGCGGTGACGGCCGAACTCGAGAACGAGGGTGACGCCGCCATCGAGCACGCGTTCGAACTCGTCGTCGGACACGATCCGTCGGTCGAGGACAGCGCTGTCGTTCGACTCGAGCCGGGCGAGCGCGAGACCCTCGAGTTGGCGTTCCGGACGGCGGTCGTCGAGCGCGACCAGGAGTTTCCGGTACGGGTCGAGGGTCCCGCAGCCGACGAACGGATGGTGATGGTTCGGGGCGTGGACGATGACGAGGACGACGAGTTCGAGTTCGCGTTTCCCGACTGCACGACGGCCGAGGTCTCGGGAACGTTCGAGGCGGAGGACGATCTGACCGTCGAGACGCTGTTCGTCGATCCCGCGGGGCCGGGCAACGCCAACTTCTCCGTCGGCTTCGGCGACGACCTCGATGCGCCGTTTTCCGGGACCGTCCGCCTCCGGATCACCGACGTACCGAACGCGACGGTCGCCGAGGAGACCGGCGCGGAAATCGTCCTCGAAATCCCCGACGAGGGGTTCGGGTCGACGATCCACGTGGTAGCGGTCAACTGGACCGGGATAGACGAGAGCAGCGAGAGCAACCCCGAGGACTGCCTCGACGAGCGTCGACCCGATCGACCGACGATCGCACTCGAGGAGGTCACGCTCGAGGAAGACGATGGCGACTACGGGACCCACGCCGTCACCTTCGGCTTCGAGAACCCAAACGACCTCCCGCTGTCCGGCGGCGCGTTCGTCTCGGGGACGACGCCCGACGAACCACCGGACCTCGATCCCGGGACCGAGTCGTTCACCGTCGAATGGACCCCTGAATCGGCCGACGAACGGCTCGTCTGGGCGGTCGATCTCGAGGACTATCTCTACGACGAGGTGCTCCGGGCCGAGACGGAGTCGGCCGAGGAGTACGCGCCCGCCGACCCCGAGTTCGCGGTCTCGATCCGCGAGACGACCGATCCCGTCACGGTCGGCGACGCTCTCGAGGCGACGGTCGAGATCGAGAACGTTGGCGACGCCACGGGAAGCGGAGAGATCGAACTCGAGGTCGGCGGGCGGATCGCGGAGACGGCGACCGTCGAACTCGAGGGTGGGACGAGCCAACCCCTGACGCTGACGGCCCAACCACAGCCCGAAGACGCCGGCCAACTCGCGGTCGTCGTTCGCAGCGAGGACGCCGAGGCCTCGACCGAGGTGACGGTCGAGGAGGCCGCCGAGCCCGCGTTCTTCGAGGTGACGATCCGTCAGGCGACGGCCGTCGTCGAGGTCGGCGATCCGATCGAGGTGACCGCCGAAATCGAAGCCGTCGGGGACGAGCCCGGACAGCAACTCGTCGAGTTAGCACTCGAGGGACGGGGGACCATCGACGCGACGTTGGTATCGCTCGAGGCGGGAGCCACCGAGACCGTCGCGTTGTCGTCTCTCGCGACGCCGGCGGATGTCGGCGACCGAACTGCGACGGTGCGCACCGACGACGACGCCGATTCGGTGCAAGTGACGGTCGAAGCGCTCGACCTGCCGACCGACGAGGACGACGCGTCGGCGACCGATGACGAAGGGACGGAGCCGGGGGGCGAAACCGAGACAGAGACGGAGACGGAGACGGAGACGGAAACGGACCACCCTCCCGAAGAGACGACCGACGAGCAACCGCCGGAGCCGCCCGACGATCCCGCCGACGACGGCGTTACAGCGGACGATCCGTCACCAGAGCCCGAAGACGGAATCGCAGACGCTCCGACAGCGGACGACGGGACCGAAGACGAGAACGGAAACGGAAGCGAAACCGGAAGCGAAACCGGGGAGACGCCGCCGAACGGGTAGGCCGGCACCGCATCTCGCGGCTCGTGTCCCCGTTCACTCTCGAGGCAGCGTCCACCGGCGAAGCCACCGACCGCTCGAGTCGGTACTATACCCTGTTGCACGTTCAAGATTAGTTCGCCGGACGGGACGGGCAGACCAGAAACTGACCACCTATCGGCAGTGCTGACCCAATGATG
>NZ_AOMA01000080.1 GCF_000337895.1 Halobiforma nitratireducens JCM 10879
CTTCTAGTCTAGTTAAAGTGACTATTTTAGACGCTAGTGACTACACCGCGATAGGTCGGAGCTAATTTCGAAAGCGTGCAACGGGCTATACTACTGAAACTCCGCCTCCGAGAGCACGTCGTTTAAGTCCTCACGGATTCGCTCGCCCATTTCGCGGTCTCGAGCGGTCGTCACGACGCGGTTCTCCTGGACGCTCGAGCCGTCGCGGATGAGCATACGGACGTTACCGCCGTCGTCGGCGCGCGTGACCTTCGCACGGAGCCCGGATTGGGAACCCTTACCGCCGGCGTCGATGGGGCCAGGAATGACCTTCTTGACGTGGGGGTGGCCGGCGACGGTCTGGATGGCTCGCATCCCGGTCCGGCCGCCGATCAGCGTCGAGTGGCTCCCGCTGATTTTCTCCGCCGGTGGGGTTTCGACCACTTCCAGCGCGCGATTGCCCCGCCGGTCGCGGACCGCCTGGACGGCGTCCTCGTCGTCGACGCGGTAGAACGGGTGGTGGACGTCTTCACGGACGGCGCGGATCACCGCGCGGCTCCCGCCGGCGTAGACCTCTTCCGGCCGTTTGCGCCGTATCTCGTCCCCGATCAGGCCCGCGAAGTTCCGGAGTTCGATGACTTCACTCTCGCCGCCGTCTTCCGGGGTCGTCGTGATCGTCGTCTGTCCCAGCACGGGTTCCTCGCGATCCTCGTCGGCGAGCATCGTCAGCGTCGCCCGATCGCGTCCCGCCTCGAGGACCACCGCCTCCGTGTTGGCCTCCCGGCAGACGAGACAGAAGTCGCCGGGTTTCTCGAGCGGCGACGCACAGTGGCGACACTCCATATCGGCGGTTGCCGCCGAACGTGTAAAACCGGTCCGCTTTCGCTCGGCCCGGACGGGACGGTCGCCTCGCTCGCGCGGTCAGACGGGGACGATGTCCGCGAGTATCCGTTCGACCGGCTCCGTGTCGACGAGTTCGTACGGCGCGACCAGCGGCGAGATCGAGAGGTCGTCCTCGAGGAGGGCGTGGCGGTCGGTGTCCGATGGGTCGGGGATGTCCCGATTGGCCATCTGCTGCCAGAGGCGATTGGTCAGCCGGAATCGACCGTCCTGTATCGTCGCGTCCATCTCGTAGACTTCCGTCGGACGCGTGATCGCGAGGTTCTCGACCGGCCGATCCGGGCGGGGGACGTTGACGTTGAGGTAGTCGATCCGATCGAAGAGACCGGTTCCGGGCGCGCCGTCCACCAGCGAGGCGGTTATCTCGGCGGCGCGCTCGAAGTCGACGGGCTCGAGGTCGCCGTCGGACTCGAGGGTGTCCCCGGCGCGGTCGTAGCCAAGCGTGTCCATCGAGACTGCGATCGACGGCACGTCGAGGAACGCGGCCTCCATCGCGGCGCTGACCGTTCCCGACCGGGAGAGGACGTACGCGCCGAGGTTCGCACCGGCGTTGCAGCCGGAGACGAGTACGTCCGGCTGGGGGTCGATGGCGTTGACGCCGACGATAGCACAGTCACAGGGCGTCCCGTCGACCGCGTACCCCAGTTCGTGGTCGGCGTGTGGGACGGGGGAGGTGAACGAATCGTCCGGAATGTCGACGGCGAAGCCACCGCTGGCAGACGAGGTGACGGTGGCGTCGTCGGCGTCGGATTCGGCCTCGAGTTCCGAATCCGACTCCATCTCCTCGTCTTCGCCGGTCCGACCGTACGTCAGCGCTCGCCCGACCGCGCTTCGATTGCGGTCCGGCGCGACGACGGTAACCGACCCGACCGCCGAGAGCGCGTCGTACAGGGCGCGAATCCCGGGCGCATCGATCCCGTCGTCGTTGGTCAACAGAATCTCCGGGGGTGAATCCATATACGGCTCGTTTGCGACCCCGATGGATATGCGTATCCGTCCGCCCTGGAAGCGTTTCGAGACAGAATCAGGGCCGTCTTCGTGACCTCTTCCTGTCACGTCGTCCCGAACGCTCAAGACTCGTCCTCGACAATACGGGATAGATGCACCGTCGTGCGTTCCTCCCGCTCGTCGTCGGCTCGCTTACCGTCGGTGCCGGCTGCCTCGAGTTCCTCGACGAGGAGGAAGAGATCACCGATCCGGGCGACGTCGAGATCGTCTGGGACGACCTCGTCCGGGACGATCCTGGAACCGAAGACGAACGGGTCACGATCTGGGGGGTCGTCAGGAACGTCGGCGACAGAACGCTGAGTTACGTCGAGGTCAGAGCGACGTTTTTCGACGCGGAAAGCGAGGAACTCGAGAGCGTCATCCAGAACGTCGACCAGGACGTAAGCACCGGGGAGGAGTGGGCGTTCGAGGTCGAGTACCCACACTTCGGGGAGCGAGCCGCCGCAGTCGATCGGTACGAACTCGAGCCCGCGACGGGCGTGTGAGCGTGACTGTGACCGTTGCGGGCGGCGGGAGGACCCGCGCCGGCAGGGTGGACCTCGTGCGAACCGGCCAGCCGGAAGGGAACGCGGACGACGGAGCGAGTGGGTGGGGCGGGACCGAAGCGGAGCCGGACGAGGACACCCACACCACATGACCGACCACGACGAAGGCGTCTCGACGCTGGCGAAACAAGGCAGTATCACGTTCGTCGGGAACGTGGTCAACGGCGTTCTGGGCTTTGCCATCGTCATGCTGATGACCCGGTTCGTCAGTCCGTCCGTGTACGGCCTGTTCGTCCTTGCAACGTCGGTTATCCTCTTCATGCAGGTGTTCGCCAATCTCGGGCTACCGCTCGCGATCGATTACTTCGTCCCGCAGTACCTCGACGCCGGCGAACACGGCAAGGCCAAGGGCGTGATCGTCCAGGTCACCGCGACGGTCCTGATTACGTCCTCGCTGGTCGCGTTCGCGCTCGCGGCCAGTGCGTCGGTCGTCGGGAACTTCTTCCAGGAGCCCGCGATGGAGGTCGCGTTACTGTTCCTGTCGGTAACGATTCCGATGCTGGCGATCTACAACGTCCTTCTGACGTCTTACTACAGCATCAAGAAGCTACAGTACAGGGTCGTCATGCGCGACCTCGTGCGGCCGATCGTCCGGTTTAGCGTCACCGCGGGTCTCCTGTTGGTCGGGTACGGGCTGCTCGGGCTGATCGCCGGCTACGTCGTCGGTCTGTTCGCCGCGATCACCGTCGGTGCCGCCATCTTCACCTACAAGGCCTGGGACCTCCTGACCGCGAGACTCGAGCTCGTCTCCCCCAAACCGCTCGTCACCTACTCGCTCCCGCTGGCGATGACTAGCGTCGTCTTCGTCCTGATGGGCCACGTCGACTACTTCGTGCTTGGCTTTTTCCTTGCGTCCGACGACGTCGGAATCTATCGGGTCGGCTACATGCTCGGCTCGGGGCTGATGATCATCTTCAACTCGCTGTCGCCGGTGTTCAAGCCGTTGATCGCCGAGACCCGCGAGGACGTCGAACTCGTCCAGGCACGGTTCCGGACGATGGCCCGCTGGATCGTCGGGATCACGCTCCCGATCGCGATCGTCGTCTCGCTCGGTGCCAGCTCCTACCTGGCCGTTCTCTACACGCCCCAGTACGCCGAGGCGAGCGCCGTGGTCGCACTGCTGGCCCTTGCCTTCCTCTTTAACGTCACCTTCGGCGGCCCCGACGGCTCGCTGCTGCAAGGACTCGGTTACTCGCGGATCGTCTTCGCGAACACCCTCGTCCTCTTCGGCGCGAACTTCCTCGTCTCGATGGCGCTGGTTCCGGTCCTCGGCATCGAGGGGGCCGCCGTCGGCTCCGCGACTGCCCTCTTTCTCGTCGGCACGCTCACGCTGGCCGAGATATACTATCTCGACGGCATCCACCCCTTCACCCGCGACTTCGCCAAGATCGTCGCCGCCGGCGTCCCCGCAGCGATCGCCGGCGCGCCGATCGTCCTCTTTCTCGAGTCCGATCTCCTCGTCGTCGTCGCGCTCCCGGTGGTCGTCGTCGGCACCTACCTGCTCGTGTTGGTCGGAAGCGACGCGTTCACCGAGGAGGACGCACGGATGGTCGGCGAGTTCAGCCCGCGACTCGAGCGGTGGTTGCCGGTGGGGTAGTCATCTATCGGTTCACACTCAGTTCCGGTGCGACCGTTTCGGGCCACGGTTACACCGGGGCATCGGTACGATAACCCGTCTCACTCGTCGGCGGGAACGTCCGGACGCCCGGTCGCCTCGTCGTCGGTTTCGACGTCGGTGGCTTCGCCCTCGCCCTCGTCCTCGTCCTCATCGATGACCTGCTCGCGCCAGGTCCCCAGCCGGAACCAGGCGACGGCGACGACGAACGAGGCGACCATCCCGAACGAGTAGGCCCACCATATCCCCTCGATACCGAGGTCGATCCCTGGCACCGTCGGAATCGTCACGCCGACCAGTGGGATCGTCACCGTCGTAAACGCGAGCGCCAGCGCCACCGGGACCCGGAAGATCCACCGCGAGAGGAAGGAAAGCACCATCGCCTCTCGCGTATTGCCGGCACCGCGGAACGCACCCTGGATGACCATCACGCCCGCGAACAGCGCCCAGAACGGCCCCATGATCCGCAGGAAGACGACCCCCTCGGCGATCACCTCGGGATCGGCGACGAAGACGCGCATCGCCTGTGCGGGGAAGGCAAAGAGCAGCGCCGCGACACCGAAGATCAGCGCCATCGTTCCCGCGGTCGCCGTCCGCGTCACTGCTGCGGCGCGGTCGGGCGTCTTCGCGCCGAGGTTCTGCCCGACGCCGGTCGCGGTCGCGTTGCCGACGGCCCCTGCGACCGACCACGTCACGGACATGTACCGGACGCCGATCCCGTAGGCCGCCGTCGGGGCAGCGCCGAACCGGGCGACGAAGCCGGCCATCGCGACCGAGGCGAAGCTGCGGGCCCAGCCGTCGATCGTCGACGGATAGCCGATGTCGATCAGTTTGCGCTGGATGTCGAGGTTCGGCGTCAGGTCCCGTGGTCGGAGTCGCACGCCGAACCGGCCGTCGAGCAGGACGTAGACGCCCGCTGCGGCCGCGATCGCCCTCGAGATGAACGTCGCGACGGCTGCACCGCGGGTCCCCATCTCGGGGAACGGCCCCCACCCGAGGATGAAAAACGGGTCGATGACGACGTTGATCCCGGCGGAGATGAGCACGAGCCACATCGCGGTTTTCGTGTCGCCAGCCCCCTGCAGCGAGGCCCGAAACGCGAAAAAGAGGAACGTGAGTGGCAAGGCGAGAAAGATTACTTCGATGTACGCAAGCGCCTCGACGAACACCTGATCGCGCGCGCCGATCAGCCACAGCAGCGGCCGACGGAAGTAGAGCCCGAGTGCCGCAAGCACCGACGAGACGGCGAGCGTGAGCAACACGGTCTGGGCGACGACCCTGTCTGCCATCCGGTCGTCGTCGGCCCCGACGTACTGGGAGACCAGCGCGATCGTCGCCGCGGTGACCCCCATCGCCGTCGAGACGAACATCCACGAGAGCGGAAACATCAGCGACACGGCGGCGACGGCGTCGCTACCCACCCGACCGACCCAGAACATATCCGCGAGATTGTAGAACGTCTGGAGCAAATTCCCCAGAACTAGCGGCCAGGCCAGGTGGAGTAGCTTCGACGGGATCGGCCCCGTCGTCATATCGACCCGTTTGCGGTCGGGTTCCGCACCCGCGTCCGCATCGGAGTCCGAGTTCGGGGCTGGGTTCGAGTTCGAGTCCGGATCGCCCACGCGTACCAGATAGTGGCTCGCTCGGACGGGTGAAAAGGGCTCGCCTCCCGTAACGGGTTGCCGGCTTCGACTGGGGCGGGAGAGTCGGCTGATGGTGTGGGATTTCTCAACATTCATGTGGTCCGAGTCTGAGTGGCCCACCATGTCCGAGACGCTCGAGTCCGAGACGATCGATCGGATCGACTCGTTGCTTCGCGACCGACTCCGGAAAGACGACGTTCCGGGTCTGAGCCTCGCGGTCACCGACGGCGAAGCGACGATCTACGCTCGCGGCTACGGCTCGCGGGAGCTCGCGTCGAACGATCCTGCGACGCCCGAGACAGTCTACGGCATCGGCTCCGTCTCGAAATCCGTCGCCGCGCTCGCGGTCGCCCAACTGGTCGACGATGGTGCCCTCTCCTACGACGATCCCGTCGTCGACCACCTCGAGATCGACGTGCCCGACGACGTAACCCTGCATCACTTGCTCAGCCACACCTCCGGCTACCCGTCGCTGGCGGTCAGCGAGGCGTTGATCGCCCGCCAGCTCGAGGTCGGCGAGGCCGGCGTCCCGCTTGGCTCGCTCGAGGACGTTCGTGCCCACGTCGAGGGCGCTCGCGACGAGATCGCGGGCGAGCCGGGCGAGCGCTGGCTGTACTGCAACACCGGCTACACGCTGGTCGGGCTGGTGATCGAGGCGGTGACGGACCGTCCGTACACGGAGTATGTCACCGACGAAATCCTCGAGCCGCTCGCGATGACGCGTTCGACCTACGACGGCGACGTCTTCGAGTCGTTCGAGGATCGGATGACGCCGTACTTTCCGGCACAGGAGGGTGCCGACGAAGGCGGGGACGGGAACGGAGACGAAAGCGAGACCCCCGACCTCGAGCCCGCCGCGCTCCCGATTCGCGAACAGAGCGCGGCTGCAGGGGGGTTGCTCGCGCCGGTGACGGACCTCGCCAAGTACGTTCGTCTCCACCTCAACGAGGGCGTCGCCGTCGACGGAGACGAACGGCGACTGGTCGGCGCTGACTCGCTCGAGGCCTGCTACGGCGAGTACGCCGAGACGCCCGCCGGCCCGTACGGCTACGGCTGGCGGACGCGAGACGTGTGCGGTCACGAGCTGATCGGCCACAGCGGTTCGATCGCGGTCTCGACGGCCTACGCCGGCTTCTCGCCGGAGGAAGACGTCGGCATCACCCTACTGGCCAACGCCGCACCCGGCTACGCCCTCGCGGAACTCGGGAAAGGGGTCTTCGCAGCGCTGGTCGGAGAGGAGCCGCGCGAGCTTCCGTTCTTCGCACGAAAACGACGCCTCGAGGAGTTCGCGGGCGAATACGAGACCTACCGCGGGATCAAGGAGGGCGAGGTCCGAATCGAGGGTGGGACCCTTCGGCTCCGCGTCGGCGGCCCGATCGAGGACGGTGCCTGGACGCCGCTCGTTCCGGCGGACCTCGAGGCCGGGGAGTTTTACGCCGTGACGCCGGCTGGGAACCGCCAGCCGGTTACGTTCGAGCGCGACGCGGATGGGACCCTGAGTCTCTTCATCGACCGGTGGCGACTCCACCAGCGGTAGCGGCCGGCTGCACACGTAAAGTTATGCCTCACATGTTCGTGTTATCTCTTCATACCGGCCAAAAAGTTGAATTACCTATCAAACAGCGTGGCTGATAGGTGACGATGGGACGGGAGCCTCGAGACGCACCTGTTTCTCGAGACGACGGGCTGGACGACCGGGTGCGCGTGTTCGTCCTCGCGAGTGACCGGGATCGCGGACTGACGGTCGCGGAGCAACTCGAGCGAAGCGACGAGTCGCTCGTGGCGACCGTCGACGCGACTGTCGACGGGGCAGCGACCGGCTGGCTCGACGTGTGTGAGGGCAACGACGACGACGACGACGACGATGATGCCGACGATGGCGACGACGGCGGGGACAAGAGAGACCACGGTGACGAGATCACGGCCGATTGCCTGCTCTACACCGAGGCACGACTAGCTGCATCCGCCGGTTCGAAGCTGGCCCGGACGGTCGAGTCGATCCGCGACCGACGACCCGACCTCCCGATCGTCTGTCTCGGCGACGGGAGCCTCGTCGACCCCGAGGCGGCGCTCGAGGCTGGCGTCACGGATTACGTACTGGGAGCAGTTCGGGAGGAGGGACTAGACCGGAGCCGCGAAGCAGTTCTCGCCCGCCGACTCCGGAACTGCGGCGAGCGGTATCGATCGCGACGAGCAGCGGCCGAGTACCGCTCTCTCTTCGAGCGGCTGCCCGACGCCGTCGTCGTTCACGACGCGAACGGGCACCTCATCCGGGCGAACCCGGAAGCAGCCGAGTTGCTCGGCTACGGCTGTCCGGAACAACTGGCGGAGAAACGCGTCACGGACATCGAAGTCGGCCTGGACTCGGCGACGCTCGAGTCGGTGCTGTGTGACCTCACGCCAGGGGAAACGACTACCGTCGACGGTCGGAACAGACGCGCCGACGGAACGGAGTTTCCCGTGCAGGTGAGCGTTCGCCGCGACGAGACGGACGACGATCGGTTCGTCGCAGTCGTTCGCGACGTATCGGCGCTCGCAAAACGAGAACAGGAACTCGAGCGGAGCCTGGACCTCCTCGAACAGACCGAGGTGATCGCGGATGCCGGCGGCTGGGAACTCGACTGTCTGACCGGTGACCTCCGATGGACCGAGGGTACCAGACGGATCTACGGGGTCGGAGACGAGTACGAACCGACTCTCGAGACGGTGCTTGATTTCTATCACCCGGAGGATCGACCGCGAATCGCGTCGGCGGTCCACGAGGCGATCGCGGACGGGAGCACGTTCGACGAGACGGGTCGCATCGTCGCGGCCGACGGATCGACGCGGCGGATACGGGCCCGTGGCGAGCCCCGCTGTGAGGACGGCGAGACGGTCCGGCTTTACGGCGCGGTCTGGGACGGAACCGAACAGCACAGACAGCGCCGCGAGATTCGCGCCAGTAACGCGAAACTGGAGGCGCTCGCGGCGGCGTTTCCCGACATCGCACTCCTGATCGGCGAAGACGGACGATACCTCGAGGTGTACGCCGGTGAGGAGTCCGAGTCGCTGCTGGTCGACAGCCCCGACGCGCTCGTCGGTGGAGTCCTCGAGGAACTGCTCCCGGAACGGCAAGCCTCGACGCTCCGGGACGCCGTCGACCGGGCCATCGAATCGGACGCGATACAGACGGTCGAATACCGGCTCGAGGTCCCGGCGGGCGAACGCTGGTTCGAAGGCCGGGTCGCACCCGTCGACAACCGTATCGACGGCTCGCGAGCGGTCGTGTTGGTCGCCCGTGACGTAACCGAGCACAAGGAGACGGCCGCCGAACTCCGCCAGCGGGAAGCCCATCTCGAGCAGGCTCAGGCCCTCGGCAACATCGGTAGCTGGTACAAGGACCTCGAGGAGGATCGGATCTACTGGTCCGACGAAGTCGACGAGATTTTCGCCGTCGACAGCGACTCCGAGCACAGTCGGTACCAAAAAGAGCGAACGGAAGGGACGATCGACCACGAGACGTTCCTGCAGTACATTCATCCCGAAGACGAAGCGTACGTCGAGCGAAAGTGGAACGCCGCAAAACGGGGGGAGCCGTACGACATCGAACACCGGATCGTCACCGCCGACGGCGAGACGAAGTGGGTCAGACAGAAGGCCGAACTCACGTTCGACGACGGCGATCCGGTCAGCGCCGTCGGCGTCGTACAGGACGTAACCGAGCGAAAGGCCTACGAACGGCAACTCGAGTCCCAGAACGAGCGTCTCGAGGTCTTCAACCGAGTCATCCGCCACGACCTGCGGAACCGTCTGAACGTAATCGAGGGGTACGCGTCGATGCTCGAACGGAAGAGCGACGACGAGGGGAAATCGTTCGCCCGTCGCATCCAGGTCGCGGCGGAGGAACTGCGATCGGTCGGCGAGGAACTCCACCGGGCAAACAGCGTCGTCACCGGCTCGGCGGCTGATCGCCGCGCGGTCGAACTGATGGACGTCCTCGAGAGCGCGGTGGCGTCGCTTCGTGATCGGTTCTCCGGATTCGAGTGTTCGGTGTCCGGGCCGTCGGCGTCCGCGCCCGTTCGAGGGGCCGAGCGACTGGAGATCGCGCTGGAACACGTCCTCGAGAACGCGATCGAACACAACGACGCGGCCCACCCACGGATCGAAGTCGACGCGTCGACGACCGAGGGCGGCGTCGACGACGGGATCGAGTTGACGATCGCCGACAACGGGCCGGGGATTCCAGCGGCCGAACGGGAGATCCTCACGGGCCAGCGCGAGCGGTCACAACTCGAGCACGCGAGCGGTCTCGGTCTCTGGATCGCCACCTGGATGGTCTCGAGTCTCGACGGCGAGATCGATCTCGAGAACGGGACTGTCGGCGGTAACGGCGACGGAGAAGACGACGGTTCCGGCACCGTCGTCCGCCTTCGGTTGCCGCGGGCGGACCCCGACGCGGTTTCGAACGGCGGGGCGATACCGACGACGGCAACGGGAGCCCCCGCGAGCTCGGACGGCGAGCCAAAAGAGCACGAGGAGGATGGACCCGAAACGAGTGGTTCCGACGACGGCGACGGCGACGACGACGATCCGACAGCCTCCGGACCTTCGCCTTCGTCCACGCCGACCGATCGGTCAGCCGGTCCGTCGTGGGACGGGTAAGTCCGGACCGTGAGCCTCGATACCGTCCGCGAGCCGCGCTCGCTTCCCCCGGACCGCCGATGCTCTGTCGGGCGCGCAGCGCACGCACGCCCGTGCTGTCTGTCGGTTTGGCTGCGAAAGGGTTATCAGATGCTCCGTCGTACCGGCCGACGATGAACGTCACGCCTCGCCCGCGCGAGCCGGCTCCCCGCCCAGGGGGTGGTCCGCGGTGGAACTGATCATCACCGAGAAGGACAACGCCGCGAGACGGATCGCCGACATCCTTTCCGGCGGCACGTACGACTCGAGCCGGGAGAACGGCGTCAACGTCTACGAGTGGGGCGGGAAACGTTGTGTGGGGCTGTCCGGTCACGTCGTCGGCGTCGACTTCCCGCCCGAGTATTCCGACTGGCGGGACGTCGAACCGGTCGAGTTGATCGACGCGGACGTCGAAAAAACCGCGACGAAGGAGAACATCGTCGCGACGCTGCGGATTCTCGCCCGCAAGGCAAACACAGTGACGATCGCGACTGACTACGACCGCGAGGGCGAACTCATCGGCAAGGAAGCCTACGAGATCGTCCGAGAGGTCAACGAAACGGTCCCGATCCGTCGTGTCCGGTTCTCCTCGATCACCGAAAACGAGGTGACAGACGCGTTCGAGAACCCCGACGACATCGACTTCGATCTCGCGGCCGCTGGCGAGGCTCGCCAGATCATCGACCTGATCTGGGGTGCCGCGCTCACCCGCTTTCTCTCGCTGTCGGCCGGCCAACTCGGCGACGACTTCATCTCCGTCGGTCGGGTCCAGTCACCGACGCTAAAGTTGATCGTCGACCGCAAACGCGAGATTCAGGCGTTCGATCCCGAGGAGTACTGGGAGCTCTTTGCCGACCTGCAAAAAGACGACACGAGCTTCGAGGCCCAGTACTTCTACCGCGACGAGGACGACAACGAAGCCGAACGCGTCTGGGAGGAGGCGACCGCCGAGGAAGTCCACGACACGCTCTCGAGTCGTGACGCTGCCACCGTCGTCGACGTCAACCGCCGCACGCGGACGGACGCGCCGCCGGCCCCGTTTAACACCACCCAGTTCATCCGTGCGGCCGGAGCCCTGGGCTACTCTGCACAGCGTGCGATGTCGATCGCCGAGGACCTCTACACTGCCGGCTACATCACCTACCCGCGGACGGACAACACCGTCTACCCGGACGACCTCGAACCCGAGGAGCTGCTCGACGAGTTCGTCGGTCACTCGACGCTTGGCGACAGCGCCGAGCAACTGCTCGAGGCCGACGCGCTCGAGCCGACCAGGGGCGACGAGGAGACGACCGACCACCCCCCAATTCATCCGACGGGCGAGATTCCCTCGCGGGGCGGCGACGTGAACGACGACGAGTGGGAAATCTACGAACTCGTCGTCCGGCGGTTCTACGCCACCGTCGCAGAGGCCGCCGTCTGGGAACACCTCAAGGTCGTCGCCGAGGTCGACGACTGCCGCCTGAAGGCAAACGGCAAGCGGCTGGTCGAACCCGGCTACCACGACGTCTACCCGTACTTCAGCACGGCCGAGAACTACGTCCCTGACGTCGACGAGGGGGAGAGGCTGGGGCTGACCGACGTCGAACTCGAGGCGAAAGAGACCCAGCCACCCCGCCGGTACGGCCAGTCGCGGCTCATCGAGACCATGGAGGATCAGGGGCTGGGAACCAAGTCGACGAGACACAACACGCTCGAGAAACTGTACGACCGGGGGTACATCGAGAGCGATCCGCCACGGCCGACGAAACTCGCGATGGCGGTCATCGACGCTGCCGAGAACTACGCCGACCGGGTCGTCAGCGAGGAGATGACCGCACAGCTCGAGGCCGACATGGACGCCATCGCCTCCGGCGAGGCGACCCTCGCGGACGTCACCGACGAGTCCCGCGAGATGTTAGAGGAAATATTCGCGAATCTCGCGGATTCCCGCGAGGAGATCGGCGACCACCTCCGGAAGTCGCTCAAGGACGACAAACGGCTCGGGCCGTGTCCCGAGTGTGGTGAGGACCTCCTCGTACGGAGCAGCCGCCACGGCTCGTACTTCGTCGGCTGTGACGGCTACCCCGACTGCGAGTTTACGCTGCCGCTGCCCTCGACTGGCAAGCCGCTGATCCTCGACCAGGAGTGTGAGGACCACGACCTCAACGAGGTGAAGATGCTCGCCGGCCGGCAGACGTTCGTCCACGGCTGTCCGCTCTGTAAGTCCGAAGACGCAGGTGAGGGCCCGGTTCTCGGCGACTGTCCCGACTGCGGGGACGACCACGACGGCGACCTCGCCGTCAAAACCCTCCAGAGCGGCTCGCGGCTCGTCGGCTGTACGCGATATCCGGACTGTGACTACTCCTTGCCACTGCCACGCCGCGGCGAGATCGAGGTCACCGACGAGCGCTGCGAGGAACACGGCCTCCCCGAACTCGTCGTCCACAGCGGCGACGACCCGTGGGAGCTTGGGTGTCCGATCTGTAACTACCAGGAGTTTCAGGCCCGCGAGTCGGAGACCGGCTCCGACCTCGAGGCGCTGGACGGCGTCGGTGCGAAAACTGTCGAGAAGCTGTCCGACGCGGGCATCGAGAGCATCGACGACCTGACCGACGCCGATCCGGAAGCGGTCGCGGAAGACGTCGACGGCGTCTCGGCCGACCGAATTCGTACCTGGCAGGCCGAGGCCTGATCCGGCTGGCGAGTCGTACTGTTTACTGTAGTCACGTACCGCCGATCGCCGGAACGAAGGTCGACGATCGGCAGTAAACAGGTACAGCAATCCGTATCAGGCGTCGTTTTCGCCCTCGCGTTCGCCATTCCGCTCGAGGTCGCGTTCCGATTCGTTCTTATCGTCGGACTCGTGTTCGTTTCCGTCGGTAGCTTCGTCTTCCCCGCGGTCCGGACCGATCGTTTCGTCCTTGAGGTGCTCCTCGAAGATCGACTCGAGACGACGAACGTACCTGTCGCTCTCGAGGACCCGATCCGTCCGCCAGTGGTTCTCTCCGTCGGCGTCGATGACGAGGAGTACCGTGCCGGCGACGCGGTACCGGGTCGCGAGTCGACCCGCCGGATCGAAACCGAGCGACCAGTTCCCCTCGTGCTCGCGCCACCACTCCCGGAGGTCGGGTTCGGGTGTTGGCGGAAAGAGCGAGACGAACGTCACGGCGTCGCCGTACTCGCTTGTGAGCCGTTCGTGGGCGTCGGCCAGGGGCGACAGCATCCGTTCACATTGGGTGCACGTGACCGAAAAGAACGTCACGACGGTGATCCCGTCGTTCGGGACGGGGAGCGTTCCCGACTCGCTTCCCTGTGCGTCGATCGTCTCCACTTCGATCGGTTCGTCCCCGGCAATCGATGTCCCGTCGGCGTTCGGTTCCGACGCAGTGTCGGACCCGGATCGGGGGCCGTCCGCCGCTGGCAGGCCACGTCGGAGAACGGCGACCGCCCCGCCCAACGCACTCAGACTCGCGATGCCTGCCACGAGTTCGCGACGGTTCACGGTCGACAGTCGTCGGGACGGGGAAAATACGTACGGGTTCGCTCCTCGAAAGCGGCGGTCGCGAAGCGAGGACAGTCAGTCGTCGTCCGTCTCCACGGGTTCCTCGAGCACCGACTCGACGCGGTCGACGATCCGCTCGGTCTCGAGTTCGCCCTCGTCTCGCCAGCGAACGTCGCCGTCGGCGTCGATGGCGAGGAGAACGGGGTGGCGGGTGACGCCGTACTCTCGCCCGAGCGTTCCGTCGCCGTCGTAGGCGAGGGTCCAGTCCCCGTCGTGTTCGGCCCACCAGTCCCGCAGTTGTTCCTCGGTCTGGTGGGACGCGACCGAGACGACAGTGACGGCGTCGCCGTGGTCGTCGGCGAGTTGCGCCTGTGCCTCGACCAGGTTCGGCATCAGTGACCGACACCGGTGACAGACCGCCGAGAAGAACACGACCAGAGAGACGCCGTCGGTCGGGATCGTGACCGCCCCGGCGTCGCTGCCGGGCGCGTCGATCGTCTCGAGCGTGACGGCTCCGTCGCTCGCGTCGTCGCCCTCGTCGTCGCCCTCGCCGTCGTCGTCGTTGTGCTCGTCACTGTCAGATCGGTCGGAACCGTCGTTGCCGAGCACGGTCGACCGCACTCGCCACGCGACCGCACCGCCGCCGAGAACGCCGACACTCGCGAGTCCAGCGACGAGTTCGCGACGGTTCACGACCGACACCTCCGAAGGCGGAGCGGATCGAACGTCTGCAGCGGAGACCGAACGCGCATACGTGATACAGTGTTCCAAGGAAAAAAGACCCTCCGGTGGGTGGTACTGTCGGACCCAGGCAAGACGAACCTGATCGTGGATTCGGAGCCGTCGCCACCGGTGACGACTCCAGCAGCAGGATCGGCTTCACGTCGTTCTGTCTAGCAGTACGAAGCATCGTCGGCCCGATCGTGCCGAGTCGTCCACAGCCACAGCCACAGCCACAGCCACAGCCACAGCCACAGCCACATTCACGGGAACCGGCACGAACCTACAAGATCGGCCAGTCCGTCCAGTCGACCGTGACCGACGATCGAGCACGGTGGAACGAGAAGTACGCCGACCCAGCGTTCGAACTGCCGGACGAGCCGATTCCCGAACTCGAGCGCCGGATCGAGACGCTGCCCGATGGTCGCGCGCTCGATGTCGCGACGGGCACGGGACGCAACGCGATCTTCCTCGCCGAGCACGGCTACGCGGTCGACGCGCTCGACGTTGCCGACGCGGCCCTCGAGCGGGCTCGCCGGCGTGCAAACGAGCGCGATGTCGACGTAAACTGGGTGCGGGCGGACCTAGAGGAATACCCGCTCGAGGATCGAGCGGAGTACGACATCGTCACGGTCAGTTTCTTCACCGCTCTCGAGCACCTGCCGGCGCTGAAAGCGGCGCTCGCGCCAGGGGGTGTCCTGGTGTACGAACATCACCTCCGTTCGAGCGATCCCATCGACATGGGTCCCTCGAGCGACACACACCGGTTCCGATCGAACGACCTCCTGCGGGCGTGTCTGGACCTGACGATCCTCCACTACGAGGAGCGACGCCGGCCCGAGTCAATGGGGATGGGTGCCGTCGCGACAGTGGTCGCGCGAAACTCCAGTGGGGGAGCACAGTCGTATCCGCTGCTTGGCGACCGGGACGACGAGCCAGGAAGCGACTAGCGGATGACCCGACACAGATCACGGGACCACCGATCACACAGCTCGAGCCGATGGAACCGCTTCCTTACGCGTTGCCGTCGCCAGACGACTCGTCGTCGAACACGTCCCTGATTGCAAAGGCGATCGTCGAAGCTGACGTACTCCCCCGATGTCGCCACCGAACGTCGCCCTCGCCGTCGAGCACGACGAGCATCGGGAACCCCGGCACGTCGTAGTGATCGTTGAGGTGTCCGCCCTCGTCGATTCCGACCGACCAGTCGCCGTCGTGTTCCTCCCACCAGTCGGCGAGTTCGGTCGCCGAGGGACTGAGCCCCCGCGTATCGTCGGTCACCGAGAGAAACGCGACGGTCCCGTTCGGGCCGACTTCGTGGTCGTCCTCGAGTCGGTTTCGTGCATCGCCGATCGTCTCGAGCAAGCGTTCGCTCGTCGGACACTCCGTCCGGGTGAAATTGACGAGCGTGACCCGCCTCTCTTGTGGAACCGTCACCGTCCCTGCGTCGCTGCCGGGCGCGTCGACGGTCGTGATCTCGAACGGCGGAACGGCCCCAGCGGCGTCGGTGGCTGTTCGTGTGCCGTCGCCCTCGTCGGTCGTGTCGGTATCGGACCCGTTACCATCGGTTCCGCCCTCGAGACACCCGGTGACGGCGATGGCACCGCCAGTCGTCGCGAGGAGTTCGCGTCGGTTCATACCATCCCCGCCTCCGGAGTCGACGAATGCGTCGTCACAGCTCTGTCCGAAACGAACGCTCGGACGGTAAAGAAGTACTGGGACCGACGAGAACGGCCTCAAGCGGTGCTCCCATGACCGGATATATCAGTATCGAAGCCATAACCGGTTCGTGACAGAGACGCCTGGAACGAGTACCGTGGACGAATCACCGGATATTCCGGATTTTCCGTTCGACGAAAGCGGTTTCTTTCGCCAACTAGTGGCGAATACGTCCGAAGGACTCCTGACGATCGACGAAGAGAGCACGATCGTGTTCGCGAACGAAGCGATCGAGGACATCCTCGGCTATACCCCGGCCGAGCTAGTCGGCACCTCGAAGATGCAACTCATCCCCGAGCGGCTCCGTTCGGCTCACGCGGCCGGTCTCGAAAAGTACGTTCGAACGGGAGAGAAACACATCGACTGGGACGGGATCGAGCTGCCCGCGTTGCACAAAGCGGGACACGAAGTACCGGTACTGGTCAGTCTCCGGGAACACCGATACGACGATCGGCGGCTCTTCACCGGTCTGTTCCGGGATATCTCCGAGCGGAAATCCCGACGGCGACGTTTCGAGGCCGTCTTCAACAACACCTATCAGTTCACTGGACTCGCCGAACCCGACGGGACCCTGATCGAAGCCAACGAAACGGCGCTGTCGTTCGGCGGCATCGACCGTGAGGATGTGGTCGGGCAGTCACTCTGGGACGCCCCCTGGTTCGATCTGAACGACGAGACGAGACGGACGGTCCGGACCGGCGTCGAACGAGCCGCGGAGGGTGAGTTCGTCAGAGACGAGCTCCGCATTCAGGGTGACGAACGCGTCGCGATCATCGACTTTTCCCTGCGGCCGATCACGGACGACGACGGCGGCGTACAGTTGTTGATCCCGGAAGGGCGGGACATCACGAATCTCAAGATGCGCGAGCGGCACCTGCAGGTCCTCCACCGGCTGCTCCGGCACAACCTTCGTAACGACCTCAACGTCATCAACGGCTTTGCAGAGACGCTCGTCGCCGAACTCGAGTCCCTGGATCGAGACGACGGTCTCGACGAGCGGTTCGTCGAGTACGCCGCCGAGATCGAGGAGACGACCGGCGATTTGATCGAGATGAACGAACGGGCGAAGCAGCTCGCCGACGCGACGATCGGTACCGACACGCCGCTTGCTCCCGTCCCCCTCGCGGCCGTCGTCGACGAGGTCGTCGCTGCTCTCGAAGACCGATACCCCGAGAGTGAACTCACTGTCTGTGTCGGAACGCCGTCCGGAACTCCTCCCTCGCCGGCGGTCGTTGGGTCCGGAACGTTCGAGCCCCAGGTTACCGCCGACGAACGGCTCGAGACCGTCTTCGAGGAGGTCGTCGAGAACGCCGTCGTTCACGCCGCCGAGCCGGAGCCGTCGGTCGAGATACGACTTTACCCGGCGGGCGAGTACGCCGCCGTCCGCGTCACGGATACCGGACCGGGAATCCCCGAATCCGAACGCGTCGGCGTCTTCGACGACGGGTCCGCGACGCAGATCGATCACGGAACGGGGCTCGGACTCTGGTTGGCCGGGTTGATCGTCGACGACTACGGCGGCCACCTGGGATACGAGCGCCACGAGAACGGGAGCCACGTAACGGTCTACGTTCCACGGGACGGTTGGTCGCCGGCCGGGAGTAGTGCGTAGCGCCTAACGCGACCCCACGTCGTGGTCGATCCGATCACTACGCTTTTCACGACCGGCCGCCCACTCGAGAGCGAGTGACGCTGGTGACGATTCTCGCCGGCGCGGTGTTCGGGATCGCCCTCGCTGCGCCGCCGGGTCCGATGAACGCGATCATCGCCGAGGAGAGCGTCGTCAGGGGGTGGTGGCCAGGCTTCTGGGCCGGCCTCGGGGCGATGCTCGCCGATGTCCTCTTTTTCGCGCTGACGCTGCTCGGCGTCGTCGCCGTGATCGATCAGTACCCGACGGTCCGTCCCGTACTCTACTTCGCCGGCGGAGTCTTGATGCTGTATTTCGCCGCTGGAGCGATCGCCGAGGCACGGGAAGCGACCTCGTTTACCGACGGCGGACGGGCCGACTCGATGGGGTTCCGGAAGACGTTCGCCCTGTCGCTGACCAACCCCTATCAGATCGGCTTCTGGCTCACCGTCGGCGTCGGCCTGCTCGAGCCCGGTACGCTCGACGTGTTCGCCCACGTACCGGCGGTCGGGGACGGGCTCGCGGGCTCGCTGGTGGTCGAGACGGGGTCCCCGGCGCTCGTCCTCGGTTTCTTCGCCGGCATCGCGGTCTGGATCGTCGTGTATCCGGCGGCGCTCGTCTCGGCGGGCCGTCGGGTGGACGCTCTCGCGCCCGTCATCGCGGCGCTGAGCGCCGCCGTGCTGGCCGGGTTCGGGCTGCTCTTTCTCGCGATGGGTGTGGTCGGTGTTCTGTGATCGTGTCACGCGTTCGTACTCGATCTCCCGGACGCGTAACGCCGTCGAGAAACTACTCGAGAGTTCGACGATCCCGAGCACGGGAACGGGAACGAGCACGGGCACGGGAACGGAGACCGACGGTCCCGGCCACAACCCCGCCGTAGGCACAGCCGTCCCCCGAACACTCCGCCAGTCGGTCACGCTGGGCGACGCAGACGCCCGCCAGCAGGGACGTGAGGACGAGAAACGCGTAATCGAGTGGCGAACGCGGTACCATTCGATCGAACAGCGAGGTCGGGACGAGCCCGGTGACGACACCCGTAACGAGGAAAACGCCACCTGCGACCACCGTGCTTTTCGCGAGCGCCGATCGACGTCGTTGCACGCTCGAGGGGTCGTCCCTGGCGGGGAACCCATCCCGGAAAGCGATGTCCAGCACCCGCTTTCGGTGCCCTCCTCCCGCGCCTAACGACGCGGGTATGCGCTCGTACTATGTATCAGCACTCGAGGGTTTCGAACGGCCCCTCGACGAGGTCGTCGTCACCCGTCTGTGCGTCGTCTCCCTCGAGGGCCGGCTCTTCGTCGAGTCCGGGAGCGTCGAGTTCGAAGACCGGCAGCCGGAACTCGAAGCCGGTCACGGCGGCGAACGCTTCGAGCGGGTTCCGAAGAGCAGTGAGGTCGTCACCGACGTACTCGGCACCGGCGGCGACTTCGACGGTGGCTGCGTCCTCGGCAGTCCCGACGAGTTCGGCACCGAACGACGTCCCGGAGTCCGTAAACGGTCCCAAATGGAGCCGGACCCAGATGTGTGCCGCGTCGGTCGAGCCGATCGTAAACAGAGAGCCGCCCGCTCCGAAACAGCCCTGGGCGGTCGTCCCCGGCGGCTCGTCGACGGTCGCAGCGGCGTCGCTCCGGTCGCCGTCAGCGCCGATAGGGCCGCCGGCCGCGCCTGCTGCGACCGGTACGGCCAGCGCCCCGACTGCACAGAGCGTGACGACGATGACGACAAACGGGATCGTCGAACGACGGTCGCGACGCATCGGGCGTGTATCGGTTGCCCGACAATAAGAAGACACCGGCCGGCTCTCACGGCACGGTACCGCAAGGAAAGAAGCGAACCGAGAACGAGGTCCTGCTCGTTCGGATTCGAGTCGAACCGGGCGATAAGGTGGATCGGGGCTCGAAGGTGCGAGTCCGGGGAGGACACTTGCCCGTGGGGTCGACGACGGACGACGGGTTGGGGGGACAGGGGTGTCCGTGCTTCCCACGTCCGCTCTCCTCGTGGCTGCTGGCTGCTGGCTACTGGCTACTCGCTACTGACAACCGACCTCGAGTGCTCGAGGCCGAGCCGACTCGTCAATCACCGAGGCCTGCGATTTCGTCCTCGAGCCACTCCTTGAACCACTTCACGCGCTTGAGTCGCTGGTGGGCGATGCTCTCGGCCGTATCGCTTTCGACGCGTGAGGCCGCGTCGTAGCCCCGCTCGAGAACGCGGTCGACCATCTCGTCGGCGTCCATGTGTGTGCGGGCCTCGTACCCCATCCGCAACAGCATGAGCGCGGTGCCGTTCGCCCCGATCTTGTCGAGCAGATCGGCCTCGATGAGACACTGTGTCTCGAGCGCGAGGTCGTCTAAGTCACCCTGATAGGAGTGGTGTTCGACGGCACGACACACCTGTTTGATGAACGATTCGGGGTAGTCCGCGCGTGACTCGAGGTACTCGCGAGCGACGCGAGCGCCGGCTTCGGCGTGGAGTTCCTGATCGGTCTCGAGTTTCGCGACGTCGTGAAAGAGCGCGGCCACGCGAGTCACGTCCACGTCTGCCCCCTCCTCGCGGGCGATCTCCTCCGCGAGATCGACCACGTTGAGGATGTGGTTGTGCCGGTACTCGGCGGAGTGCCATGGGTACCAGCGCATGCGGCCACCCTCCTCTTCTTTCTCGACGCTCGCTGCGAGGTAGTCGAAGACGAACGTCTTCATCTCCTCGAACTCGGCGTCGGACACCCTGGTTTCTTTTATTTCGACGCCCACGAGAGATCCCTCCGCAGTAGACGAACGATAGTCATTGACAGAATGTTCGGTAGTTTCGCTCTTTAGCCTTTGGTTCGGGGTATTGGCTGTCGGTATGAGAGTCAGTCGTCGAAGGAGGTCGGTCGTCGACTCCGGCGGTTCGACGCGAATTCGGTTGCTCAACGTGCACCAACTTCCGTTAAAGTCAAACATCCGGCCCGGGAACGTGGGGGTATGAGTAGCGAACAGGAAGGCGAGTCGATCCGGTGTCTCGTCGCCAAGGTCGGTCTCGACGGTCACGACCGCGGTGCACACGTCATCTCGCGTGCGTTCCGTGACGCCGGATTCGAAGTCATCTACTCGGGACTCCACAAGGCTCCCGACGACATCGTGCAGGCCGCCGTTCAGGAGGACGTCGACGTCCTCGGGATTTCCATTCTCTCGGGTGCACACAACACCCTCGTTCCGAAGATCATCGACGGGTTAGAGGAGTACGACGCCGCCGACGACACGCTCGTCCTCGTCGGCGGGGTCATCCCCGAGGAAGACCGACCGGAACTGAAAGACGAGGGTGTCGCGGCCATCTTCGGCCCCGGTACGTCGATCGAGGAGACGATCGAGTTCGTCCGCGACAACGCACCCGAGCGATGACCGGCGACGACGAACGGCTGCTCGAGGACCTGCTCGAGGGGAAACACCGGGCGCTGGCGCGGGTTATCTCGAAGATCGAGGACCGGTCGCCGGGCTACCGGGATCTCGTCTCGAAGCTGTACGCCCACACCGGCGAAGCCGACGTCATCGGGATCACCGGCTCGCCAGGTGCGGGGAAATCGACGCTGGTCGACAAACTCGCCGAGACCTATCGCGAGCGCGGCGAGACGGTCGGCATCATCGCGATCGATCCCTCCTCGCCGTTTTCGGGCGGAGCGGTTCTCGGCGACCGCATCCGGATGGGATCGACCATCGGGGACATGGACGTGTTCGTCCGTTCGATGAGCGCCCGCGGGACACTGGGTGGGCTCTCGACGGCGACCGCAGACGCCGTCAAGGCGATGGACGCCTTCGGCAAGGACAAGATCATCATCGAGACCGTTGGTGCCGGACAAAACGAGATCGACATCGTCCGGACGGCCGACACCGTCGCGGTGCTCGTCCCGCCGGGATCGGGTGACGACGTCCAGACGCTGAAAGCCGGCATCCTCGAGATCGGCGACGTGTTCGTCGTCAACAAAGCCGACCGCGACGGTGCCGACCGGACGGTCCAGGAGCTCCGGGATATGGTCGCGATGGACGCCGGAGACAGCGTCAGTATGTCCGGCGGCCACCACGGTGCCGACTCCATGGCAATGCTGGAAGACCACCCGGACGACGAGGCACACGCCGACTGGGACGGCGGCGATACCGACGCTGGCGACACCGACGACTGGGTCCCGCCGATCGTCGAGACCGTCGCCACCCGTGCCGTCGGCGTCGAGGAGTTCATCGACGAGCTGGAGAACCACCAGACGTACCTCGTCGACTCCGGCACCCGTGCGGAGATGGCCCGAAAGCGCTACGCCGAGGAGATCCGCACCCTCTTGCGCGAGGACGTCCACGGCCTCCTCGAGGACGAACTCGAGCGTGCCGGCGGCGTCGACGACCTCGCCGAGGCAGTTCGCAACGGCGAGACCGACCCCTACACGATCGCCGACGAGTTGCTCGATCCGGTCGAAGCGTCTCTCGCGGAGCTCGAGCGGGACTGACGGCGAGCTCGAGGTCGATATCGATATCGTCTCACCGTCGTCGGGACCGTTTCGACCACGACGAGGGCACGGTTCCCACGTGCCGAATGACAACCGCAATTCTAAGAGCGTGCTTGCCTAACTGGTACGTATGAAAGCCCGAACAGTCCTCGCTGGGGCCGTCGGTGCCGTCGGCACCGCCGTCCTCGGGAACCGGTTGCTCACCAACCGCGCTGGCGACCTCGAGAACCCGCTGCCCGGTGTCGAACGAACTTACCGCTGGCGGGGGATCGAGACGACCTACACCGTCGCCGGCGATCCGAACGACCCCGAGATGCTGCTGTGTCACGGGATTTACACCGGTGCGAGCAGTCACGAGTTCGAACCCGTCGTCGAACGGCTCGCCGAAGACTACCGCGTCGTCGCAGTCGACCTCCCCGGCTTCGGACGGTCGGAGCGGCCGCCGTTGGTCTACTCGCCGACGCTGTACGCCGAGTTCCTGCGGGACTTCGCGGCCGACCAACTCGAGCGCCCGATCGTCGTCGCGTCCTCGCTAACCGGCGCGTTCGCGACCGATGCGGCCGACGAAACCGAGTTCGACCAGCTCGTGTTGGTCTGTCCGACCGACGAAACCGCGCCCGAGCGGCCGTGGCTGCGAACCCTCCTCCGGTCGCCGATCGTCGGAACGACGGTCTACAACGTGATCGCCAGCAAGCCGTCGATCAAGCGCTTCTACGGTCGGGACGGCTACTACGATCCCGACCGGATCGACGAAGACCAGATCGCCCACGCCTGGAACAGCGCCCACCAGCCCGGCGCGCGGTACGCGCCGGCGTCGTTCGCAGCAGGAACCCTCGACCCCGACTTCGATCTGGCGACCGAGTTGGCAGCCCTCGAGACGCCGACGACGCTGGTCTGGGGGCGGGATGCCAAGCTCGTTCCCCTACGGGAGGGCCGGGACCTCGCCGAGGCGGCGGACCTGGACCTCGTCGTCATCGACTACGCGACGCAGTTGCCACACGCCGAACACCCGACGAAGTTCGTCGAGTACCTGACCGCAGAACTGTTACACGCCGGGGCGGACCCCGACGCAGATTTCGAGGAGTGACGGCCGTCCCCGAACCCGGGGCGTGACTCGAGATCGGGGCCGGTACGGGACGAACCGTCGGGCTACGTAGGCCGGAACGAAACCACTCGCTCGTCCGTCGTTTCGGAGACCGTCACGTCGATTTCGACCTCGAGTCCGTTCCCGACCGTCTCGGGATCGATGCCGACGACCTGACCGGTAATCCGGACGGGACCGAAGTCCGCGATCGCCGTCGCGTAGGGCGCGTCGTCCTCGAAGGCCGGCGTCGGGACGTGCGTGACGGTAAACGTCGCTATTTCGCCCGTTTCCGGCACGGGCTGTTGCTCGAGGTCGGTCGCGCCACACTCCGGACAGACCCGTCGTGGCGGCAGGGAGCCGTGACCGTCGGGACACTCGAAGTAGTACGCCTCGCCGTCCTCGGCGGCGTCTAACCAGTCGTCGAAGCCGGCGTCCTGAACGTCGTCTTTGGCGTCGCTCATGGCTGGGCCACCTCCTCGAGGACGTGAACCGTCGCACTGGCGACCGTTCCACCCGCGTTGTGTGCGACGCCGGTCGTCGCGTCGGGGACGTGCGTGCTGTTGGGGTGGTCACCAGCCAACAGTTTCGTAACTTCGGCGATCTGGGAGACGCCCGTCGCGCCGACGGGATGGCCTTTCGCCTTCAGACCTCCGGAGAGGTTGACCGGCGTTTCGCCGTCGGCGGTCGTCCGGTCGTCGCGAGCCGCCGAAATCCCCTCGCCGACCTGTTCGATATCGAGCGCCTCGAGTGCGAGGACTTCCGCGATGGTAAAGCAGTCGTGGACCTCCGCGAGGTCGACATCGGTCGCGGAGACGCCGGCATCGGCGTAGGCCTCCTCGCCGGCTTCGCGGGCAGCCGGCGAGCGCGCGAGGTGGTCCCGGTCGTGCAGCGCCATCCGGTCGCCGCCCTGACCGGTGCCGGTGATCGCGACCGGAGCCTCGAGGTCTCGTTTCTCGGCGTACGCCTCACTGGTCAGGACGACTGCGGCTGCTCCGTCCGAGATCGGACAGGAGTCGTACAGGCCAAGCGGCGAGGAGACCTGCGGGGCCTCGAGGACGTCTTCGACCTCGATCGCACTCTGGTACTGGGCCTTCTCGTTGGTCAGTGCGTTCTCGTGGTTCTTGACCGCGATGTGAGCGAGGTCCTCGTGTTCCCCGCCGAACTCCTCGAAGTAGGCCTTGGCCATCAGCGCGTAGGCTCCGGGGAACGTCATCCCCGCACGGACCTCCCAGAGGTCGTCGGCGGCGATGGCGAGCGCCTCGGTCGCGCCCGCAGTGCCGAGGTTTGTCATCCGCTCGGCACCGCCGACCACGACGACATCGGTTTCGCCGTTCCGGAGACGGACGACGGCGTCGCGGATCGCCGCACCGCTCGAGGCGCAGGCGGCCTCGTAACGGGTGGCCGGGACCTGGATGCCGGCAGCTTCCGCCATCAGGGGTCCCTGGTGGCCCTGGTGTTCGGAGAGTTCGCCCATGAAATTCCCGTAAAAAAGCGCGTCGACGTCCTCGCGTGGAACGCCGCTGTCCTCGAACGCCGCGACGGTGGCCTCGGCGAACAGGTCACGACTCGTCCGCTCTGGGGTGTTCCCGAACGGGGTCAACCCCGTCCCAGCAACACGCACGTTACTCATACACGTCCGTTACGAGTGCAACCGTTAATACTCCGTGGTTGGGATGGAAACCCGAGTCCAGCCGACCCGCCAGCCCGCCAATCCCCACTCCTGTCCCTATCGGACGACGGTTATCGCCACCTGACGGCGACTCTCGGTTCAACGTTGTCGAGTGGAGTTCCCGTTCTCGAAGAGTCGCTCGGGAATCGAAGCGTCTCGTGATCCCGAAAATCTCCGATTTTCGGACGACGTCGCAACGAGCAAAGCGAGCGAGTAGCGTTGACGAGAGCGGAACTCTCGTTCGCACAGCAGACCGATTCACGTTCTGAGGACGCAGTAGGGCGGGGAAGAAACGACAACTGACTGACCGACGCGGCCACGGATATCGACGCCGTGGGCTGCCATTAGATATTACTAATGCCTCTTATCAGGGCCGCTGTGGGGAATTTCCACGCGTTTATATGAGAACCATCCGCACGTCCAGGTATGGCAAGCGAGACTCCGTTCGATTTCGAGTTGCTTCGCGACCTCACCGAAACCAGCGGCGTCCCCGGCTACGAGGATCGGGTACGGGAACTCGTCGTCGCCGAACTCGAGGAGTCGGTCGACCACGTCCGAACCGACGCGATGGGCAACGTCGTCGGCACCCTGGAGGGTGACGGCGAGACGGACTTCTCCGTCGGCGTCGCAGCGCACATGGACGAGATCGGGTTCATGGTCCGCCACGTCGAGGGTGAGGAAGACGAGTACGGCTTCCTCGAACTCGAGCCTCTGGGCGGGTGGGACGCCCGCGTGCTCAAGGCCCAGCGCGTGACGGTCCACACCGACGACGGCGACCTGCCGGGAGTCATCGGCTCGCCCCCACCCCACACGCTCGACGAGGCGGAGCGCGAGAAGACGCCGGCAGTCGAGGACGTCTTCGTCGACGTGGGCATCCCCTATGAGGAACTCGAGGAGCGCGTTGCCCCTGGCGACCTCGTGACGATGGATCAGACCACCGAACGCGTCGGCGAGACGGTCACCGGCAAGGCCCTGGACGATCGCGTCTGTCTGTTCGCCATGCTCGAGACAGCTCGCCGGATCGAGGACCCCGACGCGACGATTCACTTCTGTGCGACGGTCCAGGAGGAGGTCGGCCTACGCGGCGCGAAGGCGCTGGGTGTCGACGTCGATCCGGACCTCGCCATCGCACTGGACGTCACCGTCGCCAACGACGTGCCCGGCTTCGACGAGGGCGAGCACGTCACCCGGCTCGGGGACGGTGCAGCGATCAAACTCAAAGACTCGAGCGTACTCACGAGCCCGAAAGTCCACAAGCGTCTACAGTCGGTCGCCGACGAAGAAGGGATCGAACAGCAACTCGAGATTCTCCCCGCTGGAGGGACCGACACGGCCGGCTTCCAGAACACGGCAGGTGCAAAGCCCGTCGGCGCGATTTCGATTCCGACGCGGTACCTCCACACCGTCACCGAAACGGCCAACGTCGACGACGTGGCGGCGGCGATCGACCTGCTCGAGGCGTTCCTCGTGAGCGAGGACGGGAGCCACGACTACTCGCTGTAACCGCCGATACACGCGTTCGATGGGTCACCGACGCGATCGACGCCAGTTGGTCCGGCGGAGGATGGACCTGATCGTCTCGGTCGACCTATACTTTTATACGAGTCGAGTCCTGACGGAAAGGTAACTAGATGAATCGACGTCATCTTCTGACTGCCAGTGGTCTCACGCTCGCGGGACTCGCCGGCTGTCTCGACGACGCTGCTCCCGACCCGACCGCTGATCGTGAGGGGAGCGACACGAGCGAGAGCGCCGAGGGGAGCCAGGACCAAGCCGAAGACCAACGAGAGGATACTGGAGACGACAGCGACGATCACGACGTTCCGACCGCTGCCCGAGAAACCGGCGAAGCTACGCTCGACGCGCTCGCCCGCGGAGAGCCGGCGGTGGCTGCTTCGTATGCCCCATTCGACGGAGCCGGCCCGTACGAACGGATCTGGGTACCCGACGCCGTCCGCGCGATCGACTTCGCCGGCGAGGCCGACGACGAGACCGACACGCCGGATGTCTTCGACGACGGAACCGTCGAGACCGAACGGCGACTCGAGTACGATCTCGAACTCGAAGCTGCCGACCATCGATACGAGCGGCGTGTCGGAGTGACCGCAGTCGAGATCGACGGCGAGTGGTACGCGTGGTACCGGGAACCGCCGTCACAGCCGTTCCGTCCGCCAGCCGACGCCGCAGTCGACGTGGACAGAACGGACCGTAAAACGGTCGAAATCACGCTCCTCGACAGAAGCGAGGCGATGACAGTGTTCGTCGTTCCGGCCGAGCACGAAGGCACGGATGGCGATAGCGACGAACGCGAACCGTACGCACTCGAGGAAATCGGCGAAGCACGTACGCTCTCGACCGAAAACGAAGACGTCGCCGGCGGAACGTACGAAATCCGGGCCGCGGTTCGTGACCCCTCCGAGCAAGGAGCCAACACGCTCCAGACGGTCTCGATCGTCGATTTCGCGGCCTGGACGGACGTCACCGAGATCACGCTCGAGGCTCAGACCTCCGGCTGGGTCGGGAGCAAACCCGACCACATCGCCGCTGAGACGAATCCGCCCCTCGTCCTCGAGGAAGGCCGGGAGTATACCATTACTGTCGAAAACGGCGACGGTTCCGTACATAATTTCCAGCTCGGGGACGAGAGCGAAGCGGTCGTCGACGACTACGCGACCGATCTCATCGAAGACGACGACGGAACGCGGGAGCTCACCGTTACGGCAACGGAGGAATTAGCCGAGTACGTCTGTGCACCACACCGGATCACCATGCGCGGCGACGTGGTGGTCGTCGACTCACTCGACGACGACGGCTGAGACGGCCGGCCTCGCGTCCCCCTGGAACTGCCCTGTGCGGGCTAGGGCATCTCGTGGATCGTCAGCTCGACGTCACGGGGCGTCTCTCTGCCTTCGATGTCCGCCACGAGACGCTCGACGACTGTTTCGGCCTCCCGCAGGAGCCGCGGTTCGACTTTGTCGACGACCCGATCCAGCGAGACGAACCGGGGGAGGGAGATAGCGTTTTTGTTCGCGGAGTACGGGTCGTAGCTCGCCTCGAAGTAGATTCGACTCGCCGTTTCGCTGTCGCCGTCACCGTCCCCGCCGTCCGGGACGGCCTCGGGCTCGGGTTCGATCCGCCACTCCCCGTGGGCGTCGAGGTCGTTGACCAACTGCCACTGGAGGGACTCGGGCGGGGAGACGTTCGTCACCCGCGAGCGGGCGGTGTAGCTGAGTTTCCACCAGGCAAACCGCAGGTCGTAGACCGAGCCGGCGTCCCCGTCGCCGTTTACACTGACGTCTTTCAGGTGTTCGGTGTAGCGGGGGTACTCGGTAAACGACCGCACGTACGGAAAGGCCTCCTCGGGGGGACGGTAGGCGACGGTACTGAGGAGAATTCGATCCACACCGGCCATACGTTCGGTTCCAAAGTAAGCGTTTCTCCCTCGCTATCACGTTCCGGCGTTTGCCGTCCGGTTCGAGCCGACTGCTCCGACGAAGAGAGGAGACGGCAGGTTCTATACTCGGGCGCGCGAACGGCCGTCCATGCGAGACGTCTGTATCGTCGGCGGGGGCGTCGCCGGCCTCGCCGCATCCATCTTCACCGCCCGCGCGGGCCTGGAGACGCTCGTCGTCGATGGAGGCGAGTCCATCCTCGCGCGCAACGCCAGCCTCGAGAACTACCCGGGCTTTCCCGACGGAGTCGACGCCCGCCGGTATCTGCAACTCGCCCGCAAACAGGCGAGAAACGCGGGTGCGACGTTCGAACTCGGACGGGTCGAACGAGTCGAACCGGTCGAGGAGACCGCTCCCGAGGACGGATTCGTCCTCGAGACGGACGGTGGCGAGCCGCTCGAGGCGAGCCACGTGATCGCGGCTTCCTGGCCCGACAGCGAGTACCTGACTCCGCTAGACGTGGGGCGACGACAGCGCGGGAGTAAACACTTCCTCGAGGTCGACGACGGCGGTCGGACCGCGGTCGACGGTGTCTACGCTGCCGGTCGGATCGCCGGCGAACCCCACCAGACGATCGTCGCGGCCGGCCACGGCGCGAAAGTCGGCCTCGCGGTCATCCACGACTCGGATGCTAACTTCTATCACGACTGGGTTACGCCCGAGGGCTACTTCACCGACCGCGGTCGCGATGTCCCGCCCGGCTGCGAGGAGATCGACGACGAGGACCGGCGAGCACGGGACGCCAGGGCTCGCGAAACGATGCGCCAGGCGTTCGAGGAACCGCTCGAGCAACGGCCGACGATGCATCCAAGCGTCGCGGACTCGAGCGACGAGTGAGTGGCCGGCTCGTCGTGACCACGGCCGGTCCTCCATCCGTAACGTTTGTCACCGGTTGTCACCTTCGTCGAGTATGGAGAGACGGAGGTTCCTGTTAACGGCCGCCGGGAGCGTTGCGGTTGGCACCGCGGGCTGTTCTTCGAACGGCGACGCGAGCGAAGACGGCGGAATCGGTGCCCTGCCGAGCGACCGCGACGCTGATGTCGAACTCGTCGACGCCGAATCGATGACTGCGCCGCCACGGAGCGGAACGGCGGCGACCCCGTGGCACCGGGTCGACGTCGAGAACCGAAGCGATGTCCCTCACGGCCGGCTCGAGATCGGTGTTCGCTTTCTCTCGGAAAACGGCGACGTACTGGGCACGACTGAACGCGTCGTGGCGTTGCTCCCGGGAGAGACGACGCTGCGGTGTTACTTCGAGGGAGAAGTCGACGTGGACGACCTCGAGACGGCCGAAGCCGAGATCCACGACGCGAACGCCCAGGTGACGAGTTCGCCAGTCGACGGCGTCACGATCCGGAATGCAGACCTGTCGGCTGGCGGTGATGTCGTCAACGTGGCTGGCGAACTCGAGGTCGACGACTCCGGGCCGGCGGCCGATGCCGAGCGACTCGTCGTCGTCGCGCCGATCTACGACGAGGACGGGACGTTTCGCGGAACCGGCTCCGACGTCCTCTTCGGGCCGGCGGCGGGCGAGACGGTCGGGTTCGGTGCCAGTTCGGACGGGTTTCGAGCACCCGAGGACGCCGCACCCCTGGAGGCGTACGAACTGCACGTACTCGACGACTACACGTAACTGCTTCTCCCGCTCGAACCGCGACGACGCCCCGCTACGCTTAACATACCCCGAGTGAGAATTCGAGACGAATGCTCGAGGGAGTCAACGTCGCACTCGGGGTGACGGGTTCGATCGCGGCCGTCAAGACGGTCGAACTCGCCCACGAACTGCGACGCCGTGGTGCCGAGGTCCGTGCCGTGATGACCGACAGTGCCCGAGGCATCGTCCACCCGTGGGCTGTCGAGTTCGCGACCGACGACGATGTCGTCACCGAGATCACCGGCAGCGTCGAGCACGTCGAACTCTGTGGCCGGGACGGATGGGCCGACGTCTTCCTGATCGCCCCGGCGACGGCAAACACCGTCGGCAAGATCGCCGGTGCGGTCGACGATACGCCCGTGACGACGTGTGCGACGACGGCACTGGGAGCCGACACGCCGGTCGTGATCGCCCCCGCGATGCACGAGCCGATGTACGACCATCCGGGCGTCCTCGAGGCGATCGACACCGTCGCCGCGTGGGGCGTCGACTTCGTCGACCCGCGAATCGAGGAAGGAAAGGCGAAGATCGCGACTGAGGAAGCGATCTGCTGTGCCGTCGCTCGTGCGGCCGGAGACGGTGCGCTCGAGGGCGAGCACGTCGTCGTCACCAGCGGTGCGACGGCCGAGGCTATTGATCCCGTGCGGGTACTCACGAACCGCGCTTCCGGGCGGATGGGCCGTGCCGTGGCGCGGGCCTGTTACGTCCGCGGTGCCGACGTGACGCTCGTCCACGGTGTCGTCGGCCCACAGTCGCTCGAGCGGGCGACCGAGGGTGCCGATCCTGTTCCCTACGCCGACGTTCGTCAGGTCGAACGTGCAGCCGAGATGCTCGAGACGACGCGGAGCGTCTGTCTCGGTGACGAAGCAGAACGAGGAGATGACGGAAGAGACGGGAACGAAGACAGCGGTATCGACGAAAGTCGAGCCGACGTGCTCGTCTCCGCGGCTGCCATCGGCGATTACACGGTCGAGCGCAGTGAGGAGAAAATCCGCTCGGGGCAGGACCTCTGTCTCGACCTCGAGTCGACGCCGAAACTGATCGACGAGGTTCGGGCCACGAGGCCGGATATCCCGATCGTCGGATTCAAAGCCGAGACTTCCGGTGACGAGAGCGAAATGATCACACAGGCCCGCGAGACGCTGGAGAGAGCCGGGTTGGCCTTCGTCGTCGCCAACGACGCGAGTGTCATGGGTTCGGACCGAACGAAGGCGCTATTCGTCCACGAGGAGGATGCAGCCCGTTACGAAGGGCCGAAGTCGGGGCTCGCCGACGAGATCGCCGACTCCATTGCTGCCGTGGTCGGGACACTGTCGTCAGCCTGAACGGTGCAGGCGGGGTATTATATAGGAGGGGTTCCTGCCACGAATTAATGCGTGAACGGGTGGAATCGGGGGCAGTCCCGATCGACGTCGAGAGGTGATCCGTGGTGGCACAAAAGCAGCGCAACAACGGCGGAGAAGGAAACGATAGCGACGATGACCGGGTGGGAAACGGCACTGACGCCGAGACCGACGACTCGGAGGGTGATTCGGAGGCCGAATCAGAATCAGAATCCGAATCCGAATCGGCACCGACAGGAGAAAACGGCGAGGAGTCGACCGCCGCCGAGGAGGATGGCCGGACTCTCGAGCTCGCCAAGGGAGAGGTCTTCGAAGTGTTGCGAAACCAGCGGCGTCGGTACGTGCTCCACTATCTGAAACGTGACGATCGACCGGTCGAACTCGGCGATCTCGCACAGCAGATCGCTGCCTGGGAGTACGAGACGACCCTCGAGGGCGTCACACCCGAACAACGAAAACGGGTCTATACGACGCTACAGCAGACTCACCTTCCCAAGATGGACGAAGCGGGTATCCTCACGTTCGACTCGGATCGCGGCGTCATCGAAGCGACCGATCGGACTCGAGACATCAGCGTCTACCTCGAGATCGTTCCGGGGCGGGAGTTCGCCTGGCGTGAACTGTACCTTTCGCTTGGGGCGATAAGCTGTGCGCTGGTCGCTGCGCTCTGGGTCGGTATCTACCCGTTGACGATCCTCTCGCCGTTGACCTGGGCCGGAGTTATCGCCGTCACGTTTACCGCGACGGCCGTCGCGCACATCTACCACGAACGCCACATGCGTCTCGGACACGGCGATCAACCGCCGGAGTTGAGCTACGGGAACGAGTAGTCGTCGGACCCGACCGGAACTCGACGAAGAGCAGTCTCCGACCGGGTTCAGTGCTCTCTCACGTTTTCGGAGGCAGTGATGGACGAACGGAGCGACGGGCGATTGCGTCGGTCGCCAAGCACTGGGAGTGGGCCTTTCCGACTCGTGACCTGGCTCGAGAGGCGGTCACGAGTGTCGGGTTCGAACGCCGACCAGCGCGGCGTATCGTCAACTTTTACTCCGATACCGACCGACCGACGACATGGATCAACTAGAACAGTCGCTCCTCGACGCGCCGATCATCGAGAAAGACGGCTACCACTACTTCGTTCACCCGATCAGCGACGGGCTGCCGAAGCTCGATCCGGGACTTCTCCGGGAGATCGTCATCGGCATCATCCGCAAGGCGGAACTCGAGGACGTCGACCGAATCGTCACTCCCGCGGCGATGGGAATCCACATCTCGACGGCCGTCTCGCTGATGACGGACATTCCCCTGACCGTGATCCGAAAGCGCGAGTACGGGCTCGAACACGAGGTCGCGATCTCCCAGCAGACCGGCTACTCCGAGAACGAGATGTACATCAACGACGTTCGCGAGGGAGAACGAGTGCTCGTCCTCGACGACGTGCTGTCGACCGGTGGAACGCTCGCGTCCGTCCTCACCGCACTCGACGAGATCGGCGCTGAAGTCGTCGATACCGTCGCAGTCATCAAGAAAGTCGGCGGCGAGAACAAAGTCGACGACGCCGGCTACGACGTCAAGACGCTGATCAACGTCGATGTCGTCGACGGCGAAGTCGTCATCGTCGACGAAACTGGAGACTGACATCGACACCGAACCGCCGAGAACACGGGTGGTCTCACTCGAGAACGTCCAGATCGGAACGCAGGCGGAAGACCCTCGATAGGGCCCGACGAACGTCGGTTTCACGATCCTGCCCGGGCGGACGACGCCGCCACGACGAACCGGTGCCGATACCCGGTGGGACGGGACCGCCGATGGCGCTACATGATATTAAACTCGTTGGTCAGGTCTGGCTCACAGTCGGGACTTTTGTACAGTATCACACTAGAACGTGAGAAAACGGGGGTGCTGTTTGTGAAATTCGGGCGCTGAGGAAAACATAGCTACCGGAACGAAGGAGAAAAACAATACATCTATAAGGAAGCATTCCACATCAGAGAACCATGGTGCAGAAACACAATCAGTCGGGACGTAATGTCAACCGACGTCAAGTCCTGCAGGGGGTAGGCGGTGCTGGGGTTATCGCAGTCGCCGGCTGCCTCGGTAACGGAAACGGAGACGGCGACGCTCCGTTCGAGGTCCAGCTGGAAGTCAACGCGGACAACGACGACCGCGTCCAGATGGTCGAGCTGATCGCCGAGTCGATGGAACAGACCGGCTACTTCGACACGTCGATCGAGACCTACGAGTGGAACACGTACGTTGGGCGCGTTCTCGACACCGAATACGCCGAGAACGGTCACATCGCTGCTATCGGCCTCTCCGGGACGTTCAACCCCGAGAGCTTCGCCGACGCGCTTCACCAGTCGGACAACCACGGACAGTGTTGTAACCTCCAGGGTATCAGCGACGACGAACTCGACGATCTGCTCGAGGGTGCCCGGTTCGACATGGACGTCGTGGAAGACTCGGAGCTCCGTGCCGAGCGCTACGACGAGATCTGGCAGCACCTCGCCGAGAACCGGTACAGTTCGATCACGCACTTCGACCTCCTCGCGCCCGTCATCAGCGCGGACCTGCACGGCTACAGCACGTATCCGTTCACCGAGGGGCTGTTCGACTACGGGCTGTACGCTCCCCAGGACGAACAGGTTTCCTGGCTCGATCGCGACGAAGGGTCCCATCCGGACGATACGGACCTCGGCGATCTCGAGGAGGGCGGCATGCTCACGATCGGAGCCGGTGCGAACGTCGACTCCTTCGACGTGCCGTACAGCAACGACACGACCTCGACGATGGCCCAGGAGTTCATCTTCGAACAGCTCGTGACCTCCGACGCCGACGGCAACCTCTACCCGTGGCTCGCCGAGGACTACGAGCTCGTCGAGATGCAAGACATCGAGCGGGAGGACTACGAGGACTACATGATCTCGGTCGACGCCGACGAAGACGGCGTCCTCGGTACCGACGAGCAGGTCATCATCCAACACCCCGATGACAATCCGTTCACGGACGACGAAGTCCGCGTCCTCACCCCCGACGAAGCGGCCGACGCCGTCGACGACGGGACCTTCGGGATGCAGTTCCAGTACGAGCTCCGCGAAGGCGTCGAGTTCCACAACGGCGAGGAACTCTCCGCAGAGCACGTCGTCGCGACCTACGAGCGCTACGAAAACTCCGACCTGTCGGCCCAGACGTTCGACTCCGTACTGCACGCGGAGGAAGTCGACGAGTACACCGTCAACCTCTATGCGCAGGTTCCCGACGCCGAAGCCGAGCGCGAACTCCCCGGCGTCTACATCCACTCGCTGGAACAGGCCGACCTCGAGGGCGGCGACATGGACCCGCGACAGGGGAACGATCCGGTCGGTACCGGTCCGTACGAGTTCGATGAGTTCGTAGACGAGCAGTACGCCGAGTACACCAAGTTCGACGACTACTGGGTCGAGCAACAGGGCGTCGACTCGATCGACTGGTACGACGGGCCTGCGGAGTTCCCCGACGGTCCCGTCGTCGAGGAGATCGAGTTCGAGATCATCCCGGACGACGCGACCCGCTCCGGTGCGCTCCAGAACGAGGAGATCGACGCTACGTTCGGTCTCGCCTCCGGGACCCTCGACGAATTCGATCAGTCCGACGAGTTCCTCGTCGAGGCCGTCGAGGCCGGCAGCTACGACTACATCCAGTACCCCGTCAACGTCGAACCGTGGGACGACTCGCGTCTCCGCGAGGCAGTCAACCACCTCGTTCCCCGGGAACAGATCACCGAGAACGTCTTCAACGGCTGGGCTGTTCCCGCCTGGACGGACGTTCCGGCACTCGCCGAAGAGCTCGGGACGGTAGATCCCGACGCACTCGAGGAACAGATTCGACCGTACAACGAGTACGACCCTGAACGCGCCGAAGAACTGCTCGAAGAAGTGGTCGACGACTACGATCTGTAAGGGGAACTGGTCGTAGCCGTCCGAATCACTCCGCGGTTTAGTGGATATGTATACATCATGAGCTTACGACGTTTCATACTGAAACGATTCATATCGATAATTCCGATACTGTTCGGTGTATCGGTCATCACGTTCGCGCTCGTTCACCTGACACCTGGCGATCCGATCGACCAGATGGTCGGGTTGAATCCCGACATGAGCCCGAGCGAGGAGGCACAGCTCCGGGCACGATACGGGCTTGACGGGCCGATCTGGCACCAGTACATGACCTGGATGGAAAACGTCCTGACCGGCGACTTCGGAGAGGTCATCAGCTCCGGGCGAGATGTCTCCGAAGTCATCATGACCCGCCTTCCCGAGACTATCGCACTCGGGCTTTTCGGCTGGGTGTTCGGGCTGATAATCGCGATCCCGACCGGTATCTACGCGGCGGTCAACAAAGACCAGCTGGGCGACACCGTCAGTCGGTTCCTGGCGCTCTCGGGTATCTCGATCCCGAACTTCTGGCTCGGTCTGATGTTGATCCTGATCGGGTCGATGTGGCTCGGCTGGTGGCCGGTGCTGGCACCGTCCCGGCTACCGCTGTACCATCCCGAGATGCTGTGGTACCTAGTTCTTCCCGGGATCACGATCGGGACCGCGTCGGCGGCAGCGATGATGCGTGTCATGCGGACGTCGATGGCCGAAGAACTGAACAAAGAGTACGTAACTGCGGCCAGGGCGAAGGGACTTCCCGAACGACAGGTCGTGCTCAAGCACGTGCTTCGCAACTCCCTGATTTCGGTCGTCACGCTGGCCGCGACGCTGACCGCGAGTATCATCTCCGGGTCCGTCGTCGTCGAATTCGTCTTCAACTGGCCCGGATTGGGGATGGAACTGGTTAATGCGATCGAGCAGCGTGAGATCAACCTCATCATGGCGATCACGCTGTTTGTCGGTGTCATCATCATCATCGCGAATCTCGTAGCGGACATCCTGTACGCAGCACTCGATCCGAGAATCAGATATGACTAGGAAGATATCGGCGGAACGGGGACGAATACAGATTACCGGGTTCGACCCGGAACAGGTCGAACAGCGAGAACCGCTTTCGGACTGGACCGAAGACTCGGGCGGCGAAACAGAGAGCCGATGGCAACGCGGCTGGCATCGGTTCAAGCGCAACAGAACCGCCCTCATCGGTCTCACCGTCGTCGCGTTACTGTCGCTACTGGCGATTTTCTCGCGACCGATCTCGGTGATGGGGGTCCCGATCCAGCCGTTCTCGCTTGCACCATACGACCCGACGGAGATTCTCTATCTCCAGGACCCGACGGTCGGCGTCTACGATCCGCCGTCCATGCAGAACCTGATGGGAACGGACGGCTCCGGCCGTGACCTGTTCTCGCGCATTCTGTACGGCGGCCGATACAGCATCTCCATCGGCTTCGTCGTCGTCGCGATCACGGCGGCCTTCGGAACGATCTACGGTGCGATCTCGGGCTACTACGGGGGTTGGATCGACGAGATCATGATGCGTTTCGTCGACACGATCTTCGCGTTCCCGTTCCTTGTCATGGCGCTTATCATCGTCGCGATGCTCGGCGGTGGCTACTGGCAGCTCGTGCTCGCGTTCTCGCTTGTCGGCTGGGCGAGTTACGCTCGACTTATCCGTGGCGAGGTGCTGAAGATCAAAGAGAACGAGTACGTTATGGCTGCGAAAGCCCTCGGTGCACGTGACAAGTCCGTGATCTTCAGACACATCGTCCCCAACGCGATGCCGCCGCTGCTGGTCGTCGCGTCGCTGAACATCGGGACGGTCGTCATCGGCGTCGCCGCGCTCGGATTCCTCGGGCTCGGCATGCCGCCGGGCACGGCGGAGTGGGGTACCATGCTCGACCAGACCCGTGAAACCCTCATCCAGGGGCCTGACGGCGCGATCCCCTGGTGGGCGACCGTCTTCCCGGGTCTCGCCATCTTCATGTTCGTGATGGCGATGAACATGATCGGTGACGGCATCAACGACGCGCTCGACGCCCAGGAGACCGGCGCTGGCCAACAGGGAGGTGGTGCCTGATGTCCCTGCTCGAGGTCAACGATCTGACGGTCAAGTTCTACACGAAAGAGGGGGTCGTCACTGCGGTCGACGACCTCTCGTATCAGATCGAGCGCGGCGAGAAGTTCGGTGTCGTCGGCGAATCCGGCGCTGGCAAAAGCGTCACTGCGCTCTCGCTGATGCGGCTCATCGAGAGCCCCGGACAGATCGAGAGCGGCGAGATCCTGTTCAAGGGCGAGGATCTCCTGGAGATGAGCGAAGAGGAGCTCCGGACGATCCGGGGCAACGAGATCGCGATGATCTTCCAGGACGCCCAGACCGCACTCAATCCGGTCTACACCGTCGGAGAGCAGATCTCCGAGGCGATCAGACATCACCTCGATTACAGCGACAAGGAAGCGAGAGAACGGACGATCCAGTTGCTCGACCGGGTCGGTATTCCGGAAGCGGAAACGCGGTACGACGATTACCCCCACGAGTTCTCCGGGGGGATGCAACAGCGAGCGGTCATCGCGATGGCGCTATCGTGTGACCCCGACCTGCTGCTCTGTGACGAGCCGACGACGGCACTGGACGTCACGATCGAAGCTCAGATTCTAGACGAGATCGAACAGCTCGCCGACGAGTTCGACACCTCAATCCAGCTCATCACCCACGACCTCGGGGTCGTGGCGGAAGTGTGTGACCGAGTGATGGTCATGTACGCGGGCGCGCCGGTCGAGAAAGCTCCGGTCGAGGAGCTCTACTACGATCCCAAACATCCCTACACCGTCGGATTGATGAGTTCGATCCCGCGTATCGGGGACGAACGGGAACGGCTACAGACGATCCCCGGAACGATGCCAGACCTCGTCGAGTTGCCGTCGGGTTGTAGCTTCCATCCACGGTGTCCGTACGCCGAAGAATCGTGTACCCGAACGGAGCCCAAGCTCGTCGACCCCGACACTGGACAGCTCGAAGAGGGGGTGGAGTCGACCACCGACCACGTCGCCGCCTGCCACGAGTACACGGGTAAGCTTCGAGAGGGGCTCGATTACTCGGTGGAAATTCGCGACGCCGCGGCCGGTGACGTCGAAGCAACGGTAGCGAACGCGAACTCGCCTGCGAGTGGGCAGTCACGAATGGACGGTGATACCGATGACTGAGCCAAACGAGACGCCGTTGTTGCGCGCAGAGGAACTTCAGAAGTACTACGACAGCAGTAGCGGCGTCATCGACAGCATTCTCGGTCGCACGCAGTGGGTCAAAGCCGTCGACGGCGTCGACCTCGAGCTGTACGAAGGCGAAACCCTCGGTGTCGTCGGGGAGAGTGGCTGTGGAAAGAGTACGCTCGGACAGACTCTGCTTCGACTGATCGAGCCGACCGATGGGTCGGTCTACTACCAGGAAGCCGTCGAAAACATCGACGGACCGGGCGAGCCGGAACGACAGGAGGTCGACCTGACCGATGTCTCGGACAGCCGACTTCGAGACCTGCGAACGGACCTGCAGTACATCTTCCAGGACCCGTTCTCGAGTCTGAACCCGCGACTGACCGTCGGCGACATCATCGGCGAGCCACTCGACATTCACGGCATCGCCGAGGGTGAAGAACGGACCGAGCGCATCTACGACCTGCTGGAGACCGTCGGACTGAACGCGAGCCACGCACACCGCTATCCCCACGAGTTCTCCGGCGGACAGCGCCAGCGGATCGGTATCGCCCGTGCGCTCGCGGTTGACCCCGAGATCATCATCTGTGACGAGCCGGTCAGCGCACTGGACGTCAGTGTCCAGGCTCAGATCCTCAACCTACTCGAGGACCTCCAAGAGGAGTTCGGCCTGTCGTACATCTTCATCGCTCACGACCTGAGCGTGGTCGAGCACATCTCCGACCGGATCGCGGTGATGTACCTCGGCGAGTTCGCCGAAATCGGTACCACCGAGGAGATATTCTCGCCGCCGTACCATCCGTATACGGAGGCGCTGCTCTCGGCGATTCCGGAACCCGACCCGCTGTGGGAAGGCGACCAGATCCTCCTGCCGGGAACCGTCCCGTCGCCGCTCGACCCGCCGTCGGGCTGTCGATTCCACACACGGTGTCCGAAGATCATCCAGCCCGAGGAGTACGACCTCGAGCAGGAAGTCTGGCGCTCGGTCGTCGACTTCAAGCTCCGGCTCGCCGAGGCAGAGAACGTCGAGTCGGTGACGGACATCTCCGAGGAAGGTGGAGATACCGAACGGGTCGATCCGACGGCGGTCTCCGGGACGGAGTTCGACGACCTGGTGCGTTCCGAGTTCGACCTCCCGGAGAACGTCGGGGATCGCGAGGCGGAACTCGTTCTCTCCCAGACGATCGACGAACTCCACGCCGGCAACATCGAGGACGCCCGCAAGCAGATGAACTCGGCGTTCGAATCCCCGTGCGAACAGTTCAACCCGGACCGCATCCCGACGGGGGACACTCACCGGATCTCGTGTCTGTTGTACGACGAGGAGTTCGAACACCAGCGCGAGCGGTATTCGGGAGCGGGTGACGACAGCGACGCGACCGGAAGCGCGATCGCGGACGACTAACGACGTAGTCGTCGACCGGCTTCGCTCGATTTCCGTTTTTCCCTTTCGACGGGAAGACGCTACGTCAGAGCACTCGAGCGGTACGAATCGGACCCGATCCGAACGTTTTAGTTTTCACCGTCCCTGCTATCACCAGTGCGTCGGATATACGACTCGGGAGCGCTTCGCCGGGACGACGAACCGTTCACTCCCAGCGAAAAAGACAAATCCTACAAGATCCAGGCGATGCGGTCGGTAAATTCGACCGCATGGAGCCGACGGGTTCTCCCGCAGGGACTCAGACACCGCGCGGTGTCGGTGACGGTTTCGACTCCGCGAGACGAGTTCGCCCTCGGGGAGCCGATTCGGTTCAAGGTGACGTTACGGAATCCGCTTCCGACCCCGGTCGCGATTTCGACGAACTCGCCGCTGTTGTGGTCGTGGACGGTCGATGGCTTCGCCGAAGCCTCGAAGGTACCGGTCCACGACCCGCCGGACGAAGAAGGCGAACTGGTCCTCGATCGTGGCGAACGAAAGGAAGTGCGGAAGCGCTGGGACCAACTCGTTCGGGTCTCCGAAACGGAGTGGGAGCAAGTCGATCCCGGAGAACACACGATCGGTGCGGAGATCAACGTCGACGAGCCCGAGGAAAAAGGGCTCACCGGTAAAACGACCGTCCGCATCCTTCCCGAGGAGAACGCGGACTGACCGCAGGACGGTACTGTCGCGACGCGGTGGAAACGACGAGAGGCATCGTCCCCGTTCGTCTGCTCGGGTGACGAACGACAAACGGCGAGTCCTTTCGACCCCCGAAAACCGGTCTTTTCGACGTCGGGTACGGTGCGCCCATCCGTTCTAGTTTAGCAGAGTGTAGCGCCGTCTGACTAGATATCGTTGTGACTACCAGTCAGAGAAATCCGGTGGATAGTGTGAC
>NZ_AOMA01000081.1 GCF_000337895.1 Halobiforma nitratireducens JCM 10879
CCCACCGGCGAGTGGGTAGCTGGCGCACTCATCTTGCTCGATCTCGGCTTCTACGATTTCTGGTTGTTCGACCGCATCGACCAGAACAACGGCTGGTTCGTCTCCCGTGTGAAGGACGACGCAAACTTCGAAATCGTCGACGAACTCCGGACGTGGCGAGGCAACAGTATCCCGCTCGAAGGAGAGTCGCTGCAGGACGTCCTTGACGACCTGCAGCGACAGGAAATCGATGTTCGTATC
>NZ_AOMA01000082.1 GCF_000337895.1 Halobiforma nitratireducens JCM 10879
ACTGGTCATCATGGCCGCAATCTCGCTGCTGATGAGCCGTGTTATCGTCGATGAACTCCGGAAACTGGACGCAGAACAACGGGAAAGCGCCGACGACGCTGCGGCGTCGTCGCCGCAACTTCCTCGTCGACGATGTTCTCACGCTGTCGAACGCCATGCACACCTGATTCAGTTGTACGTGATGCTCGATTTAGGGTACGAACTCCCGGATTTAGATGAGTTGTTGCTGTGGGCTTCACGTGATCCAAATCCGCATCGTCCGAGATTACGTGAGCAGGTTGAGTCAGGCGAGTTCTGGTAACGAACTCGCCTGACGACCGGGGCAGCCCCTGTCTCAATAGCAGCAGCTCTGGAACGGCAACACNAGGTTGAGTCAGGCGAGTTCTGGTAACGAACTCGCCTGACGACCGGGGCAGCCCCTGTCTCAATAGCAGCAGCTCTGGAACGGCAACACACTTACAGCCGTGAGTGCGCCGCCTCGAAGGTATCACACGACGAATCCGTACTGACTGCTCCAGCGAACCCAGTCTCCTGAGCCAATAGCTTCCCAATTAGGTACAGTTTCCGCTGAGATGCTGCTTCACTCCGCCACTAAACTAGAACAGATGNAACCCAGTCTCCTGAGCCAATAGCTTCCCAATTAGGTACAGTTTCCGCTGAGATGCTGCTTCACTCCGCCACTAAACTAGAACAGATGACGGTGCGCCAGAAGACGAGTCACCCCCCGGTCCGGAACGCGACCGCACAGTCACCCCGTGGGATCGGGTTCGACGTCGAAACGCCCCGCCGACGATCGTGGCTCTGCCTCGAGCGTCGAGTCGTACCGGTGACACCGGACCTGTCTCTCACACGCGTCACCGTCGTCAGGGGAGTCGCGTTCACACACGGTCGGGAACGCGTCGGCGAGTCGGTCGCTCGCGCCCTCGAGGTCGCCGCTGGCGATCGCCTCGACCGCATCGTCGACGGCCCGAGCGGCGTGGGCGTCCGAAATCGTCGTGGGGAGGCCGAAGGCGTCTCGGACGGTCTCCTCGTCGATCGCGGAGCGATCCGTTCGGCCCCGGCTCACGTCGACCGCCGGTGGCAGTTCGCCCGTGTGCACCGAGAACCGAAACGCGGCGATCGCCTCCCAGATGTCGGGCTCGAGGTCGAGACCTGCCGGCGGGATGACCTCGGGACAGCGGGGGTGGAATCGACAGCCCGATGGCGGGTCGCTGGGCTCCGGGACGGCGTCGGTAAGCGGGCGAACGAGTTCCCGATCGGCCGGGTCCAGGCTCGGCACCGAACCTAACAGCACTCTCGTGTACGGATGTGCAGGGGACGCAAGCACCTTCTCGGTCGGGCCCCGTTCGACGATCTCGCCGAGATACATGACGGCGAGTCGGTCACAGAACTGTCTGACGACGTCGATATCGTGGCTGATGAACAGGATCGCGACGTCGAACTCCCGTCGAATCTCGTCGAGCAACGCGAGGACGTCGGACTGGACGCGGCCGTCGAGCGCGCTCGTGGGTTCGTCGGCGACGATCAGGTCCGGATTGAGGACGAGCGCCCGGGCGATAGCGATCCGCTGTTTCTCCCCACCAGAGAACTCGTGTGGATACCGGTCCGCGTCGTCGGCCGAGAGTCCGACGCGCTCGAGAAGGTCGGCGACGATCGCTCGTCGCCGGGCGGCGTCGTCCATGCCGTGGAGCGCGAGCGGTTCTGCGACCGCTTCGCCGACGGTCAGCCGTGGGTTGAACGCGTCGTTTGGGTCCTGGACGATCAACTGGGCGCGTCGGCGGAACGACCGGAGGGCCGCGCCCGACAACTCCGTGACCGACTCGCTGTCGAAGCGGATCTCCCCGCCGGTCGGCTCCTCGAGACGGAGCGTCGACAGCGCAGTCGTCGTTTTGCCGGAGCCGGATTCACCGACGAGGCCGAACGTCTCCCCGCGACGGACCCGAAAGCTAACTCCGTCGACGGCCCGAACGCGACCGACTTCCCGGCGAAGGAACCCCTTCGTGATCGGGAAGTGCGTCTCGAGATCGTCGACCTCTAGCAGCACCTCCCGGTCACCCCTCTCGGCGTCGGCAGTGTCTTCCGGGCCGGCGTCGTCGAGGTCAGTCACGGCTCTCACCTCCGGGGGCAGCGCCGTCGACTGGCCGGGTGTGGTCCGATGTCGTCGACTCGACCGGTTCGACGACCGTTCCGGCGTCCCGGCCCGGCGCGTAGAAGACACAGGAGGTCCGATGCTCGTCGCGTCCGTCGACGGGATAGAAATCGGGTTGTCCGTCACCCCCACAGTCGTCGATCGCGTGTGGACACTCCTCGCGAAACCGACAGCCATCGGCCGGGATCGAGCCTCGAGCCGACCGCTCGTCGCGTCTGGAGACGCCGTCGTGACTGTCCATCAGTTCGCGAGTGTAGGGGTGGGCCGGCCGATCGAACAGTCGCTCGACCGGACCGCGTTCGACGATCGTGCCGCCGAACATGACGAGTACGCGATCGGCGAGAGACGCGACCACACGGAGGTCGTGAGTCACCAACAGAAGGGACATTCCGCCGTCGGTCAGTTCTCGGAAGAGTTCGATCAGTCGCGCCTGGACGGTAACGTCGACGGCGGTCGTCGGCTCGTCGGCGATCAGCAGATCAGGATCGCACGCCAGCGCGATTGCGAGAGCGACTCGCTGTTGCATTCCCCCGGAGAACTCGTGGGGGTAGTCGTCGATACGGGACGGCGCGTTCGGGATGCCTACCCGTTGCAGAAGGTCGACACTGCGTGTACGTACCTCCGTGTCGGTAACGTCCTCGTGTATCTCGATGGCCTCGGCGAGCTGATCGCCGACCGTGTACACCGGGTCGAGCGCGCTCTGTGGGTTCTGGAAGACGTGTGCGATGCGACTGCCCCGGATCGCTCGTCGTTCTGATTCGGTCGCGTCGTGAATCGGCTCGCCGTCGAACTCGATCGTTCCGCCGACGATCTCCGCCGGCGGCTGGGGGACGATCCCGGTCAGTGTCTCGCAGGTGATGCTTTTTCCCGAGCCGGATTCGCCGACCAGACAGACGGTCTCTCCGCGCTCGACCTGAAAATCCACACCGTCGACCGCACGGATCGTCTCCCTCTCGGTTCGGATCATCGTTCGGAGGTTTTGGACCCGCAAGAGCGGCTCCGTCTCCATCGGTTCGGTCGCCGCGTTCGAACTGTCCGTCGCCGTATCGTCCGTACTCATCGTCATGGGTTCTGTCTCGGATCGAGCGCGTCGCGAAGGCCGTCACCGACCAGTTTCAACGACGCGAGAGTCGCCGTCAGGGCGATGGCGGGAAACGTCGAAACCCACCAGATTTCGTGGGGATTCATACTGAGTCCCACGCCGGTCACCGGCGGATCGAGCCCCTCCTGGATCGTCGACCCCCACGAGTAGAGTTCGATGTGGTGGAACCCGAGAAACGCCACGCCGGCCTCGACGAGGACCAACAGCGCGAGCAGGTGAAACACCGCCGGGACGAGGGTGTTCGTGATGTTCGGAACGATGTGGCGTTTCGCGATGTAGACCGGCGACGCGCCGAGGCTTCTGGCGACGAGAACGTGGCCATCCTCGCGACGCTGCAGCGTCTCGCTTCGGACGAGACGGGCGATCCCACCCCAGCTGAGCAGTCCGAACATCACGAGCAACAGGAGCAACGAGACGTTCCAGTACATGTATCCGATGAAGAAGGCGACGATAGCGGGGATACACAGCTGTACGTCGACGTAACTCGTCAGCAGGTCATCGATCCGACCGCCGCGGAACCCGGCGACGACGCCCACGATCGCAGCCAGCGGAACGATGAACGCGGCGGTGAACACGAGCACGTAGAGGGCGATCCGTGCGCCCTCGACGACGAGATATCCCATCGGGTGACCGCGGTGGTTCGTCCCGAGCGGGTAAGTGAGCGAGCCATCGCAGTACCGTGTGATGCCTTCTCCCTCGTGAATCTCGCCGAGGCATTCCGCGTGCCAGCCGGCCTCACTCGTGAACCCGTACGGCGAGTGCAAGCGGTGTTCGAACGCCAGATCGGGAGCGCTGAGAACGACTGGACCGACGATGCCGACGAGCGAAATCACGGCGAACACGCCGACACCGACCGCGTGTATCGGACGCGAGACGAGCCGCGTCAGAACGCGTCGCGTGATGTCGGGACGACGGACGGCCGGGACGACGAGAAACGACGTCAGAACCACCAGTCCCAGCCCGATCACCCAGTCGATCCGCTCGAGTTGCCAGCCGAGCGAAACGGTCCTACTCGTCTCGAGTGCGTACAGCCCCGCGAGCGTGACGACACCGAGTACGAACGCGATCCGTGGCGGCGTCGCGACTCCGCTGGAACGTTCGATCTCGTCCCAGTCTACCCGTTCGAAACGGCGGGTGTCGTCGGTGTCGCGCATGGGGGCGGATGGTCGTAGTGATATACTACCGTTCAATAAATGTTCGCAATAGCCGGTTTCTCGAGACCGTCGACGGGGCGGCGCTCGTTCGAACGTCAGGGTTGGACGCCGCCGTCGGCATCCTGCCCTCGAATTTCGTTCGGATCGAACTCGAGTAAGGGCTCGCCACACTCGCTGCAACCGAGCGCGAGCACCTCGTATGCGCGACAGCAGGATTCGACGGCGTCCTCGGTTAGCTCGATCGGGCCGTCACAGAGCGGACAGGCGACGTGGAACGATCGCAAGGCCTCGAGCAGTTCGATCCGCTGTCCCGGCGGCACCGTCTCCCAGCGGTCGGTCCGAGCGGCCAGCGCGTCGTGAGTCGCGAGGTCGGCGACGAAGGCAGCGTCACCGGGCCACTTGTGGATGCGACGGCCGACTTCGATCGCGGGGTAGTCGCGGTCTTTGACGTCGACGACTGACGGGTCGGTGCCGAACAGGTCCGCGACGACATCGGGATCAGAGTCGAGATCGGACCCGTCACCGACGAGCCGGTCTACCGCCCGTTCGACGCGTGCTGCGAACTCGTCGGTCAGACAGAGGTCGTCGACGTCCTCACACGGTTCGACGGCGTCGATCTCGAGCAAGAACGTCTCTGGGTCGACGGCCTGTCGTTCGTGGCGCTCGATCTCCGCGACGGTTTCCCACTCCTCGGCGGCAGGATCGTCGTCCGCCGGTGGGGCCGCGTTGGAACCGTCTCCTGTCGGTTCCACGCTCGAAGTCCGCGTCTCGGTGACTGGATGGGGTTCCTTGTCGAACAGCGCGAGGACCCGATCGGGGAAATATCGTTTCGTGAGCGTCGGCGTCCCCGGAACGAGGTAGCCACGAAGATAGATGGCAAGCAGTGAGCCGCCGAACGCGACGACTGCGACGCCGCGGGACGCAATCGCAAGCAGTGCGCTCGCGACGAGCGCGATGACGACGTTGACCGCAGTACACGGAAGACATCGATTGTCACCCGTGTACTCTGGATTACGGACGCGCTCGAGGAGCGACGTAGACTGGCCGGACATACCGCGTGGTTGGAATCGTGGCGTGAAAACAGGTGCGGGATAGCGACGTGTACTATTCGACTGCACCGTTCTCGAGCGACGCTCGTCACGCTCGGGAGTTCGGAAACGTCGGTCCGCTCGGCGTCACTGTCCCTGAGTCACACCCCGGCGTCCGGTGTTCGTCAGTGAGTCAGTGAGTCAGTGAAAAGTAGCGGGAGGTAGATTTGAACTACCGATCTGCGGGTTATGAGCCCGCCGGAATCTCCTGGCTATCCCATCCCGCTACCATATCGTAACCGAGTGCACTAATTAAGGGTTGTGATTCGATCGCCGTGTGGGGATTCGTGGCGTTACTCGCGGTGGACCTTCCAGGTGAAGAGGCTCTCGAAGGTGTAGTTGACGAAGAAGCCGACGCCGATCCCGACGACGTTCGCGAGTAGGTACCAGACGCCGAACAGTTCAATCAACGCCGTGTACACGCCAAGTGTCACCAGAAAACCGCCGAATCGGACCGTATACGATCGGAGGAGTCGTTTGAGAAGTGCCCTGGGAGACATCGCCCCGAACGTCGAGAACGTCCAGGATTCGTTGATAGTGAAGATGACAGCGATTGCGACCACCCAGGCGATCACCTTCGCGGAAACGAACCCAAGCTCCGCGAGTTCGACGAGCAACAACAGTACGCCGTTGTCGACCGCCGCGCCGACGACGCCAACGCCGGCGAACTGACTGAACCGAGTCACCGACACCAGCGCTCGAGCGCGCATCCGAACCGCCTCGAGCAGTGAGTCAGTCATCGTCGGCGTTTCGGTCCGGCCCGGATGCGGACCCGGGGCCGGGGCCGGGGCCGGGACTGGAGCCGGCCTCTCCCGGCTCGATCCCGAGGCGTTCGATTACGCGTGTCGGTTCCGATCGTCGCTTCGCGAGTGCGGCGTGGAGTCCACCGCCCGTGTCCCCGATGCGTTTCGCGCGGTGGCGCGCCCGGAGGGCTCCGCGCGCGAGTTCCAGCGGCGTTTCGACCGACGAGACGGTCGAGTCGGGCGCGTCCGCCCACGTGACCGGGACCTCCTCGACGCGATAGCCCAGCGCGTCGACGAGCGCGAGTAGCTCTACGTCCCAGGCGAAACCGTGCTCGCTGAGGTGGGGACAGACCGACCGCCAGGCGTCGGCCTCGATGGCTTTCGCGCCACACTGATAGTCCGACACCGAAATCGAGAGCAACCGCCGAGCGAGCCACGCGAACCCGTCACCGAGTTGCTCCCGGAACGCCGACTGGCTCGAGCGGACGTCGGCTTCCGGATGCCGGCGGGAGCCGATCACCAGTTCCGACTCGCCCTCCCGTATGCGTTCTACGATCCGTTCGACCGAGTGCACCGCCGTGCTCCCGTCCGCGTCGACGAACGCTCGAAGCTCCGTCTCGAGCGCGCAGAATCCGGCGGTCACTGCTGCGCCTTTCCCGCGCCGGCCCTCGACAGCGTTGATCGTCGCGGGGACAGCCTCGAGTCGCTCGACCGTCCCGGGGTCGGGATCGTCGAGTTCGATCCGGATCGTTTCGGGATCGAGACGCTTCTCAAGTTCGATCACGTACGCGCGAAGGGCGTCGACGTTCGGGCGGAACGCCGGAACGACGAGGCCGAGCGTCCGGCTCATTCGTCAGTACCGTCCCATTGATACCCCAAAAACGTGCTGGAAGGGGCCACCGTTGTCAGCTCGGTGACCGAACTCGAGCGAAAAGCGCAAGGCGGGCAACGACAACTCGAGGGCGGGAGCTGTGGACGCAGGCGTTACGGTAGAGAGACTGCGAGACGATTCGGTGGACACGGCCGGCAGCGAGTGTGCGTGTGCTTCGAGGGAGTCGCGGAGTCGTTACATCGCGAGGTCGCCGTTCTCTCGGACGACCTCGATCTCCTCGGCGTCGGCGCGGTCGACATCGAGGAAGTGCGGGATGAAGTTTCGTTTCTCGTAGTCCTCGTACTCGGACTGGTCGCCGACGGTACACCACAGCTGGACCTCCTCGGGTCCGTGCCACTCGCCGTTGCGGTTGATCCCGAAACAGACCAGCTCTTCGCCGTCGTGTTCCACGATGGCTCCCTTTCGAATTCCTGGGTCCCCGTGGATGATGAGCTGTTTCATAGGTCGACGTTCGGAAGAGAGTGGATTAAACGCTTCGAACGAGCACAGCATAGTAACAGCTGCAACGATTTGCACGCTGATCGCCGAACAGTCTGGCGATCAGGTGTGCACTGACGTACAGCGACTACTATAGCTACCGTGACGGACCCGACCAGCCGCTACGCGCTCATCCTTTCTCCCCAGGGACACGGTCGATCGGGACCGTGACGACCATCCAGACCGACCGTCGCCCGACGACGCCGTCCTGTCCTGGGTCGATCCGACGACGGCGAACCAAACGGGTTTTAAACGGCCCCGTCTTAGGCCACGGCAAGTGAGATAACCATGCAGATGCCACGCCGATTCAATACGTACTGCCCGCACTGCCACGAACACCACGAACACGAAGTCGAGAAGACCCGAACCGGTCGATCGACCGGGATGAAGTGGGACGCTCGCCGAACCAAGCGACACACCTCGAGCATCGGTAACTCCGGTCGCTTCTCGAAGGTGCCAGCCGGCGAGAAGCCCACCAAGAAGACCGATCTCAAGTACCGCTGCAGCGAGTGTGGCAAGGCCCACCTCCGCGAAGGATGGCGTGCCGGCCGACTCGAGTTCCAGGAGTGATTACGATGGCAGGAAACTTCTACTCCGTCCGATGTGGTGACTGCGAGAACGAACAGGTCGTCTTCGGCAAGGCCTCCACCGAGGTCGCCTGCGCCGTCTGCGGAACGACGCTTGCCCGCCCGACCGGTGGGAAAGCCGAGATCGAACACGAAGTCATCGAAACAGTCGAGTCACGATGAAATACAGCGGCTGGCCCGACTCCGGCGAACTCGTCGTCGGCAAGATCGACGAGATCGAGGACTTCGGCGTCTTCGTCGACCTCGAGGAGTACGAGGACAAACGCGGCCTCATCCACATCTCGGAGGTTGCCAGTGGATGGATCAAGAACGTCCGCGACCACGTCCGCGAGGGCCAGATCGTCGTCTGTAAGGTGCTCGACGTCGACCAGGACTCCCAGCAGATCGACCTCTCGCTGAAAGACGTCAACGACCACCAGCGCTCCGAGAAGATCCAGCAGTGGAAAAACGAACAGAAGGCCGACAACTGGATGGAGCTCGCGCTGGGTGAGGACACCGACGACGAGACCTACACGGCGATCGCAAACGAGCTGATCGGCGAGCACGGCAGCCTCTACGACGGCTTCAAGCAGGCCGCTATCCACGGCAACGAAGCCCTCGAGGGGACCGATCTCGACGACGACGAAGTCGACGCGATCGTCGACACGGCCCGCGAGAACGTCTCGGTGCCGTACGTCAACGTCACCGGCTACGTCGATCTCGAGAACCCCTCGCCAAGCGGCGTCGACGGTATCCGCAATGCCCTCGAAGCTGCCGAAGGCAACGGCGAGGTCCCCGAGGAAGTCGACCTCGAGGTCAGCTACGTTGGTGCTCCCGAGTACCGCATCGAGGTACAGGCACCCAACTACAAGACCGCCGAGTCGCAACTCGAGGCGAGCGCGGAGCGTGCCGTCGCCGCGATCGAGGACGAAGGTGGCGACGGCGAGTACCACCGCGAACGCCGTACCGACGAGGAGTAACGCGGCTGAATCCAACGGAGTGTCGAGAACGTGAAATCGGATATCCGGGTGTGTTCGGCGTGGCGCGAGCGACACGACCGCCCGGTGTACACCCTTTCTACCGAGTGTCCCGACTGTGGGGCCGACGCCGAAAACAGCGCGCCCGCGCCGTTCGATCCCGAAGACCCGTACGGCGAGTACCGACGGTCTCTTAAGCGTCGCAATCGCTGATATCGGTATGGACGAACTCGAGATCGACGCGGTCGCCGAAGCGGAACTGGACGACCCCGTGCTCGTCGAGGGGCTGCCCGGCGTCGGACACGTCGGCAAGCTCGCGGGCGATCACCTGCTCGAGGAACTCGCGGGCGACAGCACGCTCGTTCGTCGTCTCTACTCCCGCGAGTTCCCGCCCAAGGTCAGCGTCGAGGATGGGGTCTCCGAGTTGACGTGTGCGGAGATACACGCCGTCTCAGTCGAGGACGGTCGCGATCTGCTCGTACTGACTGGTGACCACCAGGCCCAGTCCAACACGGGCCACTACGTGCTGACCGACGCGATTCTCGATATCGCCGAGGAGTTCGGCGCGTCGGAGCTGTTCGCACTCGGCGGCGTCCCGACGGGCGAACTCATCGAGGAGTACGCCGTCGTCGGTGCCGTCAGCGACGAATCGATGTGCGAGCCGTTCGAAGAGGTCGGAGTCGAGTTCCGTGAAGACGAGCCCGCTGGCGGTATCGTCGGGGTCTCGGGGCTCCTGCTGGGGCTTGGCGAGCGCCGTGGCTTCGAAGCGGCCTGCCTGATGGGCGAGACCAGCGGCTACCTCGTCGATCCGAAAAGCGCCCGTGCGGTACTCGAGGTTCTCGAGGAACTGCTCGAGTTCGAACTCGACTACGAGTCGCTCGACGACCGAGCCGAAGAGATGGAGGAAGTCGTCGGCAAGATCCAGGAGATGGAACAGCAACAGCAACAACAGCAGGTACCGACCGACGACGATCTTCGCTATATCGGCTAGGGTCGGATTTCCTCGTCCCCCCAGTCGATCGCAGGTCCAAACGCTATTTTCTCTCGAACACCGACGCTCCGTATGAGCGACTTTCGAGACGCGAACCGATACGACGTCGGCGTCGTCGGTGCGGGGCTTGCCGGTCTGACGGCGACACGAGAACTGGCCGAGGCGGGACTGGACGTGGTCGTCCTCGAGGCCCGCGGGCGCGTCGGCGGGCGTACTGTCGGGGAGTCGCTGTCGACCGGGGAAACGATCGACCGTGGCGCAGAGTGGATCGGAGCCGAACACGACCGCGTCCTCGCATTGGTCGAGGAGTTCGATCTCGAGCTCTCCGAGCAGTACGGGGACGGGCTCGACCGGGTCGCCGTAGCTGGTGACCTGTTCGAACACGAGGATCGAGTCCAGGCGCTGCCGTCCGAATCGGCTACGGAGCTACGCGAGGCTGCAGACCGGGTCGAGTCGCTCCGTCGTGATGTCCCCTTCGAGACGCCCCGGGACGCACCCGAGGCCGACACGTGGGACGCGACGACGGTCGAATCCTGGAAACGAGAGACGATGGAGACCACAGCCGCACGGGAGGCGTTCGACGCGTTCGTTCGTGCGGAGTTCACCGTCGAGCCGAGCGAGATGTCGCTCCTGTACTTTCTGACGGCCGTCGACGCCGCCGGCGGACTCGAGCTGGCGACCGATTCCGTCAGTGTGACCCAGCAACACCGGCTCGTCGGCGGCAGCCAGCAGCTCTCGACGCGGCTGGCCGACGACCTCGAGGACGTGATCGCGATCCGGCTGAACGAGCCGGTTCGCCGGATCGACCGACGCGGCGACGACGTGACGCTCGCGTCTGACGATGACACCTACGTCGTCTCGGACGCCATCGTCGCCGTCCCGCCGCCGCTCGTCGAGCGGATCGATCACGAGCCGCCGCTGCCCGCCCGGCGGCGAGGGCTGGGACAGCGTATGCCGATGGGTGCGGTGATCAAGTTCGTCGCGGCGTACGAGAGCCCGTTCTGGCGCGCCGACGGCTACTCCGGTTCGGTGCTCGCGGCCGACGGAATCGTAGCCGAGGTCGCCGACGGAACCCGTCCGAACACGGATCGCGGACACCTCGTCGGGTTCGTCGCCGGTGCCGACGCCTTCGAGTGGAGCGATCGACCGCTCGCCGAGCGCCGGGAACGAGTACTGGACGACCTCGAGCGCTACTTCGGGACGCAGGCGGCGACCCCCCTCGAGTACGTCGACGAAGCCTGGTCGAAGACGCAGTGGTCGAGTGGTGGGTACAACGCCGTGATGACACCGGGGACGCTGACGAGCTGTGGCGACGCGCTTCGGGAGCCAGTCGAGGGCGTCCACTGGGCGGGATCGGAGACGGCCCTCGAGGGACGTGGCTTCATGGAGGGGGCGATTCGGTCGGGAGAACGAGCCGCAAGCGCGGTTCTCGACGACGCTCGTGAGCAGTGATCGGATACCGAGAGGGCGGACGCACCACAGGGGAGCGATTTGGGCCGCCCTCGGGTACGGTTCGGTCGACCGGCGGAGCAACCGGTAGAGCTACGCCTCGAGCACTTCGTAGGAGACGTCGGCGTCCCGGAGCACGTCGGTAACGCGGCCGACCGCGTCCGTCGTCGCAACCGCGGTGACCTCGAGCCCGCGTTCGGCGGCGTCGGCGGCGACCTCCCCGACGGCGAACGTGACCGCAGGGTCGGCGTCGACGTCCCGACAGGCGACGACCGCCTCGATACCGGTCGCGACGGTCACGTCGGCTCCATCGCAGGTTTCGACGACCGTTTCACGGTCGACGGCCCGGCTTCCGCCCGAGCGGACCGCAGGGACCTGCAACACCGTGACCGAACCGGGCTCGAGGTCGATGACGCCCTCGAAGCTCGTGACGCCGACGTCTGTCCCGGCGTCGGCGTCGGTCGTCGCGACGCCGGTAGCCGGCCCGTCGTCGCCGGGAGTCGCGTGAAGAAGACCGTCCGTGACCGAGAGGGACACGATGTCTCCCTCTTCGAGGTCCTCGGTTGCGATGGCAGCGTCTTCGCCCATCGCACCGAGAACGTCTTCGGTGACGTGATTCGCGAACCGCCGGACATCGCCGGCGGCCTGGAAGAGCCAGTCGACTCCTTCTTTGGTGACGCGGTAGCGCGACCGGCCTTCCTTCTCGACGAGACCGTCGTCGACGAGTTCGCGGATGTACTCGCTGACGGCCTGGCTCGTAACGCCGACTTCCTCGGCGATCTCCCCCTGGCTCACCGCGGGCTGGCGCTCGGCGATCTGAACGAGGATGCGAAACCGCGTCGCGGCCCGCTTGTTGTCGAGGACGTCGACCATATCGAACGCTTTTGGCGAGCGGAGCAAAAAGGTACGCGGTCGCCGGTCGGGGAACGGACGCCGTTTCGGGTTCCGTTCGAGCCCGCCCTCGTGCGAAAACGGAATCGATTCGAATCAAGGGCCGATGGAGTTCTTTTCCCGACACATACTATATTTGATATCGGAGATCGACCGAACAGACTAATTAGGCTTCGAGATAGTTCGGAGGTTATGAACGACCGCTACGACGTAGTGATCGCCGGTGCCGGTCCCGCCGGCGGACAGTGTGCGCGCGACCTCGCGACGAGAGGCTACGACGTCGTCGTCCTGGAAACCGAGTCCGAAGACGGATTCCCCCGACAGAGCAACAAGTCGACGGCTGGGACGTTCCCGTCGATGATGGCATCGTTCGGTATCCCCGACGATGTCGTGATGCAGTACACAGACAGCGTCGTCCTCGAGTCGCCGACGGACCATTACGTCCGGGAGCAACCCGGTGCTGTCCTCGAATTTGCCGACTTCAAACGCTTCCTCGTCGAGGACAGCCGCGACGACGGTGCGGAGTATCGGTTCGGCGCGCGCGTGACGGGTCCGATCATGGAAAACGGCGAGATCGTCGGTGTCGAGTACAACGGCGACGAGGAAGTGTACGGCGACGTCGTCATCGATGCGACGGGGCCGAGCGCCCCGCTGGCGAAAAAACTGGGGGTTAGCGAACTCGAGCGCAAGAACCACGCGGTCGGCATCGAGTACGAACTCGAGGGAATCGACATCGACCGCCCCGGTTTCGCGGACCTCCGGGACGCGATGATGCTGCGTCTCGACCACGAGATCGCACCAGGCGGCTACTCCTGGATTTTCCACACCGGTGCGGACACCGCCAAGGTCGGTCTCTGTTACATCCAGAACGGCTACCACCAGCGGTACGCCAAAGACGGCTACACCATCGACGACTACCTCTCACACTGGCTCGAGACCGATCCGCGGTTCCGGGAAGCCGAACGTATCGAGGGCAAGCAACACCGCGGTTCGGCACATATCCAGATGCCAGGAGCGATGCATACGGATCGGTTCATGGCTATCGGCGACACCGTGCCGACGGTCGATCCGCTCTGGGGTGAGGGTATCAACAAGTGCATGCAGTCGGGACGGATGGCCGCCGCCGCGGTCGATAGCTGTCTCAAACACGGCGACCTCGAGCCGACCGCGGAGAACCTCGAGGTCTACGAGACGCTGTGGCACCGCGAGGTCGCGCCGAACATGCAAAAGCGGCTGCTGATGACAAAACTCCTGTATCTCGCCGAGAACGAACGGTACGACCAGTTGATGGCCGACCTCGGTCGGCTCGACGACAACACCCTGGCGAAGGCAAACCGGGGCGATATCGGAGCGATCCTCAGACTGCTCGAGGCCGGTGATCTGCCGATGCTCGCGACGTTCGCTCGACGGGAAATCGGCCTCGATACGCTGCGGTCGCTTTTCTAACGGCTGAGTTTCGAAGAGCGATAATTTGCCGTTCCGGACCCACGGTGGATGCCGACAAGCGGTCTGGACCGGTTCGCTCGGGTCGCAGTTTGCCGACGGCCGCCGACATCGATGGGGCCGCCGTCGCTTTTTCGGCGGCGGGCGGGAGTTCGAAACCGAAAACAGCAGGGGGTGACGTTTTGCAACGCTACCCGGGCGAACTTCCGATACTGATTCTCCACCGGTTTTAAAATGTCTAATGGTTCCTGAGAGTGTTTTATGTTTTTATGAAACGACACGAAACGACTGACAAGCGGCGTCAGTCGTGAAACAAAATGAATCACAGCTAATGATATATCCGTTATATGGGATCGAACCTGCAAGGGGTGAGTGAGTCGAATCATGTTGCCGACCCCGAATACGGATCCTCACGCTCGCCCCGCCGCCCGGCGAGTGGCGACCGTCGTGAGCGAATCCGTCCTCCCTCCGGTTCGAGCGATCGCGTTCTGGACGACGATTCTGCTGCCCATGCTGGCTTTCGTCGCGCTCGCGACGGGAGTCGCGTCGATTACGCTGCCGACTGCGATCGGATTCCTCGCGGCGTACAGTGCGTGTGCAATCGTCGGTCACAGTCACAGTCCCCACTAACACAATCATGAGTACGAGCGCATCCCAAACCCAGACCCAGACCCAGTCCGAGTCTCAAACCAGCCGTTCCTCCAAAGCACAGCGTCTCGTCGACTACTTCAAGAACGAACTCGAGCGCAAGTCCGGAGACCTCTACGTGAAAGGTAAGTTCATCGCGGACGATGTCGATCTGTCGCCGAAAGAGATCGGCGCGTTGATGGTCCAGTTGCAGGATTCGGTCGACGACCTCGAGATCGAGAAGTGGTCGTACACGTCCGCAACGACCTGGCGGGTCTCGGACGGGTCGTAACCGATGGGAGTACGACAGCCCTCCGACACGGTGTCGATTTCCACGTCCCCGCTTACGGACGACGAACGCGCCCAGGCCGCAGCCGAGGCCGTCGAGCAAGTCGCCGCGACGCTCGAGTCGCGGTCTGCCAAGCGCACGCAAGTAGATTGCGAATAGGTCCTCCAGAAACCTCGGGAAACGGCCCTCCAAGCACCGGCTGCCGTTAGACGCGTTCCGGTAGCCAACCGCCGTCGACTTCGACGTTCTCGCCGCTGACGTAGTCCGTCTCCGGATCGAGGAAGAAGTACAGCGGCTGGATCAGATCTTCGTAACTCGCAGGTCGATCCCGTGGGAGCTCCTCGGGGAATACGTCGGAGTTTTCGACGACGTACGGCGAGATGGCGTTGACGGTGATCCCGTCGTCTTGCGTATCGGCAGCGAGCATACGAGTGAACATCAAGACGCTCGCTTTCGCGGCGAAGTACGGGAAGTTCCGCGGGCTCACCAGCCCCGTCTCCGAGGACGCGTACCCGACGTTGACGATCCGGGCATACTCGGTTTCCTCGTCGCGCATCGCCGGCAGCGCACGCTTCGAGCAGAGGTAGGTTCCGTCGACGTTGGTCGCAAAGACCCGCTTCCAGGTCTCGAACTCGAGGTCGTCCCAGTGGGTGGGGGCGAAATCGCCGACGTTGTTCACGAGGACGTCGACGGTTCCGAGTTCGGACTCGATCGCCGAGAACAGTTCGTCGACGCTATCGGGGTCGGTCACGTCGGCCTGGACGGCCGTCGCTGCTTCGGCTCCCCGCTCGCGGGCCGCGTCGGCAACGTCCTGGGCGGCGTCCGAACTGGTGTGATAGTGGACGGCGGTTTTCGCGCCACAGTCGGCCGTCGCCAGGAGGAGTTCGCGGCCGACGCCTTTCGCGCTGCCCGTGACGAGTACGGTCCGGTTCGAGAGGTCTGGTCCGTCCATGCCGGTGTGGTCGGCGAGCGCGTGGAAAAGTACCCCGGTCGCGGAACCCCGGTTCGAAACACAAACCGTCCGGGAGCGGGTCCGCCAACGGAATCGACGGTCCGGAAGGTCACACCCGGCGAAACGTCCACCGACAAGGGGTTTTACGTCACCCGGGCCGGTTACTGAGTGGTATGACGGTAGCACTCGAGACGGTTCTTCTCGCCGTCGGTCCCGGTGACGCCGATCGTATCGACGAACTCAGCGAGGCGGTACTCGAGGTCGCCGCGCCCGCCGACGCGACGGTCGTCCTCGCACACGTCTTCACCGACGACGAGTACGACGAGGTGCTCGATCGCCTCGAGTTCGAGACTGGCTCCGACGTCGAACCCGACGAGGTCGCGGCCCGCCATTCGACGATCCGCGAACTCGGGAGCGATTTAGCCGAACACGAAGTCGAGTACGACGTACGCGGGACCGTCGGTGATCACGGGCCCGCGATCGTCGACCTCGCGCTCGAGGCCGACGCGGACCGCGTGCTCGTCGGCGGCCGGCGACGCTCGCCGGCCGGGAAGGCGGTGTTCGGATCGACCGCCCAGGAGGTGTTGCTCTCGTCGCCGTGTCCGGTAACGTTCGTTCGCGGGAACGAGTGACGGTTCGGCGCGTCGCCCCGAACGCGGGTCGACACGTTCGACGACTCGAGGCTATTTAAGCGCCCCATCCCAAGGACCGACCGATGTACCACGACGTCCTCATTCCGACGGACGGGAGCGACGACACTCGGCGGTCAATCGAACACGGGTTGGCGATCGCCGAGCGGTTCGACGCGACCGTACACGCCCTGTCGGTCGTTCCGGAAGGCCCCCTCGGGCCCCTCGAGAGCGAGGAGGCGACGCCGGCGGCCCGGCGGGCGGTAGATCACGTCGAGTTCGAAGCCCGACGGCGGGGCGTCGACGCCGTCACCGCTGTTCGACAGGGTGTCCCTCACGAGGAAATCCTCGCGTATGCGGACGCGGAAGGAATCGACGCCATCGTGATGGGGACGCAGGGTCGGACGGGAATCGACCGCGTCCTCGTCGGCAGCGTCACGGAACGGCTCGTTCGTATGGCCGACGTTCCCGTCGTCACGGTTCGGTTGGGTGACAAACTGCGGATCGACGACGAGGACGAGGCCGAACGGATCGCTCGCGACGCTCTCGAGGAACGTGGCACTCCCGCCCAGTCGGTTGCAGGATCGATCCACCGCGTCAGCGGTACCTGGCGAGTGCCGTTCGAGACCGAGGACGGGCCCCTCGAGGTCCGCGTCGACGGTGTGACCGAGGAGGCGGCGGTCGATTCGCTCGAGGCGGACGCGGAGTAGTGGTATCGCTTTTCGACCTGGGATCGTGAGACCGTCGGACCGTCGGGGTCGGAGCAGGCACATGTTCGGGGCGAGTTTCTGGGCCGTCGATCCCCTACGTTCGACCGAGATGAACCCGTTCTCGAGAGGCGCGACGGCGGACGGCGACGGTTTCGACGAAATCGCCGAGTTCGTTCCCGAGAACGTCCCGGACCCCGGGTCGTTTCTCGAGGGTCACGATCTGCTCGTCGACGAAGAGCACGTCGCGTTCCACGAACTGACCGAGGAGTTGTTCGAGGAACGCGGCGTCTACGACGCGACCTTCGGCTACAACCTCGCGCGGCTCAACCTCGATCACCGCCATCCCGAGGCCGGTTACCGGTACGCCGTCGAGGCCGACGATCCGACGGTTCTCCGGGCGGAGTTTACGCCGACGACCGAGTTTTGTCCCCAGGCCGACGCCCTCACGAAAGGTTCCTTCCGGGCCTGGAACGGACTCTCGGACCGTCACCAGTACGAGCTCGTTCGCGTTCGCGTTCGTCGCTCCCACCACCAGGCCGCGGGGCTCAACGACACGCTCGAGCGTCTGGAGAAACAGTTCCTCGAGACCGGACGGGTTCCGGGAGCGGAAGCGTCCGAGGAACGGGCGGACGACGACGAAGCGGGCGAACAGACACGATCGCCGTTCTGATCGATGGGTTCCGAATCGGGCGGAACGCCGGCATCGGCTACGATAACGCGCTGGGCTCGTCTCTTCGTCATCACCGGGGTCGGCTTCTTCGTCGCCTGGCACTTTGCCACACTCGCGGACTACCCCCGCTCGGCGACCGTCTCGCTGGGGCTTTTCGGCTTCGTTTTCCACGTCGTCTTCGGGAAGGCATATGCGCTGGTGCCTTCGTACTTCGCCCGTGATCTCGCCGTGCCACGAGCACCGTCGATCCACCTACCGATGGCCGCGCTCGGAACCGTCGGTGCGTTTTTCGGTACTGCGGTCGTCGGCTCGGCCGCACTCGAGGCGGCGGGACTCTTCCTCTGGTTCGTCGGCTGTCTCGTCTTCGTCGCGACGATCGGCTGGACGATTGGAGACGATCCGACCGGCTCCGAGACGGGGACCGGGAACGTCGACGCGGATCGCAAACGCGTCGACCGGGTTGCCAACGCCGTCGTCCCGCTCGTGCTCGCGTACCTGTTCGTGGGATCGTCGCTCGCGCTGGCGGCCACGCTCGGATCGCTTCCCGGACTGCCCGGACTGTTCTCACTGACTGGGCCCGCCGTGACACACCTGCTCGCCGCGGGAACCGCGACGCTGTCGTCTTCGGAATCGGGTTCCGGCTCCTGCCGCGTCTGCTGGCCGTCGAATCCCCGTTTCCGCTCGTGGTCGTCGTGCTCGTGACCGGGGCGACCGGGCCGGCACTGATCGCAGTCGACTTCTATGGGGGGTCGGTGTTCCAGGTCGGGGCCGTCTTCCAGACGGTCGCGCTGGTCGGATTCGCGGCCGCGTACGGTGATATGTACCGACGGAGCGACAGGTCCCGGGTTGGCGGTCGAACTGTGCTCGTGGCCGTCTTGTTCGGCGTGCTCGCGGCACTGCTCGGAATCTCGTTTGCCGCCCTTCCCGAGGCCGTTCCGGGCAGCGCGTTCGAGGCACACTACCGGCTCGCAGTCGGCGGATTCCTCGGGTTGACGATCGTCGGCGTGACCTATTTCTTTTATCCACCCGGAATCGCGAGTCGCCGATACGTCGACGACCGCACGGCGGGAGCGGCAGTCGTCGCGCTTGGCACCGGCCTCCTCCTCGAGGCCGTCGCCTTGCTCGCGGCCGCGCCGACGGTCGTCGTCGGGCGTGTGCTGTCGGTGATCGGTGCAGTGCTCTACGCGACTGTCCTCGGAACGATATTCAGCGAACGGGGGTTCAGTTAGTGGCCGGATCACCCTCACCGAAGACGATCGAGATCAGGTGCCGTCGACGTCCACGTCGGCGACATCTGCAGGTTCGTCGGAGCCGTCGCCGTCCTCGAGCGTCAGGAACGCCCCCACGATCCCACCAGGACCGTGCCGGTGGATCGTCAGGAGCACGTTCACGACGAACAGACAGAAACCGACCGTCGCCAGCAGCCCGCTCGCTGCACTGACCGCGGCAGGGAGGTCGAAAAGCGGTGCCACAGCCATACCCGCGAAGCCGACGACCGTCAGGGCGAAGTCGGCCCGCTCGAGCCGATCGTCGTAGAGATCGTCGATCATCGGCACCTGCTCGAATCCGAGACGGTCGCTGTACTGCTCGAGCCAGAGGATAAACGGGACGATGTGGTACAGCGAGCCGACGACGACGAACGCGAAGACGCCGAACACGAGGAGGTTCGTCGCGTCGGGGTGGCCGAACAGCCCCGCGGGGCCAAGCGGGTCGACCCACCAGGCCGGGAGCGTGAGGAAGACCCAGGCGTACAGCGAAGCGACGACGATCCAGTATCGATCCGTCATCGGCGACCGTTCCGCGGTCGAGCCGGCGAGAATCCGCGTGACGACGACCGCGACGGCGATCAGGCCAACCAGGAGGAACACGGCACCGATCCGTGCGAGCGGCTCGAGCCCCAGCCCCCGTCCCGCGGCGAAGGCCGCGAGCCCGACCACGAAGAGGGGTTGCTCGAGTGCGAGCAGTCGATCGTCGAGCGCCTCGAGGTCGAACTGCGCGAACATCTTCGCGAGCTGGACGAGCGCGCCGATGATCGTCGCGACGACTGCGCCGTACAGCGCGAGCGTCGCGTGCAAGAGCAAGACGTCGCCGCGGTCGAGGAACGTCCCCTCGAGCAACGGCGTCGTGAAATCGACCGCGAGCAGATAGCCGAGGGGAGCGAGCAGGGCGAAACTGGCTAACGCGACGGCGAAGTGACGCTCCGTGAACTCGAGTGGTCGGGCTCGCCACAGCGTCCGACCGACGTTGTAGACGAACAGCCAGACGCCGACGAGCAGCGGGACAGCGGCGACGGCGAGCCAGGCGAGTTCGCCCGCGAGTAACACGGGGACGAACGCGGCCAGTCCGCCGACGACGAGCCACAACTGAGCGACGGCGAGCCGCCGTGAGTGGATCGATACGCCGGACCAGACGGGCACGAACTGGGTCATCGCGCCCATGATCGTCACGCCGACCCAGCCAAGCAGGAGAACGTGGACGTGTGCGACCTCGGCCAGGCCGGGAAGCGTCCGAACGGCCATCACGGTACCGCCGACGACCCCACCTACCAGAAACGCAAGCGAGAGGACGAAATGGCGGAACGGGATCGCCATCGGCGGCTGCTGATCGGTCCGTAGTCCGCCGGGGATTCGGTTCATGGTTCAGGGTTAGCGTCCCACCGCCGTCCGCTTGTGTCCGAACGTGTTCGGAGTGGCCCTTTCGCGGCTCGACGGCGTAGAAACGGGCATGTCAGCCGACACAACGAGCCAGGAGCGGCGACGCGATCGCGATTGCGATTCCGATTCCGACCACGGGAGCGAAACCGACGCCGACGCCGACACACCGCCCGAACGAGCGACCACTACCGTCGAGGTCCGCTGTACCGGTCACGTCCGCGAGGCCGTCGGGACCCACCAACTCGAGTTTCGGTTCGAGGGTGATCGCCTCCGGGACTTCTTCGAGGCTTTCTTTGCGGAGTACGACGTCGAAGACATGCTCATCGCCGAGACCGAAGAGGAGGCTACGGCCCACGGCTGGGCCGAGTCGCCCGAGGAGCTTCCGGGAACGTGGCGGAAGAACCCCGAAGGCGAACAGACGAGCACCTACGCACGCGTCTGTATCAACGGTCGGTTCAACGAGCACTACGAGGGGTTCGAGACCGAACTCACGGACGACGACCGCGTGGCGTTGATCTACCCGTTTCTGTTCTGTTGTTAGCTGCTTCGGGCCGCCAGGCGAGGATACGAACCGTCGTCCGGAGGCGTTTCGGCCGTCTTCACTCGAGCCCACACTCCGGCACGAGTGAGCCCACGAGCGACGCCGAGTCCGTCACGCATCGCGTCCACACACGTTATTCCATCACGTCAGGAAGTGCCCACAGTCCGATCATGCCAATCGGTCTCGAGTCGCGAAACGACGGCGCGCCGATCGCTACCCGGCCCATTCAGCGAGAATCGCGGACCGATCACCCGAGTCGGATTGCCACCTCACCCGAACGGTTTCCCCGTCGAGATCGTCGGCACAGACGGTCGCGACGTCGCCGGCGGACACCGATCCATCGGCGACGTTCGACGTGGAGTACCCTTTCGGGGCAGCCCACGATCCCGACAGGTCGCGGTTGTCCACCGTCACGTAGAGTTCGTCCGCCGGGATCGAGTCCCCAGCGACGTGTCCGATCTCGATCCCGTCGCCCTTGCAGTCAGCCGAGTCGAACGTGAACGCGGCCTTCGGCTGTGTCTCGAGGGGCATAGAACTGTCGACGATCCCGAACGCGAACACGTGTACCGCGCCGGCCAGAACGACCGTAATAGCGAGCAGCAAGACGACGCCGACGATCGGTGAAACGCCGAGGTCGTCCGATCGCAGCGAGCGATCCCGCGAGTTCTCCGACTGGTCGGGTCCTGACGAAAACGACATCAGTCCGTTCGTCGACCCGCTTCACCCTGGTTATCCGGTGGATAGGGCCGGCCAGGGTCTGGTTACCACCGTCTGTCGGGCCCGGCGACGAGGAGGGCGGGCCGCTATAGCACCAACTGCAACGATTCCACACTGATCGTCGATCCGTCTACCGATCAGGGGCGCACTGACTTGCAGTGGCTACTATCGGGTTTCGACGGAGTCGAAGCGCGGACCCCGACTCTACTGCCTTTTTACTCGTCGGCGAACATGTCAGTGTCTTCCCGACCCCTGGGAACGAGAGGGCTCCTTTCCTTCCCGCTCTCGAAAGATTCGAACAATGCGTCCCGGCAATCTCGACACCTCCGAACGACCGTTCGTCCTCATCTGGGAACTCAGCCAGGCTTGCGAGCTGGCGTGTGACCACTGCCGGGCGGACGCACAGTCCAAGCGCCATCCCGACGAGCTCACGACCGAGGAGGGGAAGCGACTGCTCGAGGACGCCGCCGAGTTCGGCGAGGGGCAACTGGTCGTCCTCTCGGGCGGCGATCCGCTCGTCCGCGACGATGTCGAGGAACTCGTCGCGTACGGCGACGAGCTCGGGCTCCGGATGACGATCACGCCCAGCGGCACCCACTCGCTGACACGGGACCGCATCGAGGCGCTCGCCGACGCCGGGCTCAAACGGATGGCCGTCAGTATCGACGGCGCGACGGCCGAGAGCCACGACGACTTCCGTGGTGAGGACGGCAGCTTCGACGAAACGATCCGGGCCGTCGAACAGGCCCGGGAAGCGGGCCTTCCGGTTCAGGTGAACACGACTGTCTGCGAGCAGACCGTCGGCGACCTGCCCGGGATACGGGACCTGCTGCGTGAGATCGGTGCGGTGCTGTGGAGCGTCTTCTTCCTCGTTCCCATCGGCCGCGGCCGCATCCTCGACCCGATCGACCCCGAGGCAGCCGACGCCGTGATGGCCTGGCTCGACGAGGTCAACGAAGCCGAGCCGTTCGGACTCAAGACCACTGAAGCACCACAGTACCGACGGGTATCGTTACAGCGCAACCGCGAGCGGGATGAACGAGCCGCGGATGTGGCTCCCTCGAGCCGCGAAACCGACGCCAACGACGGGATCGAACGCCGAACGGGGATCATCGCCGGCGACGGCTTCGCGTTCGTGAGCCACACCGGTGAGGTCTACCCGTCCGGGTTCCTCCCCGAGTCGGCCGGCTCCGTTCGAGAACAGCCGGTACACGAAATCTATCGCGAGGCACCGCTGTTCCGGTCGCTCAGGGATCGCGACCGACTCGAGGGCAAGTGCGGAGCCTGCGAGTTCCGTCACGTCTGTGGCGGGAGTCGGTCGCGTGCGTACGCGACCACGGGCAACCCACTCGAGAGCGACCCCCTCTGTCCTCACGTTCCGGAGGGGTACGACGGACCCGTGCCGTGGGACGAGGATCGGTCCGCCACGCGTCAGGACGGGACGCCTTCGCCGGGCGACTGAGACGAATCGTCGGAACCCGCTTGGTTTCGGCATTTCCGGACGAGACGCGACCCTGGCACTCGAACGAAGTCCCGCGTCGGAGTTATCGATCAGACGACACTCTTGGGCTGTGCTCTCGATGCCAGTGCTCGAAAAATCGGGATGTGATCGGCGACCGGGGGGACTGACCGAACAACCACCGCGAAGTGGTAGACGAGACCGACTGAGCGCCCGGTCGCCGGCTGACGATGGCTCGGTGCAACCGTGCGCCGATCGATTCATCGACGCCCGTCTGCAGTCGCACGCGGCGACGACAGTGCTACTAGTACTATCTCGGTGCAGTGACGATCACGGCTGTGATCGTGCCAGTTACGGCGGACGGGTCCCGCGTGCAATCGATCGTTTCGACCGGAGCAGTTTCGATTTTCCCCCGAAGGTGTTCGCGTCGACCGGAACGGACGAATGTCCTGGCCCAGCCGCGGATCGGAACTGGTTCCAGGTCTCAACCGGGGCGACGAACCGAGAGCAGCCCATACGACGGGGAAGACGCCGGTGACCGGATGGGAGAACGGAAAACGGGGACGACCGGATTGCCCGCCTTCGACTACTCGAGGACGACCAGCGTATCGCCCATGTCGACGCTCTGGTCCTCTTCGACGGGAATCTCCGAGACGGTGCCGCCCCGTTCCGCGACGATGTCGTTTTCCATCTTCATCGCCTCGAGGACGACCAGTACGTCACCGGCGGCGACCTCGTCGCCTTCTTCGACCTCGACGTCGAGGATCGTTCCCTGCATCTCGGCGTCGACGGTCTCGCCGTCGCCGGCGATATCGCTGTCACCGCTGCTTTCGCCGCCGGCAGGCTGTGGCGGACTCGCCTGCTCACCGCCGCTTGCATCGATGTCGCCGGCTGGAATCGCGGGCGCACCGTGTTCCTCGAGTTCGACGTCGAAGCGCTTGCCGTTGACCTCGACGGTGAACTCTCGTTCCACGGTCTCCTCGTCCCCGGCACTGCTTTCGGTCGCCGAGCCCCACTGTTGCTGGGCTTCTTCGATCCGGCTCTGATCCATCTCCTCGTCTAAGTACTTCGTCGTGTGCGTACTCTCGACGAACTCCTCGTCGGTGAGCATCAGCCGGTGGAACGGGATGATCGTCGGAATACCCTCGATGTCGTACTCACGGAGGGCACGCAGCGACCGCTCGATACACTCGTCGCGGTCCTCGCCCCAGACGATCAGCTTCGCGATCATCGAATCGTAGTCGGTGACGAGCTCGTCACCCTGGCGCAGGGCGTCGTCGAGCCGAACGCCGATCCCGCCCGGCGGGTCGTACGTTTCTAGCTGTCCGCCGGTCGCTGGCGCGAACTCCTCGGCCGCGTTTTCGGCGTTGATCCGAAACTCGATCGCGTGGCCGTCGAACCCGACATCGTCCTGCTCGAAGTCGATCTCCTCGCCCGCCGCGATCCGTATCTGGCGTTTGACGATATCGTAGCCGGTGATCTCCTCGGTGACGGTGTGTTCGACCTGAATACGGGTGTTGACCTCGAGGAAGTAGAAGTTCGCGTCGGGTCCCAGCGGTCCATCGCGGCCGGGCTCTTCCTCGACGAGGAACTCGACGGTGCCGGCGTTGGTGTAGTCGGCGGCGGCGACGCCACGGCGGGCGGCCTCGCCGATCTGCTCGCGGAGGTCGTCCGTCAGCGCGGCCGAGGGACCTTCCTCGATGACCTTCTGGTGACGACGCTGCAGCGAGCAGTCCCGTTCACCGAGGTGGCGGACGTTCCCGTGCTCGTCGGCGACGATCTGGACTTCGATGTGTCGTGGGTTCTCGAGGTAGCGCTCGAGGTAGACCGAGTCGTTGTCGAAGTAGGCCTCACCCTCGCGCTTGGCGCTCTCGAGTTGGTCCTCGACCTCCGCTTCGGAGCGAACGACCTTCATGCCGCGGCCGCCGCCGCCACCTTCGGCCTTGATGGCGATGGGGTAGCCGTACTCCTCGCCGAACTCCTTGACCTCCTCGGGTTCGGTGACGGGGTCGGTCGTCCCGGGGACGATCGGTACGTCGGCCTCGTCCATGATCTTCCGGGCCTTGGTCTTCTCGCCGAGCGACTCCATCGCCTCGGCGGAGGGGCCGATCCAGGTGATGCCCTCGGCGTCCTCGACCTTGCTCGCGAACTCGGCGTTCTCGGCGAGGAAGCCATAGCCCGGATGAATAGCGTCGGCATCGGCCTTGCGCGCGGCCTCGATGACGGCCTCGTGATCGAGATAGGAGTCGGCCGCGCGGGCGGGGCCGACGTTGTACGCCTCGTCGGCGTAGCGAACGTGTCCGGCGTTCTTGTCGGCGTCCGAGTAGATCGCGACGGTTCCGACGTTTAGTTCTTCACACGCACGCATCACTCGGACGGCGATTTCACCACGGTTCGCCACCAAGACCTTCCTGAACATTCCTGTGGGAACCGTCGTCGGGCCACTACCTTACTTTTTCGCAACCGGTCGGCGTTCGGACGGGATCGCCGTCGACCTGTCACGGCTCCTACCGTGAGGGTTCGATGATCGTTAGACTCTCGGAGAAGTCTCCATCACCGCTATGCGGGACTCACACATCCTCATCGGAAACTGAGGATGCGTTGCTGGACGTTTTCACCGCGAAACGGAAGGTATAACCGGCCGACGGATCGACGATCGAACAGTTGAAACCGACGGTGGGCCTGGACCGCGGTTCGATTCCGTGGGTCGGTAGTGAGGCGGCCACAGCGGCGGGGGAACACCCGTACCCATCCCGAACACGGAAGTTAAGCCCGCCCGCGTCCCGGCAACTACTGGAGTGGGAGACCCTCTGGGAACGTCGGTTCGCCGCCTCGTCATTCATACGTCGACCTACTGCTATCCAGTAGCGGTGAGTGCGGTTTCGTTACACTGGGCGTTCGGTCTATTACGTGAGTGTGGGAGTGTGTGGTCTCGATTGGTGAACGTTTATGTTCCCCTCCCCGTTCAACAAATCGATCGTCTCAGTCTGTGGTAGCGACGCAACTGCCTACAGCTTCGTGTACAGGTTCTCGAGTTTCGACTGTTGTCGGAGGTGAGAGCTAATGGAACGCGTCCCGCTCGAAGAGTTACCTACTCACTCGGCGTGGGCGAAGTACCTGCTCAAGCGAAATCCTGATCGTGATCCGCCGGAGCAGCCGACCGCCTACACTGGGACCGAAACGTACGAAGGTCTGTACACGGGTCTCCGCGAGTGGTATCACGACGACTCGACACCGGCATCGACCACGGAACTCGTCGAACGAATCCGCGGCCCCGACTCGGAGCGAACGCCCGTCTCCGTGGAAGAAACGCTGTTTCTCTTCGATGCGACCGAGATCGTCAAACGGGAGTATGACATCGTTCAGACCGCACTCGATCCCGTGCTCGGCGGCACCGAGACGGTTCTAGACCTTGGCTGTGGTTGGGGGTGGACACTCGATGCAATCGCCGCCGCGTTTCCCGACGTGTGCGTCGTCGGCGGGGAGTACGTTCCCGCCGGCGTCGAGTTCGCACGCGAGGCCTTCGCTGCCGATCGGGACCGAATCGACGTCGATGAGTTCGACTTTTTCGGTGACTGGGAGCTCGTGACGGAGACCAATGGTGAGTGCATCGTCTTCACCAAGGGCGCGCTCGTGACGCTGCCGGAGACGCAGTCGGTCGTGGACCGACTCACAACGCTCGCTGGCGACGGGCACGTCACAGCAGGAGTCCATCTCGAACAAGTCGGACCACATCCAGAGACCGTCCTCGGGAACCTCCGGCGACGGTACTCGCGAGAACGAGGGTACAGCGACAGTATCCTCGAGCAACTACGAGAAGCGCCGGCGTTGAACGTCGTTGACGTTACCTACGACATCTTCGGGTCGAACCCGCTCCATCCGTTGACTCGGATTCGCTGGGAAGCAATCTGAGCGGGTTCGTGTTGCGGTTCCGCGAAAGAGAACAGTGAGCCGGGCTACTGTGCAGATTCGCCCGCCAGACCACAGGACGACTCGCAGTCGCGCCGGACTGATCACGTGGTCGAATTGGTTTCGGCCTGCTAGAACGAACTGTCTCGACCACGCAGCAGGAAAGCTAGATCCGACAGGACCCGTTGAGTGGCCGTGCCGGTCCTCGACGGTCCTCGAGGGACGCCCGCCGTCAGAACCGATCTGTTCGCCCCGCAGCCGACCACGCGTCGGTCGGCGCGTTGCGGGGGACGCGGACATCTCGAGCCTGCTGGGATCGCATTCGGCCTGCGAAAGCCCATCGCTTCTCGTCCCACGTCTCCTCGTCGTCGGCGGCCGCGGCCGCAGCGGCCAAGGCCCGATCGTGGAGGTGGGCACCGATCGCTGCTACGATCGCCGCCGCTTCCTCGTCGTCGGCGTCGTCGGGCAACTCGAGTGAGACGCCCGTGGGAAGTCCGGCCTCGAGAGACGCCGTCGCCGAGTCCGGCTCGGACTCCGCCGTGTTGGAACTGCCCGACGCCGTGCCGCCGTCGGTCGCGACGGCGGTATCGGTCGCTGCCTCGCGAGAGTGGCGTTGAGTCATATCACAGCGGGATGTTGCCGTGTTTCTTCTCCGGGTTCGATTCGCGCTTGGTCTCGAGCATCTCGAGGTCGTCGATCAGCCGCGGTCGGGTCTCGGTGGGGACGATGACGTCGTCGAGGAAGCCTTTGTCCGTGGCGGTGTAGGGGTTGGCAAACTCCTCGCGGTATTCCTCGATGAGTTCGTCTCTGAGCTCGTCGGGGTTTTCGGCTTCCTGGAGCTCTTCGCGGTAGAGGATGTTGACCGCGCCCTGTGGGCCCATGACGGCGATCTCGGCCGTCGGCCAGGCGTAGTTGACATCGGCACCGAGGTTCTTGGAGGCCATGACACAGTACGCGCCGCCGTAGGCTTTCCGCGTGATGACGGTCAACAGCGGGACGGTCGCCTCGGCGTAGGCGTAGAGAAGCTTCGCGCCGTGGCGAATGATCCCGCGGTGTTCCTGGTCCGTCCCGGGCATGTATCCAGGGACGTCGACGAAGGTGACGATCGGGATGTTAAACGAGTCACAGAAGCGGACGAACCGCGAGCCTTTCATCGAGGCGTCGACGGTGAGCGTGCCGGCGTTGACCCGGGGCTGGTTGGCGACGAGACCGACCGAGCGGCCGTCGAGTCGGCCGAAGCCGACGACGATGTTCTGGGCGAAGTTCTCCGCGACCTCGAAGAACGACCCCTCGTCGACGACCGAATCGATGACGTCGGTCATGTCGTAGGGCTTTTGCGGGCTCGGCGGGACGATCGATTTCAGCTTCTCGTCTCGGCGATCCGGGTCGTCCCACGGGTCGACGCGTGGCGGGTCCTCGACGTTGTTCTGCGGCAGATAGGAGAGGAGCCGCTTGATGTCGTCTAAGGCCTGCTCTTCGCTCTCGCAGGCGAACTGGGCGACCCCGGTCTTGTTCGCGTGGGTCATCGCGCCGCCGAGTTCCTCGTGGGTTACCTCCTCGCCGGTGACGGTTTCGGTGACGCCTGGCCCCGTGATGTACATGTGGCTGGTGTCTTTCACCATGAAGATGAAGTCGGTGATCGAGGGCGAATACACCGCCCCGCCGGCGCAGGGCCCCATGATCGAGGATATCTGTGGGACGACGCCGCTGGCTTCCTGGTTCCGGCGGAAGATTTCGGTGAAGCCGGCCAGGCTCTTGACCCCCTCCTGAATCCGGGCACCGGCGGAGTCGTTGAGGCCGACGATCGGGGCACCGACCTCCATCGCCATGTCCATCACCTTACACACCTTCTCCGCGAACACTTCGCCGAGCGAGCCGCCGAAGACGGTGAAGTCGTGGGCGAAAACGAAGACGGTCCGGCCGTTGACCTCGCCGTAGCCGGTCACCACACCGTCGCCGGGAATCTTGCGCTCTTCCATCCCGAACTGGCTGGTCTGGTGGGTCCGGAGCTGGTCGAACTCCGTGAACGTCCCGTCGTCGAGGAAGTAATCGATCCGCTCGCGGGCGGTCATCTTCCCCTTGTCGTGTTGTTTCTCGATCCGTTCTTGGCCACCGCCCTGGCGTGCTTCCTCTCGTAACTCCTCGAGTTCGTCGATGCGGTCTTCCATCGTCACGGTGGAACCACCCCAGTCGATTGCATACGCCGTTGTGTGATGACCATTATGAAAAGGATTCCGTAACTACATCACGATTAATAACTGTCATATTGACAGATACTACTTCGCTACGAAAAGTTATATATAGGGCCTCTTTTATAGTGGGTGGTATGGCACAACGTGAGACATGGGCCACAAGAACAGGGTTCATCCTGGCTGCGGTCGGGAGCGCAGTCGGGCTGGGAAACATCTGGCGTTTCCCGTTCGCGACGGCCGACGGCGGGGGCGCAGCGTTTCTGGTGATGTACCTCCTGTTTATCGCTCTCATCGGCTTCCCTGCGATGCTCGCCGAGTTCGTCGTCGGGCGCAAGAGCAAGCGTAACCCGGTCGGGGCGCTACAGGAGTACGGCGGCGACGCGTGGCGATACGTTGGCGGTATCTTCGTCTTCATCGGCGTCGTCCTCCTGTCGTACTACAGCGTCATCGCCGGCTGGTTTATCCGGTACTTCCTCGAGGGACTCCGCGGTAGCTACGCCGATCATCTCACCGCCTACAACGGCGAAGCGGCTGCGATGTTCGGCGATTTGACGGTCGGTCTCGACGCGTTCGTGTTGCACACCCTCTTCATGGCGGCGACCGTCGGGATCGTCGCCCTCGGCGTTCGTCAGGGTATCGAACTCGCCGTAAAGGTGATGGTTCCCGCGCTGATCGTCCTGCTGGTCGGTCTCGCCGTGTGGGCGTTCACCTTAGACGGAGCCGGAGGCGGCTACTCGTACTACCTCTCGCCGGAGTTCGGCACCATCGCCGACAACTGGACCACACTGTTGCCGGCCGCCGCAGGACAGGCGTTCTTCACGCTCTCGCTCGGTATGGGCGTGATGATCACGTACGCGTCCTATCTCAGTGAAGACCGTAATCTGGCCACGGACGGGCTCACCATCATCGGGTTCGACACCGGGATCGCGTTCCTGGCTGGTCTGGTCGTCTTCCCGATCTTCTTCTCGGCGGGACTGGAGCCCGGCGAGGGCGGTCCGTCGACGATCTTCATCGGGATGACAGAGGCTTTCGCCGACATTACCGGCGGTCAGCTCCTCGGTCTCGTCTTCTTCGGGACTGTCGTAGTGGCTGCCCTCTCGAGTGCGATCTCCCTGCTCGAGGTGGTCACCGCCTACGCGATCGACGAGAAAGGCATGGAACGGTGGAAAGCAGCCGGCGGAATGGGGCTGTTGATCTACGTGATCGGCATTCCGGTGACGTACGATCTCATCTTCCTCGACCTGTACGACGGCTTCATCGACGCCGTCCTGCTGGTCTTCGGCGCGTTGATGGTGATGATCCTCGTCGGCTGGATCGCACCGAAGGTGGCTGTCAACGAACTCTCGAAGGGGATCGGCGATCTCGGGTCGTTCGATCTGGCCTGGATCTGGGCGATCCGCGTGCCGATCATCATCGTGCTGGTCATCTCGCTGTACCTCGGGGCCGTCGACTACCTCGACATCCTCGCGGACTTCTCCGAGTGGCTGGACACGAACCTGTAGTCAGCCCAGCGCCGTTTCGACCCGTCTTTTTTGGCGATCGATCGCGCCCGATAGCGACGGCCACAGGGGCACGGCTCGAGTCACTCGAGGTCCCACTCCTCGTCGTCTACCCGGACCGATGCCAGTTCGTCACGGTCCCCGAGCAGCCGGAAGGAGAAGCCACGGCCGACGCGGGTGACCTGCAGGTCAAGCGTCGTCACGTCGGCAGTGACTTCCGTGCTGTCTGTCGGGTTCGCATCGCGAGAGTCGGGCGGATGGATCTCGTGGTCGTCGTACTGTACGTGGGTCGACTCCACGATCAGATCGTCGTCGTCGTACACGTCCGCATCGATGCCGCCGGCTTCGATCTCGCGCACCTCGAGCCGGTACGTTTCCAGTGACACGTCCGAACGCTCGAGGAGCGACGGAATGGTGGTTCGGCTTACATGCGCCGGCGACGGGGACGGGGATGGGGACGGGGACAGGGACGGAGACGGAAATGAGGACGAAGACGGCGACGATCACACGTCGGTTTCCGTCGTCTCCTCGTCGGCCTCGATCTGGAGCAGCCGTTCGTAGGCTTCGGGATCTTCCCCCGGCTCGAGCGTCGCCGCCTCGATGCGAGCGATGTCTTTGACCGTTCGCGGCCCGAGGACATCGGGGGCGACGAACCGCGACTCGTAGCCGGCGATTTCTTCGAGTGGTTGCCCGTCCTTCCCGATCGCGAGCAACCCCTCGAGGGCGGACTCGACGGCGACACAGCCACGCTGGCCGTCCCGGGATTCGATCAGCAAGTGGGTCGTCGAGGGAGGAAACGACGCTGCGGCCGCTGCCTTGGTCTCGAGCAGGTCGGGTATCGGAACACCCTGCCAGCGGTCGGTGTAGCGGTCGCCGGTCGAACAGACGATCTCGACCGTTCGCTCCTCGACGGGGATGTCGGCGAGCGTCGCCGCGTCTATCGTCGCCGCGTTCTCCCCGATCAACTGGATCGAATCGGCGAGGGTTGGGTGCGGGTTGGTGTCAGTATCGGTATCAGTGTCCGTACCAGTATCGGTATCAGTGTCGGTGTCAGTATCTACGTCGAAATCGGAACCAGTCATCGGGCCCTCGCTGGAGGATTTACCGCCGACGCTCCTAACGGTTCGTCTCGACTCCCAGAAATCGGGAACCCGTACGGAGATGCAGGCGTCCGCCGGCAAATCAAATCCCGTCGTACGGTCCCAGCCGGGTTCCGTCGAGCAAATACGCCTCCCCGTCGGCGAGCCCGTCGGGAAGGAACGGCGAGAGAAACGACTGCTCGGCCAGGTTCACCCACGTTCCGCCGACCAGATCGTTGAACGCCGGCATCACGATCAACCGTGGCGGCTCCACCCCTTCCGAGAGCCACGTCGACGGGACAGTCGCGTCGTCGGTTCCACACCTCGACGCCGCGTCCCGCTCGTGGTCGGCAAACGCCGCCGGATCTGCACGCCCGCGAAGCCACGCGCGCTCGACGCGGCTCCCGCCGACCTCGTCCTCGAGGCGCACGCACGGGTGTTCGTGACCGAGACAGATCGCCTCGACACCGCTTTCGAGCAGTTCGGGCGCGGGCCAGGTGTGACCGTGACAGACCCCGATCCCGCCGATCCTGATCCCATTCCCGGGAACGACAGTGACCTCCGGCACGTCGGCGTTCGGATCGTCCCGTCGTGGTTCGGTGCCGACGGAGTCGTCATCCCCCAGCCACGTTTCGATCTCCCCGTCGTGGTTCCCCTTGACGACAGTCACCGCGAGCGTGGGTGGAAGCGACTCGACGAGCACCTCGAGTTCGCCCCGTTCGGCACCCCCGGGATCGCCGATCGAGTGCATGAGATCGCCGAGGACGACGAGTCGATCGGGGTCGGTGCGATCGACCAGCGTCTGCAGTCGGTCGCGGCGCTCGTCGGCCCGACTCGGCACGTCGACGCCGCGTTCGTAGCGGAGAGCGGCCTCGTAGCCGGCGTGGTAGTCGGCGACGAGCAGGAGTCGTTCACGCTGTGGTGCGTCGTCGGTGCGCTCCCCGTGCTCGACGGTCGCCGTCGCGGCCGCCTCGCCGGGAACGGGTTCCACGCGGACGCCGGCGGCCCTTTCGCGTGTCGTTCGGTCGCGGACCATGAGCCGCGTTCAGATCGGTTTCAGCGTCTCGTCGTCCGGTTCGTAACACTGCCCGCCCATGAGGGCGTCCTGGATGGCGTCCTCGACTGTCGCTTCCTCGACACCGAGATCGGCGGAGACGGTCTCGACAAGTGCCGATCGATCGGCCCCGTCTCCGTCGTCGAGATCGGCCATGGTGTCGACGACGTACTCCTCGAGGTCGACCTCGTCGGGGTCGATCGATTCGGATGTAGAGTCGGCTTCAGTGTCGGTGTCGGTAGCGGTATCGTCCACGTCAGTCGGCTCTTCGTCCCCGGCGTCAGCCGCGTCCTCGGAGTCGGTCTCGTCGACCGTATCGGGTTCGCCGTCGTCGAGACCGGAAGTGGGTGCAGCGCCCAGATCGTCGTCGACGGACGCCTCGGTTCCGGCGTCCGTCTCGCCCTCGAGTTCCTCCTCGGTGTCCGACTCGGTCTCGCCGGCCTGTTCGAGGTCGTCCGGCTCCGGCACGTCGATCCCCGCTTCGCCCGGCTCCTCGACCTCGGTTCCCGTCGTGAACTCGGCTCCGAACTCTTCCTCGAGTTGCTCGCGCTCTTCCGGGTCCATCTCGTACATACCGCCGTCGTCGTCGATGGACGGCTCGGTCTCGGTCGCGTCCGCTTCGGCCGATTCGGCGTCGGGAGACTGCTCGAGACCGTCGTCGTCGTCGTCGTCGTTGTCGGCCGTCTCGGCCGCGGCGGACGCGGACTCGTCTTCGCGTTCGGTCGGGGCGTGCGCTTCTGACGACGGTTCGGTCGACTCGTCGGCTGGTTCGGCGTCGGACTCGGACTCGAGTTCGGACACCCCGGACGCAGTACCGGCAGGGTCCTCGTCGTCCGACGCGCTCGAGGCTGCCGTCGCGGTCGCGGTCGCGGTACCAGCCGCCGACGCCGTCCCGACGGCCTCGGAATCGGCGTCGGTCTCGGCGTCGACGGGACGGTCGGTCACGTCGGTCGCCCCGTGGTCCGTCCCAGCCGTCTCCCCGCCGACGGCGGACTCGAGAACCGCCGGATCGACGTTAGCGTAACCGGCAAGCGACGCGAACGTCGCCCCGGAGCTCGCGTCGTCGTCCGGCGAGCGCTCGAGCGAGCCGACCTGTTCCCGCTCGCCGGCGACGACCTCGACCGCCTCGACCGCGCGGTCACGGACGGCGGCGAGGTACGACGGCGTCGTCCCGTAGTGCTCGCGGGCCAGCGGAATCCCGGATGCAGTACCCGGATCGACGCCCGCGTCACGCAGCGTCTCAGCCAGCGCCTCGCGGTCCGCGTCGCTGGTCCGGTCAGCCTCCGAAACGGTCGCGTAGGTGCCGATCCGGTCGATCGTGTCCTCGGCTGCACTGACGACCCAGCGGTCGCGGGTGTCGGCGTCGACGGTCGCGATGCTTTCGGGACGGATCGAGGTGTAGACCTCGTCGCCGTCGTCGGGCTCGAACGTCCGTGCTTTGCCGGTCACCGCGACGAACGCCGGCGGATCGATGCTCTCGAGCGCGGCGAGTTCGTCGGGCTGGTACTGGCCGGCGTAGACGACGAACGCGCCGGTAGGGTCGACCACGCGAGCGCGAACCATCTCGTCGTTGACGGCCGTCACCTCGGTGAGCGTTCCGACGACGAACAGGCGGTTGAGTCGGGCCCCCGTCGGCGAGACGACGTAGTTGGGCGCACGCTCCTCGTCGCTCTCGGCGTAGGAGACCGAGGCGTCGTCGTACTCGGCCGCGAACAGTCGATAGGCGATTTCCCGACCCGGTACCTCGACGTTCTCGTCGGTCGCGCTCATGCCGTCACCTCCTCGCCGTCGTCAGCCTCAGTATCGATCGACTCGAGGAACGCGTGGGCCCGCCGTTCGGGGTCGTCGTCGCTTTCCGCGAACGTCTCGGCGTCTAGGTTGGCACCGTACTCGTCGACCGAGAGGTGTCCTCGCACGCGGTACTCGCGGCCGACGATCCGCTCGTGGATCCGGTCGGCGACGACTTCCTGATCCATCGCTTCGCGGGCCTGCTCGAGGGCATCCTCGAGCGTGCCGCCGTAGACCTGCTCGGTGAGTTCGTCGTCGAGGACCGCGGTGAGGGTGCCGGTGCCGTCGTCGAGGATCGCCTTCACACGGAGGTCGTCGATCCCCTCGACATCGCCGTGGGTTCGACACTGGCCTTTCTGGACGACGCGGTAACACTCGGGACAACGCTGGATGAGCCCGGAGCCGTCCCGCACTGCGATCACGTTGCCGACGACCTCGACGTCGTAGATGCCGCCGGTCCTGACGGCCTCGCCGACGTCCATCGTCGTCGCGTCCGCGCCGACCTCGATCTCGCGGTCGAGGTCCGTCACCGTCGAGAACTCCGAGACGTTGACCTCGGGGACGCCCCGGAACTCCTGAACGTAGGCGTTCTCGATCCGGACGGTGTTGCCCTCCTCGATTTCGGGTGCCGGGTCCCAGTTGGTAAACGGCAGGCGACCGCTCTCGTCGCCGAAGACGCCGCTCAGAATTTCGGTCTCGCCGTCGCGGCCGTCGATGGTGCGACGCTCACACTCGAGGACGGCGACCTCGATGGAGACTGCACGATCACCGGTCTGGAGGTCGGCGAGGTCGGCGTCACCACCGATCTCGGCGGACACCTCGAGCGACTCCGTCTCGGCGGACACCTCGAGCGACTCCGTCTCGACGGACAGCGACGTGCTCTCGCCGAGGTTGAGTTCGGGCTCGCCGTCCCACTCGCGAACGGAGGCGTTGCCCGCAGTGATCGTATCGCCCGGCGAGAGGCCGAAATCCTCCCAGGACGTGTAGTCGACGACGCCGGTCTCGTCGGCGAGTCGCCCCTCGACGATGACGTGGTCGTCGCCCTGATAGCGGATCGACCGCTTGCCGGCCGTGAGGACGACGCCAGTCACCGTGACGCTCCCGTCGTCGGGCGAGACTTCGGCGATGTCTTTCGATTCGGGCGTCCCGCTACCGCCGGAGCCGTCGCCGTACTTCCGGCGAAGGCTGCCTTTGGCTTCGTCGATCGGAACGCTGTACTCCACCAGGTTTTGCAGGTCGGACTTGACCTCCTCTTTGTCGACACCGAGGTCGGAGGCGAGTTCCTCGGCATGCGCTTCGAGTTCCATTCGATCCCATTTCGAGCGGCTGATTGAAAAGCGTTCCCGGAGCCGGGTACATCGCCTCGGGGTCAGGTGGTTCGAGACGCCAAGGCGTCTCGTCATCACGGACGATCGAAGCTCTTCCGAACGACCCCGAGGCTTTCGCGTGGACTCCGGTTCTATGCCTCAACCGGGGCAGGGGCAGGGGGTCGTACTCCCCGCTCACGTTCAACGTCCCGCGATCTGCTCACGGGCGCACAGTGCCCATTTACATGGTATGCGGGACCCGGTCCCGCACTACTCAAGCGCACATCTACGGGTACGCCTCTATCGCCTGCATTTTGCCGACGACGAGACGCTTCGCGTCTCGTTTGCACACCAGAAATCTCCGATTCTTGGCAACGGCGTTGTAGTCGGCGTAGGTCTCGTACCTGCAGCTTTGACACTCGAACGACTCTCCTGACCGATTGTCGTCGTGAGGAAACCCACAGGTGAAAGTGACCAACGACGGGCTGTACGAGCGGAACTGTTACTCGGGACCGACCGCTGCCGGCGGCTCGACACCCCGCCTCGAGGGAGTCAGGCCGTCGTGAAGCGGCGACGCCAGCCACAGAAGGTAGATCACGAGTACCGTCGTCCCTGCGGTCAGGAGAAACGCCGTGACCGACGAGGTCGCCGGCAACACCTCGAGTGTCGAGAGTCCGAAGCCGCCGCCGAACAGCGACAGTAGCGTCCAGCTGCTGAACTCCGGAAGTCGGGAGACGATCACGTCCCGGTAGTACACCGCGTAGAGAAAGCCGGCGAAGAGCCCGAGTCCTGCCGCCCCCCAGGGTCGGAACTGGGCAGCCGTTCCAGTGACACCACTCGTCGGTGCCGACCACGGAAGCGCGATACCGGACCGGAGAGAAACGAGCCAGGCGAACACGGGGATACCGACGACGAGCACCAGCAATTCCGCCGGCCGGCCGTCCGGTGTCGTCCACTCGCCGTCCTCGCGGAACCACTCGAGAGGCGACTCGGCCATGTCCTTTATTCGGCACCCTGACATTTGAACGTTCCTGATAGCGCCTGATACGTTCACGTCGGGAAACGGGGCGGAGGCCGTTACCGGGACCCGGTTAGTCCTCGGCCCAGTAGTACAGTTCTTCCCGGGGTGCACCACAGTCGGGGCACTCGCCGGGGAGATCAGCCTCGATCCGTCCCATCTCGCCACACTCCCAGCAACGCCACATCACGTAGTCCTTGCCAGTGACGTCGCGCGCTTCGCCGAGGGTTTGCTCGGGTTTCGCTTCCGGGGCGAGGACGTAAAACCCGTCGTCGTCGACACCTCTGACTGTTCCCAGTTCGTTGCCGTCCCCGTCGTAGATCGACTGGCCGATGTCGACGCCCGCGTACAGCTGCCGATCGGATTCTCCCATTGACGACCACCACTATGCTACTACAACACAAAGGCAGTAAAAGCTATCAGGGTCAGAGGGTCGGCGGCCACCCCACTCACTCGGTTTCGAGGTACGACGGTCGCTCGTCGTACTCGATCGGATCACGGACGCCGATCCGCTGGAACGCCTGCAGCCGGTAGGCACAGGCGTCGCAGGTCCCACAGGCTGGCTCGTTTTCCCGGTAACAGCTCCAGGTGTGCTCGTATGGGACCTCGAGGTCGACGCCCAACGTGGCGATATCCGTCTTCGATTGCTCGACGAACGGCGCTTCGATCGCGATGTCGGTTTCGGGTTTCGTACCGACGTCGACTACCTGCTCGAAAGCGTCGAAGAACGCCGGCCGACAGTCCGGATAGCCGGAGAAGTCCTCGCTGTGTGCGCCGATGAACACCGCCTCACAGTCGTTGGCCTCCGCGTAGGAGACCGCCATCGCGAGCAAGTTCGCGTTCCGGAAGGGAACGTACGACGACGGAATCTCGTCGGCGTCCATGTCGGCGTCTTCGACGGCCAGTTCCTCGTCGGTGAGACTCGAGGCACCGATCTTCGAGAGGTGCCCGGTTTCGATCCGCAGGAAGTCCGAAGCTTCGAGTTCTTCAGCGAGCCGACGGGCACACTCGAGTTCGCGGTCCTCGGTACGCTGACCGTAGGAGGTATGCAGGGCGTATATTTCGTAGCCTCGCCGGCGTGCCTCGTAGGCGGCAGTGGCGCTGTCCATGCCCCCGGAAAGGAGGACGACGGCGCGTTTTTCGTCAGTTTCGTTCGATACGGGGTCGTCGGTGGCAGGGTCGGTATTAGTCATCGTGATCGAAGTCGAATCAGGTCTCCGGCGCGTCGTTCCACAGATCCACGTGTAGCCGCGGCGTATACCGGAACCCGTACTCCATGGCGAGGTCCGCAGTCCGGGTCCGGGTCTCGGCGAGCCGCTCGCGGGTCGCACCCTCCGGCATCAGGAGCACGTCCTCGTCGCGGATCGGCACATCGCTGACGTCCCGGAGGTCCTCGAGCAACGCACGGAGGTCCGGCATATCGTCCTCGTCGGTGACGACGAACTTCAGCTGGAACGGGTACGCCTCGACGAGTTCGGAGAGTGCCTCGAGGTCGATGCGTGCGTTTTCGTGGCGCTGTTCCCACTTGCCTTCGTCCTGGCCCATGGCCCCCGACGGCTGTCGTTCGCCGCTGGAAGCTTCCGTCGGTGGGTCGTCCCTGGGATCGCGGTCGGGCGTCGGCGTACTGCTCTCGAGTTTCGGACTGATCGAGGCGAGATCGATCGGCGCGTCGCGGTAGATCGTCCCGTTGGTCTCGACGGTGGTGTGATACCCCAGGTCGTCGAGGCGCTCGAGCAACGCGACGCTCTCTTCGTGCAACAGGGGTTCGCCGCCGGTGAGCACGACGTGATCGGCGTCGTGGGACTCGACCTCCGCGACGATCTCGTCGAGGGACATCCAGGCGTGGGTCGGTTCCCAGGAGGTGTGATAGGAGTCACAGAACCAGCACCGGAGGTTGCAGCCACTCGTGCGGACGAACACCGAGGGAACGCCGGCGAGCGTTCCCTCCCCTTGCAGGGAGTAGAACAGTTCGTTGATCGGCAGGGAGGGCGCGTCACCAGCCTCGGCTTCCGCGTTCTCGTCACGACCGACGCTCGAGTCCACCGAGTCCGAAACCGGCATGTTAGAACCCGCTTCCCCCACAGAGTTCGCTCGTCTCGCTCACCCGTACTGCGATGTCGGTTACGGTGTCGGGGAGGGCCGCCTCGAGTTTCTCCTCGAGGAGTGCGCTCATCACCTCGGCCGTCGGTGGGTACTCGAGGACGACGATACCCTCACCGTCGCCGGCAGCCTCGAACGCCTCGACGAGCGGATCTCCCTCCTCGAGGAGGAACACGTGGTCCCACTCCTCGATCACGTCCGTGATCCGGCCTTTGTCGGCGATCCACCCGTCCTCGGTTACCTCACCGGTGACGGTGACGGCGATCTCGTAGTTGTGGCCATGTGGGCGGGAACACTTCCCGTCGTGATGGCGGAGTCGATGACCAGTGCTGATCCTGATCGGCCGGTCGTGGCCGACTTTCAGTACTCGGTCCGTCCCGACGACACCGTCGTCCGTCTCGGCGGTCGCCCCGCGCTCGAGGCGTCCAACTGAATCGGTCATACCCCAGTATTCTTCCGCGAATACTTAAGGATGATCGAACGGGCCGAGGGAAGCGTGCCGTCGACTCGAGGCCGGCGAGACACTACTGAGGGTGGGGCTCCAGGGTGTCTCGACAGGTGAGGAGAGAAAAACGACGTAGCAACTGCGGTATGGAGAGTTGTGCCGACCGGTATCATATCCGGCATCGGTGATCTCGTCGACACATATATATAAAAGAATATATGATGGTGATCCAAGGTGTGCTCGTTGTGTCGTACTGTTTGTTGTCGGCTCGTTTCTGGCTCGCTCTTTTTGTAGACATTATCTTTTTGACTAACCGAACAAGCTTACTCAGATGTGATAGCAGCGCTTTCTAATCCGGCTGTCGTAGCCTACGCCGCGGCGTTCTTAGTCAGTGGAGTCATTTGTTTGCTCTTGATTCCGCGAGCGAGGAGATTTGAGGACTCCGAGGTACGGGCAGGGCTGGTCTGGCTGTTAGCAACCACAGGAGCGTGGGGACTCCTGAAAACGGCGTTCTTTCTGGTACCAGTTCCGCTTCGCGAACCCACCTACATCCTCGGATTAGTCATAGGGTTTACAACGGTCTGGGCCTGGCTGTACTTCTGTTCTGCATACACCGCCAGACGGTTCCACCGGAACCAGACGCTCCGTCGCATCGGTGCTGGAGTATTCCTCCTCGTAGTGTCGCTTAAACTCACCAACCCGATACACGGACTGTACTTCACCACCAGCGAAACGACAGCCTCTTTCCAGTATCTAGCGGTCGAACACGGCGTCCTTCACTGGAGTGCAACCGGTCTATCCTACGTGCTCGCTGCGATCGGCCTCTTCATGATCTTCGAACTCTACGTGCGTTCGGAGTACGATACACGTCCTCTCGGTATATTAACGGTGCTGCTCGGTCTCCCGGTGGTATTCGACATCGTCGCGATTGCGACACCGAGGCTGATCAACTTTATTTACGCACCGATCGGCGTGGCGATCTTTGCGGTCGGTGTACTACTCGTCTTCCAGGAGCGGCTCTTAGCAGTCAGAACCGCGCTCCCAGGCAGCGCTGCCTCAATTTATCTCGACGGCGATCGTCGAATCACGGATGTTTCCGACGAAGTAGTCAAACTCTTTCCGGGAATCGAACGGGCAATCGGTGACCCGCTTTCCGAGGCACTTCCCGAGGCCACCCCTCATCTGGAAGCTGAGGGTTCTATTTTCGAACTGAGCAAAAATGACGATATGCGGTACTATCTCGTTGAGACCAACCCGGTCGGACTGGCGGACTCCGAAGCACAGGTACTGTCATTCACTGACGTGACCAGACTCGAGAAGAAGCGGCGACAGTTACACCGCCGGGAGCGTGAACTAGATACGCAGAACGAACTATACCGTGCAGTTCTGGCCGCAAGCTTTGATTTCGTCTATCGGATGGACCCTGACGGTCGCCTGACGTTCGTCTCCCCATCGGTCGAGGACGCACTGGGGTACGAACCGGAAGCCCTCGTCGGCGACCGAGCAGACCGACTTACTCCAACCAACGAGGCCAGCGACCAAGCCCACAGGTATCTCGACGACGTACTAGACGGAGAATCACTTCAAATCCAGGATTTCCAATTAGAACACCACGATGGAAAACGTGTGTACGCCGACATCCGGGTGGTGCCTATTTACGAGCCGGGCATCTCGGAGGAAGAGCGGACCGCAGAGACCATCGTCGGCGCACAGGGGATGGTCCGTGAAACAATGGAGCGACACCGACGCGAAAGCCTCATCAGCGTTATCAACCGTGTGTTGCGCCACAACGTCCGCAACAAACTCACGATCATCAACGGCTATGCTGGGAGGCTATCGAACGATCTGGATGGAAAAGCAGCGACGAATGCCGACCAAATCGTTGACACGGCTGATAGTCTTATAGAGCTGACTGAATCTGCTCGAGAAATCGCACAAGTGAGAAGCGAATCGTACAAACTGGAGTCCCATAACGTCGTCCCGATACTCGACGGAGTGGTTACGGAGATCGAAGAGCAGTACCCGAACGCATCGATTTCAGTCGATACGCCGGAGTCGGCCGTGGCACAAACGCTACCCAAGATAGAGACCGCGTTCGTCGAACTCCTCGACAATGCCGCGAAACACAGCGGCGAATCCCCATCGATCGATCTCGAGGTGGCCGTCGGTACCGAGTGGGTCACGGTCACGATAGCGGATGACGGTCCTGGGCTCCCCGAGAATGAGCGGCAAGCCTTGTCAGTTGGAACGGAGGAGCCGCTCGCCCACGGAAGCGGACTCGGACTATGGCTCATCTACTGGGTCGTCACAACCCTCGACGGCGACATCGAGGTTCTGGAAGCAGATCAAGGGACGACAGTCACAATCAATCTCCCGAAATCAGACCTGTAACTCCGAGGTTACGACCGGTTCTCGAGCACGCAGCCACGGACTCGAGCATCGGGAACATGGGTTCGTGTCCCTCGAGACCAAACTCGATGCGTCCGGAGCCGGAACGCCATGGAACCCGTGCTCGAGGACGTTGTCGAGTTCTGCGACAGCCGTGAGATCGACCGCGTGGACGAGCTGTTCCCTTCGACTTGCGGGAGGCGCGTGACCTGAAAACCGCCAGTCTCGCCGCTCGAGGTCTTCGAGAAGTCCGGCGAGGACGGGTGTCGGAATTCACTGAACGCGCCTACGACACACTCTCGTGTCTCGAGTGTGTCCACGAGCCACCGACGCGGACTGGCCGCTGCTCCCGACCGGACACGCGGCGTCGGCGGCCCTGGCGGTCGAAGACATCGTCGGTCCGTTGCGGTCGGTACGGTCGATGGGGTTCCGCCAACTGGGCAGCGTAAACAATAACTCATAAACCGTTCTGCCCCGAACCTACGGTCGCCGAACGCAGTCCCGTGGTGTAGTGGCCAATCATATGGGCCTTTGGAGCCCACGACGGCGGTTCGAATCCGCCCGGGACTACTTCTGTTGCGAGCAAATCCGCGAGCGGCGAATGTCCTCACAGATTCGGTCCCAGCAGACGAGCGGACGCGAGTCTTCGCGGTTCGAACCCGTTTGGTGATCCGGTCTCACCTTCGGCGATGTCGGACGTGAGGTCGCCGTCGGCCGCGAGTTGCAGGAGTAGGCCGCGTCGGACCCGTCGTGACGGTGTCGGACGGATACACATGCACACTCGAGAACACGGTCGTACACGAATCGGCAGTATCGTCTCTTGGTGTTCCTGAACCGTCGGATTCGGGGGAACGCTGATGGACGGAGCCGTCCCACTCGAGAACGACGCGCCGAGCACCCGGTGTTTCCAGAGTGACGACGCAGGGTTCGACGCCGCCGAAAGCCTACCCGGTCCGGATTCTCGACTATCACGAGATCGTCAGCGACATCCCCGAAGGCGACGGTGACGGCGAGGCCGACGACGGTGGGCCCCAGTCCGGAACGACGATCTCCGTCGCCGTCACCTGGTGTCACCTCTGTGGCAGCGCCGTCGTCTACGAGCGGACGGTCGAGGGTCGCACCCTGGAGTTCGGCGTCAGCGGCAAACTCGCGGACGACGACCTCGTGATGGACGATCGCGGGACGGGTTCCGAGTGGAAACAGTCTTCGGGACCTGTATCGACGGCGACTTCGAAGGGGAGTAGCTGACGGCACGACCGGCCGTCTGCTGACGGCCGCGCCCTCGATCGACTGCCGGCGCGGCGGCTGTTCGCGTTCGCGTGGCGGGACGATCACGGACCGGACGCGTTCGACAGTACGTCCAGATAACGGATCGGATAGTTTCTACGGCTGGTTTTGCCCACGGACCCCAGTACAGTTAGCTCGTCAGTGGCGGCCAAACCGTCGCCATCGCCAAGATTTTCGGCATCCCGTGGCGGACTGGCGGTATGGAAGACCGACTGCTCGTTCTCAACAAGGACGCGGATACCGTTTCGTACATCGATCCCGACACGGGAGAGACGACCGCCACGGTCGAGACGAACGTCAACCCCCACGAGGTCGCCGTCTCGCCCGACGGCACGCACGCGTACGTAACATGTTCGTTAGGTGGCTCACTCGAGGTGCTCGACAACGAGGTCCCCGAGGTGATCGACCGGTTCGAACACGATCTGTTCGACTTTCCACACGGGCTGGCCGTCCGCGAATCGGCCGACGAACTGTGGCTGGCGTCGACCTACAGCAGCCAGGTGTTCGTCTTCGATATCGCCGACTCCGCGGCAATCGAGTTGCTCGAGGTGTTCCCGACCTACCAGGACAAGTCACACATGGTCACGTTCTCACCCGACGAGAAGCGAGCCTTCGTGGCCAACATCGGCAGCGACAACGTCACGGTGATCGACGCCGACGAACGACGGATCGTCGGCGATCCGCCGGTCGGCGAGGGTCCCGAAGGAATCGGCGTCGACCCCGAGACGGGTGAGGTGCTGGTCGCGAACCAGGACGACGGTCGTCTCTCCGTGATCGATCCCGAGACGCTCAAGGACGCCAACACGGCGTTGCTCGGAGAGACGCCGATCAGGGTTGTCCTCTCGCCCGACGGACGGTATGCACTCGTACCCAACCGGGAGTCGAACGATGTCTCCGTGATCGACACCGAACACGTCCGTGACGGAGAGCGACGGCCCTGGGAAGTCGCCCGAATACCGGTCGGCATCTGGCCCGGTGGGACGGTCTTCTCCCCGGACGGCGACCGCGCGTTCGTCGCAAACAACAAGACCAACGACGTTTCGGTGATCGACATCGACGCCTTCGAGGAACTCGAGCGGTTCGACGCGGGGATTCATCCCGATGGGATCGCGTACCGCAGCGGATAGTCCACGACCACGGGACCCACCGACTACCGCGGACAACATCCCAGCGTCTCGAAGCCGGAATCGATGTCCTCGCGGGCGGTCTCGGTCTCGCGGGCGGCCTCGCTCGGAACCGCACCCGGACCGAATCGCTCTGCTCCGTTCGAACGGCGTCGACCGCTCCACAAAACCGTGTGGTCTGTTTTCGTATGACAACTACTGGTCTGAGCGCACACCGTCGATACGACCACCGTTCCGCGGGAAACAGAGAGAAATAAAGTCGGATGAAACGTCGTCAAACGGGACAAATCAACGTTGACGACCGTCTGTTTATTAGGGACGCCGGATCGGATGCCCGGACACACATGACTTACGACTGCCCCGAACGTCCCACAACGGTGGATCGTGATACGGTCCGTACGGTTGGAAAGTTGCTGCTCGCGACGCTCGCAGCGATACTGCTTCTCTCGTTGATGTCGTTGCTTCCCGGCATCGACCGCGTGATCCCCGGAACACCGGTCACGTTCGTCGCCGTCGTCGGCGCGATCGTGACGGTCGCGATCGTCGCTTTATTACTGTATCTCGCGCCTGCACTCGCGTCGCTGCTTCGGTCGACGCTCGAGGGGCCACCGTCGATCGTCGACGACGTCGCTTCGATCGTCCAGTTGTTCGTCGTTCTCGTGGCCGTGCTGGTGGCCCACCGAGGGCTCGAGCCGGCGATTGCCCCACTGCTTGGCGACCTCGCGTGGACCTACGACGTAGTTTTCCTCGTGATCGCGCTGGGGCCGCTCGCGATCCTCGCAGCGCGGATCTACGTCTCGATCGATCCGATTGCGGAGCTGTTCGCCGATCGGGTCGTCGGTGACGAGGGTGGCACGGACGAGGCCGACTCGAGTCGAAAGATCGATACGGACGACGGAACGACCCGTACGGGAGGTAAGTAACTATGTCATCGAACGCGAACGACGAACGCTTGCCGTTCATCGCGGGAGCCGTCACCGGCGCTGCTGCGTGGGTGGTCGGCTATCTCGTCACGTATCTGATCGTCGCGACCGACATCCGGGAGTCGCCGCTACACCAGGCGGTCGAAGCCTTCGACGGCGAGGCGGCGACCTACGAGATGGTCGGTTGGGTGTTCTACAACGCCCACCTGGTCGATACGGTGTTTCGGGACGTTCCGCTCCTTGGAACGCACGCAGCGACGTACATCGGCAGTGAGCAGGGATTCACGCCAGTTCTCTACGCGGCCCCCGTGGGGCTCCTGCTTGCGGCAGGTATCGGGCTCGCGACCTACCGCGGTGTCTCGGCACCGACGGACGGACTGCTCGCGGGAATGACGGCACTCCCGGGCTATCTCGTTCTCACCGTCGCCGGCGTCTTCCTCTTCGAGGTGACCGTCGGCGGCGCGAGCGGCGCTCCCGATACGATTCCCGCAATCATCCTCGCCGGCGTGATCTACCCGGCGGTCTTTACGGGCACTGGCGGGGCGATCGCTGCCGCACTCGCGGATCGAACATGACGAAGTGTCGTCGGTAGGGAGTGGATCGATCCCGTCGTTTTCTCACCCGATGAATCGTTCGACGATTTCGTCGAAACGACCGCATCGAACGCCCGAACGTGGATTATTAACCACTATCGTTTTCACGAACCAAACCTATTCCCCCCTCGAGTCCCTAGCACGGGTGATGACCCAATCCGACGTCGACACCGACGCGGACGCAAGCGGGGAGGCGGACGCGGAAGGATCGCTCCGAGAGCGCGTCGAGCAGTGGATCAGTCGAGAGATGCCGATCATTCAGATGCACGGCGGAACCAGCGCCGTCAGGAAAGCCGACCCCGAAACCGGCGAGGTCGTCGTCGAACTCGGCGGCGGCTGCAAGGGGTGTTCGGTCAGCGACGTAACCACGGGCAATATCGAGGCAGCACTCATCGAGTGGCCCGAGGTAGAGGAGGTGACCGTCCGCGTACCGGACGCCCGCGACTCGCTTGGGGGGCCCGACCAACCCGAGTCGATCATGGGTGTCGACCGCACCGAAGGCGGTCGCGGCGACTGGGGCTCGTCGAACCCGGGCAAGGACCACCTCTGATACGGGCCGCCGTACGTCGCATGCGCCCGACCGCCGTTCGAGACGCGAGCAGGTATGCGACTGTTGTGGCGCGGTCGGCGTGTACCGAGCGAGTACAACAGCCTGTGTCTCGTTGGCACGGTCGGTCAGTTTTGGGAACGCCTATATCCTTTTACGACTCAGATACGGAGTCATACACCATGACGACGTGTGGACGCCCCCCGACGGGAGGTGACGGTGATGGGTGACGAGTACGCCGACGACCGAACGGGCACCGCCCCCGACTCCGAAGTCAATACCGAGTCCGACGCGGAGACGGACGGCGGCGTTCGTGCCTACACCGTCCGCCTCGAACTCGTCGACGAGCCCGGCGAGTTGCTCCGTGCGCTCGCGCCGATCGCCGACAACGGCGGCAACCTGCTAAGCATTCACCACGAGCGGGGCAACATCACACCCCGCGGACACATCCCCGTCGAAGTCGACTTCGAGTCGCCCCCGGAACGGTTCGACGATATCGTCGACGGGCTACGTGAGGCCGGCGTCAACGTCATTCAGGCCGGGGAGGAACACTACGGCGAGGAGATCAGCGTCGTGCTGGTCGGCCACCTCGTCGAGAACGACCTCTCGGATACACTCTCACGGATCGAATCCGAAATCGACGCGGCCGTCCTCGATCTCTCCCTGGCTGCCCCTCAGGGGACCGAATCCGTCTCGAGCGCCCGTCTCCGGTTGGCGATCGACTCCGGGCGCTCGAGTCAGGCCCTCGAGGCTATCCGTTCGATCGGCTCGGAGAAAGAACTAACCGTAGTCGAGCCGCTGGTCGGAGGTGAGACGGCGTGAAGCTCGCGATTCTCGGTGCTGGCGATGTCGGCCGATCGGTCGCGACGCTGTCGGGCGACTACGGACACGAGGTCGTCGCGCTCGCGGACTCCTCGAGTGCGACCGTCGACCCCGACGGGATAGCCGTCGACGACGCAGTCTCCCGAAAGGAGCGGGGCGAAGTCGTCGGGACGGCAGCTCCCGAGGACGTCTTCGAGACCGAGTACGACGTCCTCGTCGAGGCGACGCCGACAACCCTGGACGACGCCGAACCTGGGTTCAGCCACGTCACGCGCGCCCTTGAGGCCGACCGTCACGTCGTGCTCGCGAACAAGGGTCCCGTCGCGGAACGGTACGAGGAACTGCGCTCCCTCGAAGCAGAAAGCGCCGGTTCGATCCGGTTCGAGGCGACGGTCGGCGGCGCGATTCCGGTGCTCTCGACGATCGAGGACTGTACGCCCCAGGCCGTCACCGCCGTTCGGGGCGTTCTCAACGGTACCGCGAACTTCATCCTCACCCGGATGGCTGCGGAGGGACTCGACTACGAGCACGTCCTCGCGGAGGCACAGGACCTCGGCGTCGCCGAGGCCGATCCGACGTTCGACGTCGACGGCACCGACGCCGCGTTGAAGTTCGTCATCCTCGCGAACGTACTCAACGACGGCGGCTTCTCACTTTCCGACGCGACGGTCGAGGGTATTCAGGACATCCCCGGCAGCGCGCTCGACCTCGCCGCCGAGGACGGACGGACGATCCGGCTGATCGGGGAAGCCACTCGTGACGGCGTCCGTGTCGGGCCACGACTGGTCCCCGAAAACGGCGCACTCGCCGTCACGGGCACGCGAAACATCGTTCAGATCGAAACCCGGCACGCGGGTTCGCTGCACTCGAGCGGGCGCGGTGCTGGTGGCCCCGAGACGGCGACAGCGGTGCTGTCGGACGTTGGGCGCTTGGAGTAGCGGTCGCAGTTCGATCCGGTTTGCGTGTCCGTCGCGAAACTCGATCGGATCGAACTCGATCCGTTACTCCTGGTGACAATGTTTGTTTCGCGTGTGTCTGTCCGACGGACCTCGATAACACCTTTCCCTTCGAGTCACTCAGTAGGAGACGGTGATCCCGCTATCAGATCGGCCGGCAGCGAGTGGACACGCGCTCGAAAAGCGTGTGGGTATAACACAAACCGCAAGACGGCGTCGGGATCATCTGAATACGCTTTCGAAATGGTTTTAACCGCAACGAGCGAAAGAGACCGATATAAGCGCCTCTGCGCGTGAGCTACAACAATGAGCGAACAACACCAGAACCTGGCCATTATCGGTCACGTTGACCACGGGAAAAGTACGCTCGTGGGCCGACTCCTCTACGAGACGGGGAGCGTACCCGAGCACGTCATCGAACAGCACCGCGAGGAAGCCGAAGAGAAGGGTAAGGGCGGCTTCGAGTTCGCCTACGTGATGGACAACCTCGCCGAAGAGCGAGAGCGTGGTGTCACCATCGACATCGCCCACCAGGAGTTCTCCACCGACGAGTACGACTTCACCATCGTCGACTGTCCTGGCCACCGCGACTTCGTCAAGAACATGATCACTGGCGCGAGCCAGGCCGACAACGCCGTCCTCGTCGTCGCTGCCGACGACGGCGTTGCACCCCAGACACAGGAGCACGTCTTCCTGGCCCGTACCCTGGGTATCGACGAACTCATCATCGGCGTCAACAAGATGGACGTCGTCGACTACAAGGAGTCTACCTTCGACGAGGTCGTCGACGAAGTCAACCAGCTCCTCCAGCAGGTCCAGTTCAACACGGACGACGCCTCGTTCATCCCGATCTCGGCGTTCGAAGGAGACAACATCGCCGAAGCCTCCGACAACACCGACTGGTACGACGGCGAGATCCTGCTCGAGGCTCTGAACGCCCTGCCGGAGCCGGAGCCGCCGACGGACGCGTCGCTCCGACTCCCCATCCAGGACGTCTACACGATCTCCGGTATCGGTACCGTCCCCGTCGGACGTATCGAGACCGGTATCATGAACACGGGCGACGATGTCGTCTTCCAGCCCTCGGACGTCGGTGGCGAGGTCAAGACCATCGAGATGCACCACGAAGAGGTGCCCAAGGCCGAACCCGGTGACAACGTTGGATTCAACGTCCGCGGCATCGGTAAGGACGACATCCGCCGTGGTGACGTCTGTGGTCCTGCCGACGATCCGCCGAAGGTCGCCGAGACCTTCCAGGCCCAGATCGTCGTCATGCAGCACCCGTCCGTGATCACGTCCGGTTACACGCCGGTCTTCCACGCCCACACCGCACAGGTCGCCTGTACGATCGAGTCCATCGACAAGAAGATGGACCCGTCCAGCGGCGAGGTCGCCGAGGAGAACCCCGACTTCATCCAGTCGGGCGACGCTGCAGTCGTGACGATCCGACCGCAGAAGCCCCTCAGCATCGAGCCGTCCAGCGAGATCCCAGAACTCGGGAGCTTCGCCATCCGCGACATGGGTCAGACCATCGCGGCCGGGAAGGTCCTCGAAGTCAACGAGAAATAAATGCAGCAGGCACGCGTTCGACTCGCGGGCACGAGTCCCGACGACCTAGACGACATCTGCGACGACGTCCGCGAGATCGCGAACAACACCGGCGTCAACCTCAGCGGTCCGATTCCGCTGCCGACGAAGACCCTCGAGGTGCCGACCCGGAAATCGCCTGACGGCGAGGGCACCGCGACGTGGGAGCACTGGGAGATGCGCGTCCACAAGCGCCTCATCGACCTGGACGCCGACGAACGCGCACTCCGACAGCTCATGCGCATCCAGGTGCCAAACGACGTCTCGATCGAGATCGTCCTCGAGGACTGATCGCGAATCACTGATCGCGATTGGTGCCGGGTTCGTTACCGGACGCCACTTTCCATTTCCTTCGTTTTCAGGTAGTAGCCGCCGTTCTCGACCCCGCCGTTCTCGACCCCGCCGTTCTCGACCCCGCCGTTCGAGAGCCCGTGGTGACGCACACACCATCTTCTCGAGCGAGGGTAGAAGTCCACCGTCATCAGTACTCCGTCGCAAGTACTGATCGGCTACCGTTCTCGGCCGAGCTGTACGTTTTGCCAACCGTTACTCCTGCCGGACGGGTTCGTCCGACGAGAGCGGTACCGAACGCCTACCGAGGAAATGCTGTCCTTCATCGTGGCGAACCTGCGTAAGGCGTGCAGACTTTTGGGCCTCGCCCCCTGAGTTGCGGTATGCCACGCGGGAGACGAAATCGACCGCGGCCGCGGACGTCCTCCGATGCAACCCCGAACTCGCGGCCCAACGGAGGTCGAGGGAGTGGCACTGCCGGCGACGACGGCTCCGCAAGCCCCATCCTCGAGGTGCTCGCCGTTTTCGTCGTCGTCTACCTCCTTCAGGGAGTGGCCGCGTTCGTGGGAGCGATGACTGGCCTGTTCGTGCTCACGCCGCCGATCGTGGACAACCCCTGGACGATCGTCACCAGCGTCTACGCCCACGCTGGCATCGGCCACCTCCTCTCGAACAGCGTCGCACTGATGCTATTTGGCTGGCCGATCGCCCGTACGACGACGCGGCTGCGCTTCCATGTCTTCTTCCTCGCTACGGGTGCGCTCGCCGGCATCTCCCAAATCTTCGTGACCGGCGTCGCCGCAGCCGTGCCGCTGGTTCCCGCGACACCGACCGGTGGCGTGCTCGGAGCCAGCGGTGCCGTCTTCGCGCTGCTGGGCTATCTGGTCGCCTCGAACCGCTTCTCCTCGAGCATCGCGTCTATCGTCGAGGTTCCACGCTGGCTCACCGTACTGGTGTTCGTCGGCCTCGCGGCTGCGGTAACACTCGCGACCGCCGCCCCGCGAGTCGCGTTGATCGCTCACTTCACGGGCTTCTTCCTCGGATTGCTCGCCGGCCGGGCGCACGTATTGTAAGGTGGCGGCCGTTTCGGGTCGGACCGATGTATGAAACGATCTACCGCTCGCGGGGGCAGAGAGCCGTGGTGACGACTGACGGCCCGTCTGCGAAACACAAGCTACAAATACCGACACGGGGTTAGGAACGGGTGCGGGCTCGTAGATCAGTGGCAGATCGCTTCCTTCGCAAGGAAGAGGCCTCGGGTTCAAATCCCGACGAGTCCACTTCTCCCGATTTCTTATCACACCCAGTGCGTTCTCCGTTTACACCTGGTCGCTCGCGCAATTCCTGTCTTCTCTCTACACACTCCGCTCACGGCGGAGACAGCGCCGGCGTCCTCGTCTTCGCGACGTACCGGTGCGGTCTTGTGGCGGGACACGATACTATCGGCTATGCCAGTCCCGAAATCCGAGTTCGACGAACTGCCACCCTGTGACTTCTACACTCCGGCGGAGCTACTCGAGGAAGGTCAGATGTACACCGTCTACGAGATCGCGCGACTCTTACAGGGGCTCGAGCCCGACGCCGAAATCGAGCAGGAGACCGAGAACATCCTGCTAGACTGGGCGATTCCGTGGATCATGGTCAACGCCGACGGTCTGGTGGTCGCCGAGCCACGCAGCGACGACGAACCGGGCTACTACGGACTGAAAGAGTAACGGGGCGATGCTGCTGCTCGTCGTCGGCATGGATCGCGTCGATGCCGGCAAGACCACCTTCTCGGTCGGGTTGCTCGAGCGGACCGGCGGCGTCGGCTACAAGCCGCGTGCGGGCAACGACTACTGGTTCGATCACGCCGACTGCCGGCGAGCCCTCACGGAAGGCCGGCTCTACGGTAAGGACGCTGCTCGCCTCGCAGACGCTGAAACGCGGGGCCACAGCCCCGAGGAACTGAATCCCGTCCACCGCCTGTGGCGGCCNGTGGCGGCCCGCCCCCGGTGGCGGAGGCGGGCTGCTCGGCCGCTCGGACCGGGAGTTCCTGGTCGACCGGATCGGTCGACAGGGCGAGAACCCGACGTACGTCCGTAATGCCGCTGCGTCGATTCCAGAAGCGGTGTCCGAGCCACTCCCACTCGAGGATGCGATCACGGTCCGGACCGTCGAGGAACTCAACGAGGTGGCCACGAGACACCACGTTCCGGCCTTCGAGGAGTTCGCCACCGAGATCGAAACGGCAGATCTCGCAGTCGTCGAGTCCTACGGCGATGTCGCTCGCCCGCTCGAGTCGCTCGATCCTGCGACGGTCGCCGCTGTGGCTGCCGTCGAACCCGGTCGGGCGACGATCTATCGCGGTGACCGGTACTGTCGGGCCTGTGAGATCGCGAGTTCGAGCCCGCGGGGCGGTACGCTCGAGAAGCGAGTCGGTGATGTCGTCGACTACCTGGACCCCTACGAGCGGGTTCCGTTGCCGCCGCTTGTCGACGACGACCGGACCGATCCGCGCTCGGTTGCGACGGCGTACGAGGACGCTTACGACGCGATGCTGGCTGCGGCTCGTGACCGGGAGTCGTAGTCGTAGTCACAGTCGCAGTCCCGGTGCTTGTCGTCGTCATCGGAGCCGTCGAAAACCCGGTCGACTCCGTCGCCTCTCCCCAGAACCCTGACCGCACCGCTCAGGCCTGTCGAGCCATCCGCGCAGCGAGTTCGACGTGATCGGCGGGGTTCGTCATCACGCTCGGGCCGTGGCCGGTGTGCAGCTCCGTGAGGTCCTCGTCGACGTGCTCGAGTACGCGGTCGATGCTCTCGACGAGCGTTTCGCGGTCTCCCTCCGGCAGGTCCGTACGGCCGAAGCTCCCGTTCTGGAAGACGAGATCGCCGGCAAAGAGCACGCCCGCCTCCTCGGAGTAGAAACAGAGGTGGTCGTCCTTGTGACCGGGCGTGTGCAACGCCACGTACTCGTGGTCTCCGAGCAGGACCGTCTCTCCGTCGTCGATCTCGTGATCGACGCCGTCGATCGACGGATCGCACCCCCAGACATCGACGTCGAACCTCTCTTTTACGGCCTCGAGATTACCGACGTGGTCACGGTGGGTGTGGGTGAGAACGAGAGCGTCCAACCCGTCGACGCGAGAGCGGACCGCGTCGACGACGTCGAAGTTTGCCCCGGCGTCGATCAGCACTGTCCGCTCGCCGTCGATCAGGAAAACATTGCTCGTAAACGCCTGCACACCCTGCGCAAGGTTGTCGATCATGCGCTCGAGTAGGGCATCGTCCGGTTTGTGCGTGTCGACCGGTGGCTCCGGGCTTTGGATATCAGGTTTCGCGTTCCCCGACTGGGACGGATCACTCACAAGCATTTTTAGCTCTGGCACGTAGTGTGAGACGAATGCATCGGTCGGACTCCGCGGGGGTGCTCGCAGTCGCCGTTCTGGTGTTGCTCGTCGGTTTCGGGACGCCGGCGATGGCGATAAGCCCCAGCGGAAGCGCCGCCGCGGGCGTTCCGGCCGAACCGGTCGTCGATACGACAGACCCGTCGTTCGCCGCGACCACCGGCTCCGTTCCTGCGTCGACCGCCGGGTTCGGTGGCCAAGCGAACGTCGACTCCCGTAATTTCGATACGACAGAGTTCGAGATCACCGTCCATGAGAACGGCAGCGCAGTTTGGACGTTCCGATACGAACAGCGATTCGACGGCGACGACGCCGCCGAACAGCGCGAACGCTTCGAAGCGTTCGTCGAGGAGTTCGAATCCGACGATCAAGAAGTCCCCCTCTACGAACGGTTCACGAACCAGGCCGAGGCGATGGCGGAGGGTACCGAAGCGACGGACCGGGAGATGGAAGCGACCGACTTCAACCGCTCCGCCGAGATCGAAGACCGACTCAATCCGGTCGGCGTCGTCGAGATGTCGTTCACCTGGAACGGGTTCGCCGATACCGACGGCACTGCCGGTGCCGAGGACAACGGCGACCGGGTCGTCGTCGGCGATGTCTTCGATGGTATCTACCTCGCGGAGGATCAATCGATCGTCATCGAACCCGGCGACGGTCTCGAGTTCCGGAGCGCCGAACCCGAACCCCGGTACGTCGGCCAGAACATAGAGAGCGCGACCTCGGTAAGTTGGACCGGCGAACGCGAGTTTATCGACGGGCACCCGCGTGTCGTTCTCGTGCCTGAACGCAACGGGGACGGGACGGGAACGGGGTCCGACACCGACGCTAGCCCGCTGTCGTCCGTGACCGGTGGCGACACGTCTTGGGTCGTCCCGATCGTCGTCGTGGTTGCACTCCTCCTCGCCGTCGGGGCTGGCATCGCCTGGTACCGACGCCACTCCGGTGACGGCTCGTTTGCCGACGCCGAAACCGACTCCGAGTCCCACGGGGCGACGGCTCGAGACGGGCACCGACCGGAGTCCGATTCGACCGCCGGTAGTGCCCAACCCGATAGACCGGGTGAGTCCGGGATGGCGGACGAGTCCGTAACGGAGGCCGACGCCGTACCGGAAGAAGAGTTGCTCACCGACGAAGACCGCGTCGTCAAACTCATCCGCGAGAACGGCGGTCGCATGAAACAGGTCAACATCGTCGAGGAAACCGGCTGGTCGAAGTCGAAAGTGAGCATGCTCCTCTCGGATATGGAAGAAGAGGGAACTATCAGCAAGCTTCGTGTCGGTCGAGAAAACATCATCAGCCTCGAGGGCTTCGAGCCGGAAGCGACGAAATCCCCGTTCGAGGAGTAACTGTTCTCTACTACCGGAGTAGTGGTCCACCCAATTCCCAGCCGATCGTCCGTGCTGTGACTACCGGATGTCGGTACCTCTCTTCCCCTCGCCGTACCCGTGCTATCTCGAACCAAAATCGAGGCGAAACGGAATGCTTAAACATTACTCCCCGTTACGATAGAGTACACTCGCGGAACGCTCCGATAGTGTAGTCCGGCCAATCATATTGCCCTCTCGAGGCAATGACCGGGGTTCGAATCCCCGTCGGAGCACTACTTCCCTCTTCCTTCCGGCGATTTAGCCTGTGACCGATACGGTATTTGACCAATGTCACAGGGCAATTCGATTCAGACAAAATCGGTAATCGGCCGCCGTCTTGCGATTGGCCGTATTGCTAGACCATGTCGGTTCGAACGAACCACTCGTTTAGAGAAGGTGACACCCGGGGTGGTTAGCCGATGACTCTCCCGGAGAGCATCACGGTGGTAACCGAGCCAGCAGAAGAGTTCCTCAATCAAAAACAACTGGTGGATTATCGATCGGAACGCGAAGACTGCCTATCCTGGCTACTTGCCTTCGGAAAGGAGCCAAAAAAGGCGGACGGATACGCTCTGGGAACGGTTAAACCACGAGCGTACCGAATGGATCAGTTCTACCGATGGATCTGGGAACAGGAAGGCGGATACACCGCACAGCTTTCAGAGGACTACGCTGACGATTGGATGCGACATCTCGCTCAAGAAGATTACAGTGGAACCCACCAAACGAACTGCCAGAAAGCGGTGAAGATGCTCTTCAAGTGGTGGGAACACGAGCGTGGTGGATCTGCGTGGGATCCGGAAATCACCTTCAGCGATGTAGATAGTTCGAGCCCGAAGGATTACCTGACCCGCGATGAACGGACACAAATTCGCAATGCATCTCTCGAGTATGGAAGCATCCCCGAATATTCGAACGTCACGCCGGCTGAACGTGACCGATGGAAACAGTATCTCGCGCAGCGTTTCGAAAAGCCGAAAGCGGACGTCACCCCGGAAGATTGGGACCGAGCGAATAGCTGGAAAATACCGTCGTTAGTCTGGGCGAGTATGGACGCAGGCTTGCGACCGGTCGAAGTCGAACGAGCCTCACTCGAGTGGGTTGATACCGATAACTGTGTGCTACGAATCCCTAAACGGGATAGTGCTAAATCGAACGAGTCCTGGATCGTCAGCCTTCGGGAACGAACGGCTACCTTCTTAGAATAGCCCGTTGCACGCTTTCGAAATTAGCTCCG
>NZ_AOMA01000083.1 GCF_000337895.1 Halobiforma nitratireducens JCM 10879
CCAGCGTCTCTACAGGTAAAGCACTTCCCTAGACACTATGAGGCGGTGCCGGTCCATGGGTCTTGGGAGGAGGGGGACTTGCCACGGGTCCGAACGTTCGGACCCGGTTGTGGGAGTCAGTGCCGCGGTGCGCCGAACGGGTTCTTCTTCGCGCCCGACCGGAACGTGAGCCGGTCCTCGTCGTCCACGTGCTCGTACGGCTGGTCGTCGTCGTTCAACGCCTTCAGTTCGTCACCGGTCCGCAGGAACGCGAGGTTGTCGTCGCTGACATCGACCAGCTCCTTGATCTCGCGGACCGTGGTCTCCCGGCTGATCCGGATGCGCTGCCCCTTCACCTGCACCGTCTTCGCGGCATCGCTCCGCTGCTTGGGCTTCGTATCTGCGTGGCGTTTCCCCGACTCCTGGGCCTGCGGTCGCTTCCGGTTCCGCGCCGGTTTCGTCTCCGTCTTCCCGCGATCGTGCTGCGGCGTCGGCAGGTCATCGTCGGTGCTGTGGTCCTTACCCATGTGATAGTGTAACGTGGCCCACGACGATAAACTCTTTGGTGCAGTCCACCGCACAGTTGTGGTTATCCAGCACGGGTATGGCTGTCCGGCAGGATCCTGTGGACTCGGGACGGGGCTCCGGGATCGCCACGGGTCAGAGGGTGACCGTCGCGGTGTACTGCACCAGAGCCGACGCCCGCACCGTTCACTATCTTTAACCAGTTGGCCCAGTAACCCTGCAGGTATGGACGGAGCCGACGATGCTGCTGGGCCGGCGATAGAACGCTGGCAGGCGGTTGCGGAACTGTTCCAGGGCGTGGCCCATCCCGTGCGGGTGGCGATCCTCGAGTCGCTGGCCGGGGATGCGGACCGGCCGTTGACGGAGGTCGGTGCCGAGTTCGACTACTCAAGGAGCGCCGTCCAGAAGCACGTCAACACCCTGATCGAGGCCGACCTGGTGTACCGGCCGCAAGACACCGACCAGCACTACGCACTGACCCCGTTCGGCAAGTTCTTCGCCGCCTTCGTCGACCAGCACGCCGACACCCTCTATGAGGCGGTCCAGCGGACAGATGCCGCCGAGGCGGAAGCCAAGACGGAGTTCGAGGACGTCCCGCTGGATGACGCGACGCGGGAAAAAGCGGTCACGGCCCGGAAATGGGATCGTGTCGCTATTGAAGTGGAAGAGTTGCTGGATGAGGCGTCTGGTAGTGGAGAGTGAGCGGATGAGTTACTCTGCGAGTCCGTACTTTTCTTCGCGTTGGATGAAGGCCTGCTCTCCACCTTCCAGTATTGTCGTTACTTCTTCGCGGATTTCACTGTCTTCAAGCGGTCCGGCGGTGAATGAGATCTCGTTCTCTTCGTAGTTGGCAACGACCACCTGTTCGGCGTCGGTGTTTACCACGAGATTAGCGTTGTGGGTGGCGATGATGACCTGACGCTTCTTTTTGGCTTCCTTAAACGCATCTTTGAGCGTTTTGTAGATGAACCGGTTATCGAGGTTTTCTTCGGGCTGGTCGATGATCAGCGGTTTCTCGTCCTGAGCGAGCAGTATCTTGAGCAGGACTGTGCCTTTCTGACCCAGCGAGAGATCCTCCATCCGGGTTTCATCCAGCAGAATCTGTTCGGACAGTTTGAAGTTGTCAACGAAGNGAGCAGGACTGTGCCTTTCTGACCCAGCGAGAGATCCTCCATCCGGGTTTCATCCAGCAGAATCTGTTCGGACAGTTTGAAGTTGTCAACGAAGACGCGTTGCTCGAACTCTGCTGTGGATGCGTTCTCAAGCAGTTGATCTCGGAATTCGAGTGCCGCGTCCAGATATGTCCTGGCGTAATGTTCCAACTGTTCCGTATCGGTCATCGTCTGTTCAGCGGCCCGAATCACGGGTGAGAGTTCTGAGATGTTGACGCTGCGACCGTCAAGCAGATCGTATAGCTTCGACTGCAGTCCGTCTGCAACTTCCACGTCGGCGTCGAACCGGACGTCTTCCAGGATTGTAGACTGGTCGTTGGCGAACTCGGAGATCACCAGCGAGTACAGGCTCTTCAGGTCGTGGTAGGCCCTCACGTAGTCAATGAACGTGGATCGGCGGTGCTCAGTCAGATCGTCGATAGTGGCCTGCATCTCCTCCAAGGATGCTAACGCCTGTTCTTTCTCCTCCAACTCGTTTTTCCGCTCCCGTTTTTCGGTCAGTAAGTCGGAGAGTTCCTGGTCAATATCCTCCAGATCCCCCAATTCGTCACGGACGTCTTTCCTGTCTTCACGCAACTCCGATAGGCGGTCGCTGACGATCTGGTCGTACTGTTGAAGGGTATCGAGCGTGCCTTCGACATCGATCGGCTCGATCGTGATGTCGATGGAGATCTCTTCGGTGAGGGACTGGATTGCGGTGAGTTCGCTGTTGAACTCTTCGATCTCGTCAAGCCGTTCGATCTGGTCGGAGAGCCGGTCTTTGATCTCCTTCAGCGTCTGGATACGGTCGTTCAATCCGTCAAGTTCCTCCTGGAGCTCTGCAGAGGTGCTATCCTGGAGGGCGTCCCCATGTTCTTCCCGGAATTCCTCGATTTCTTTCTTTTTGTCCTCGAGCTTCCCTTTGGCGGTTTGCAGGTCAGATTCTGCATCGCTGATCCGTCTTTCGATCGTTTCCGGATCGTACTCGTGGATCCGGTTGGTCAGTTCCTCCAGTTCGTTTTCGAGTGTCTGGATACGGTCCTGTTTGGCTTCGAACCGTTCCATAAGTTCGGAGTCGGTGCTGCGGACGGACTGCTGGATGAGGTCCAGTACCTGATCGTGCATCCGGTCCTCATCGCGGCAGTACTCGGAGATTTTACCCTGGGGGAGGTATTCGATGTCGGAATGTGCGATGAGTGCGTCGTCGAGTACCGACTTCTCGAACGGGTCGATATCCCTCCCCCGGAACTCCATCTCTGTTGTGACTTCTGGGTGCTCGCCCTGGATCCGTTGGATGAACGAGTTGACGTCGATTTCTTCGTCGTTGTCAGTGGTATGCCGGTTCTGGTAGCAGTTCGCGATGAGATCAAGGAGTGCTGTTTTCCCGGCTCCTTTGCCACCGATCACCGTGACGAGGTTGGGGTTTAGCGGAAGGGTCGTATCGGAGATAGCGAGGCGG
>NZ_AOMA01000084.1 GCF_000337895.1 Halobiforma nitratireducens JCM 10879
TAGCCATAACCGGTTCCTCTCACTAAACATTATTATTACTATTGAAGTTCTGTTTCGGTAGAACTCTCGTCTGGATATCAGGAGCGGTAGGAGGACCAGACATGTATCCGAACGTTCGGACCTCATTCGAACTCCGGTCTCTCCACACGGCTATGACTCTGCCTGTGCCGTTCCTGTCTCGGGTGACGACCGATTACAGGGAACCTGTACACGTTTGATGGAATCGACGAACTCCGTGACACCAAACACGAACTGGCGGAGATCGAGCGCCACGACATCTACGCCCATAACGAAGTGGACGACGAGTGGGCGGAACTGTCGTATCGTGACTCGCTATGGACTGCAGATGGGACGCCTGTCGGGGATGTGTCGGCCAGTACAGAGCATTACCACGTGTTTCAGCCGGCGGACATCATCGACTACGAGGCCCAGGCCTTGGAGCAGTACAGTGACGCGGTGCGGCCGAAGGGCTACGTCCGGGAATCGAGTGATGGCCGGAAGCTCACGGTCTACACGGATCTGGACGGGCTGGAAGTGGAACCGTTCGACGGCGACATCTACGAACTCGGGAAACGGACGTCCCACGCCCACACCGGGATGCACGGGTTGCACCATGATATCGGGGCGGTCCGCGTCATCTGCACGAACGGGATGGTGTCGTTCGACGCGGAGAAGCATTTCAGCCAGACGCACAGTGAGCCATTGAACTACGCGTTGTTCGAGCACGCGTACGACAGCATCGTGTCCGGCGTGGCGGATGTGGAGGACCGGATCCAAGCGGCGGCCGACCAGGAACTCGTGAACCGGGACGAGGCCCTGCTGGTGCTGACCGACCTCGGGATCGACGCGTATCTTCCAGTGGACGATCCGCTGGACACGCTGCGGGACGCGCTCGAAACGGAACTCGACGCGTACCAGGACCAGCCAACGCTGTACGACACGTACAACGCGGCGACGCGGGCATTGACCCACGCGGATGGCATGGACGCGGACAACCGGACCCGCGGCCTGGAACAGGCGGCCCGGCTCCTCGACCGGGAGGGCGACGTCCCCGATGCAACAGAACTGGGCCGGCGGGCCGTGGAGCACCGGGTCGATCAGTACACGGCTGACGCGGAGATCGATCCGTACTGGGATGGCGAGGAGGAAACACTGCAGACGCTGATCGAGGCGCACGGCGACGGCGGGTGATCGACAAGTGGTGGACGATCCCGATCAGGTGACGGACCCTGTCCAGCGGCTTGCGCGGGAGTACGTGGAGGCCCGGCGGCGGACCGGCGCGGAATGGCTCTACGTGCAGCAACCGTGGGACGGTGAACTCCAGTATGACACGTTCAGCTACCTGCCGGAGCAGCATTTCCGCCAGGCGTACGATCAGATCACGGGAGACGCGGAAGACAATCCCGGAGAAGAGGACGTGTGTTGTCGGCAGTGTGGTGGGTCTCTTTCCCGTGTCCGCACGGATCAGCGTGCGCACCTGGCGGTCGAGTACTACCGATGCCAGGCGGACGAGGGCTGTCGACAGGGTGGCGAACGGGTGTACGATCAGGCCGGGGAACTCATCCGGACGGCGGGCCCGGTGTTCGAGGACGGGCAGCAGCGATCGGTCGCCCAACTCCTGGAACCGCGGGACCGAGACAGGCGGGACCAGACCGACGTGGAAGACGAGGGTGCGTTTGAGCCGGATGGCGGGTACGATACGCTGCACGCGGGGACGCGGCGGTCCACGGTGTACTACTGGCTGGATCCGGAGACCGGGGCAACTCTGCCCCATACCGACGTGAACGACCATGGAACGATCCCGTTCTTTGCGGATGAACCGGCTGCGCGGGCCTTCCTCGAGAACCGGGCCGAGGCTGGAGACGCGGACCGGTACGCAGGATTAAGTCTGTACAAGGCCCGGACCCGGAAGGTGGCAGACGCGGTCGATGTCCTGACGGAGCAGGCCGGGTTCGACGAGTATGTGCCAGATGGCTGACGGTCCGGGTCCCGGTGTTTGGCCGGGGCAGGGCCACGTCCTATATTCGAGGATTAGTCGATGAGTCCCTCGTCCCTGAGAAGGGATCGCATTTCGTCCCGGACGATGGATCGAATTTCTGCTTCAGAGAAGGTGTCGTCGTGTCGGGCGACACCGAGCTCGGCGTCGATCGTCCGAAGCGCCATCTCGAGGGTGTCCATCCGGTCGACCAGGTCAGAGTGGTCCATATCTGTGGCAGCAGTTGTTTCATCGAATGTCAACTCGTGCTCGGCTTCATCCAGGAGTTTCGTGGCTGGTCGGTCGGTGAGCGCGGAGTCCGAGTCGTCGTCGGTCCGCGGACGGACGGGAGTGGCATCCATCATACCCCCGACGCGGATGCCGGTGACGGTTTCGACCTTGTCGGCGAGGTTTGCGGCAAGGGCCCGTTGCTGGTCGGGTTCACCATGGACAAGGGTGATCTCTTCGGGGGAGACCATCCGCGCGAACTCGCGGAGGGTTTGCCGCGCTCCATGTGCCGAGAGGCCGCTGTACCGTGTGATCCACTCTGTCGGAATCTCAACGGTGGTGCCATCGTCGGTATCGGGCACGCCTTCTCCAAGCCTGAGTGCGGGGAGGGTGATCTCGATGGTGCCAGCCTCTGCATCGATCGCGTCCTCGAGCTGTCGACCAGGCGTTCCTTCAGCCTGGAATCCGCAGAGGAAGATGTTGGCGTGGTCGTACCGGTCGGCGAATTCGACGAGATATGAGGGTGCCCAGCCGCCGGCGAGCATCCCTGAGGGGGCAATAATGATGGGTGTGCGCTCGTTGTCGAGTGCGTCCTGCCGGTCGATATGGTAGCCAGCGTCGGCCTGGTCGGGGAGGAACGGCTGATCCTCGCCGTTGCTCACCCGGAGATTCCGGATGGATTCCGACGCAAATTCGCCGTGCGCGTGCTGATTGTAAGTGTTCGTGGCGCCGACCGCCATCCCGTCGTAGATCAGTTGAATCTGACTCCGGGTGTCGTTGTCGAGTTGGTGCAGCCGGTTTTTGAAGATGTAAAGCAGTTCCTGTGAGCGGCCAACACCGAAACTGGGGATCAAGACCGGTTCCTGGTTTCGGGCCGCGGTGATGGCGTCGCTGTAGATCTCTGTCCGGGTCTCGCTGGCGGAGTCATGGTTTTCTGTCCCGCCATAGGTCGCCTCCAGGAAGAGGCTGTCAGCCTTGGGTGGGTCCTCGATGTCCGGGAGATGGTTTGACCGGCCGCCGAGATCACCGGAAAACACGACCCGGGACCCCATCGTTTCGAACGCGATCCAGGCACTGCCCAGCAGATGGCCTGCATTTCCGAATTCGAACGTCAGGGTTTCTTGCTCCGGGAGGTTGGGGACGTAGTCCTGGATATCGCTCCGGATGTATCCGCGGGGAACAAACCGGTCGAGCACCTTTCTGACGTCGGCGTCCGTATAGAGCTGTTCCCGGCCCGGTTTCTCGGCCTTTTCTTTGTGGATCTTCAGCGAATCTTTGAGCAGGGTGCTGGCGAGGGCTTCGGTGGGGCGGGTCGTGATGATCGGGGCGCGCGGGGAGAGGAGGTTGCGGCTTTCGATCACCGGGAGCGCTCCGACGTGGTCGATGTGGGCATGAGTCAGAAACACGGCGTCGATCTGGCCCTCGTCGATCCCACGAAAGTCGGGGAACTGTCCGCCGTCGCCCTGGTTGAGGCCGGCATCAACGAGGTAGGTGCCGAACTTGGTTTCGAGTTGGTAGCAGCTGCGGCCGACTTCCTGGACTCCGCCGCGGGGAATCACGATGAACGGGGTGCCCTCGCCGGGGTCCACCGCGAGGGGGACGTCGTCTTCCGTGTATTCGGTGGCGGTCGTCGTTTTGTAGGCGACCTGGTCGTCCGTGTCCCCGGTCATCGGTGGATCACTTCTTCGGCGTAGAACCGTTCGCGGGTTTCGCGCTGCCCTCTGATAGCCCGTTGCACGCTTTCGAAATTAGCTCCGACCTATCGCGGTGTAGTCACTAGCGTCTAAAATAGTCACTTTAACTAGACTAGAAG
>NZ_AOMA01000085.1 GCF_000337895.1 Halobiforma nitratireducens JCM 10879
CATTGGGTCAGCACTGCCGATAGGTGGTCAGTTTCTGGTCTGCCCGTCCCGTCCGGCGAACTAATCTTGAACGTGCAACAGGGTATCTGAACGAGAGGGGTTGGAGCACGTCTTCCTCGGACAGTGCGGGGAGGAACCGGTCGATCGAGGACAGTACGCCGTTCAGTGACCGGTATGATTCCCCGGGTGAGGCGATACTGTCGGTTTTCCATACGCCGGGGACGGCATCCATTTTCCCGGCTCGCTCGGCCTCACTTTCGGTGTAATAGCGGCGTCTTCCGGCACTGCCCTGTGTCTGGCGGCTGGACCGGGAGGGTTTGGCGGTGACCTCGGTTATCTGCACCAGTTGGGGCGGGGAGTGGCTCTGTCCGGGCATCGCCGTGTCGAGATCTTCGCGGACCTGGGCGGCGGAGAGTGAGCCGTCCCGGGTGAAGGTTGCGAGCGTCATCTCTCCTTCATCGGTATAGAAGTCGGGAGTGGCTACGGGTTGGCCGGTGATCTCGTCCTGGGTGACGAACCGTGGGGGGAGTTCGGCGACGGTAAGTTTGGTCAGGTAGAGCCGGTCTGTGTCGACGTGTTCTTCCTCGTCCAAAGCGGAGAGGAGGTCAGTGAGTGCGTCCTCGAATTCGGCCGGGGGCCATGGTTCGGTGTTCCGTGGAGGGCGTTCGGCTGGGTTGTCGAAGTGTACGGTTGACTCTGGGATATACGCTCCCTGTGGTACGCGGACATCGATGGGATAGTCAGGGGTCGCAAGTTCTGGATGGGTTTTATCGCTGCTGGTGGTCCGGCCCAGTTCAAGTGACACCGTAACCGGAAAGACGGTCGGTGGGAGGCATTCTACGGCGCCAAGGGGGTCGGATTCGTCAAAGACGACCGCATCTTGGCTCTCTACGTCAGGTCCTGTCTTACTGGAATCTGATCCACTCATGACGGTTAGTGTGCCCGTACGCTGGCTCTTTCCGCTTGTTCTCAAGCAGTTAGATCCTTCTGAGCCGCTCTGGACACACGGTTACTTTGTTAAAATAATTATGATGGGCTTTGTGGTATATTCAGGAAATAGTGTAGTTTTGAATAGAAAATGATTGTGGTCCTATGATTTTCTGAACATGGCTGGTCTAACAGGTGGTGAATGGTAGGACGTGGTATCCTGCTGTCTCCATTTGAAATCCGGTGTGGTCTACTGTTGTTAAAATCTGGCAGGGTATTTCTGTCCCGGTGATCCGCGATAACCGATGATACACCGGGAATGGGGATGGGTGGTGCTGTCGGCGGGGTGGCCCGGGATGATCTCCCACAGATCGTGGCCGACCTCGTCCTGGATCGAGGAGATGATCTGGAGATCTGGATCCGGCCGGAGCGGGCCGGGTACGGCTACACCGTGGAATGGACGACCGTGGAATTTGACCAGGATGAGCAGGCATGGCGTCCGTCACGGGTTCATGGCGACAGTGCCGGCCAGGACACCGATCGGGCCAGTGTGTGTCAAACGTTAAGCAGTCTCATGGATAATGTTCGAGGGAAGATGCCGACGTTCGACGTGGACCGTGAGCAGATCAATGTGTTTGCGGTCGGGGACCGGTACCTGTTCAAGCAGTATTTTGACGAGGACGCGGTGTTCGATGCGCTCCGCCCGTACTACAACGAGGACGACTATCGGTTCGAGGTGCCGGAAGACGCGTTCGCTGACGTGCAGGAGATCCTGGAGGACCACTTCTACGAGCCGGTCGTGATCCAGGATCTGGAGCCGTTCTGCGTGGTCCACCCGAAGTACACGGAGCATCCGAGCGTCCTGTTCAAGGCGTCGGTCCTCCAGCGGAGTCACGGCGACCGCCACGTGTTCCTTCTGAAGGATCAGTTATCAGTGGAGCAGGCAGTAAACAACGGGGCCACCGCGCTGGCGGAAACGGATATTGACGACGTGTTTCCCTGAGGGGGCTCGCATCGGTGCAGGGTTCCGCGGCGTCCCGGAACTTGGACGGCATTTGAACGCTGGCCGATCGGTGGCTAATCCAGTTATCTTACAGTAACCGACCGGCGAAACCGGTGGGTGGTATTGGGAGGGGCCGGCGGCGCCCGTGACTCATACCCCTGAATTCCAGAACTGTGAGAAATTAAAAGTTTCTTGGCGGCTCGTTTAACGAATGGCGGCCTCTGCGTGGTTTGTTTGCGTATAGGCTGACGGAATCGCTCATATCTGTTTTTCCGGCCTAAGAATGGTTGTTACCGGAACAGCGTTCGCTAATCTGCCCATAAACAATTCGGGGAGCATATAAACAATCTATGGCGAAATGCGGCGATGTGCAGGCGTTATCGGCTGTGAGATGAACGTTCCCGTCCTAAGGTACTTAAAAGGCCATTTTCAAGTACACAACAGGTTGTAAGTGTTCCACGTCCACTGATCGTGGAATCGCTTACGGGTCCCTCCACTCGAGGGAGCCACAACCCCACTTTTGCAGTTACCACATACCCGGAATGGGTACCCAGGATCGGGACCGTCTGGCCCCGATCTGAAAAACAACTGCCAGACACACCAGAACACCAACTGGTTGAACCACAATCAAGGTGAATCACACGATGAAAGTCAAGAACTCAATCAAAAAGGTCGGAGCTGTAGCAGGTTCCGCGCTGATGGTAGGACTGTCAGCCGGTGCTGCTGCATCACTCTCCGACTTCCCAGAACCATTTGTGGAGGACGGCGAAGTCGCCTCCCAGATCGTTGTGGGATCAACAGGACAAGTCGCCGACGTCGTTGGTGCGGTTAACATCGCAGCAGCACTCGGCCACTCAGCAGTACAAACAGAAGAACGCGAAACACCCGGAACCGTCACGGCCGACGTTGACGGTGCAGAAGACGAAACCGACATCCGCGGAGACTGGACTGGCTTTGAAGTCGACAAGTCCGACTTCTCCCAGCTGATCCGTGAGACAGAGGAAGTCGACGGCACCAACCACCGCACACTGGAAACAGTCAGTGTGGACGATAACGGTCTCTACACGGACGTCGACAACGCATCCGCCGTCCTGACGGAACTGGATGCCGGAGACATCGAGTACGAGGTCTCCTACAACCCAGGATTCGAGGAACAGCAGGAGATCCGCATCCTCGGCAATCCGTACACCATCACAGAGATCAACCACGAGGATGACGAACTCCGACTCGGTTCCCTGGAAGAGCACCGGAACCTCGCAGCCGGTGACTCCGTCGAGCACGGTCCATGGTCCTTCGAGATCATCGACGTCGACCGTGACGCGAACGAAGTCCGCCTCGACATCTACGAGGACGGCGAGTTCGACGAGAGTGCCACACTGGGACAGGAAGAGAACGCAACGTTCGGCGAAGAAGGTGAATTCCGCATCGACGTCGTCGACGTATGGTTCGGAGACGCACTGGATCAGGTCCACATCGACACAACCTACAGTGACACGACACTCCGTGAAGACGACGACGAGTCACCGTTCGACGCTGAATGGACGGTCAGCGCAATCGAAGGCGGCTCCGATACCGTGACCAGCATCGCGCTGGAGAACCGGTACTCACTCGCCGAAGACCCGTCTGACGACGAGGACGACATGGAACAGGCCGCCCTCTACGACGGCGACGCCTTCGCCGGACCGGCTGACTACTTCCACGTCTACAACCTCGGTCTGACGGCTTCCGACCACGAAGATGTTGACTTCAGTGAAGAACTCGAAGTCGACTTCGCAGACGCAAACCATCAGGACACCAGTATCGACGTCACTGAACTGACAGACGCGGATGACCTTGGAGACGGAGAACATGAAGGTGTTGTCGGTGTCGGAGACGGTGACGGAACCTACTACCCTGTCGAGTTCGAGGCAGATGTGGATGAAGGTGCCGACGAAGCAGAAGTCACTGTTTCCTATCAGGACTGGGAACACACCTTCGACACTCTTGGAGCCAACGATGATGCGGTTGAAGCATCAGGATGGGGCTTCGCAGTCGCCGTCCAAACTGGTGACCTGGATGGAACTGCCGATCAAGGTCTTGACATCGGTGGAACGGATACCGGTACCGACGAAGGATCGTTCGAAAGCGGTGTCGACCACATCCACACCAGCTTCGGTGCTCAGGTCTCGATGGTCACAGATGCTGGTGAAGACAACGATCAAGACGGTGTCGAAGTCGACTATGAGACTGACGACACCATCACAGTCGCGTACGACGCCGAAGAAGAAATCGACCAGGTTGAGTACGACAGTGACAACGACGGCACGGCAGACGCTATTTCCGCTGGTACTACATGGACGTGCAGGGGCTGCGGAAGGAGGAGGTTCCACGGTTCGTGTTCACCCAGTTCAACACGACCGGGCAGATCGAAACGGTGGACCGGGAGGATATCCCGACGAAGGACGAGGTGAAGCAGTTGATGTCGGCCGCGTTGAACGACCGGGACCGTGCGATCATCGCCGTGCTGGCCGATACCGGGATGCGGCTGAAGGAACTGCGGTATCTCCAGCGGAAGGACGTCGAGTTCGACAAGGCCGGGATCGCGGTGATGACGCCGACCGCGAAGCAGGGGGTCGAAAACCCGCGGGACAGGATGCGGCGGAACCGGCTGACGTTCTCCCGGCCGGCGATGCAGACCTGGTACGAGAACCATCCCCGCGTGGAGCCGGACGCAGCCCTGTTCTGCCGGTTGCGCAGCCCGTACACGGACGTGACTGCACGTGGCTTGCAGGCGATGTTCTATCGGTTGGTGGACCGGGCCGGGCTCCCAGCGGAGCGGCAGGACCGGCTGTCCCTGCACAAGTTCCGGCACCTGTCGATCACGGAGGACCGGCAGAAGGCGTTCATGCGGGACTCGTACGTCGCCAAGAAGCACGGGCACGTGGATACCACGATGCTGCGGCGGTACGATCACCTGACGAGCGACGACGTGGACAAGGCCCAGGTCAAGGCCATGGTCGAGCGCGGCGACCTCCCACCGGACGCGCTCACGGAGATCGAAGGAGGCGAGAACGGTGAGGACGCGCTGAACCTCGTCTCCTGTCCCAACTGCGGGCACGCCGCGGCACCGGACAAGGCGCTCTGTCCCCGCTGCAACCAGGCGCTCGACGCGGACACCGCCGACAAGCTCGACCAGCTGCTGACCGCCCTCCGCAACTACATGGACGCCCAGGGCGTTCCCGACGAGATCGCGGACCTGGTTGACGAGGACACGTCATAGCACCGCCACAGAAAGCGGGAGGCCACGGTCACGGCCCCCTTTCTCCTTTTTCCGTCAGATCATGCACAGCAGCCGCCAGCATGTGGTGGAGTGCCCACCGCCGGGGGACACGACACCGGCCGGGATCGATGACTAGCGAACCGTGGCATGGGTGAACCGCTATCCGGGACCGGTTCCCAGTGATTAGTTGGACATGGTGTACGTCGACTACGACGGATGGGATGGCCACGACCCGGACACGTCCTGGACGGAAGCAGTCAACCGGTTCCTGGCAGCGTCACAGGACCAGCAGCACGCCCGGCTGACAGCGGAGCTGGACCGGATTGTCGAGCAGTTAGATCGGCGGGACGCCATTCACGCGGAGATTGTCGACGACCTCGAGTGGCAGATCAACCGGTACACCGATCGCCTCGAACAGTTGTACCGGTCGCGGACAGGAAAGCAAGATGACGAACGCGCCCATCTGAAAGACCGGATCGATACGTTCCGGCAGCGCCTGCGAGACGAACACCGGAGCCACTGGCGGGACCGGCAGGATCTCGAGGAGGAGCGGCGAGCCATCCGCCGGGAACTCGCAGAGATCGAGGACACCGATCTGTCAGAGGTCCTGTAGCGGTACCGGCCGGATCTCCCGGGTCTTCCCGGTCCTGCCGCCATCGTGGTGTGTGACGTCGATGAGCCCGAGCAGTTCGAGATGGGTGAGATAGTCGCTGATGCGGCGGCTGGTCAGCGGATCGTCCCCCTGCTCGGTACAGTGGGCCGTGTACTGCTCGTAGACCGTGCCCGTCGTCACCGTCTCCGTGTCGACGGTGAGGTGCTCGATCACGGCGAGAAGCATCTTGTGATGCCGGGTAAACGGCGTGAGCCGTGCGTCACGGTAGCGGCGGACCGCGTCCTGTTCGACCGCTTGGACTGCGCCGACCGTTATCTCGTCACGCTGGGCGACTGCACACGCCAGCCAGTGGAGAGCAACTGTCAGGTTCACCGTAGTGGCCGCGATGTATTCAAGGGCGGCAGTGTCCACAGTTTTGGAGGGCAGCGCGGCATCGACCCGCTGCTCGAGGATCCGGTAGACCTGGTCTTCCGTGTACGGTGACAGGGCAATCCGATGTGGCCGGAACGTGCTGTACGTCCGCTCATCGAGGACAGCGGTGAGACCTGGGTGGACGGCGCTGATCCCGATGATGTGGAGGTCGGTCTGCCGGTGGAGGCGGGACAGGAAGTAGAGGAGGTCGCTGCCGTCGTTGACAAGGAGAAACGCGAGATCGTCCAGCACGATGATACGGGTGTCGTGGAGAGCCTGGGCGAGACGCTGCTGGAGCTGGGCGGTATGGTAGCCGGGACTGAGATCGGTGTCGGTGATACGGGCGTACAGTTCTGCGAGGACCTTGTACTGGGTGTCATGCGGGATACAGGAGAGGTAATGGAACGCCGGTGCGCAGGCGTCGAGGGCATCCCGGACGAGCAGCGTCTTGCCTGTGCCGCGGGGACCGTGCAGGTAGAGGTGCTGTGTGGGATCCGTGAGTGCCCGGTGGAGAACATTCCGTTCGTCGGTGCGGTGGAGGATCGCCGGGGGATCTGTCTCTGGGTTCAGAAGCGCACAGCGGTTGCTCGCCATCATGGACACGGTCACCACGCGGTCACGGTTTCACCGGTTTGTCCACGCCGTATTTCGCATGGAGTCGGCAGATTCTCCCGAGAATAATTTTTTAACTTATTACGGGCTTTCGAGTAGAGCCACCTCAATCGGAAAAAATCAATCCAGAGACCGGCTACGGTATGTATACAGGATTTATATAGTCTGAGACCACATTTCATCCGAAACACGGCCTCTCTGACGGTTATTTGTAGTTTTTATGAGAGGTGACGGCAGAAGGATGTTTGGAGGCGCAGACCGACCGGACCAACTGTTCACTGCGGAATCCGCTCTCAGCGCAAGCCATACACCGGACACGATCGTCGGGCGGGACGCGGAGATCGAGGCGCTCGAAGCCGCGCTCACCCCGCTCACCCGGCGGACGGCACCAGAGAACGTGGTCGCGTACGGTCCGGCCGGCGTCGGCAAAACCACGACGGTCACCCACGTCTGCAACCAGCTGGAAGCGGAAACCCGGGTCCGCACGGTCACGATCAACTGCTGGCAGTACAACACCCGGTCCTCGCTGCTCAGCCAACTGCTGATCGCCCTGGGGTATCCGGCACCGCGCAAGGGCCGGCCGATCGACGAACTCCTCCGCCAGCTCCACGAATGGGTGGACAAACACCAGTGCCTCGCCATCGTGCTCGACGAATTCGACCGGCACCAGGCTCAGACCGATATCATCTACGACCTGCACCACGTGAGCCGGGACACCGACAACGAACTCGGGGTGATCCTCATCTCCAACCAGCCACCAGCAGAGCTCCAACTCGATCCACGGAGCCAGAGCCGGCTCAACTACCGGCCGGTGCACTTTGCCCGGTACGACGCCGACGGTCTCCACGCGATCCTCCAGGACCGCGCTGACACCGCGTTCCACTCGGATGCTGTCACCGATGCCGCCCTGCGCAGGATCGCGGACCGCGTTGCCGGGCTCAGCGGTGACTGCCGGCACGCCATCGAACTGCTCCATCGCGCCGGCCGCATCGCCGAACGGGCCCAGGCCGAGACGGTCACCAGAGACCACGTAGAACAGAGCTTCAATCCGGCCCGAAAATGAGGACGCCGGCTCACGTGATTGGTTAGGTCCCGAGATCAGCCGTCGTAGTAGGCGGGGCAGTCCCGGACCGCTTTTCGGATGGTGCGTTCCCGGTAGTCTTCTCGGTCCCGCCATTTGTCCCGGACCAGGCCGCTTTGCTCGAAGAGGCGTTCGATCCGCTTTTCGTCGCCACCGGTCCAGAAGGCGAGGAGGTTGCACAGGGCCTGGTCGGCTTCACTGTGGCTTGGGTAGTTGGAGGTGTCGCCGTTCCAGAGCCGTTCGAACTTGTCGCCGTTCGCAGCGTTCATCGCCTTCTCGACGAGTTCCGCATCGGTGGCCGGGACCGCGGTGCGGTCGGGGACCGGGTCAGTGCTGCTGTTCGGTGCCTGGTCGGCGATGTACTCGCGGTGGAGTGCTGTGAGCGCGTCGTCGCGCTGCTCGATCGTCCGCGGGGTCCCCGGTACGTGGTCGCCGGTCACGGTGAAATACCGGTCCTGGTCGTACAGTTCCAGCTGGCCGTTGCGGTGGCCCTCGTCCGGCACTGTTCCTTCGGCGATCACGTGGTAGCCGCTTCTGCTGGGACTGCGCTCGGTATACGACCCGAGCGTCAGGAGGATATCGATGACCCATTCCTCGAGCATCCCGGTCTCGGGATCACGGGCATCGTCGATATCGATCCCGGCGTACGGCCCGTCAGCCGTAAACACGTAGCCCAGTCCGGCAACGTCGTCGTTCCGGTTGTAGTGGGTGTATGCGTCCCGGTAGGTCGTCCACGTCCCGGGATCGGACACGCTGGCGTACGTCTCGGTCTCCGGGTCGATCGGGACTTTGGTGGGTGTGCCGTCCCGGTCGGCGGTCCGCCAGCAGATCCACTGATCGCGGGCTTTCAGTGGGTCAGGGATGCTCTCCGGGTAGACCATCGTCGTGTGGCGTGCTGGCTCACTTTTTTACCGTGCACCGGAGTTTCCACGCTCTGATCGGTCGTGGAACGGGTTTAGCGGAAGGTGATCTGGTTGAACAGGGTCCGGGACTGCTCCTGTTGGTTGGTGGTATTGCCGCGGGTGGCGACGTCCTGAACGCGGACGGTCTGGAGCACGCTCTGGATGTCGTCATCGTCGCCGTACAGGTGTTTGCCGACGGCGAATGCCTCCTGGCCCTGCGGGGTGAGTTGACCGGTGTCGGTGTCCACGTAGTCGTAGTCGGCGAGGACGGTGCCGGCGCGGTCGATCGCGACCTCCACGGGTTCGTCGCCGATGGTGTCGACCTGCACGAGATCGTCTACCGCCAGCAGATCGTGCTTGAGGGCGAGCAGCCGGAGGAACACGGCCTTGTCCAAGGCGTAAACCGTCTCGGCGCAGTCGGGACAGATGTAGCGGCGGTGGAGCCGGAGGACGCATCGGGGGCAGGCGATGGCCTTGCATTCCCGGCACCGGTGGACGTGCTCGTGCTCGATGATCGGCCCGCCGCAGGTGCAGACGGCGACACCGATCCGGTCCGTGACCGCGTCCAGGGACTCGAGATCGGTGTGGGTCTGCTCCTCCTCGAGGTACGGGTAGCCGCGTTCACCGACCCGGGTCCGGTCCGTCCGGTTGAACGTGTCGTCGTGGTCGAAGGCTGGGTCTTCGGTCATGGGTTACTGGTTGCGTCTGCCGCGGAGCGCGTTGAACAGGGCTTCAATGTCGTTGGCTATGACGTCGCTTGGCGTGGTGCGGTCAGTGTCGGCCGATGCCGTCCCGAGGCCAGGGATGATCCGGCGGATGATTTTTGCGATGAGGTATTTCCGGGCGTGGTCCTTGCAGAAGACCCGGGTGTGGCCGTCCAGCCAGGCCTGGTGGGCCGGGCAGAGGGTTGCTCCACACGTCTCGCAGAACCGGAGGCAGTGTGGACACACCTCGTTGGCACAACCGAGGTACTGGCAGATGCCCGCCAGCTGCCCGACGTGACCGCAGTCGCGGAGTTGGTGTTCTGCCGGGTGCATAGACGAACGTACGGCGTGCTGGGATAATCCTCGTTGCGTGTACGGCCATCTGTCGGTGGAATCGGAACAGCTCTGATGATTTCGTAGGATCGTCGATCATCGGTACATCCTTGTCTAATCGGGTTGTTTACTGCTATCCGCACAGGGTCAATCCCTGCGAATAGACCAGTATGTTCCGTCGATAGATGCTTCAGAAGGACACAACGTACTGTGTTCAGTTCCGTTCCAAAAAATGCCTCCCCAGAGGAGGCGCGTGAAGACGCGGTGATCTGTGGCCGATGCCGCTGTCCGTGCCGTCTACCACCAGCGTTCCGGGGGCAGGTTGGGTGAGACGGTGAAGTCCGTCGACGGGAACGGGTTCTCGGTGTCCCATTCGCGGCCCCAGCTGGTGGTTGGATACGGGTCCTGGTCGCGTGGATTGTCTTTGCCTGCCATGGTTCTACTCTGCCTTGCGGCACTGTGCTGCTACGTGGCCCACGGAAATATGTTGTTTCAATACACGTACCATTCTGATGGTTTCTGGGAGATGTACTGATCGGTGAGCTACCTGCCGATCCGGGAGGCCCGTACCGATTGAGGGGACAGGTACGGACTCTTGATGGCGGTGTCAATCAGTCCGGAAAATAGTGGTTCTGCAGGGCTCTGGACAGCTATGAGTGGTTTTTGCGGCAGGAATGCGTACCCCGAGGATAAGGATGCACGGACAGGACCGCCCCGATCGCACACTGGACGAACTGCGCCAACTGCTCCAGGACCGGGCGCCGTCGCTCCAGCCGCTTGCACCCGCGGCCGGTGTTGACCGATACGTGACGCGCCGCGAATCCGAGATCACGCCGAAGACCGTCGACGAGTACCGGCGTAAGCTCGACTATTTCCTCGAGTTCTGTGAGATGCAGGGAATCGACGACCTGAACGCGTTTGACGGCCGGCTTGTCGATGACTACCGGGTGTGGCGGCGTGATCACGCCTCGGACGCGGTGGACACGCTGGGGGCGAAGACGATGCGGGACGAGATGTACCTGTTCCGGTCGTTCCTCCGGTACCTCGAGTCGATCGAAGCGGTCCGACCCGGCTTGGCTGACCGTGTGGTCGTCCCGGAGCTCGGTGACCGGGATGGCGTCCGTGACGTGGAGATCGCTCCGGAGCAGGTGGCGGCGATCCTAGAGTATCTGAACACGCACCGGTACGCGGACCGCGAACACGTGGTCTGGCTGCTGCACTGCCGGACCGGGCGGCGGCCCGGCGCGATCCAGTCGCTGGACGTCCCCGACGTACATCTTGAAGCGGAGCCGTACCTAACGTTCCGGCACCGTCCCGGAGAGGGCTCCCGGCTGAAGAACGGGACGAAGGGGGAGGGGGATATCGCGATCATGGATGCCGTGGCCGCGGTCCTCGAGGACTATATCGAGCACCACCGTGAGCCGGTGACCGATGAGTACGGCCGGGAACCGTTACTGACCTCGGCGCAGGGCCGGCTGTCGAAATCAGTGATGCGCCGGTACTTCTACAAGTGGAGTCGGCCCTGCGCGTATACGAACGAGTGCCCGCACGGGGAAGTGATCGAGGCGTGTCCCGCTGCACAGTCGATGGATGCAGCAAGCAAGTGTCCGTCAAGTCACGCCAGCTATGCGACGCGCCACGGCCATATCACGCAGCTGCGGCGGCTGGGTGTCCCGAAATCGGTGATCAGCGACCGGTGTGACGTCAGCGAGGAAATCATCGACAAGCACTACGATGAGCGCACCGCCGAAGACCGCCGGCAACTACAGCGCGACCTCTTCGAGCAACTCCACGAACAGGCGGATGAGGACCGCGGCTACATCTGAACGCGTGATGTGCACACCGTCAGGCCATGTGACCAATCACGGGCATGACCTGTGGAGAAAAAACTAGGATGGTCGCTGTGCTAGAGGACCACATGGAGGGGCGTGTGACACGGCGTCACGTCTTGACCGCGGCTGGAGCGGTGGCTGGACTCTTTGCTGGTTGCACCAAGGACGACTCGCTTGATGACAGCGACTGGCAGCAGCTCCACCGCTGGCTGGAGGCGTCACGGTTCACGATCACGGATGCACGGTTCAAGTTCCAGCAGTGGTTCGATGCTCCGGATAGCGTGCCCAGTATCTTGATCGAATTGCTGCATGTGGAGACGGAGGAGTTGCTCCTGGAGTATCGGGAGGAGGTCGACCCGCTTACGTTTGAACTGCCGGAGGGTACTATCACCGTTTCCGGTGATGGATGGGGACTGAACGGTGATGACGAACAGATCAGCCTGACTGTGAGGCGCGTGGGGATGGTCTTGGGTGCTGTCGATAATGCGTGCGAGCAGTTTACGGCGGTGAACGGGGACCCGGATGCGTTAGAGAGTCGCGACGAGTTTGATCGTGTGATCGATGAAGGTGGTGAGCGGCTGGGTGAGATCGAGGAGATCGTGGTAACCGGACGGTTAGATCAGTCGGGTCCGCACTGATCCACGTGCTGGTGGCTCCGGGCAGAGTTTCGACCGGTTCAGGTATCGAGCCACCACACTGGTACCGCGTTCGATCGAGAATTTTTCCTCGGTGGAACTGTCGAAGCCGGTGATCAGTGAGCGGTGTGATGTCAGCGAGGAAATCATCAAAAAGCACTATGATGAGCGGTCAGCGGCGGATCGCCGCGAACTCCAGCGCGAACTGTTCGAAAAGACCCGAACCGAGAAGAACGGTGCCACGACGGGGTACATTTACTTGCCTGTTTGGAAGGAATGCGAACGGAGTGTCGAGTCTTTATACGAGTTGAACCCGACTTTCGCCCGTATGGATGATCGGCAGGGGGCATCAGCATCAGAGTCGATCTTCGGCGGGGAGCCGGCCACCACTGATAGTGTCTAGGGAAGTGCTTTACCTGTAGAGACGCTGGAAGTGGTAATGGGACGGCTCGATGACATCACACTCGAGGAACTCTACGAG
>NZ_AOMA01000086.1 GCF_000337895.1 Halobiforma nitratireducens JCM 10879
GTCCCTGATCTCTCGGCGCTGAAAGACTACATCTCACGAGGAGTGAACACGATCAACGAACCAAACATTTGGCCGTCTCTTACCGGTAAAGATTCGACCTAAACACTATGAGGGCTCCCAGCGTTATCGAACGCTCGTCAACGCGGTCTCCGAGGGAATCTACCAGCTTGACACTGACGGACAGTTCGTTGCGGCTAATGATAGCTTCGTTGAACTAACTGGCTATGTTCGTGAGGAACTCCTCGGCGAACACGTCTCTTTGATTTTCGACGCCGACGATGTAGAGCGCATCGAACAGGAGATTCGCGAGCAATTGGCAGGCGCCCAGGAGGCGAGTTCTCCGTTCGGACTCACGGTGACAACGGCCGATGGGGAGCGTCGACGCGTCGAACTCCAGGTCAGCCTGCTCGTCGAGGAGGGACAGTTCCACGGCGTTGTCGGCGTCACTCGAACCATCCTCGAAAGCGACGACCAGCGACCGGAACTAGAGTCGGGGCGGGAGTCCTACGAGACCATTACCAGCGTCCTCAACGAGGCGGAGGTCGGCGTATTTGTCCTTGATGAGGAGTTCGAGGTCGCCTGGATCGATGAGACTGCGGAGCGATACTTCGGGCTCGACCGTGAGGAGGTGATCGGCCGTGACAAACGTGACCTGATTAGGGAGACGATCCAGGAGCGCGTTGCCGACGGCGACCGGTTCGCTGATACCGTGTTAGCGACCTACGATGACAACAATTACGTTGAGCATTTCGAGTGTCGGATCACGGCCGGAGACGACCGTGAAGAACGGTGGCTCGAACACCGGAGCAAACCGCTGGAATCGGGGCGATACGCTGGCGGCCGCGTCGAACTGTACTACGATATCACGGACCAATACTGGCGCGCGTATCAGTTGCGCCAGTTGAACCAGGCGGTTCGTGAATGGCTCCAGGAGACGGACCGCGAAGCGGTCGCCGAACGGGCATCTCGCCACCTCCAGACCATGCTGAACCTCGAAATCAACGGTGTGTTCCTCTATGACGAGACCGCCGAAGAACTCCAGCCGGCAGCCTGGTCCACGCCAGCCGAAACCCTGTTCGGTGAGCTGCCAACGTTCGCGGAAGGCGAAGGGATCGCCTGGCGGGTGTTCGAGTCCGAGCAGCCAGAGGTGTACGACGACGTCCGGGAGGCGCCGGACATTTACGATCCCGAGACACCGGCCCGAAGCGAGATCGTTCTCCCGATCGGCGACCACGGTGTCGTCATCATCGGCTCCACAGAACAGAACGCCTTCGGCGACAACGATGTAATGCTCGCGAAAGTCGTCGCCTCCAGCCTTGAATCGACGTTCGATCGGATCCGGCACGAACGACGCCTGGAGCATGAGCGCCGACTCACGGGTCAGATCCTCGAGGCGATGCCTGTCGGGACAGTCGTGTTAGACGCGGACGCAACGATTACGCGGATCAATGAACGGGCGAGGGAGCTTCTGGATGTCACTGATCTCGACACGTTTTCACTGGGGGACAGACCGGTATACGACGAAACCGGCGAACAACTGTCGGTCGACGAGCGCCCGTTCGCACGGACACTTGCGACCGGTGAACCGATATACGATCACGTGCTCCAAGTTGAACGGGCGGCTGGTGGTCGCCGATGGCTGTCAGTCAATGCCGTCCCGATCACCGACGAGACCGGCGAAATCATCCGGGTTATCACGACGCAGGAGGATATTACCCCCCTCAAAGAGCACGAGCGCGAACTTGAGACCGAACTGAGGGAGATCTTCGGCCGGATTTCCGATGCAGTGTACGCGCTTGACGACGAGTATCGCTTTACCCACGTCAACCGGCGCGCCGAGGAACTCCTCGGGTACACGGAAGACGAACTACTGGGCGAACGGCTCTGGGAGGTGTTCCCCGAAGAGGCCGGGAACGCCGAGATCCGGGGCCGCTTCGAGACGGCGATGGAAACGCAGGAACCCACCAGCATCGAACAATACTCTGACCTACTCGAGTTCTGGGTGGAAGCAACACTCTATCCCTCCGAGAGCGGGATCTCGGTCTACTTCCGCGACGTCACTGACCGGAAGGAGCGCGAACAACAGCTCGAACAACACCGCGCGCTCACTGAAGCCGCCAACGACGTGATCGTCACGATCGATACGGATAGCACGATTCAGATGGTGAACCCGGCAGTTGAAGACGTGTTCGGCTACATGCCGGACGAATTAGTCGGGCAGTCACTCACTCGGCTCATGCCGGACGAGCTGGCCGATCGGCACCGTGCCGCGCTCGTGCAGTACCTTGAAACCGGCGAGCAAACACTCGACTGGAACTACATCGAGCTCCCGGGCGTGCGGAAGGATGGCACTGAAATCCCGCTGGCGATCTCATTTAGCGAGGTCGAACACGAGGGAGACCAGTACTTCACCGGCATTCTGCGCGATGTCACTGACCGCAAGGAGCGCGAAGCGGAACTCGAACGCCGGGCCCGCCAACAGCAGGTCGTGGCCGATCTCGGGCAGTTCGCGCTTGAGACCGACGATCTCGACGACCTCATGCACGAAGCCGCCGGGCGGGTAGCAGACGTCCTCGACAACGAATACTGTAAGGTACTCGACCTCGACCCCAACAAACAGGAACTGCTGTTACGCCAGGGTGTCGGCTGGCGGGAGGGGATCGTTGGAACCGCGACCGTCGCCGCTGACGACAACTCCCAGGCGGGCTATACGCTGCTTTCGGAGGAACCGGTCGTTGTCGACGATCTCGACGCGGAGACACGGTTCAGCGGCCCCGAACTGCTCACGTCTCATGACGTCTCGAGCGGTATCAGCACCATTATCGGCTCGGTCGAGGAGCCGTGGGGGATCCTGGGCACGCACGACGTCGACCGCCGGGAGTTCACCGACGAGGACGTCACCTTCGTGCAGAGCGTCGCTAATGTCCTCGCTGCAGCGATCGAGCGTCACCGGTATCAGGAGGACCTCGAGCAACTGGTCGACGACCTGGAGCGATCCAACGAGCGTCTTGAACGGTTCGCGTACGCCGCATCACACGACCTGCAGGAGCCGCTGCGGATGGTTTCCAGTTATCTACAGCTTATCGAACGCCGGTACGAGGATGAACTCGATACGGAGGGCCGCGAGTTCCTCGAGTTCGCGGTTGACGGCGCCGACCGGATGCGGGAGATGATCGATGCGCTCCTCGAGTATTCGCGGATCCAGACACAGGGGGATCCATTCGAACCCGTCGACCTGAACGCGGTGCTTGCGGACGTGCGCGAGAATCTGCAGATCCAGATCAGTGAGAGCAACGCTTCCATCACCGCCGAGACGCTTCCCGTCGTCGAAGGCGATGCCAACCAGTTGCGGCAAGTGTTCCAGAACCTGCTGGCAAACGCGATCGAGTACAGCGGTGACGCTCCCCCACAGATCCACGTTAGTGCTGAACGAGACGGCGCGGAGTGGATCATCTCGGTTCGCGACGAGGGGATCGGTATCGATCCCGACCACGCTACCCGGATCTTCGAGGTCTTCGAACGGCTCCACACGCAGGACGAACACGACGGGACGGGTATCGGTCTCGCGCTCTGTGAGCGGATCGTCGAACGGCACGGCGGCGAGATCTGGGTCGACTCCGAGCTGGATGAGGGAGCGACGTTCTCGTTCACGCTCCCGGGGGCCGACGACCCTACCGGATAGTGCCCGTGATGTGACAGCCACCACTACCGCTAAGCAGGTTGTTTCCGTCCGTTCACCTGCCGGTTTCGATCGACCGATACACAGGAGAGCGGCTCCAACCGACTCCACCGCAGCGGAGGAGAATCTGCCGTCTGAGTGTCGCTGTGTTTCACTAACCACAAGAATCAAGACGATCTAGACGTCTTCCAGAAGTATGATTCCACCCTTGGCGCACGAAATAGTGCTCTTCGTCCCGATACTCCGCTCGTTGTTCACGCTCCTAGCTATCATCCTGATTCTGCTCGTTCTCCACAAACTCCTCTCGTAGCGTCCATCCGGTGCGTTCGCTTTTCAGGTATGCTTCCGAAAGCTTATACCAGCCACAGGTAGAGACCGGATAGATGGCAGATTCACTGACGCACGGACGACGCGAGTATCTCAAGTGGGCCGGGGGTACTGTGACAGCAAGTAGTATCGGCCTCGCTGGCTGTCTCGCGAGCAGCGATGCAACGGGCACGCTCGCGACCCAGGTCACGGACCAGCCCGGTGATATCGCCGACTTTGAGTCCTGCGTCGTGACGATCGAGGGAATCTGGGTGAAACGACGTGAAGACACCGATGATGAGGACGACACGGGAGGAGATCACAGCGAGGACGGGATCGATGAACAGGACAGTGATGACATCGATCAGGGGGAAGACCGCCAGTACCATGAGTTCGATGCGCCACAGGAGGCCGATCTCGTTGAGCTACAAGGCGAAAACACGCAGTTGATCGATGAACGGGACCTGTCTGCTGGCGAGTACGAGTTCCTCCAGCTCGACGTTAGCGATGTCGCGGGAGTGCTCGCAGACGGGGGCGATGCAACCGTCTCAACGCCAGGTCGAGCCCCGCTGCAGTTCAACCAGCGGTTCGAGATTCGCGACAGCGAGCAGACGACGTTCGTCGCTGATTTCACACCCGTGCGGCGTGGCCGAACCAACGAGTACGTCCTCCAGCCCGTCGCCGACGGGACGAAGGTAATCTACGAGAGTGAAGAAAGCGACTGACACCGATCCTCGATAGCAGTTCAAAAACACAGCGCTCCATTACTTCTTGTCGTAGTTCCTTTCGTTCGGTGTGATGATAATGGATAGTAGAATACGGATCCTTAAGTAGCAAGATACTGAGTTTGGATGTACGTGAATCGCGGGACGGCCCCGACCCTCGTTCGTAATACGATACCCTGTTGCACGCTTTCGAAATTAGGGCCAAAAACCAGATGATGTTGCAGGTTTCTCTGAACAGGGTTGGCTACTAATGCCCACATCCGGGTACCAAGCATCAACTAATTTTGCACATGCAACGGGCTATACGAACGAAATCATCTGCGCAGACCGCCGCGTCTTTATAAGGAATGCGGCGCTGTCTGTCGGATTCTGAGCGTTCGGAAAACGGATGGGCGCTGCAGGATTTGAACCCGCGACAGCTTGGTCCGAAGCCAAGTACTCTGTCCAGACTGAGCTAAGCGCCCGCACCCGTTTGTACCGCCGGGTTCCGTATAAGTGACTCGATTTTCGACAAGGGCGTCAGTGTGCGCCACAGTAGCCACGAGTCACGATCCCGGCCCGGAACGGACCGACCCAATCCACGCCAAGCCGTTCGAAGCAACTCGAGGGTCGAATTCCCGATGGTTGAAAATCAGCGATGGGGGTCTTTATGGGGAGTTCGTACGATCGAATATGACGGTGAACGAGGCCCCCATCCCCGACGACGGGCAGTCCGAGGACGAGCCCCTCGAGTTGCTCACGGATGACGAGGAGATCTGGACGGCCGTACCGGTTCACGCGACGGGGGACGACCGGATCACCAAGTGGATCTCGGTCGAGGACGACGTTCTCTGTGACCTCGAGGAGTGGCGGTAGCTGCGTGACGCGAGCGGCTGGCTCGGCGACCGACGGCTTTTGCGACGCGGATCGCACCGTTTAACCACCCTGCCTGACCACTCCTTGCTGTGCTATGACAGCGCGGGAGACGATTCGGGGGCTACTCGAGTTGACGCGGCCGGTGAACGTCGTCGCGGCGAGTCTGCTGACGTTTATCGGGGCGTTCGTCGCCGGTGGGGTTACCGGGAACGCCGAAAGCGTCGCTGCGGCGGTGATCGCCACGGGGCTGGCGGTCGGCGCTGGCAACGCGATCAACGATTACTTCGACCGCGAGATCGACCGGATCAACCGGCCGGAGCGGGCGATTCCTCGGGGGGCGGTCAGCCCGCGTGGCGCGCTCGCGTTCAGTGTCGTCCTCTTTGCGATCGCGGTCGTGTTGGCGCTGACGCTGCCGTGGCTGGCGATCGCGATCGCGGCCGTCAACCTCGTCGCGCTCGTCGCCTACACGGAGTTTTTCAAAGGGCTGCCGGGGCTCGGGAACGCGCTCGTGGCGTACCTCGTCGGGAGTACGTTCCTCTTCGGTGCCGCCGCAGTAGGGGAGGTCGGACCCGCGGTCGTGCTCTTCCTGCTTGCGGCGATCGCGACCCTGACTCGAGAGATCGTCAAGGACGTCGAGGACCTCGAGGGTGATCGCGAGGAGGGGCTGAACACGCTGCCGATCGCGATCGGCGAGGGGCGTGCGCTGTGGGTTGCGGCGGGACTGTTGGTGGTCGGGGTCCTCGCGAGTCCGCTGCCGTACCTGCTCGGGTACTTCGATCTCGTGTATTTGGTCCTGGTCGTTCCTGCCGACGTGATCATGCTCGCGGCGGCGGTCCGGAGCTTCGACGACCCGACGACGGGACAATCGTGGCTCAAGTACGGGATGTTTCTCGCCGCGCTGGCCTTTGTTCTGGGCCGTGCGGCGCTCGAGGCTGGTGGCCTGTAACTTGGTGACATGGGTTCGGATGCGGGATGTGGGATGCGGGATGGGAGCCCCATCGTCACCGCGACCGGACGCGAGACAGAGTCGCGTGCCGACGAGAACGCCAACGTAGCCCCTATCAAAAGGATTATAAACTGCTTCCCGTATTTTCTTACAAGACGCCGGTACGGAGATCGGGTCACGGAGACGGCCACGGACGGATGTGAGTATCTGGTATGTACGACCTCGTAGATGTCCTCCCGGACGCCGAAATCGAGCCGGGAACGAACGTTCTCGTCGCCGGTCCCCCGCTTACCGGAAAACGGGAGATCGCTTTCGACATTCTCAGGGGAGGGATGGAGAACGGAGACGGGACGATCGTCGTGACGACGAAAGACAGCGCCGACAAGGTTCTCGAGGAGTTCCCCTCGAGTAGCGACGCCGGCACGCCAAGCAGCGACCCCGCGAACGCGTCGACGAACGTCGGCGTCGTCGACTGTGTCACGAAACAGCGCGGGATCGGTACCGTCGAAGACGATCCCCGGATCAAGTACGCGTCCTCGCCGGTCGACATGACCGGCATCGGGATCAAGCTCTCGGAGTTCCTCCAGGAATTCTACGAAAATCGCGGCGTGACGCGCAACCGCGTCCTGATGCACTCGGTCTCGACGCTGTTGATGTACTCGGATCTTCAGACGGTGTTTCGGTTCCTGCACGTGTTCACTGGCCGCATCCAGAGTGCCGACGCGCTGGGGCTGTACGTCATCGATTCGACGTCCCACGACGACCAGACGATGAACACGCTCAAACAGCTGTTCGACGGTGCGATCGAACTCGAGCCGGACGACGATGGGGACGAGCTGGCGATCAAGACGGCTGGGTTGTCGGTGTAGGTCGGTTTCCGAGTGGTTGGTTGCTTTTTCGCCTCGTCGTCATACAGCCGCAATCGGGTCGTGACGCCGACAGACGTATAGGCGTGACTCGCGGTAGAGCGTCGTATGCCAGTCGACTCGGATCGGGAACTCGAGGCGGTACTCGCACGGGAACACGTCGCCGTCGTCGGTTGCTCGAGCACGCCGGGGAAGGCGGCTCACGACGTGCCGGCGTACCTCGGCGAACGGGGATACGACATCCACCCTGTGAACCCGTTTGCAGACGAGATTCTTGGACGTTCCGCGGTCGATTCGCTCGCGGAACTCGAGGACGGTGCGGCCGAGGTCGTCTGTATCTTCCGTCCGAGCGAAGAAGTAGCTGGTATCGTCGAGGGAGTCCTGTCGCGCGACGACGTGGCTGCGATCTGGACCCAGAGAGGGATCGCGGACGACGAGGCGGCTGCCCGCGCCGAGCGGGCCGGGAAGACGGTCGTGCAGGATCGGTGTATGAAAGTGGAACATCGGCGGCTGATCGCGTAGAGCCGCCCGACAGCGGGTGGTTCCGACGGGTCGATCGGTGTGGGAGCTGGTAGCTGATCCTTGCTTCCTGCTTCCTGCTTCCGAATCGCTGATCGAGCCCGCCATCTCGCACTGACGACTCTTCTCACCACACCCCTCGATATGCCGGGTTATCAGGCCTGTCGGCCGGCTCTGACCGTCACTACCGACAGAGACTTATTCGGCAGAGGAGTACGCGATACCAGTACCCATGTGTGATCGGTCCGGGAGCTGTACGAACGACGGGACGTGCCAACTCGTCCTCAAGAACCGGAATACGGGGATGGAGATGGTCGAACATCACTGTAAGGCTCATCTCGTCCTCCGTGTGTGGGAGGCCGAGCGGGACGACGAGCTCGATGTCGTTGACGCGACGACCCTCCGGCGATCGACAGCTTCGGGCTAACTGATCGATGGCGGCGTCCGGCCCCGACTGGAACGCGGGCCGAGACCGATCGGACGCTGCCGGTGAGCGGAACGGCTCGTTTTCACTCTGAACGAGGGGACCCGTCCGGTTCACCGACGCCTCTCGCCTCGAGTGTGGACGAATCGATCGACATCGACGACCGCTGGAGTATCGCCGCCGGAGCGACGGTGGTTCGTCGTAGTTAGGAGCTCCACTCGTCGAACGATCGGTAGATTCCCTTCGAGAGGTACCGCTCGCTCGAGTCGGGGAAGACCGTGACGACGGTGTCGTGTGGTGCGTCGATCTCGCCGTCGGCGATCCCGCGGGCGACGCGTTTCGCGGCGAGGCTCGCGGCACTGGCGCTCGAGGCAACCAGGTGCCCTTCCTCGCGGGCGAGTCGGACGAGTTCGTCGTGGGCGTCCTCGTCGGGGATCGCGTACACGTCGTCGACGAGTTCTGGATCGAACAACTCGTTCGTGCTGGGGTCGTGGGTTCCGATCCCTTCGATCTTGTACTCGTCTTCCTCGCGGTCCTCGCCGATCACCTCGCCGTACATCGACCCTTCGGGTTCGACGGCACCGACGTAGGTGTCGGGGTCTTGCTCGCGGGCGTAGCGAGCGATTCCCATGAGCGTGCCCGCGGTGCCACAGCCGGCGACGACGGCCCCGACCTCGCTGTCCAAGGCCTCGTAGATTTCCGGCCCCGTGGTCGCGTAGTGGGCTTCGGCGTTCAACGGGTTCGAGAACTGCTGGGGGACGACGGCGTCGTCGAGTTCCTCGGCCAGTTCGTGGGCGCGCTCGATCGCGCCGCCCATGCCGTCCTCGGTCGGCGTGTTGATGATCTCGGCACCGAGGGCGTTCATGAGCTGCTGTTTCTCCTGGCTGAACCGCTCCGGGACGACGAAGATCGCGTCGAGCCCGAGCTGTTCGGCCGCGATCGCCAGGCCGATCCCCGTGTTCCCCGCGGTCGGTTCGATGACCGTCCCGCCGGCCGGCAGCTCCCCGCGTTCCAGCATCCGCTCTAGCATGTAGCGGCCGATCCGGTCTTTCACGCTCGCGCCCGGGTTGAACGACTCGAGTTTCGCGTAGATACGAACGCCCTCGACGCCGTCCTGGACGCGAACGAGCGGCGTTTCGCCGATCGTCTCGAGTACCGACTCCAACGGTCGCTCGTGGGTCGTCATTGTGCTGGCAAATGTTGCCACTGTTGTTAGGTCTTGCTTTTACGCTCGAGGTCCCGTCGGAGCCCTAGTGAGGGCGGACGGGTTTCCCGCCGACGCCGTTCGAACGTGGGCCCGAGGCGGGGCGACGCGAGCGGAGGTGCCTGTAACGCGAACGGCGACGATGGGCCGATCGGGCGTGGGCCGTGACGACGCCGCGGTCGCGGCGTTACGTCTCGGCTTCGTCGGGCTCCGTGGCTTCGGCGTCCTCCGCCGAATCGGTCGTCGAATCGATATCGTCGATCGCGGCGTCCGCGAGGATCTCCTCACCGTCGATGCCCTGCTCGTCGGCGATCGCAAGCAGGAGTGCTCGCTGCTCGGTGAGCTGGTGATCGAGCCGCTTGACGGTGTCGTGGGTGTCGTCCATCTCTTCTTCCAGGCCGACGATCCGTTCCTGGAGTTTCTGTACCTGCTTGTACATCGCTTCCGCGCGGTCCGAGAGTCCCTGGAGCTTCTTTGCGGTACTACCGAGTCCCATACGCGTTCGATGTGTCGGCTCTGTAATGGGCCTTTTCCTCCGTTCCAGTCCCCACGCCCATTTCTATTTGGTACCAATCAGCACGGACGGCAGCCGGGCTTCGGGATCGACGAGATCGAACTGGCGAGCGGACATCGGGACGAGTCGATCGCTGCCGAGTACCCCAAAGCGTCTTCGGTCCGGCTGTCGACCGTCTCACGATCGTCGTTGGCGAACGATTGTCCTCGAGTACGGATCGGCAAGCAGCCGGTGACGGAGGTGTCGTCCGACGTGAGGAGTCGATTCGGACTGGCCCAGCGCGGACGGGGCGACGAGGGTCTCGTGGTCCCGAACCCGAATCGATAGCTGGAGGGAACTCGAGGGGAGGAACGAGGTCGAACTCGAGAGCGAGATCGAGGTAGAGGTCGAGATTGAGATTGAGATTGAGGCCAAGGCGAAGACCGGGGCGAGGACGAACCCGCTTCCAGCGTCGCTCGTCGAACCGAACTGGCGGCTGCAGCCATCCGAACCCCGTCTAGCTCGAGTCGTCCTCGACGTTCCTGGGCGAGCTTGAAGTCTCGGGCCGGCGTGGTATTGGACTGGGGACGCTACCAATGGTGGCGACTCCGTCGACATGCTGGCCCTGCTTCACCTGCTGTTTCCGACCCACCTGGCGATGGGGTACCTGATCGCCGTCTACAGCCGGTACCCGGTCGCGTACCTCGTGCTCGGGTCGGCGATGCCGGACCTCCTCGATCGATCGCTGTACTGGCTGGGGCTGACACCGTTTACCCACACGGTCGGACACTCGCTTGCGGTGGCGCTGCCGGTCGCGCTCGCTCTCGCATGGCTGTTCGGCACTCGAGGCGTGGCGTTCGCCGTCGGCTGGCTCGTACACATCGTGACGGACTTTCTGAACGTGCTGACGACGCGGGGGTTCTCCGAAACGGCGTACTACGTCCTGTTCCTTTCGCCGCCGCCCAGCGACGAGGTGACGTTCGCGACGGTGACGGTCGGGGTTCCCACGACCGAGATCACACACACGGTACACCCGGTGATCCTCGCCCTCGAGGTGGGGGTACTCTGCTGGGCGAGTGTCGTCCTGCTCCGTGACCTGTCCGTGAGTCGCCAAGGGCGGGCCTCCGACGAGTGACGGGGTAAGTATCCGGGATGACGGACCACACCGACCTCGAGCGACGGCTGGTACGGTTTACTGTGGACAACTACCGCCGATCGCCAACGGGGACGGTGATCGGCGGCAACTATAGTAGCCACTGCAAGTCAGTGCGCACCTGATCGCCGGACGGATCGGCGATCAGTGTGCAAATCGTTGCAGTTGGTACTATCGTTATAACACTCCGTACGACTGTTCGCTCGACGGAGCGGTGTCGATCGCCGTACTTCGATTCCGGGAGACGAAAGGCCCTTAAGGTGCAACCCCCTACGATGGGATGGATAGGTCGGGCAGTTAGGCCCTGCTCGTTACCCGCAGTATGGCCTTTAGCGGGGACCAAACGCCGTGGGCGTCCGGTCAGACCGGCCGGGGCCCCGGGAGCCAACGTGGAAGCCTCGTCCGTCGGGGACAGCGGTCCGCGGTGGCCGTCCGCAGGGACGTCCCATCGCGGTTAGCCGGCGACAGCCCATCAGGCGCGGAAGCGAGCAGTGGACCGCCGGACACCTGTCGCTCGACGGGTCGCGGGGTGGAGAAGGCAACTGGGATTCCCCCGACCGGAACGCCGGGCAATCGCGGAATCCACATTCATATCGCAGACTACTTCTCGAGCGACGGCTCCGACGCGACCGAAAGGCGATTGCCCGTCCGCGACCAGGCGTCCGTATGATCAGCCTCGCCCTTTCGGTCCAACAGTGTGACTGCCCGCTGAGTGCGGCAAGCGACGCACACGACGTCGCGTTCGTGACCCCCCACTGGCACTACGACCGGGACCGGGGCGATCTCGAACTCCGGGTTCTCGCCGACGCTACCGACAGAACGGCACTCGAGCGTGCACTCGAGATCGTTCGGGGCCACGAGGAGACCACGGACTTCGACCTGCTCGCCAAACGCGGCCGGACCGGCCGGGCACGGCTCACGATGGGGACGACCGACGTCATGGGAACGATCGTCGCTCACGGCGGCTACCTCACTGGCCCCTTCGAGAACGTCGACGGAAGCGAGCGCTGGGAGGTCGCGTTCGACGACGACGGAGCCGCCGAGGCCGCGCTCGCGGCGCTCGATCACCTCGAAGACGAGTGTGAGCTACGCAAGCGACGGAGTCTCGATCCCGAAACCGTTCTCGAGGACGTACACGCGGCTACAATCGGCTCGACGGTACTGGATCGCTCCCGGACCCTCACCGCGAGCGAGCGAGAAACCCTCCGGCTGGCCGTCGAGGCCGGCTACTACGACGTGCCCCGATCGGCGACGCTCGGTGATCTCGCGGACACCCTCGAAGTGTCCGATGCCGCCGTCTCGAAGGCACTACGGCGAGCCGAGCGGAAACTCCTCGAGCCGACGATGGCTGTCCTCGAGTCGGTCCGTCGCCGGGATCGGACGTAGCGGCTCCCCGCGACGCCAGGTTAACATCTCAGCTTTGAACGTTAGCGTCGGCTGTTGAGTGAACGAAAAGGTGGTCGATCTCTTGCATAAGGTCATCGACGTCACGATCATCGTTGTCTCGA
>NZ_AOMA01000087.1 GCF_000337895.1 Halobiforma nitratireducens JCM 10879
CGAGGAACTGGCTGAGGTGACAGAGGTCGTCACGCTCATCGACGAGATCGCCGAGGAGACGAACCTGCTGGCGGTCAACGCGTCGATCGAGGCTGCCCGCGCGACCGGCGATGGGAGCCGGTTTGCCGTCGTCGCAAGCGAGATCAAGTCCCTCGCCGAGGAGACCGGCGAGGCGACCGGTGAGATCGAAGCGATGGTCGGTGATCTCCAGGAGTCGGCCCAGGAGGCGGTCGACGAGATCGGTACGATGCAACGGGAGGTCGTCGACGGTGCGGAGACGATCGAGGAGAGTCTCGAGGTTCTCGAGGAGATCGCCGACGGCGTCCAGGAAGCAAACGAGGGCGTCCAGTCGATCAACGACGCGACGGACGAGCAGGCCCGTACCAGCCAGCAGGTGGTGACGATGGTCGACGAGGCGACCGAGCGAAGCGAACAGACCCTCGAGGAAACCAGCAGCGTCGCCGCGGCCGCCGAGGAACAGACCGCGACGGTCTCGGAGATCGCCGGTGCGGCACAGTCGCTTTCCGAGACCGCAGCCGATCTCAACGGCCAACTCGAGGCGTTTACCGTCGCGGACAGCTGACGCCGACTCGTTTTCGGCCCTGTCGTCCGGACCCGTCCGTCTCGCTTCCGCCGTCGGATGACGCAACCCACAAGTCGTCTCCCCGAGACATCTCGAGTATGTACGAGGCCGTCCACGCCCGTCCGGCCGGAGCGAGTACGGTCGCGAGACTTGCCAAGACGGCAGCCGACTACGGCTACGAGGGCGTGGTCGTGCGAAACTGTGCCGACGCTCGGGCGGAGTACGATCCCGACGGGATTCGGGACGAGTACGATGTCGACGTCGTCGCGGGCGTCGAAGTTCGAACCGACGATCCTCAGGAGGCAAGCGGCGCAGTCGGCAACTACCGTACCGACGAGACGATCGTCGCGGTCTCCGGTGGCACCACGTCGATGAACCGCTTCGCCGTCGAAAACGACAAGGTCGACGTACTTTCCCACCCGATGGCCGACGACGGCGATGTCAACCACGTGCTCGCGAAGGCAGCCCTCGAGAACGGGGTCCGTCTCGAGTTTGACCTCTCGCGGGTCCTCGGCGAGCACGGTGGCGGCCGGGTCCGCGAGATTCAGGGGCTGCGGAAACTCTACGAGATCGTCGACCACTACGGAACGCCCCACGTCGTGAGCGCGACGCCGACGTCACACCTCGAGTTTCGCGCGCCCCGGGAGCTAGCGGCGCTTGGCGAACGGATCGGGCTCCCCGGTGAGTTCGTCGAGGACGGACTCGCGGAGTGGGGTCGGCTCGCCGAACGCAACCGGCGCGTCCAGTCCGAGTCGTTCATTGAGCCGGGGGTCGAACGGGGCAGGTATGAAGAAAAGCATTGAGGAGCATGCCGCCCGATTCGACGAGGAAGCCGACGAGTACGACGAGTCCAAATCCGACGAGTACCGTGCCTGTGCGAACCTGGTGATCGAACGCGCCGATCCCGACGGTTCGGATATCGTGCTGGATCTCGGGACCGGCACGGGTGCGATCGCGATCGCGCTCGCGTCGGACGCCGACCGCGTCGTCGGCCGGGACATCAGCGAGGGAATGATGGACGAAGCCGAGCAGAAGGCCGACGACCGCGGACTCGAGAACGTCGCTTTCGACTACGGCACCTTCCGCGAGCCGGAGTACGAGGGTGACGTCGACGTCGTCACCTCGAACTTCGCGATGCATCACCTCTCGGACGACGAAAAACGGGACGCGATCGACGTCATCGCCGATCTCGAGCCCAACCGGTTCGTGCTGGGTGACGTGATGTTCTTCGGCGAGCCCGACCCTGACGAGCCATTCTACTCGCCCGAAGTCGACGATCCGGCGACCGTCGGCACCCTTGCGGACGCCTTTACCGACGCCGGATTCTCGCTGACGGCGGTCGAGCGCGTCCACGAGCAGGTCGGCGTGTTGGTCGCCGAGCGCGGACGGGTCGAGACCGGCGACGAGTAACCCGGTGCTGCGATGAAACACCTCCCGAAACACCTCCGGCCACGCTGGCGCTACCTCGCCGTCGCCCTCGAGTCCTGGCCCGACGCCGAGGTCGGTCGACGAGCGTTCCAGCGCGAGTTGTGGTACGCGGGCCAGAACCTGCTTGGTGATCCGGGCAGCGCAGCGGCCGATCTGACCGTCGTCAGGTTCGCGTTCGCCGACGGAACCGGCCACGCGCTGGTCAAGGTCCGCCGGGGAGAAACCGAGTCGGCTCGAGCGGCCCTGGCGTGTATCGACGAGATAGACGACTCTCCCGTCGGAATTCGGGTCCAGGGTATCAGTGGCACGATCCGTGCCGCTGAAGAAAACTATTTAGGACGCGGCCGGCAAGAATCCGAAGAGAGAAACGTCGTGTTCGGGAACGAGGAGCGAGTCGCCGTCGTTCGCAACGGCGATGGATCTGCGGACGTGCGACTCCCAGACGAGTCGTTCGCGGGCGCGACAGACCTCGATTACGATTTAGCGTGATACTATGCAGGGACAAGCCCAACAGCAGGCGTACGACCGAGGCATCACGATCTTCTCGCCGGACGGCCGACTCTACCAGGTCGAGTACGCCCGCGAGGCGGTCAAGCGAGGTACGGCAAGTATCGGCGTTCGAACGCAGGACGGCGTCGTCCTGGCCGTCGACAAACGAGTTCCCTCCCCGCTGCTCGAGGACTCGAGCGTCGAGAAGATTCACAAGGCCGACGACCACGTCGGCATCGCAAGCGCCGGCCACGTCGCCGACGCCCGCCAGCTGATCGACTTTGCGCGCCGCCAGGCCCAGGTCAACCAGCTGCGCTACGGCCAGCCGATCGGCGTCGAGACGCTGACCAAGGAAGTCACCGACCACATCCAGCAGTACACGCAGGTCGGCGGCGCACGTCCGTTCGGCGTCGCCCTGATCGTCGGTGGCATCGACAACGGCGAACCGCGTCTGTTCGAGACCGACCCCTCGGGGACCCCCTACGAGTGGAAGGCCCTGGCCGTCGGTGCCGATCGGGGCGACCTCCAGGACTACCTCGAGGAGAACTACGACGAGGAGGCCGACCTCGACGGCGGCATCTCGCTTGCCCTCGACGCCCTCGCGTCGGTCAACGAGGGCTCCTTGCTCCCCAACGAAGTCGGGATCGCGACGATCGACGTCGAGTCCGAACGCTTCGAGCAGTTCGAAAAAGACCGGATCGAGAGCCACCTCGAGGAGAACGACCTGCTCGAGGACCCCGAAGAGACCGAAGACGAATAACGTAATCGAGTCGTTCGAATTCGAACCGTCGGGTGGAGTTCCGACGGTTACTCGCGTTCGCGTCGCCGTTCGCGCTCCCCGTTCTCGAGCGCGACTCGCTGTGTCCGACCAGCGACGGCGTTGGATGGACACCGTTTCGCATCGACGTTGGATCGACATCGTCCGGCAGCAGCGAGCATCGTTGTCGGGATTTCCGTCGATACTGCGGTTCCGCCGGTCCGACCGTCGAACCCGTCCCGTCCGTCGAACGTCAGGAAAAGCTCTTTTACCCGTCCGACGGAACTCACCGGTATGATATCCCTGGACGAGGCGGTGACGGCGCGACTCGAGTCACACGGGGCGCGCTTCGAGGTACTGGTCGATCCGGACGCGGCGCTGGACATCAAACGCGACGAGTTCGAGGGCGACCTGGAGGACGTTATCGCCGCCGAGGACGTTTTCGAGGACGCCTCCCGCGGTGACCGTCCGGCCGAGAACGACCTCGAGAAGGTCTTCGACACGACAGAGCCCCTCGAGATCATCCCGGAAGTGATCAAGGAAGGCGAGATCCAGATCACGGCCGAGCAGCGCCGTGAGATGCAAGAACAAAAGCGAAAGCAGTTGATCGACACCATCGCGCGAAACGCGGTCAATCCACAGATGGACAACGCGCCCCACCCGCCCGAGCGCATCGAGAACGCACTCGAGGAGGCTGGGTTCACCGTCGATCCGATGGAACCGGTCGAGAGTCAGGTCGACGACGCACTCGACGCCCTGCGGCCGGTCATTCCGATCCGCTTCGAGGAAGTGACCATCGCAGTCCAGGTGCCCGCCGACTACGCCGGCAGCGCACAGGCCCAGATTCGGCAGTTCGGTGACCTGGAGCGCGAGGAGTGGCAGCCCGACGGCTCCTGGATCGGCGTCGTCACGTTCCCGGCAGGGATGCAAAACGACTTCTACGACGTCGTCAACGAACACTCGAGCGGCGAGGCCGAGACGGAGATCATCAAGGACAAGGACGATTTGAAGACGCGATAGCGGGACACGACGGCACGAAGCGCTACGGACGCAGTGTCCGACCTGTGGCGCGTCGTCCGACAGACGACACGCGAGACGATCGCCCGGTGATCCCCCGCTTCCGTTTCGTCTTCCACGTCCGTTCCGGCTTCCTTCTACCCGCGGTGGTACCCGATCAGAAACCCGCTCGCGAACCCCGCGGCGATCGGGACCACAGATAGCACCGAGTCGAACCAGTGGGTCTGGAGCCGGGCCCCTGCGGCTCGGGTCTCTTCCCCGGCACCGACCAGGCCAGCCGTGAGCCGGTCGTAGTCGACCACGACGATACCCTGTGACTCGAGGTATCGAAACACCACCAGTTGCACGCTGAGGACGATCGCGAGCACTTTCGCGATGCGTTTCGTTCCGTACCCCACCAGACCGCCGAGGACGGCACCGGCGACGAACTCGAGCAACAACGTCGACGGATCGACCGAGAGCGAGACCATCGGTGGGGGGTTTCGACGGGGCAATAATCACTGTTGCTGCTGTCTCTTATACACATCT
>NZ_AOMA01000088.1 GCF_000337895.1 Halobiforma nitratireducens JCM 10879
TAGAGTGCCACTGCAAGTCAGTGCGCACCTGATCGCCAGAGGATCGGCGACCAGTGTGCAAATCGTTGCAATCGTTGCAGTTGTTACTCTCGCCGGGCGCGGGATTCAAGGCGGTCGGATACGTACTCGCGAGTATGGCTGACACTCGTCTAACGGAGGTGTTCGACCGCCATCGTTAGTCGATTCGCACCGTCGGCGTCCGCGAGCCTCGACATCGGCCTCGCTCCGGTCGTCGCAACTGGGTCGGACTGGGCAACTGTTCCACCTGACAGCTGCTGCTCCGGCGAGCGATCGCGCCCGGCCGACCGACAGCCACGATTTCCACCCACACAGAGATCCGTACTCGTATGAGAGCGATCATCGCAAAACGCGTCGACTCCGGGACGCCGGACACGAGCGAAATCCGCGATCTCGCCACGGCGGCCGGCTACACCGTCGCCGGCGAGGTCACACAGTCGCGACGGGCCGATCCGGCCCTACAACTCGGCGAGGGGAAAGCCGAAGCACTCGCGACGAAGGTCGCGGAGACCGACGCCACGACCGTCATCTTCGACAACCGGCTCGGCCCCTACCAGACGTACAACCTCGGTCAACTGCTTCCCGAGAGCGTCGAAGTGATCGACCGGTTTACCCTCATCCTCGAGATCTTCGGCCAACGCGCCCAGACTCGCAAGGCACAACTCCAGGTCGAACTCGCGGAACTCCGATACGAACTCCCCCGCGCCGAGGCCAAGACGAGCCTCGCGAAACGCGACGAACACCCCGGGTTCATGGGGCTCGGGGAGTACGACGAGAGCCGCGAACAGGACATCAAAGACCAGATCAGCCGGATCAAAGACGAACTCGAGCGCATCGAGCAAACGGAGGAACACCGGCGAGAACGCCGCCGGGACTCCGGCTTCGATCTGGTCGCGCTCGCGGGGTACACGAACGCCGGGAAGTCGACGCTGCTGCGACGGCTCGCGGCCGACCTCGACGTCGACGAGAACGAAGGGCTCCACCGAGACCTCGAGTCGACCGCCGAATCCCAGGACAAGCTGTTTACGACTCTGGGGACGACCACACGGCGCGCGGACATCGAGCCACGGGACGTGTTGGTGACCGATACGGTCGGGTTCATCAGTGACCTGCCACACTGGCTCGTCGAATCGTTCAAGTCGACGCTTGACTCCGTCTATCGCGCCGATTTGGTCTTGCTCGTGGTCGACGTCAGCGAGGAGATCGACGAGATTCACGAGAAGCTGGTTACCTGTCACGATACTCTCTACGAGCGCAACGAGGCACCGATCGTGACGGTGCTGAACAAGATCGACAAGGTCGACGAAGAAGAACTCGCGGAGAAACGCGAGGCGATTTCGTCGCTGGCACCGAACCCGGTCGCGGTCAGCGCTCGGGACGGGACGAACGTCGGGACGTTGCTCGACCGGATCGATCGCGAGCTACCCGACTGGGAGGAAGAGCGGCTCGTGCTCCCGATGACCGAAGACACCATGAGCCTGGTGTCGTGGATTCACGACAACGCGAACGTCGAGGACGTGACTTACGGCGACGAGGACGTACTCGTTTCCTTCGAGGCCCGTCCCGCAGTGATCTCACAGGCGCGCTCGCGTGCGAGCGACCTACAGACGGCGGCAGCCGAATCGGCCTGAGGGGCCGGCCGTCTCGCAGTTACGGTTCCGGAGCCCGGTTTTGACCCTCGAACGTGTAGTCGTACTCGAACTGCGCTCGCAGCTCTCGAAGCGTCGACGCGATTTCCTCGACGGTCGCTGTCTCGGACGTGACCACTCGAGTCGGCGGGTCGGCCGCCAGTCGATCGATCACGCCTGCGACCGCCCGCCGGATCGGGGAGTCGGTCCCACGCACCCCCGAGTGCCACCGAAGCCGGAGTTCGCCTCGTTCCGGGATCGGACGAACGCGTCGGAGCCGCTCGAGATCGAAGACGGCCCACGGGTTGCTGTCGCGGTCCCTGTTCTGACCCTGGCTCTGGTCCCGGTCCCAGCCCCGCCTTCGCCGACGAAGCGCGTGCCACCGCAGTTCGTACCGGGACGTATCGTCGGTCCACGAGACCAGTGGGCCGGTCGGCACCACGGCCGACCAGCGGGCCGACTCGAGTGTGGCGGTGACCTCCTCGAGCACCGCGTCGACGGGGTCGACGTTGAGTTCGCGGATGTGGGCATGGTGTGGGACCGACCTGTAGAGCCACGAGTCAGGCGTGACGACGGCCAACGCTGCGATGCCGTGCAGCCGGGCCAGCCAGCCGCCCGTGTCGCCGGGCTCGAGTGCGAGGCAGGATTGGACGGCGTCGATGTCGTCCGGGAGCCGGGCACGGTACTCCGGAGACTCGTTTCGCAGGCGGCGTCGACACGCATCGGGCCGGTCGAACCGCTCGCGTGCCGTCGACAGCCGGCCGGGGGCGGTGTCGGCCAGCAGTGCCTCGTCGAGACACAGGTGAACTGCGTTTCCGTACTCCAGTACGGTATCGACGACTCGGTTTTCGACCGCAACTCCTCCCTCGGCGTCCCAGTCTTCGACGCCGGAACGGGACCGGGTGCGGATCGCGTGTGTCGGCTCGTCGCGGTCGCCGAAGTCGACGAGTGTCATCGTTCGATGGTCGGGTGGTGCGAATATAAGCGTCGGGTCCCGGCGGACGCGTCCGGACCCCCAGCATATAAATCGCTGTCCCAAGTCCGGTAAGATATGGAACGTGTTGCGATTATCGGTGCCTCGATGACCCAGTTCGGGCAACGCGAGGACGAGTGGATCCTCGATCTGCTCGCCGAGGGCGGCCTCGCGTGTCTCGACGATTCCGGCGTCGACGCGGCGGATGTCGAACACCTGTACGTCTCGAACATGGCAAGCGGCGAGTTCGAGGGGCAGACCGGCGTCCCGAACGCGCTCGCCCACGACCTGGACGCGGTGCCGGCCTACACCCAACGGATCGACCAGACCAGTTCCAGCGGCGGTGCGGGCATCTACGCCGCCTGGCAGTCGGTCGCCAGCGGGGCCAGCGATATGACGCTGCTCGTCGGCGGGGAGAAGATGACTCATCGGACGACGGGCGAGGCAACCGACATCATCGCGTCGCTGACCCATCCTGCGGAGTACAAGACCGGCGTCACGCTTCCCTCGTTTGCGGGTCTGACGGCTCGACACTACCTCGAGAAGTACGATGCACCTCGCGAGAGCCTCGCGAAGGTGGCCGTCAAGAACCACGAGAACGGCGTCGACAACCCCAACGCACAGTTCCAGAAGGAGATCGACGAGGAGACCGCCCTCGAGTCGCCGATCGTGGCGAACCCGCTGCGGCTGTACGACTTCTGTCCGATCACGGACGGCTCGGCAGCGCTGATGCTCTGTCCGGAGTCGGTCGCCGAGGAGTACACCGACGAGTACGTCGTCGTCTCGGGCATCGACGGGGCGACTGACACCCACGTGGTCCACGAACGCGAGGACCCGACTGTAATGGGCGGTGTCGTCGAGAGCGGGAAGGGGGCCTACGAGATGAGCGGCCGCGATCCCGACGATATCGACGTCGCGGAACTGCACGACATGTTCACCATCCTCGAGTTCCTCCAGATGGAGGGGCTGGGCTTTGCCGAGCAGGGTGAGGCCTGGAAACTCGTCGAGGAGGGGCACACCGAGAGAGACGGCGAACTACCGATCAACACGTCCGGTGGCCTCAAATCCAAGGGCCATCCCCTGGGTGCAAGCGGCGTCGCACAGGGGGTCGAAATCTACGAACAGCTCGTCGGCGAAGCCGGTCCGCGACAGGTCGACGCGGACGTCGGCCTCTGCTGTAACGTCGGCGGGTTCGGGAACTGCGTCATCACCACCATCATGGAGGCAGCACAATGACGATGGAAGCGACCAAGTACGAGGACGGAACGATCAGCTATCCAGGCCACCCACGGGGCCCCGGCGGCGCGGAGCCGGTAGAGACGATCGACCTGAGCGAGTACACTGCCGAGGTCGTCACGTGGACGACCTCGACGGCGACGCCGCCGGGCGTCCGCGAGCCGAATCACCTGGCGATCGTCGAGTTCGATGTCGACGGCGAGTCGGTCCGTGCCATCGGTCAACTGACGACCGACGGTGTCGAAACAGGTGACGACGTGCGGCCGGTTCACGTCGACGAACTTCGCGAGCCCGGTGCTGGTATCCGCGAGCCCGAAAGCCAGGAGTGGGACGGGTACCGGTTCGAGCCAGTCTAACGGTCGGCTCAGGATTCGTCGGGACTCGAGTCGTCTCGGCCGTTCTGGTCGTCCTGGGCGTCCTGACCGCCCCGACCGCTCCGGTCGGCATCCTCGTCGTCTTCGGCGTCGTCGGCTGTGTCGTCCGCAGTCGCCTCGGTCTCACCCGATTCCCCGGGGGCTTCCGGGCCGTACTGATCTTTGAGCGTCTCGAGCTCGGCATCGACATCGACCGACGGGTCAGGCTCCGACTCGGCTTCGGTATCGCGGTCGGACGTATTGTCGTCATCGGCGCTGTCCGGTCGCCCGTCGTCGATGTCGATCGTGATCGCGTCCGTCGATTCCGTCGATCGATCTCGCCAGCCGCGACCGTCGTCGGGCTCCGGGTCGGACGTCCCGTCGGCGGTCGCGTTTCGGAGCCGACTGTCGACCTCGTCCCGAAGCTCTCGCGCTTCCGAGAGGAGGTCGCGTGCGTCTTCGTCCGCCGGGAGCGCCCCGTCGGAGGCTGCCCGTTGGAGTTCACCGAGTACGGTATCGAGCTGTGAGAGCGTCGTCCGGCGCAACTCCGCGGCGCGGTCCGCCGTCGCGGCCGTCGCCTCGTCGGTCCGATCGCGCACTTCCCGTTCGGTTCTGACGAGTTCAAGCCCTCGTTGAAAGCTCTCGAGGGCACGGACGCTGGCTTTCAGCACCGCCAATGCAGCGGGGAGCGCGACGTCGTCGGTGAACTCGAGCACGTCGCGGGGCGTAGGCGGGCGCAACCCGAACGGCGGCCGACGGCGAGGGCCCGACGTTTCGTCCTCGAGTTCGCGGCGGAGTTCGTCGACGGTAGCGGTGAGTTCGCGGATGGCTTCCGCGAGCTCGTCGTTGTCGGCCATACCGGCGGTACGAGCGCCGGTGTAAAAAGACGGACGGTCGGACCGATCGACGGATTTCCTATCTAGGGAGTGTCCGCAATATTTATTCACAAACGGTGTATTTGTTATCTCGAATGGGAACGGAAATCGGGACCGAGGGGACCAGGGGGACCGATCTCGGGACGTTTGCGCGAACGCTCGAGACGATGAAACGAGAGGGTTGTAACGTCTTGCTGGTCGGCTCGGGCGCTGCCGACTGTCACGCTGCGGTCTGTCGGCGACTGTGCGGAGCGGCGGGCCCGGAGCCGCGCAGACGGCTGTTCGTCACCGACGGCGAGACGATCCCGGCGGCGGCAGCCGGGACAGACGGCGGTGCTCGAGCCGCGGAAGCGCCGACCGACGGGTGTGCAAACGATCCGGCGAACGCGACGACGATTCAGGTCGACGACGGCGACTCCCTCGGCGAGATCGGTATCGAGGTCGTCGAAGCGATCGACGACCTCGAGGGTGACGTCGGCGGGTTCGAGCCGGCAGAACTCCGGCTCTGTACCGACGTGCTTGCGGGGCTGCTTCGGGACCACGACACCGAACGCGTGTTCCGGCTGTTGCACGTGATCGTCTCCCGCGTCGATCACGTCGACGGGATGGGACACTACCACCTCCCGCTCGAACGCGATCACGACGCCGTCAACCTTCTCGAGCCGCTGTTCGACGCCGTCGTCGAGCTCCGAGTTCGGGACCAGTCCCAGGCCGGGGCCGGCAGTGAAAGTGGCGACGCTGCCGACTGCGAACAGCGGTGGTTCCTCCGTGACGGGGGGACGACCGACTGGATTTCCCTCTGACTCTGACCAGCCCCCATCGTTCCCTCGTCGCTCCCTATCACAGCCGATCCAAGCGTTTTTATCGTTCCCGAACCCCCGAACCCCTGTGAGGATCGAGAACAGCTTCATTCCCGTCCGTGGGGTCGGCGAGAAGACCGAGCGACGGCTGTGGAAGGCAGGCGTCACCCACTGGGACGAGTTCGACGGCGGCGTCGTCGGCGAGACCCTCGCGGACCGTATCGACACGTTCATCGCGGATGGCCGGCGGCACCTCGAGCGGGGCGACATCTCGCCGTTCGCGGAGCAGTTACCGGCCGCGAGCCGCTGGCGACTCTACGAGAACGTCAGCACGGAGACGTGCTTTCTCGACATCGAGACGACCGGGCTCGACGCGAGTTGTAACGATGTGACGACCGTTTCCCTCCATCGCGGCGGCGAGACGAAGACGTTCGTCAAGGACCGCGATCTTACCGCCGACCGACTTGCCCGGGAACTCGAACAGTCGTCGCTGCTCGTTACTTTCAACGGACAGCGGTTCGACGTTCCGTTCCTCGAGACGTGCTACGACCTCGACGTCTCGGTCCCCCACGTCGACCTCATGTACCCGTGCAAGAAGCTCGGTCTCGACGGAGGACTGAAACAGATCGAACGTGACGTCGGTATCGACCGCGAACTGGACGATCTCAGCGGCCGTGACGCCGTCCGACTCTGGCACGAGTACGAACGCGGCGACGAGGGAGCCCTCGAGACGCTCGTCGAGTACAACCGGGCTGACACCCGCAACATGAAGCCGCTGATGGACACTGTCGCCGACCGGCTTCACGAACGGGTGTTCGAGGCCGCTCGTCCATCAGAGTAGCCACACACTGTGTTTCTCGTCCGAGACGGCCAACGACACCCATACCATCCTCGACCGCGTCTCGCCACACATGACTGCCTCCGATTCCGGTTCAGACGGAGACCCCGACGACGGCGGCGACGCCTATGACTACGACTACGACTACGAAGTTGCAGTCGACGTTCGACTCAGAGACGTCGATTTCATGGGTCACGTCAACAACGCGACCTACGCCACGTACCTGGAACAAGCCCGCGATGCGTACTTCCGGGACGTGCTCGACGTATCGCTCGTCGAAACCGAAACGGTGCTCGTCACGCTCGAGATCGACTACGTTCGACCGATCGAAGCCGATTCGGACGTCGTCGTTGCGATCGATGTCGCGGAACTCGGAACCTCGAGTCTCCCGTTCGAGTACGAGATTCGTGCCGACGGCAAGCGGGCGGCGACCGCCCGAACCGTACAGGTCGTGCGTGATCCGGAAACCGGTGAGTCGAAGCCGTTGCCCGAGAAGTGGCGATCTCGAATCGAGGCGTACCGTGAGTGAGCGAGACGACTGGCGACTCCCAACCCCAACCCCAGCCATCGCGGGCGGCGACAGCAGCCATCGGCTGGTGCGGCCACTGAGCGGTTACGCCTGGGACTGCTCGGTTTCGGTAACGTCGACATCGCCTTCGCTCGTTACGACGACGTCGTACCCGCAAAACCGGAATTCTATCTGTCCCTGCCCCCGCGGCGTCCCGTCTTCCCGCGGCGCAAATAGCGAATCGAGCGCCTCGGGGTTGACGACGTCGTACAGTGCGTCGTACTCTGGTGGTTCGATATCGGTCGGGTCGACACCCTCTCGTTCGGCGATCGCGGCGATTACCTCGAAGCTGAGTGGTTGAGCATCGTCTCCTTCCACACTGTCGACTGAGAGTAGCATTGACCGGACGCTTTCTTTGGTCATACATAAATCCTATGGGCTCAACTCGATATTGATGGCTGAACGTGGGTATTAAACACCAATTCCGGGTCGCAGTGCTCTATTTGGGCACCGAACTCGGTACAATGTTAGAACATTCGCTCTCTCAGCACCGTTTTGGTTAGAAACGAAATCTTCAGGGACCGCTTGTAGAGCCCACAGCGACCTCGAGTGGGTACCCGAGGCCTCATATTGGACGCGGCCAATACGAGAAACATGCCCGTCATCGCTGCAGTCGACCAGTCGGAACGAGCAACCACGGTCGTAAAACGCGCGGCAGAACTGGCCGAACGGTACGACGCCGAGTTGCACGTCGTTCACGTCGGTGATCCGACCATCGATTTTACCGAGGTCTCGGAGGAGGCGCTTCGAAACAGGGAAGACGATGCCGTTCACGACCTCGTCGAGAGCGTCCAGGCCGACGCCGCCGACATCGCCAAACAGATCGGCCGGGATGTCGAGGGCGTCGACGAGTTCGAGGCCGTCGGACTCGTCGGTGATCCAGCCGAAGTTATCCGCTCGTACGCCACGGAGCAAAACGCCGATTATATCGTCGTGAGCGGCCGAAAACGTCGTGCGCTGGGACAGGCACTGTTCGGCAGCGTCAGCCAGTCGCTGCTTCTCAACGCCGACCGACCCGTGGTGTCGGTTCCCTACGATCCCGCGTCCGAAACGACGTAACGTGGTCGGTTTCTCTTCGGGATTTCGATCGTCTTCCAGCGGGGCGTCCGAGCGACCGATCTGGCCGACCTCCTTTCGTTGTCTCTTGGTGTGTAATCTCCCCAGAGTGGATCAGAAAGCTTATGAGAATGCTGACTGAACGGTCAGTCCGGGGCGGTAGGACTCGACCCCCCTGCCGTTTCCCACACCCGGACCACCATCGCCCCATTGACCCCCACAAGGACGTGACTACCGACTCCCCGGCCGTCTACTCCGGGGGGCTCTTCTCTTTCCGACGATCGGAGATCGAACGTCGATACCACTGTTCTTGACGGTCAACTCGAGTGAAATGTCACGGTCCACTTACATGTATCGTCCCCGTAGGCGACGGGCATCATCGCCCTCGGGAAGTGTCTGACACGTCCCTCTCGAGGTCGAGAGAATAGCCGCTACGGGATCACGTCGGAGGGGGTTACGCTCCAGCCTACCGAGGACCAGTTCGAGTTCGACCGTCAGCCATACTGGAAACGATCGGTCAGCGTGCTCCTAAGACGCGAGCCTGCGAACTCCTGACGCCGACGAGTGACCCCCAGACAGTGCGTAAGCGAGCGGGGAAACATCCAATACCCCAGTTGCCGACTGAACCACACGTGAGCGACAGCCCGTGGAACCGGACCTCGCTCGTCGGGGTCGTCGTCGCCGCCATGGCGGTGTCCATCGGCACAGCGGCGGGGCTGGCGCTGGTACCCGTCGCCGGTTCCTTCGTCGGACTCTTCGTCGGCGGGTTCGTGGCCGGCATGGCGATCGAGGACCGTCCGCTACTCGAGGCGGGCGTCGCTGGAGCCCTGGCGAACGTCGGACTCCTGGCAGCCAGCGCAGGCATCGGAAACGGGGTCGTCGCTGCGGTGGCCGCCCTCGGCTCGATCGATCCTGCCACGCTGCTCGTGTCGATCGCGCTCGGCGCTGCCGTAGGGTCGTTTGGAGCCCACTTCGGTGACGATCTGCGGGACGGACTGACCGAACCCGTCGGAGATGCCAACACTCGAGTCGCTACTCCTGACCACTCCTCTCCTGTGGCCGAGTCGTCGGTCCCTCAGGCTGCTGACGAGGCGGACGATCACGAGCAAGTGGCTGAGGAAAGACAGACAGAGGAACCGGCCGGCCCTCGCGACGACGTGGAACTGGAGCGTGACTAGCCGCCAGACCCGACGGCGCGTTTCCGGGTTCCGGATTTATTAGTACCGACGTGGAACGGACGTGCGTATGGGGAGCCACGAGTGGTCCCGTCGTGACCTGTTGAAATCCCTGGGAACGGGTACGCTCGGGCTCGGCGTCGGAGCTGCCGTCTATCGCTGGCTAGATCACTATATCGTCGGGACGCGGTCGGCCGACGGAGCGGCTGCGGCGGCGTCCGTGTCGGATAGCGGAACGAGCCGGATCGACCTCACCGAACACACGTCGTTGAAACTCGTCCGGGGCGTCTTCTCGCGGGACCGTCTCGAGTCGTTACGGTCCCGCGACGACGTTACCTTCGTCCACCCCGATCATACTTTGAGGCGTGTTTCCACTTCCACTTCCACTTCCACGCGAGCCGACGGGACCGGACAGACGCTTCCGTGGGGTGTCGACCGGATCGACGCCGACATCGCCCACGCTGAGGGAACGACCGGAGCGGGCGTCGATGTCGGCGTCATCGACCACGGCATCGCCAACGGCCACACCGACCTGGCGGGGAACTTGGCGGACCCGACCGACGAATCCAACCACGAATCGTGGGTCGACTGCCAGGAGTGCGACCAGCCGTGGGGTGACGATCTCGGGCACGGAACCCACGTCGCGGGGACCATCGCCGCCGCGGACGGCGACGACGGCGTCCTCGGTGTCGCTCCGGACGCGACGCTGCACGCACTGAAAGTCTGTGGCGGGGCGGGTGGCTGTCGCGCCTCCGCGATCGTCGAAGCGATCCGGTACGCCGCCGACCAGGGGTGGGACGTGATCAACCTCAGCCTCGGGTCGCGTCGAGCGTCGCCGGCGTTGCAAGCCGCCGGGCAGTACGCACTCGAGGCGGGCGTCCTGCCGGTCGCGGCCGCCGGTAACTATGGCCGGCCCGACTCCGTGAGCTACCCGGCTGCCTACGACGAGTTCGTCGCCGTCACCGCGACGGATATCGACGACGAACTCACCGGATTCTCCTCGACCGGCCCCGAGGTCGACATCGCGGCTCCAGGCGCAGACATCTGTTCGACGGTCGTCGACGGCTACGCCGTCCAGAGCGGGACCTCGATGGCGGCACCGCATGTGACGGGTGCCACAGCCACGCTGCTGGCCGACGGCTATACCCCGACCGACGCTCGCGAGCGACTCCTCGAGACGGCCGAAGACCTCGGCATGGCCGATACCGACCAGGGGGCCGGTCTGGTCGACGTGGCGGCCGCACACGGGTACGAGTCAGACGGCGGTACTGTCGAGCGGTCGCGTTGTCCGTCCTGACATCGGTGTTTCCGAAGTCGGCTCTACTCGTCGCAGGCTCGATGTCTCGAGGGCCGAGGCGACGGTATCTCGTGGGATGCATCGGACACGTTCGGCACGACGTTGCCCGTATCGTTTTAGCCCCGTCCGTCGTTGTATCCGCGTGTGTCCCCACTCGATACGATTCACATCACCACGACCACACGCGAGAAACGCGATCGGTATCTCACACCGGCAGAGCTGAAGACCGTCCTCCGAGAGCGATCCGGCTACGTTTGTCGGAAGGTCTCGCCGAACCACGAGGGACTGTACGACGAGACGAAGTTTATTCTCCGGGGGACGTTCTTCGACATGGACCTCGATATCGTCTTCACCGTCGAGTCCGACCACATCGTCGTCCTGACCCAGATGTCACAACACGCCGACAGCCTCCGTGGACAGTTTTACGAGCAGGTCGGAACGACGGCGGCAGACGCGGTAACAGCAGTACCGAACTGACTCGACACCGAGATTACAGACCGGCCGGACGGACATCGCTTCGGCTGTACACCACCCCTCTCGCGGACGATCGAGTACAACGCCTGCCGATAGACGGTCCCGACTCGAGAGTTGCCTCTCGAATGCGGTACCCCGATCGCTCGTCGATGCAGTCGGAATCGTGGGTCTGCCGATATCCGTACTCCCGACGAGTAACTGCTCGCAGCAACGGGAACCCGTCTCTTCAGGGTCGGCTCCGTTAGCGGTCACCTCGAGCCGAAGCTCGACCCCCGAACTGTACTCGCGGGGCGATGTCGTCCCGCAGGCACCGGCCGGCACGTCGGTCGGGGATGTCCGAGACCACGCTGCCGCTACGCGGCCTGCCTGTTTCTTCCCTTTCGGCCGCTGTTCGAAGTGGTGAATCGCTTTCTCGCTGTCGTCGTGACTCGACGAGAACGTGCCCTCAAGGAGACTCGAGTCGCTCGAGAGTATCGGAGGGTGTGTCTGTAACAAAGGCATCCGCACGAGTTCTTCGACTCGCCCCCGCTGTGCGTTTCGTTGTTGAGCCTTGTCGTCGTGCGTAGCCCTCGGGAGGTCTCCCGTCGCAATCGTCCGGCTGACGGCACCTATCGGCGGTGGGCTTCGGCTCGGATGGCAACGCCTACAGCCGGCTCCTCGGCTGTCGGCCTACTCCGGAACCTGTCGCCGGTGACCTTCGGTGCCGCCTGCTACGGACGCGCGTTTGTTCCGCCGAGGGCAGGGCGTGCGCCCGTTCTCCGATATGACAGCGTACTATGTATTACTTACGGATACTACTCATACTCGACTGTATCAATGGGGGAGTTCCTCGATGGACGGGAAGCCGGTCGTGTCGTGGATCACGAGTAACGCGGTCGACGCACTCGCCGCTGAACTCGCTTCTCTCCTCTTCGCTGTGGTCGGCGTTGGCCGCCGTCCCCTCCGAGCGGTAGTCTGCCTCGATAGTGTCTCGATGTGTCGTCTCCCAGCAGCACAGCGGGATCGGTCGCTCTCGAGGGCAATGTCGGTTCCCCGGAAGTCCTTGCTGGACGATGCAACACCGGGCCCGACACGCAGCATCATTATACTCCCTCACTGTACTACCGAACGGGTCTCCACCCGATCAGTCCCCTTCCTCGAGAGACGGTCCCGAGAAGCACACTTCTTGATAATATTAGAGGCAAGATTAATATTACGCCTGTCCGAGAGTCGGACTGGGTGGACAACACCCTGAGAACCCCCACACCAGCTACGTGATGGATACCCGATCACCACGGAATTCACCCACGTGGTCCACCCCAGGGAGCGTTGCACTCCCTGTCGCCGAACGGTGATGTTGTCACCCCTGGCAGGACTGCCCCTCCTGCCGGGAGCAACGATTTTCGCAGCAGCACCGATCCCTGCAGAACTCAGATTTCGACCAGCGCTGTGGACGAAGAGTTAGAACTGAGCGTAACGACATGTGTGAGGCACAGATGTACCGGCCAACTCCCACAAGAGCTCGGCCGAAGCCATACCGGAACTCCGTCCACGAGTGGTCCGGTCCGCTGCCACAAGCCGATTTTCGTCGACCCACAATAGCCCAGCAACCCCACGGAGGTCGATGGTACCATCGGGTTTGACTGTGTGATACACGCCGAAGACCAACCTGTGTCCGTAGTATTGCTTTCGACAGGACGGACGTACTATGGCCAGCCACCAACCCTCTCGACAGAATCGGTAGCGGTGATGACTGCCCACTCGACGGCGTCCTAGATGCGATCAGTCGATGGCGAACGCCGGCTCAGAACCAAAAGCAGACAGTCAGTATGTACATGCTGAGTCCGACTGAAAGGTAGAACTTCCACAATCGACTCCCTCCGGGAATCTTCCCATCTTCGTCCACAGCAATCAAAGAGTCTCCGTCGTCTGTTTCTTCTGTGCCGTCTGTCTCTATAGAGACGGCCTCGTACTCATCACAGACTTCACGCTGAATTTCGCCGATCTTAATCGTCAACTTGTCCCTTCTTGCAGTAAATATGAAAATCGCGATACCTAAGCCGGTGAACACTGTCGCGGTGGCAATCAACACAGGGACAGAATCAACGGTCGTTGCCTCACCTGTCTCTGTGAAGAGAGTTAGTGCAACACCGGCGAAGATGATAGAGAGATAGAAACTCTGATAGATAGAACGGTTATATCGACGCCATCGGTCCTGGACGAAGTTGAGTTCGTTCAGCCGCAAACGTATTTCTTCATCATCACTATCACACATGATCCATTTGTATAAGACCAACTACATATATTTTTACTGGTGGCTGTTGGGTTCGGTATTAGTCGCTGGACTGAACTCCAACAAGTCCAACAAGCGTTTGTCAGCTCTAGAAAGGGTCGGCTAAAGTCCGAAAGACCCGTAATCGTGACCTCGAGTGACACGGGATCGTGGCCGTACGTGAACGACGGAAGATCGGCCAACAAGTTTAGAATAATCGCAAGACAACAGTAGGATGGCGGGGATTGGGAGTATCAGTCGTTGCCCGGTTGATACCGTTCGCTACGTGACACTGGCACCCCGCCGGCCCCACGTGATCACCCCACCACACGCTCTCGATCGATCACCCACCCGTGGGGTTTTCCGTGCTCTAGACTGGCTCGACTACGTGGCGTGACCCCTGTCTCTTATACACATCTCTGATNGTGTATAAGAGACAGGACCTCGAGTGACACGGGATCGTGGCCGTACGTGAACGACGGAAGATCGGCCAACAAGTTTAGAATAATCGCAAGACAACAGTAGGATGGCGGGGATTGGGAGTATCAGTCGTTGCCCGGTTGATACCGTTCGCTACGTGACACTGGCCCCCCGCCGGCCCCACGTGATCACCCCACCACACGCTCTCGATCGATCACCCACCCGTGGGGTTTTCCGTGCTCTAGACTGGCTCGACTACGTGGCGTGACCCAATTTCACTCACGTCCTGTCGGCTGTGCCCGTTGGCGAGGCTCGAAGGTCGTCACGCCGGTCGATATCGGAAACACCCAAGAGGGCCGGTACTGCCGGCTTTTCACCCAAAAATATTCAAAATGCTGATAGAGCCGGGAGTGGGCTAATAACCCGAGGTTCAAAGCCAAGAGTTTATGGCGTTCACCAAACTCTAACAGTTCATGGCGACGACACCACGGAAGCGGATAGACAGTCTCCGCGATCGCGCCGAAACCGGCGGCGACATCGGTGACCGCGATCGTGAACTGCTGCTCGAGTTCAGCGACACGCTCGATCTCCTCGCCCAGGAGTACTCCGATCACCGTCACGAGAAGCTTCTCCGGCACTGCGTCATCATGGCCGAAGAACTCGAGGATAACACCCTCGCGGCCGCCCTCGATAATCGAGACGCAACCGAGACAATCGTCGCCTGGATCAACCGCAACTACGACAACGAGGAGACGAACCGGGACTACCGCAGCGCTATCCGCGTCTTCGCCAAGCGCGTCACTGACGGGTCCGAGTGTCCGCCGACCGTCGACTGGGTCCCAACCGGCACCTCGCGGAACTACGACCCCTCGCCCGATCCTCGAGAGATGCTCAAGTGGGAAGACGACGCCGTCCCCATGATCGACGAGTGTTTCAACGCGCGCGATGCCGCGATGATCGCCCTCCAGTTCGACGCCGGCCTTCGCGGCGGCGAGTTCAAATCGCTGACTGTCGGCGACATCCAGGACCACGATCACGGGCTGCAGGTCACTGTCGAGGGGAAGCAGGGCCGCCGGACGATCATGTTGATTCCGTCGGTCCCCTACGTCAACCGCTGGCTCGACGACCATCCCGATCGAGACGATCCCGATGCGCCCCTCTGGAGCAAGATCACCAAGGTCGAGGGCATCTCCGACCGGATGGTCTCGAAGGTCTTCGACGAGGCTGCCGGCCGCGCCGGCGTCGAGAAGCCCGTCACGCTGACCAACTTCCGGAAGTCCAGTGCTGCGTTCCTCGCCAGTCGCAACCTGAACCAGGCCCACATCGAGGAACATCACGGCTGGGTCCGCGGGAGCGATGTCGCCGCTCGCTACATCTCGGTCTTCGGCGAAGATAGCGATCGGGAGCTCGCGAAGCTCCACGGCGTCGACGTCTCCGAAGACGAACCCGATCCGATCGCGCCCCTCGAGTGTACCCGTTGCGGCCGGGAAACGCCCCGGGACGAACCGCTGTGTGTCTGGTGTGGCCAGGCGATGGACCCGCAGGCTGCCGCCGAGCTCGACGAGGCTGACGATCGGGAAGCCGAGGCGCTCGCCGAGCTCCCGCCCGAGAAGGCAAAGCGCCTCCTTGAGGTCGCCGATGTCCTCGACGATCCCGAAATCCGCAGCACACTCCTGGATCGATAAACCACTGTGTGCGATAGGTTCCGTCATCGGTATCCCCTCTCCTCGAGTTCCTCGAGCAGGATCTCGGCGTCCTCTGCCATCGCGACATCTTCTTCGATGAGCATCTCGAGCGTGTCCTCGTGCTCGGCAAGCTCTTTCCAGGGGTCGTGGTCGTCGTCTCGAGTTGCTTCTCGTCCGGGGCCTCGAGCATCTGACTCCGCTCGGAGCCGATCGACCGAACCTGGGTGAAACAGGAGTTGCAGACCTCCTCCGAGTGCCAGATCTGGTCTTTGAAGATCTGGTACCCACGCTCATCAGTGGCGCACGTCTCGAACGGGATGCTATCGAATGATCTCATAGGTGAGGAAAAGCGACTACCAGAGGCTGCTGGACGAAGACGGCCGGCAGATGCCGGCGGCCTGTTCGGCGAGCCCCTGAAGCATGTGCTTACTGTCAGACAACGGGCTTATCGTAGATAAGTAGCCGTATAGCGACCTAATATAGTAGCTACTGCAAGTCAGTGCGCACCTGATCGCCAGAAAGGTCGGCGATCAGTGTGCAAATCGTTGCAGCTGTCT